>NZ_JBBPEU010000002.1:0-675594 GCF_040225985.1 Shimia fortis
TTGTCGATATCATCCGCAAGGGTCGAAATATCGAGGGTCACGCCACCGGTATCACCTTCGGTGGCATTCATCGTGCCAGCGCCGAGGGTCGGATCGTCATTCACGCCAGTGACGGTGATGACCACGTCATTTTCGACGGACTCCCCCTCTGCATCGGTCGCACTGACCCGCACGGTCACGTCACGGGTTTCCCCAAAAAACAGGTCCTGGAAATCGTTGCCCGGATCGAACACCAGATCGGTGCCGACAATCGTGGCCGAGCCTTCGCCAGGCTGGGTCACCACATTGTAGGTCAGGTTCGTGCCGTCATTTTCGGCATCCAGATCATTTGCAAGCGCCGCGAGGCTCACATTGACGGTTGGGCCGTCTTCAACAGCCGCACCCGTGCCGGCAGACAGAGTCGGGGCGTCATTGGTGCCGGTGATCGTGATGGTCACCACCTGCGTATCAGTCGCCATCTGGGTATCCGTGGCCGTCACGAGGAAGTTGAGCGTCAGGGTTTCGGTGGCATTCAGATGATCAAACGCCTCCATCCCGCTGTTGAAGGTCCAGACGATATTTCCGGTGGTTGCCATGTCGCCGATGACATCACCGGCAGTGACCGAGAACATGCCATCGAAATCCATCGGGTCCAGGGTTCCGGCATCGCCAACCGACGACTGGAAGCTGCTTGTCGCGGTGACAGTATCGCTGGTGTCCACATCCGACACGGCCAAGGTGTCGGTGGCGATCAGGGGCAAGTTGGTTTCGGTGACTGCGGCCTGATCTTCGGTTGCTGTCACGGTGATCTGCGGCGCGTCATTGGTGCCTTCGATGGTCACCGTCACGGTCAGCGGATCGCTGGCATCCCCCAGCCCTCCGCCGTCGATCAGGGTCAGGTTGTAGGTCTGGACGATGCTCTCGCCCACGGCCAGATTGTCAATCAGGGCATTGTCGACTTCAAAGGTCCACTCGACCGAGCCTTGGGTGTCGGTCAGCGTACCGTCGGAAATACCCGCTTCGAACGTGCCGATAAAGGGGGCCCCGTTCGGTGAAATGCCGATACCATAAGTCTGGCCGCTGGGGATATCCTCAAAGGTCAGCACACCTGACGTTTCTGACAGGCCACTCTCCGGGGGAGAGACGGAATCCGCCAGTTCGGTCGCGGTGCCCGCGTCCTGTGTGACGTCGATGAATTCCGGCGCAAAGTCGAGGTAAAGCGTCGAGGCCATAGAGGCCGCACTCGTGTTGCCCGCCGGATCGGTTTGCGTCGCGGTAAAGGACAGGGTCTGTTCGCCTTCGAAGAGCGCAACCAGAGAGGCGCTTGGGGTGATGGTCCATTGCCCCATGCCGTCGACCACTGCGGTCTCTGCGATGGTCATGGGGGCACCCGCTCCGGACCCGGCGTCCACGGTATAGGTCACCGTGACGGTGGCACCCGCTTCACCGGTGCCGTTGATCGTCGGCGTCGCATCATTGATGCCGGTGCCTTGGGTGTCATGGTCAAAGCCGGTGATGATCGGGGCGTCGGGGGCCGTGGTGTCGATCGTGGCCGAGGTATCCGGCGTTCCGGTCGCGGTGTTCCCCGCCGCATCGGTCACCTCGATCGTGACGGTCAAAGGTCCGTCGATCAGTCCCGCAAGGTTGACGGTGTGGCTGCCATTGGCCAAACCAGTGACTTCAACTTCATTGGCTGGCGAATCCGAGTCGCTGAAGGTCACGGTTGCGCCCGCCGGAATATCGCCATCCACACCGCTGACGGTGAAAGAAACGCTGCCGAATTCGGCCGCGTTGATCAGGCCGTTGGCGTCATCCACCACAACCGCAAGCGGCGCATCGGCCCCAGCGCCATCCGCCACGTCTGCTGTGGTGTCGAGCGTGGCCGACGAGGTCGCCTGTGCGGTGTTGCCCGCGGCATCTGTCACATCCAGAGTGATGGTCAGCGCCCCGTCTGCCAGCGTGGACACAGAAACCATCACAGTCCCATTGTCAGAGATGGGACCGGATTGCACAGAGCCACCAAGACTGTCGGTGATGGTAATAATGCCAGTCGCATCCGCCGTATCCAGACCGCTGACCACGAAGGTCGCCATCCCGCTTTCGGCGTTGTTGATGACGTCATAGCCGGTGTCGGGCGCAACCGTGAGATCCGCGTTCAGGTCGGCCGTGGTATCCAGCGTAGTGCTGTCCGGGGTTCCGTTGGCCGAGTTTCCTGCGGCATCACCAATCAGAAGGCTGGCCGTGATCGGACCATCCATAAGGGTGCTGAGATCAGCGTTGGTGAAGGTGCCGTTTGCCGTCACCGCAACATCTACGTTGGTGTACCCGTCGGTAAAGCGCACGGTGGCGGTGGCATCCGCGTCAAGGCCGCTCACGGTATAGCTGACCGCGCCACTCTCTGCCTGGCTGACAAGGCTGTCGCCGTCATTGATAACGACCGTTGCGTCACCGCCCACATCGGCGGTGGTGTCGATGACCGAGGTGTCATTAGCGCTAATTGCATCGTTCCCGGCGTCATCCACCAGGTAAGCAGAGGCATGAAGGGGCCCGTCCGGCAGAGATGACAGATCGACGGTGTGGGTACCATTACCAAGGTTATGTACCGAGACAGTTTGGCCGCCGGCAAAGAACTCGGCGCTCGCGCCTGCAGATACATCCGGATCAACACCGGTGATGGTAAAGCTGACCGAGCCGAGTTCTGCGTTGCTGAGCAGACCATCCGTGTCGTTGATCGTGATGGCGAAATCGTCTCCGACATCACCATCAGAATCAAGGATGATCGTGTCACCCGTACCTGTCGCGGTATTGCCTGCAGCATCTGTCACGGACACGGTCGCCGTTACCACACCGTCCGCAAAACCGAGATTCCAAAGATCAACCAGATGCGGCCCGGGATTTGCACCGGTATAGGAATAGGATTGCGAGGTTCCCACGGAATCTGTGAGGGTCACCGTTGCAACATCCGCAGGATCATCCATTCCAGTGATGGTAAAGTCTAGGCGACTACCATCATCGCTGTCATTCACGTAAATGGTGGAACCGGATTCATCACCGCTCAGCAGCACAGCCACGTCACCGCCTGCATCCGCCGTGGTATCCAGCGTTGCAGAGAATCCGGTGCCGCTATCGGTATTGCCTGCGATGTCCGTGGCTTCGACCGTCACGGTCAGGGGGCCATCGGTGGTCAAGGCCGAAAGGTCGATGGTTTGGAGAGTGCCGTTATCGACATCGGTGAAGGTGGCGGTGATGTCGCTCTCTACCCCGTTCGAGAAGGTCACGGTCGCAGTCGCGTCCCCATCAATACCATTCACAACATATTCGAAGGCTGCCCGCTCGGCCGCGTTCACAAAGGTATCGGCAACCATGGTCGAAGTGACGTTCAGATCCGCCGGATCATCGGCGCGCAAATCAACCGAATAGGTTTCCGTATCCGTCACGGTCGTGCTGTTGCCCGCTGCGTCAAACGTCGTGACCGAAGCCGTGATTTCAGGGCTTGTCGCTGCCGCCAGAGTCATGCCGTCCACAAGAATCGTGAACGCTCCGCCGGATACCAGACCAGTGCCAACGACACTGCCATCCACGGTCAGCGTCACCGTGTCATTGTCCTGAACATCGCCGCCGACGATGCCCGAGATGTCGATGAGGCCCGACGACTCCGCCGAGTTCACGATGTCATCGGCTGTGATCTCGGTATCGAGCGTGATCGACGCTGTCGGCGCCAGTGTGTCAATCTCGCTTGGATTATCGATCGGACGGCTCAACACGTTGGTCATGACATTGCCTGCCACGTCCCGTGCGCTCAGAACGTCGACCGATATGCTGGGCACCTCCACATTGTTGTCGAGCACGAGATAGCTGACCTCATAGGTCGTCGCACTGGTCCAGCTGCCCCCTGTCGCGGACAGGGTATTGTTGGCACCGGCCCCGTTCAGGGCAACCGTTGGGTCCACCGTCTGGTCCATGTCTTCCGAGAAAGTCACCGTGATCGTGACCGGTGTCATGCCCCCTTCGGCGTCGGCCTCGTTGATCAACGGGTCGCTGATGCTGACGTCGGTCACGGTCGGCAACAGCGTATCAACGGCATAGTTGGCGGTAGACGCACTTGTCCCGGTGTTTCCGGCAAGGTCGTTATAGGTGGTGTTCAGCGCGATCGCATTGACCGGCGCCTGCGTGTCAGTTGCGGGCGAGAATATAGCCGTCCATGTCGTGCCACCATCAGTGGATACGGGTTCCGAAATGGTACCACTATCGACAGAGAAATCGGCAGCGTTGAGGTTCTCGACCGCTTCGCTGAAGACCACGGTCAGGGTCGCGGACTCACCCGAAATAAGACTGGTATCGTCCAGAGTCATCGACACGACAGTGGGGGCGGTGACATCCACATCCACGTCAATCGACGCAGACCCCGCGCGGGTGTTGCCCGCGTTGTCAAGGAAGTCGACGGTCAGGGTCGTGACAGTCTCCGGCAGGGTGGCCTCGACGGAGCTGCTGCTACCGGCAACGGTGCTGCCGACCGTGATATCGACGGTGGCGCCTTCCATTCCGTCAATTTCATACTCGGCGTAAATCGTCCCGCCCGACACCAGCTGTACGATGTCGCCCGCTTCCAGACCCGATCCCGGCAGGGTCACAGTGAAGGTGGGGGTGTTGTCGCTGGTCAGGTCATCGGTCGTGTTGTTGCCCAGGTCGGTGCCATCGGTCAGATCCGGTGCCGTCCCGGGCACATCGGGGATCAGGGTGTCAATGTCGAATACGTCCGAAACGGTGGTGTCGGCCAGATCATCCCCGATCAGGCTGCGCGCATTCGAAATTTCGATATCCACCCCAACAAGATCAACATCCGCATCCAGCACGTCAAAGACAAACACGTAGGTGTCGTTCGGGTTCGTGGTCGTCTGCCAATAGCCAGTGTCCAGAGCAATCGAGCTGGTCAGGTCGCTGGTCGCGCCCGGAAAACTGATGACCGGCGTGACCGCCGCCTGTGTATTCATCGACTGATCGAATTGCACGATCAACTGCAGCTGTCCGTCCCCTGTAATCGACAGGTTCGCAAGCGTCCCTGCGTGGGACTCGTTGACCAGATCATTGGTCAGGTTGGTGGTGACGGTAAAGATGGCTACAGGCATGATTTTCTCCGGGACTAGAATTTCACGAGATTGGATTGAGACAGACGCCGATTGGCGACAGCGCGACGCGCATCAGGCGCGGCAAGATGGATCTGTTGGGAAATACCCGAGGGCACGGACAGGATCGCGGGCGCAGAGCACCCGTTGAGATCACGATTCAGGCCGAAATGGCGGCCGATTTCGTGGTGACCCAAAACAACACACACTTCGGGGTCACCGGCGAAAGAACAAAATGTCATCCGCTCCCCCAGATAAAGAAATAAAAGACCAAAAATTGACGGTCTCTTGATACAACGTTAACGAGCAAAGAAAGATATCTGGCGTTTGTCAACAGGCATTAACGAGGCGTTAACGTCATAAAGGTTTGTTAACTTTTTCCTTGACAGTATTTCGCATGCAGCTGGCAACAGCCGCAGGATACCCCTGAAAAATGGCGCTTTCTCTTAAAGAAAAGATGCGGCTTGCCACATTTCTACCATAAAATATTGGGCTTCCGGAATATCTGCAAACTCACTGAAACTTCTCGGAATTTTCCCACAAGCGCGCAAGAACCCGCTTCAGTTGCCGCGCCTGAATTGCCTGAAACAGTGGATTTGGCCTCAGAAAAAACATAATCAGTTTTTTGATTTTTTTGCCTAAACGGAAAAATAACGTCGAACCGGGCAGCAGGCGCCATTTCGCCAGAATTTGGGATTTACGCCAATGCGCGTCACACCAATGAGGGGAAAACCTTATAAAGTTCAGTTAGTTACCCCGAGAAAAGATGACGTAAAAATGCAAATAATCCCAAAATTCCCAATAAAGTGATTCTCGTGCCAGACCGACGCCCGATCGCGTCGACTTTTCTGCCACTTTTCACGGGATACCAAGCCGGTTTTTCTTCCATCTTTGGTATATCTACACGCCCCTAAAGCCCGCTTGTGCGCGGGGTCGAAGGCTCAAGCGCCAGAGATGGGTTTCAGCCAGAAATTTGACGGCCCACGCCACGCAGAAAAGGCGCGTGCACCGGCGGTCAGGCGCGCCTTTCAATCGTCCAGAAACAGGTTCACGCGTCGGTTCTGACGCCCCTTTTTCTCGATCTTGCCAATGCGGATGCGCCCGATTTCGGCTGTACGGGCCACATGGGTGCCGCCACAGGGTTGCAGGTCGATCTGCTGGGCGCCCTGCCCGATGCTGACCAGACGCACGCGCCCCGATCCCATCGGCGGTTTCACGGACATGGTTTTCACGAGGCCGGGATTGGCGGCCAGTTCTTCGTCGGTGATCCAGCTCTCGCTGACCGGCAGGTCCCGCTCGATCAGGTCGTTCAGAGCTGCGGCCAGCGCCTCTTTGTCCTCGGGGGCCTCGGGCATGTCGAAATCCAGCCGCCCTTTTTCGGCGGTGATGGCTCCGCCCGTCACCGGCAAAGGGATCACGACCGACAACAGGTGGAGCGCCGTGTGAATGCGCATGTGGCGGTGGCGTCGTTCCCAGTCGAGGCTCTGCGTCACCTTGGTGCCCACAGCCGGCAGGGGCTGGGGCGCGGCCGGGACAAGGATGATGGCGTCAGCGTCGCCCTTCACAGTGGTCGCGATAGGCAGATGCCCCCCGCCCCAGGACAACGCGCCGCTGTCGCCTGGCTGACCGCCGCCGGTCGGGTAGAACAGCGCCTGATCAAGGATAATCCCGCCCTCGGGCGTCAGGTCGGTTACGGTTGCCGTGCTCTCGCGCAGATAGGCGTCGTCGCGGAAAAGGGGGTGCGTCATGTGTCTTGTCCTCCGGGGGCCCCGCCGGACGTGTCCGGTGCGCCCTGATCGGTTTCGGTCTCTGTGTCGTCCGAAGGCTCAACCGGTTCGGCGCGCTGCTGGGGGTTCAGGCTGTCCGGGTTGCGCAGCCAGATATCCTGCTGCGGGAACGGGATCTCGATCGCCTCTTCCTTGAACAGGCGCGCGATTTCGTAATTCATTTCCGAGCGGACCGACAGCACCCAGTTCACATCCCGCAGGATAGCGCGGATTTCAAAATCAAGCGAACTGGCGCCGAACCCCTGAAACACCACATAGGGCGGCGGCACGGCCAGAACCATCGGGTGCGCCTTGGCCACCTTGAGCAGGATTTCCTCGACCTTGCGCGGATCGGTGCCATAGGCGACACCGACTGGCACGATCACCCGGCCCACAGTGTTGCCACGGGTATAGTTCGTCACCGTGCCCGCCACCAGGTCGGCGTTGGGCACGATCACATCAGTACGGTCAAAGGTTTCAATCCGGGTTGAGCGTACCGAGATATTGCGCACATAACCCATCTGGCCGTTCACCTCGATCCAGTCACCCTCGGCAATCGGGCGTTCCACCAGCAGGATGATCCCGCTGACAAAGTTCGACACGATCGTTTGCAGGCCAAAACCGATCCCGACCGACAGGGCCGAAGCCACCAGCGCAATGGACCCGAGGTCGATGCCGGTGTTGTTGATCGCGATCAGCGAGGCGAGGAAAATCCCGACATAACCGACACCGGACACCACGGCGTTCTGCCCGCCGATATCCAGCTTGGTTTTTGGAAGGACGGTGTTTTTCAGCGTGGACTGCATCAAGCGCGTAATGACCACACCGGCCCCGAACACGAGGAAGAAAATCAGGATTTCACGCGGGGAAATTCGCACATCCCCCACCCGCATGCCCTGACCGATCTGGCGGTAGAAATCCACAACCTCTTGCACGCGCACGCCCCAGATCAGCAGGGTCGCGGGGATGGCCAGCATCAACAGGCAGAACCCGATCACCACCGGCCAGAGGGATTTTTCACGCCCCTCCTGCCCCACGCCCGTGACCTTGAGCGCAACGCCTGTCAGGCTCTGGTGCAGCAGCAACATGAACGCCAGCAACTGCACCGTGGCAATCGCCGGAAAGGCCAGCTGTTCCGCCGCGCTGGAAAACCCAAGCGCGCCAAGCACGATCGCCGCCAGCGCGCCAAACTGGAACACCCGCGCCGCGATGGAAATCGACGGCAGGTAATAGGCCCCGCTGCCCTGTTCCTGCTCGGCCTTGGCTATGCGCAGATGCGCCAGCAACAGGGACGAGATCCGCTGCATCAGCAAGGCCGCGATCACGATCATCGGGAAGAACACGACCGAACGCACCTCGGCCGGCCAAGAGTCGAACCGCGCGATCTCGGCCATCAAAACATTAAACGCCAGCAGAATCCCGATCAACAGCGAGTCCGTACGCCCTTCAAGACGGCGGCGTTCCGGCAGAAACAGGATACGCTGGTCCTCTTCCTTGGCGGGGAAAATGCGGTTCCCGATCCAGACCGACATCTGCAACAGGAACACCGCCAAAGGCAGGGTCGAAAGGATCTGGTCGCCTCGCAACCCGGCAAGGTTCGTCGCATAAATCGCTTCGGTCAGCGCAAAGACCCCCATCAACGGGATCAGCACCGTGCCCAGCGACAGCACCAGCATCGCGAAATCGCGTGTGCCGGACATGTTGGCCTTGCGCACCCGTTCAAGAATGCGTCCGGTCCAGCTTCGCCCGCGCGCGATCAACACGATCCCGAGCGCCAGAAGGATCACGAAACGCGGCAGGTTTGCGTTGAAATCATCCCTATGACGCACATAAACCCAGGCTGCGGTGAACTCGCTGATGATATGCGAGACCGACCGGCTTACCGTACCGATGGCATCATCCCAATAGGCGGGATTAACCGGCACCGGCCCGCGTTCAAGCAGTGCCTCGGTGTGGCGTTCGCGACGCAGCTTGTCGATGCCTGCAATCAGCTCTTCCGCCGCGCTCATCGCCAGTTCGGCCTTCAAGATGGGTGCGCGCGCCTCGGACAGGCGCATTTTGATTTCCGCGCGCTGGGTGGCAATCGCCTCGGGCTCGCCCCCTTCAGGTTCCGGCCCCAGCGTGTTGAGCTGCGCCTGAAGTGTCTGTACCGAGACGTTGTAGCCGCTTGAGGCCTCCGCAAACCGATCGCGCCAGGCGATCAACTGGTTGCGCAGCGTATCCATCGCCGCGTCCGAGGCCCGACCGGCCTCGATCGCTTCGGTGGCGCGCACCACCGTCTTGTTCCATTCCTCGTAATTTGGCGCCTGGGTCTGCGCAAACGCCACAGACACACCGGTCAGGGCAAGCAGCACAACAACAAGAAGGAACTGGCGAAGACCACGCATCGGTTTATCCGTCTACAAAAACACCGGGAATGCTGGACGGCCCCTGATCACCCAGCCAATCGGGCGACGGCAGTCCTTTTTCCCTGAGGAAAGCGGGGTTGAACAGTTTCGACTGATAGCGGGTGCCATAGTCGCACAGCACGGTAATAATCGTGTGCCCCGGCCCCATTTCCTTGGCCATGCGGATGGCCCCGGCCACATTCACGCCGGCCGACCCGCCAAGGCAAAGGCCCTCGGTCTGCAGCATGTCGAAAACTACGGGCAGGCTTTCTGAATCGGCGATCCGACAGCAGAAATCGGGCGTAAATCCTTCGAGGTTGGCGGTGATCCGCCCCTGCCCGATGCCTTCGGTGATCGAGTTGCCGGGGTTGTCTTCGCCCGTATACAGCTTCAGCAGCCCCGCACCTTCGGGATCGGCCAGACCGATCTTGACGCCCTTGGGTTGCAACGCCATGCCGACACCGGCCAGCGTCCCGCCCGAACCAACCGCACAGATGAAGCCGTCGACCTTGCCGCCGGTCTGTTCCCAGATTTCGGGACCGGTGCCTTCGATATGCGCCTGACGGTTGGCCACGTTGTCGAACTGGTTGGCCCAGATTGCGCCATTTGGTTCTGTTTTGGCAAGTTCTTCCGCAAGCCGCCCAGAATACCGAACATAATTGTTCGGATTCTTATAAGGAGCGGCAGGCACTTGCACCAGCTCGGCACCCGCAAGGCGCAACATATCCTTCTTTTCCTGGCTCTGGGTTTCGGGGATTACGATCACCGTCTTGAACCCCATCGAGGCCCCGACAAGCGCCAGCCCGATGCCGGTATTGCCCGCCGTCCCTTCGACAATCGTGCCGCCCGGGCGCAGGGTGCCCTTGGCGATTGCATCCCGTATAATGTAAAGCGCCGCGCGGTCCTTGACCGACTGACCGGGGTTCATGAACTCGGCCTTCCCGAGGATTTCACACCCCGTCATCTCGCTGGCTTTGTTGAGGCGGATAAGCGGGGTGTTCCCCACGGCGGCGGCCAGATCGGCAGCAATACGCATTGGCGCGGTCCCTTCTGTAAATCTTATCTAGATGTGTAGGCGTCCCACCGCGGGAACTCAAGCAACCTTGCGCAGCCGATCACGATGTCGTGCAAGCCATAGCGCCGCCAGAACCAGCGGCGCGTTCACCATGCGCATGTCGTCCACCATCTGCATCAGCGTGTCGAAATCGAAAAGGTAAGAGCGGATATCCTCGGCCTCGGACTCCAGACCGGCAACACCCGCGACATCGTCGGGCAGGTCGGCGAGCCCCAGATAGATGTTGTAGTACTCAGTTGAACAGCCCGGTGAGGCATAGCAATGGGCCACGTCATGCAGGGCCTGCAATGTCAGACCCGCCTCTTCCCGCGCCTCTCGATGGGCGGTTGCCTCGGGCGTTTCGCCCGCATCTACCCGTCCGGCAATCGGTTCAAGCTGCCAGGGCAGGTCATCGCCGCGCACATAAGGCCCGGGCCGGAACTGTTCCACCAGAAGCACGCGATCGCGTACAGGATCATAAGGCAAAACAATCACCGCATCCGTGGCCACGAACACAGCACGGCGCACCATATCGCTCTGACCGCCATCATAACGGCGGAACCGCAGGTCATATTCATCCAGCGCAAAGAAATTGACATAAGGCCGAAGCCGACCGTTTTCCTGCACATCCTGAGCGGTATACCCCGAAGGACTGTAGGCCCTGTTGACGGTGGCGGCATTGACCCGCGCCGAGGCCCGCGCCCGGATCATCGGAAACATCCGGGCAACCTCGGCCGCGGATTTGGCGCCGAAATAGCCCATGACCTCCTGCGCCGCTTCCAGTGTCATGGCCCCCCATGCCGCGGCCCAATCGTCCAGAGACCACGGCGCACCGACCTGCCACAGGCCAGGGTCTGAAAAATAGACCTCGGTCGCCACCGCACCCTGCCCTGTCTCGACCGTGACGGGTTTCAGGGCATAGTCAAACCCGCCTTCGTAAAAGTTGAGCCGTGCAATATCGTCAGCCGAAAGACCGCGCACCAAAACCCCTTGTGCCACGCCTTCCCTTTCAACAAGGGTCGGAAACGCCTCATCCTTGGCCCAGAACACGCCATGTCCTGCCAGCCGGGCTTCGGTCACGTCCAGGTCATCCGCCGCGCGTCCCAACACAAGCGACAAAAGCGGCACATAGCGCAGCGTGCCGTAAAAAAACAGGGATTTCAAAATCTTATCTCCAGCGGCGATAGGTGAACTCGGTCAACAGCCCCGACACCACGGCGCCGATCACAAGGGTTGTCGCCACCCTCCAATCCAACAGGTACTGACCATAGTCAATGGCCTCTTCCAGAATCGCCTTAAGCGCCACCATCGGATCATCAAACCGGTGGCGCAGGGCCTGCGTCAGCATCTCGATCGCACCAAAGGTAAACAGCCCGATCAGCACGAACATCACCACCGAGGTGACCCCGTTATTGATCGCATTGGTGTAACTGCCCCCGGCCCGCGGTCCTAGCGTGAACCACCCCACCAGCACCCCCAGCCCGGCACAGACCCAGGTGAATTTGCCGAACCCCGTGCCCTCGGGCATCAGGGGCTTAATCAATTCGGCGACGACCGCACCCAGAATGGCCAGACAGATCGCAGCGACAAGACGGTTCGTGGTGGGCATCAGCGGGGCCTGCTCATGGTGATTTGCGTTACATCACAGTTTCCGCTGTGAAAGCCCGCAGCACAAGAGGTCAGATAAAAGTTCCACATTCGCCTGAACCGGTCGTCAAAGCCCAGTTTCTGAACCTCGTCCCAGCGGGCATTGAACGTGTTATGCCAGCGCCGCAAAGTCAGGCTGTAGCTCTCTCCAAACTCGACCGAGCGTACCAGATCCAGACCCGCGCGCGAGATCTCTTCGCGCAGGGCGGTCGGGCTGGGCAACATGCCGCCTGGAAAAATGTATTTCTGGATGAAATCCACGCCCTTGCGATAGGCCTCGAACCGGGCCTCGGTCAGGGTGATGATCTGCAAGGTCGCGTTTTTGCCAGGTTTGAGCCGCGCGCGCACCGTGTCGAAATAGGCGGGCCAGTATTTCTCACCCACTGCCTCGAACATCTCGATGCTGGCGATGCCGTCATACTGGCCCTTTTCGTCGCGATAATCCTGCAACTTGAAATCCACCCGATCAGATAACCCCGCTTTTTCAATTCGTTCCGCCGCAAACTTCAACTGCTCCTCTGAAATGGTCAGCCCCGTGACCCGAAGACCCCGCTCTTTCGCGGCGTATTCGGCAAAGCCCCCCCAGCCACAGCCGATCTCCAGCACGTGATCCCCCGGCTTGGCGCCCATCTGATCAACCAGCGAGGCATATTTGGCGATCTGCGCGCGCTCCATGCTTTCCTGTCCGGTCTCGAACAGGGCCGAGGAATAGGTCATGGTTTCGTCCAGCCACAGCGCATAAAACTCATTGCCAAGGTCATAATGGTACGAGATGTTCTTCTTGGCCTGTTCCTTGGTGTTGCGGTTCATCCAGTGGCGCATCCGTTCATACAGACGCACGAAGAACATGCCGGGGAACCCGTCATAGAGCACATCATTGTCGGCCTGAAGAAAATCGAGAAAGGCCTGCAAATCCGGCGTGCTCCAGCCGCCTTCGATATAGGCATCGCAGAACCCCAGATCGCCCTCTCGAACCAGGCGGGCAAAGGTATCGTCGTCATGCACGATCAGTTCCGCCACAGGACCGGGTTTTGGCCCTTCGGCCCGAAACCGACGCCCGTCGGGCATCACAAAGTCGATCCGGCCCGTGGTGATAAGGCGCGCCACGTCGAACACGTTTGCAAAATAACGTGGCAGATCCGCCTGCCCCTCGGTTGTCGTCAGGATCATCCGCGTCCTCCCCATGCGGTTGTTCCGCAATGCTAGGACGGATTTCCGCGTTCGGGCAAGACTTTCCCAGTGCCTGCGGGCAAGGCGGGCCCGTTAAAGCACCGCCTCAAGCGCATTCAGCAACTGGTCGATTTCCTCTTGCGAAGTGTAGTGCACAAAACTGAGGCGCAAGACGCCCTTGTCCATGTTCACCCCCTGCGCCTCGAGTGCGCGCACGGCATAAAAATCGCCGCCGCCGGCCATGATCCCTCGCGCAGCCAAAGCCGCGGCCAACTCTTCACCCGGTTTTTCACAGGCCAGCGCCACGGTCGGCGCGCGCGTCGTCGCATCGGACGGCCCCAGCAGACGCACGGAATTGCGCGCCGCGGCGAAATCCAGAACGGGCTGCAACAGCTTTTCCTCGTGCGCCCGCATGAGATCATGCACGCCCGCGCCCCGTTCGGCGGCCGCGCCGGTCACACCGTGATGATCGGCCAGCGCATCGAAATAATCCGCCATGCCCGCACAGGCCGCGATCTGGGCATGGTCCGGCCCCGCCGGTGTGAACCGCTTATACAGTGTATCTGCGTTGAAATAATGCGCCTGGTTGGGCAGCATCTCGCCCAAGGCGCGCCGGATCACCATGCCGCCCTGATGCGGGCCATAGGTCTTGTAGGTCGAGAACAGATAGATATCGGCCCCCATCTTGCCCACATCCGGCAGACCATGCGGCGCATAACTGACCCCGTCCACACAGACAAAGGCCCCCGCCGCATGCGCCCGCGCCGTGATTTCGGCCACGGGGTTGATCTCGCCCACGACGTTGGAACAATGCGGAAAACAGACAAGCCGCACCTTTTCATCCAGAAGTGTATCGAGCTTTGCCGGATCCAGATGGCCGGTGTCAGGATCAATCCGCCACTCGCGCACTTCGATGCCGCGGTCTGCCAGACGCCGCCACGGGCCGGTATTGGCCTCATGGTCCTGATTTGTAACGATGATCGCTTCGCCCGGCTGCATCCATTGACCAAATGCCTGCGCCAGCACATAGGTGTTCTGGGTCGTCGAAGGACCAAAGGACATTTCGTCCGTATCCACCCCCAAAAGGGCTGCCAGACGCTGGCGCGCCTCGTCCATCTCGGCCCCGCCCAGGCGCGACGCTTCGTAAGGGGCATAGGGCTGCACCTTGCGCTGGGTGTAGAACCGGGTCAGCCGGTCGATCACCGGCCGACAGGTATAGGACCCGCCCGCATTCTCGAAAAACGCCTGCCCCTGCAACGAGGGCTGCTCAAATGCGGGAAACTGTGCCCGCACGAAATCAATATCCAGTTCCATGAGAGGTACACTGCCACCCTGTCACGCAGGGTCAAGGGGCGCATGTCGCCCCCACACGAAAAAAGCGCGGTGAAAGGCCAGGCCTCACCGCGCAGGTCAAGGAAAGCGCGCTGGGGACGCGCCCGCCCTGTTCAGAAATTCATGCTGGCATCTGCGTCCAGAACGGCGGTCGCCATTGCGCCGGGCTTGGCCACGGTGATTCCGTCCAGCAGCATATCAGCCCCCTGCCCGCGCGCGGGCAGATAAATGGCGCAGACTTCGACCTTGGCCCCGGGCATCCCCATGATCTTGGTCATAAGTCCTTGCGGGCTCATCCCCTTGGGGGGCTGCGGCGCGACGGCGGATTCGGGCGCATCTTTCAGCGCGATATCCCCTGCCGGACCACAGAGCAGGATATGCGGCGCGGCACCCTGTTGCGCGGCCTGCATAGTCAGCACCATCGCCATCAACTGGGTCTGCGGGTTTTCTTCGGTGACAATGGTCACAAGGTTCGGAGCTTCGTCAGCAAGGGCCAGACCGGTCATGGCGGTCAGGGCGAAACTTGCGGCGGACAAGGCTTTGATCATTGGAGTTCCTAAATAAATATAAGGGCTTGTAAGGCGTACCCAGAGCACCGGTTTAGGATTGCGGAGGAAACATGCACCCCAGATACACCTTACAAAATGCAAATTGCCAACTCTTGCGAGTTGGCAACTTGATCCAGATCAAATAAATGCAATTTTTAGAATATAATTACAACGCGGCCCGAATTTTGTCCGCCTGTTCCTTCAGAACCGCGAAATCCGCCATCTGTCCCGGCGGGCGCAGCTTCACGCCGTCATGGCGCGGCAGAATGTGGAAATGCAGGTGAAACACCTCTTGCCCGCCCACGGCCTCGTTGAACTGTTGCAGGGTGATGCCCTCGGCCCCGAAGGCTTTCATACAGGCATGACTGAGTTTCTGCACCGTTTTCATGCAGGCCAACATCTGTTCGGGCGACGCATCCAGCATGTTGCGGCACGGCGTTTTCGGGATCACCAGACAATGCCCGTCCGCACGCGGCATGATATCCATGAAAACATAGGTGTCCTCGTCTTCATAAAGCTTTTCGCTGGGGATCTCGCCGCGCAGGATCTTGGCGAAGATATTGTCATTGTCATAGGCCATCAGGGCACCCTTCTGTCGCGCTGAAATTCTGTAGGCCGGGGCATGTCGCCCCTGCCCAATCCTTTTTCGAGGCTGGCGCCAGTGAGGTCAAGCAACCTTGCCCACAGACGCCCGCGATCAGCGCCCCATGCCATAGAATTCGTCATTCGGGCGCATTGAGGTGAAATTGGCCATGCGGTTCGACAGGCCAAAGAACGACGTGACCCCGGCAATGTCCCAGATATCCTCGTCGCTGAACCCGTGGGTGCGCAGGATTTCGAAATCAGGGTCGTCGATCGACTTGGCATCGTTCGACACCTTCATGGCAAAATCCAGCATCGCCCTCTGGCGTGGCGTGATATCTGCCTTGCGGTAATTGGCGGCGACCTGGTCGGCAATGGTCGCATCCTTGGCCCGAATGCGCAGGATCGCCCCATGCGCCACCACGCAATACTGGCAGTTGTTGTCGCTTGACGTCACCACGACGATCATCTCGCGATCCGCCTTGGTCAATCCGCTGTCTTTCTCCATCAGGGCGTCGTGATAGGCCATGAAGGCGCGGAATTCCTCGGGGCGGTGGGCCAGTGTCAGGAACACGTTGGGAATGAACCCCGCCTTTTCCTGCACGCCCAGCATCATGTCGCGGATGTCCTCGGGCAGATCGTCCAGGGCAGGCACGGGATAGCGGCTGATGGGTTTGTGACTCATGGGGCGGGATCCTTTCAAAGACTGCAGGTCATGGAAAATACGCTGCAAAGACCCCGTGTTCCTGCCACGGGATCTTTGCGGAATTGTGTCGGGGTATCAGGCGTTCACGTCCACCACGACGCGGCCCTGCACCTGACCGTTCAGAATGTCGGCCCCAAGCGCCGGCAGGTCCGACAGGGTGGCGGGCCGCACCATCGCCTCGAGCTTGTCCATGGGCAGATCGGTGGCAATCCGCTTCCATGCGCGCAGCCGGTTGTCATAGGGCTGCATGACCGAGTCGATCCCGAGCAGGTTCACCCCCCGCAGCAGGAACGGGATCACGGTCGCGGGCAAAGCCGCCCCGCCTGCCAGCCCCACGGCAGCAACCGATCCACCATATTTCATCTGGCCCAGCACCCGCGCCAGCATCGGGCCACCCACGGCATCAACGCACCCGGCCCAGGTTTCGGTCTCCAGAGGGCGCTTGACGGTCTCGTTCAACGCCTCGCGCGGCACGATCTGCGTCGCCCCCAGCGAAGTCAGATAGCCTTCGGTGTCGGGGCGTCCGGTCACACCGGCCACCTCATAGCCAAGATTGGCCAGAATCGCGGTCGCAACCGATCCCACACCGCCCGCAGCCCCGGTCACCAGCACGGGGCCGTTGCCCGGCACCAGCCCGTGATCTTCCAGCGCCATCACCGCCAGCATCGAGGTGAACCCTGCGGTGCCCACCGCCATCGCCTGTTGCGGGCTCAGCCCCTCGGGCAGCGGCACCAGCCAGTCGGCGTTGACCCGCGCTTTCTGGGCATAGCCGCCCCAATGCACCTCGCCCACGCGCCAGCCGGTCAGAACCACCTTGTCGCCCGGCTTGTAGCGGTCATCCTCCGAGCTTTCGACAGTGCCTGCAAAGTCGATCCCCGGCACATGCGGATACTTGCGCACCAGCCCGCCCCCCTTGGGCGACAGGCACAGGCCGTCCTTGTAGTTGACCGTTGAATACTCGACCGCCACGGTCACGTTGCCTTCGGGCAGCGCGTCTTCGCCGATCTCCTTGAGGTTGGCCGTGGCCAGCCCGTCTTCACCCTGCTCCATCACCAATGCGTTGAACATCTCTCTCTTCCTTTCCCGTCAAAGCCGGTCCGGCTTCATCTTGCCAAAAATACTCCTGCCGGAGGCATCCCGCCCCCGCCCCTCGCGCTATTGCCAGAAGGCCTCGAACACGGTGGCGGGGCGCACCCCGTCCGGCGTGATCACGTCCAGTTCGGTCCCGGCGTTCCAGTGGGTCATCCGCACCATGCCGATCGACACGTTGGTGTTGTAATCCGGCGACCACGCGGCGCTGCTGACATTGCCGACATGCAGATCGCCATCCATCACCGGCCACAGCCGGTCACAGGGTGCCACCGCATCGCCGTGGATCTCGATCGGGCGGATTTGTTTGACCGGACCTTCCTTGGCCACCCGCAACAGCGCATCGCGCCCGACACAGCCGATCGCGCTCTGGGTGTTGCAGAACCGGCCCAGCCCGCATTCATGCGGGGTGTTGTCATCGGTCATGTCATTGCCATAACTCAACAGCCCGCCCTCGATCCGCTCGATCAGGTTGGGACAGCCCGCATGCACGTCCAGATCCTTGCCCGCCTCGAACAGCGCGTTCCAAAGCGGCATCCCGATATCGCTGCCCTCGACATAAATCTCGAAACCGCCCTGCTTGGAATAACCCGAGCGCGCAATCGCAAGATCGCGGCCCTGGAACTCGAACCAGCCAAAGCGGAAGAAGCGCACATCACGGATCTTGTCGCCGAAGACGCGCGCCATCAATTCATCCGCCAGAGGCCCCTGCACCGCCAGCGGCGACACGTCCGGTTCATCGACCAGCACATCCAGACGATAACCATAGGCAATCGCCTTGACCCACAGCAACAGGTCGCTGTCGGCAATCGAAATCCACCACCGGTCCTCGGCCAGCTTGACCGCCACGGGATCGTTCAGCATACCGCCGGTTTCGTCCACGATGGGTACATAGTAGCACTGCCCGGGCAGCATCCCGCGCAGGTCGCGCGGGGTCAGCATCTGCATCAGGCGCCCGGCATCCGGGCCGCGCAGCTCCACCTGCCGTTCGCAGGCCACGTCCCAGACCTGTACCGCCTTTTTCAGGTGATGGTAATCCTCGACAACCGAACGGAAGACCGTCGGCAAAAGCATGCGGTTATAAACCGTATAGCCCTTGACGCCTGCGGCCTCGACCCCGTCCGAAAACGGGGTGCGGCGCAGACGGCGGGAAGGTGCGATCAAAGCCATGTGTCATCCTCCGGCATCAACACCAGGTCGGTGTCGCCTGTCTGTTGACCCGCCGCGGTCAGCATCGCGTGCACCTGGCCGCGGTGGTGGGTCTGGTGGTTGAAAAAATGCACGACGCATTGCGCCATGGGACGCGAGAAATCCTTCCCCAAAACGACCGAGTGATAGCGCAGGTCTCCGGCCAGATCGATGGCGCGCAAGCGATCCGCCCATTGCCGGATGCGCCCGTCCATCCGGAACCGTTCGGCGCTCCACACCGCCAGCGTCGGCGTCAGCGTGGTGCTTTCCGACAGGCCCGCCTCGGGCGGGGTCAGGCGTTCAAAACGCGCCATCCACAAAAGGTCGGCCCACAGCACATGGTTTAGCGTGGCCATGATCGACCCGAAAAAGGCGCCACGATCGGCGCGGATTTCAGCCTCGGTCAGGCGTTCGGCGGCGGTACGGATCTGCGTGTTCTGCCACGCATTATACCGGGCCATCATCTGGCAATAGGACGGATCAATCATTACACGTTTCTCCCTGCGGATGCCTTGCGTCACGGGCGGGTGCCACATCGTGAAGGCAAGGCAACGCCTCCATTTCGCGGCGACTCAGTCCTTGCACTTAAATTGTCAGACAATTAAACTTCGCGCAAACAATAAATGTCAGACAAATGAAAATTGACCCCAAAAACCGCGCCGATCTGTCGGCCCAGATCGCCAAATCCATTCGCGACGCCATCCTCAATGGCGAGATGGATGTCGACGCCCGCCTGCCCTCCGAGACCGAACTGTCCGAACAATTCGACGTCTCGCGTCCGACCGTGCGCGAGGCGCTGAAACGGCTGGCCGCCCAGAACCTGATCCGCACGCGGCGCGGGGCCTCGGGCGGGGCATTTGTGCGCCGCCTCTCCTATGAAGAGGCCTATGCCAACCACATCACCACCTCGACGCTATTGCTGTCGATGAATGACGTGGATTTCGAAACCGCCTGCGAGGCGCGGTTTGCGCTGGAACGGGCCTGCGCCCCCCTGTCGGCAACGCGGCGCACGGCCGATCACCTTGCCACGATGCGGGCCGAGATTCACCGCCAGTCGCAACCGGGTCTGTCGGATGAAAGCTTCTGCGACAGCGACGTCGCCTTTCACCGCGCGCTGGTGGACGGGGCGCAGAACCCGGTCCTGTCCTATCAACTGGCCGGCGCGGTCGAGGCGATGCAACCGTTGATGAACATGATCACCTTCACCCAGCGCAACCGCGATATGATCGTCGGATTGCACACGCGCATTGCCGACGCACTTGAGGCGCGGGATGCCGCCAGAGCCGATGCGGCCCTGTCCGAACTGACCGGCTATACGCTGCAACTTGGCGAGGCGGCGATGGCGGCACGGGCCGCGCGCAAAACGCCATGACCGGTTGCGGCACCCTGCATATCCTTGTCGGCCATGTCGCTTCGGGCAAATCCACCCTCGCCCGGCGTCTGGCCGAGCCCCCCGCCACCGTGGTGATTGCCGAAGATGACTGGCTCTCCACGCTCTATGGCCCCGAGATGCAGACGTTGAACGACTACGTCACCTATTCGGCGCGCCTGCGCGAGAGGATGACAGTACATGTGGTTGATCTGTTGCGGGCGGGCCTGTCGGTGGTGCTGGATTTCGGGGCCAACACGCTGGAAAGCCGTGCCTGGCTGCACGATGTATTGAAGGATTCCGGCTGCGACCATGTTTTGCACTATCTGGATGTCCCCACCGAAACCTGCCGTGCCCGTCTGCATCGGCGCAACGCCGAGGGCCGCCACCCGTTTAAGGTCAGTGACGCCCAGTTCGACCGCATTACCGCGCATTTTGTCCCCCCGAAGGCAGAAGAAGGGTTTAATATCACCGTTTATCACTCTGACTAAAAACGTGTTTTCAAACCTACGCTTCCAAACACCCCAACAACAGAAAATCCTCGCCCGAGTCAGCATTGCCCATTGCAACCCTGCGCGCAGCGATTATATTTGCTGCGTTCCCTCGGGAACTATGGACATAAACGCGCTCGTAATAAGCGGATCGGACCCGGGGGCGGTACCCGGCGGCTCCACCAAACATCCTTCATTTGGGGATCATGGGGCCGAAATAGGATCGACGAACGTCTAAAGGGGTTAGCTTTGTCTCGGCTGTCTGCCACCGTTACCGGCGAAAACTGTACAATTGCAAATGACAATCGTGCTCCGGTTGCAGTAGCTGCGTAAGCAGTTCCTAACACCGAAATCTAAGTCCTGATGCCTAGCCGCGTCAGGCGGGGTTCGCAGGCACCTGGCAACAGAAGCCTGCACTTCCTTCCCCGACATTCACGATCATTAACCGAATCCTCACGCCTCGCGCGGTATGTCTGGATTGCGCGACTTGTTCAGGAAACGGGTGTCCTCATGGAAAAACGTGAAATTCTCTCGGAATGGTATCGTCGCGTCTGGATCGAAGGGGATCTGGACGCCATCGACGAATTGTTCAGCCCCGACACACAGGCCGCAGGCCTCGTGCCCGAAATGCAGGTGGGGCCGGATGATTTCCGTGAACTTGTGCCGATGTTCCTCGATATGGTCGAAGACCCCCATGTCAGCCTCGACAAGGTGATGGAGGATGGCGACTGGGCCTCGGCGCTGTATTCGATGCGGGTCACGGATTCGGCCACCGGCAAACCGGTGATCGGCTCGGGCCAGCTTTTTGCACGGTTCGAGGGCGACAAGATGGTCGAGACCTATAACAGCTTCGATTTCATGAGCTTCTTTGAACAGGTCGGCCTTTTGCCGGAACAGTGTCTTGCCCTGTGCCTGACCGGACAAAAGATCGCCTGACCGGTCTGTGCGACACGGATTTGGCGCTTGCGGGAATCGCGCCACTGTGATGGCTCTTGCCCCATGCAAAGCGCCCCATCCCTTGCCGACCTTTTCCGCGTGTTCGGACGGATCGGTCTGTTGTCCTTTGGCGGTCCCGCCGCCCAGATCAGCCTGATGCACCGCGAACTGGTCGAGGATCAGGGCTGGCTTGAGGAAAAGGAATTTCTCGGCGCACTGTCCTTTTGCATGTTGCTACCGGGCCCTGAAGCGATGCAGCTGGCCACCTTCACCGGCTGGAAACTGCGCGGCACGCTGGGCGGCCTGATCGGCGGCGGGCTTTTCGTGCTACCGGGGGCCTTGGTGATTGCGCTGCTTGCAGCACTATACCTGGCCTATGGCGACCTGCCGCTTGTCTCGGCAGGGTTCGTCGGTGTGCAGGCGGCTGTGGTGGCGATCATCCTGCAGGCGCTGGTGCGGCTTTCGGGCAAGGTCGTAACCTCGGCGCTGGCATGGGTCATCTGCGCACTGGCCTTTGCGGTGTTGTTCACCGGACTCTTGCCCTTTCCGGTGGTGATCCTTTGCGCAGGCCTGATCGGCGCCCTGCAAGGCGCCCCCCCCGCACCCGCGCCTGCAATCGCCCCGCCGCCGCAGCGCACGGCCGGAACAATGCGCACCGCTGCGATCTGGCTGGCCATCTGGGCCGCCCCTGTCCTGCTGCTCTGGCTGGCAAACGCCGACTTCCTGCTGTCTCTGGCAGTGTTTTTCTCGAAACTCGCCGTGGTCACATTTGGCGGGGCCTATGCGGTTCTGGCCTATATGGTACAGGCCGTGGTGGCGGACCATGGCTGGCTGACCACCGCCCAGATGATGGACGCGCTGGGCCTTGCCGAAACCACGCCCGGCCCGCTGATCCTCGTGACGCAATTCACGGGCCACCTTGCGGGCTATCAACAGGGCGGTGCCGGCATGGCCGTGCTGGCCGGTCTGATCACGCTCTGGTGCACCTTCGTGCCGTGTTTTCTGTGGATTTTCGTGGGCGCGCCTTATGTCGACCGCCTGCTGGCGCAACCCCGCCTGACCGGCGCATTGCAGATTATCTCGGCAGCAGTGCTCGGGGTGATCGCCAATCTCAGCCTCTGGTTCACCCTGCACCTGCTGTTTGACGATCTGATCACCACGAATTTCGGCCTTTGGCCACGGCTGGAAACCTTCCAGTCCCTGCCTGCTATCCTGGTATTGGTGGCCTCTGGACTGCTCATCGGATTGCGCCTGCCGCTCTTGGGCACGCTGGCGGCGACAACCGTTCTGGCCACCCTTGGGGCACTGCTCTGAAATCCACCCGATTTTTGCCGTGATCTCTTTTGTTTCGCGCCGAATCTTCTATGGTAAGGGAAATGCAAACCAGAGGGTCGCCCCATGTCGCGCACGATTGATTACGGAAACCTGATGCACCGCGCCATGCGCAGCCTGATTCAGGAAGTTCTGACCGATGTCGAGGCGCATGGCCTGCCGGGGGAACACCATTTTTTCATCACCTTCGACACCCATCACCCGGATGTGAAAATTGCCAACTGGCTGGTTGATCGGTACCCGGGCGAGATGACCGTGGTGATGCAGCACTGGTACGAAAATCTGCATGTCACCGATGACGGGTTTTCCGTCACGCTGAATTTTGGCGACGCGCCCGAACCACTTTATATCCCCTATGACGCGATCAAGACCTTCGTTGACCCGTCGGTGGAGTTCGGGCTGCGCTTCGAGACCCAGGAAGATGACCTCGACGATCTGGACCTTGAGGACGAGGCCGACGCGGCCGATCATGTTGGCTCGATCGAAGTGGAAGAGGACAAACCCAAACCCGCCGAAGTGGTCAGCCTGGACAGTTTCCGCAAGTAACCACGAAGTAACCGCGCTCTCGGGATAGGTTTGCGCCAATTTGCCGCCGCCCAAGTATTGTATCCAACGGTATACAGCATTGAATTTTCCACGCGTTTCGATAAGAGACGACGTGACACATGTTACGGAGCTACACCGATGACCAACACCCGCACCGAAACCGACAGCTTTGGCCCGCTCGAAGTCCCCGCCGACAAGTACTGGGGCGCCCAGACCCAGCGCTCGATCATGAACTTTCCCATCGGCTGGGAAAAACAGCCCGTTGCCATCGTGCGCGCGCTGGGCGTGATCAAGCAGGCCTGCGCCATGCAGAACAAGGCGACCGGTAAAATGGACCCCAAAATCGCCGACGCCGTGATTCAGGCCGCCAGCGAAGTGGTCGCGGGCAAATTCGATGACAATTTCCCGCTGGTGGTCTGGCAGACCGGTTCGGGCACGCAGTCGAACATGAACTCGAACGAGGTCATCGCAAACCGCGCAATCGAAATCCTTGGCGGCGTGATCGGCTCCAAAGATCCGGTACACCCCAACGACCACTGCAACATGGGCCAGTCCTCGAACGACACCTTCCCGACCGCGATGCATATTGCCGCCGCGATGACCGTGCGCGATGTGCTGCTGCCCGGCCTGAACAAGCTGGCCGAGGGGCTTGAGCAGAAGTCGGAAGAATTCAAAGACATCATCAAGATCGGCCGCACCCACACCCAGGACGCCACCCCGCTGACGCTGGGACAGGAATTCTCGGGCTACGCGCACCAGATCCGTCAGGGCATCGCCCGCGTCGAGGCCGCCCTGCCCGGCATCTATGAATTGGCACAGGGCGGTACCGCCGTCGGCACCGGTCTGAACACCCAGCCAGGCTGGGGTGAAGCCGTGGCCGCCAACATGGCCGAAATCACCGGCCTGCCCTTTGTCACCGCGCCCAACAAGTTCGAGGCGCTGGCCGCGCATGACGCGATGGTCTTTATGTCGGGCGCCTTGGCCACGGTGGCGGGCGCGATGTACAAGATCGCCAACGATATCCGCTTCCTCGGCTCGGGCCCGCGCTCGGGTCTGGGCGAACTGATCCTGCCGGAAAACGAACCCGGCTCCTCGATCATGCCGGGCAAGGTCAACCCGACCCAGGCCGAGGCCATGACCCAGGTTGCCGCGCATGTCATGGGCAACAACGCCGCCATGACCTTTGCAGGCTCGCAGGGTCACTTTGAATTGAACGTCTACAACCCGATGATGTCCTACAACCTGCTGCAATCCATGCAGCTTCTGGGCGACGTCGCCGACAGCTTTACCGAGCGCATGCTGTTGGGCATTCAGGCCAACGAGCCGCGCATCGACAAGCTGATGAAGGAATCGCTGATGCTGGTCACGGCACTGGCCCCGACCATCGGGTATGACAACGCCACCAAGGTTGCCAAGACCGCACACAAGAACGGCACGACCCTCAAGGAAGAGGCGATCGCACTGGGCTTTGTGGACGAAGAAACCTTTGATGCCGTTGTCCGCCCCGAAGACATGATCGGCCCCAAGGCCTGATGGCACAGCCGGTCAACCTGAACCGGTTTCGAAAAGAAAAAGCGCGGGCTGCCAAAAAGGCCCGCGCTGATCAGAACGCGGTGAAATTCGGCCGCACCAAGGCGGAAAAACAGCGCGACAAGCTGGACGCCGACAAGGCCACAACCCATCTTGATGGCCACAAGCGGGACGACACATGAACGCCCGCCCGGTCAAACGCTCGCTCACCTTGCGCGGTCACCGCACCAGCGTATCCCTCGAAGATGACTTCTGGCGCGCCTTTCGCGAAATCGCAGACGAAAAAGATATGCCAATCAACGCATTGGCGGCGGAAATTGATGCAAAACGGGATATTGAAACCGGCCTCGCCACCGCGATCCGGCTCTATATCCTCAACCACTATCGCACCAGCAGCGACGCGCGCTGAATCCCGGCTTCATCTTGTCAAAAATACTCGCGCCGCAGGCATCGCGCTTGCGCGATTTACGCCGCTTCGGCCGCGACCAGGCGAATCCGGTCAATCATCGCCCGCAGCCCGTTTGAGCGCTGCGATGACAGATGGTCGTTCATGCCCAACCGTTCCATCTCGGCGCGGGCATCAACCTTGCCGACCTCGCCCACAGGCAGGTCATTATACAGCGCGCGCAGCACCGCGATCAGACCGCGGACGATCATCGCGTCGCTGTCACCGTCAAAGGAAAACACCCCGTTTTCGATCCTGGGCTGCAACCAGACCTGCGAGGCACAGCCGTCCACCTTGGTGGCGGGCACTTTGAACGCCTCGTCAAGCGGGTCCATCGCCTTGCCCAGATCAATCACGTGGCGATAGCGGTCTTCCCAATCGTCCATGAATTCGAAATCTTCGACAATTTCCTCGAATGCTTCGGTGGCCATGATCTGCTCCGTCTGTTGTTGAAATGGACCTAGGGCTTTGCATGGCAAAGGTCCACCCCTGCCTTGACGCTTTTCAAGCGCGGCGCAATGGGGTAACCCAGAGACCGAGGATTACGAGGTCGAGCCATGCGCAAAACAATATTGCTTCTTCTGGTGTCTGCAACGGCGCTCAGCGCCTGCCAGTCGCGCTATAACCCGTTCAACTGGTTCGGAAATGGCGAAGAGGTCGTGGTCGACCCCAATGCCGAGCCGCCAAACCCGCTCTTGCCCGAGCGCAGCGCACTGGCCCGCCCGGAAGAGGCCTATCCCGGTGTGCCCGTGACCCGGATAGACGAACTCAAGATCGAGCGCGTCGCCGACGGGGCGATCATCCGCGCCACCGGCACCGCCGACCGGCACGGGGTGTTCGACCTGAAACTGCGCCCGCTGAACGACGGCGAACCCGTGGACGGGGTGCTGACCTATGAATTTCTGGGCGTGCACCCGAAATACCCGCCCGGCGTCGGATCAGAAGCGTCGCGCCGCGTGATCGTGGCCCATGCCCTGACCGACCAGCAATTGCAGGGGGTGCGCACAATCCGCGTGCAGGCCTTCCAGAACGCAATGCAGGCGCGCCGCTAGGGCGCGCGCCGCTTACATCACAGTGCGACGGTGGTGACGGCGTTGCCCTTGGCGGCAAGGCCGATTTCTCCGTTGCACAGGCGCAACGCATCTTCGCCGAACACCTCGTTCCGCCAGCCCCGCAGCGCCGGCAGGTCGCGCTGACCGGCGGCAATCGCATCCAGATCGGCCGCACTCGCGATGAGCTTGGACGCCACGCCCGAGCTTTCGGTTTTGGCCTTCAGAAGCACCCGCAACAGATCGGCCAGCGCCGGGTTGACCTGCAGCTTCTCGCGGCTCTTGTCGACGCGCGGCATGTCCTCGGCCGGACAGTCCAGCCCTGCCTCGACCGCGGCCAGAATCCCTTCGGCGATTTCGCCCTTGCGGGCCTCGCGCAGCAACAGGCGCGACCGGCCCAGATCCTGTTGGGTCTTGGGCTTGGTCGAGGCCAGTTCGATCAGCGCGTCATCCTTGAACACACGGTTGCGCGGAATGTTGCGGCTTTGCGCATAGCCTTCGCGGAACCGCGCCAGTTCACGCACCACGGCCAGGAACTTTGGCGTGGTCGTGCGCGTCTTGACCCGCTGCCACGCATCCGAGGGCTTGATCGTATAGGTGTCGGGGTTGGTCAGAATCTGCAACTCTTCCTGCACCCAGCGTTCGCGTCCATTCTCGGCCAGCTTGGCGGCCAGAAATTCGTAAATCCGGCGCAGGTGGGTGACGTCGCCAATGGCGTATTTCTGTTGCGCCTCGGTCAGGGGACGGCGGGACCAATCGGTAAAACGGCTTGACTTATCAAGGCTTTGCTTGGCGATCTTGCGCACCAGCGTTTCATAGCCGACCTGTTCGCCAAAGCCACAGACCATGGCCGCAACCTGCGTGTCGAACAATGGGTCCGGGAACACGCCCGCCTCGTGGAAAAAGATCTCGAGATCCTGCCGCGCCGCGTGGAATACCTTGACCACGTTTTTGTCACGAAACAGGTCATAGAGCGGTTCCATCGACAACCCGTCCACCAGCGGATCCACCAGAACCGCGTCGTCGCCGTCATGATCCGGCACCGCCATCTGGATCAGGCAGAGTTTCGAATAATAGGTCCGTTCGCGCAGGAATTCGGTGTCAATCGTCACATAGGGCTTGCCCCGTGCCAGATCGCAAAACTGGGCAAGCTCTTCGGTGGTTTTCAAGGTTTTCATATAGGGTTTTTCTTCTGTCGGTTTTCTGTGTCATCCCGTTGACCCCACGCTTACGGCCAAAACCGCAGAATTGCAAATTGCCGATACGTCAACGTTTGGTCGCATCCCCCAGCATCCATGTGCCCTCGGGCCAGAAGGCGTGAAAGGCAAAGGCAAACATGACGTCATGCGGCAGATCGCGCCCCTGCCCGTCACGCACGCGGATCGACCCCACATCGCGCCCCTCGGCAATGCGCGCGCTGTCCAGCGCCGAAGCCTGGCCGGGCCGCCAGTCGATCGCCACCCCTGCTTCGCGCAGCGCCCCCGCCGCGCGCACCCTGTCCAGGGGCCACGCCCTGTCACCGACGCGCACGACCCGCGCCAGTGCCGGAATGCCATGCGGGGGTGGATCGCCGCTATAGAGGAAGGGCCGTTTCGAACGGTCGTAGTTTTCATAAGGGTTGACCCCGTAGCGCCGGTTAAAGGCGGGTTCCGCCATCACCAGCCCGTCTGGATGGCGCGCGCGGAACTGGTCCCAGCTGTCCAGCCACGTGGGCAGCTGGCGCAGGGTGACACCGGTCATCTCGCCCACGATGCCTTCGCCGATGGCCTGTTGCCACCAGCTCTGGGTTTCTCGGTCATACATCACCATGTCCGAATGACGCAGCTTGCCGGACACACCAAAGCTGAGCACCCTGCCCTGCACCCTGCGGTCAAACGTCATGGCCGAATTGCACAAGGGGCAGAATGTGACCGCGATCGGCACACCGCCCACCGTGTCGTTCACGATCTCGTGCCATGTCAGGTACCGCAGCGGATAGGCCCGCGCGGGCGCGCCGTCAAACGCCACCGTGACCACGGGTTCACTGCCGCCGATGCGCGTTTCCTCTGTGGCCGGAATAAACTTCGGGGCATCCAGCGCCGGAATGCCATCCTTGGGCGGGCCGCCAGAGAGGATCTCGACCCAGTTGTCCACCGATGTGCGCGTGAAATCCGTCTGCGGCCATTCGTGTTTCCAAAAGGTCGGATCGGCTGCGGATATCCCAGCCCACAGGCCAAGAACAAGGCTCAGGATCACTCTCGTGCGGGTCATCGGCGCGCTCCTTCAGAACACATCCAGCGTCGCGCAAAAAAAGGGGGGCCGCCTAGCCCCCCTCACGTCTTGTTGACCGGTGGTGACCAGTTATTCGGTCACTTTCACCGACACCATGCGGTCAGGTTGGCCTGTAACGGCGCCGGTGCGGCTGTGGCCGCGCTTGATCTGGTCAACCACATCCATACCGTCGGTCACCTTGCCCACAACGGTGTATTGCCCGTTCAGGAAGCTGCCTTCGGCGAACATGATGAAGAACTGCGAATTGGCCGAGTTCGGATCCTGAGACCGCGCCATGCCCACGATGCCGCGGTCATAGTTGATGTCCGAAAATTCGGCCGGCAGGTCGCCCATGTCCGAGCCACCACGGCCGGCATAGCGCATGTCCTGCCCCATCTTGCCGAACTGCACGTCGCCGGTCTGGGCCATGAAACCTTCGATCACGCGGTGAAACACCACGTCGTTGTATTGCCCGGATTCCGCCAGCGAGGTGATACGCGCGACGTGCTGTGGTGCGACATCTTCAAACAGGTCGATGACGACGGTACCATTGGCCCCTTCGCCCTCGATCTGGATTTCGAGGTTGGTGGCCAGCGCAGGCGCAGCCAACACGGCGAATGCCGCGGCAAGTTTAAGCGTCGACATCGGCAGCCACTTTCACGCTGATCATGCGGTCGGGGTTCGCGGGCGGCTCGCCGCGGGTGATGGCATCGACATGCTCCATGCCTTCGATCACACGTCCATAGACGGTATACTGACCGTTGAGGAAGTGGTTGTCCTTGAAGTTGATGAAAAACTGCGAGTTGGCCGAGTCGGGCATCGCGGAACGGGCCGCACCCAGGGTGCCGCGATCATGGGGGATGCGCGAAAACTCAGCCTTGAGGTTCGGCAGGTCCGATCCACCGGTACCGGCGCGACCCAGGTTGAAGTTGTCTTCCATGTCGCCATTGGCCACGTCGCCGGTCTGGGCCATGAAGCCGTCGATCACGCGGTGAAAGCAGACATTGTCATACTGTCCCGAACGCGCCAGTTCTTTCATGCGCTCGCAATGGCCGGGGGCAATCTCGGGCATCAGTTCGATGGTGACGGTGCCGTCTTTCAGCTCCATCAGGATGGTGTTTTCGGGATCTTTGATCTCGGCCATGGGGGGTCTCCTGTTTTCTCTTTGCGCCACAGTTAATCATGCGCGACCGGAATGCCAAGTCGCCCCATTGACCTGTGGGCGGTTTCCTATAAGGAACGCGGCAACGGATTTTAGTTTCGGAGTTGGAAAATGGGCTGGAAAACACTCGACGAGATGGATTTGAACGGCAAGCGCGTGTTGACGCGCGTCGACATCAACGTGCCGATGCTGGACGGCATCGTGACCGACTCGACCCGTATCCGCCGCATCACGCCGACCGTGAAACATATCCTCGGGGCTGGCGGTCGCCCGATCCTGCTGGCCCATTTCGGCCGCCCCGGGGGCGAACGCCGCGAGAATCTGTCGCTGAAACAGTTGATCCCGACGCTGGAACGCGCCTTTGAAGCGCCGGTCAAGTTCGCCGCCGATTGTGTTGGCACCGAAGCCGAGATGGCCGCCGAGACCCTGCAACCGGGCCATGTGCTGCTGCTGGAAAACACCCGTTTTCACGCGGGCGAAACCAAAAACGACCCCGACCTTGCCGCGGGCATGGCCAAGCTGGGCGATGTCTATTGCAACGACGCCTTTTCCGCCGCCCACCGCGCGCACAGCTCGACCGAAGGTCTGGCGCGTCTGCTGCCCGCTTGTGCCGGGCGCCTGATGCAGGCCGAACTGACCGCGCTCGAAAGTGCCCTGGGCAAGCCGGTCCGCCCGGTCACCGCCGTTGTCGGCGGCGCCAAGGTCTCGACCAAGCTTGAACTCTTGTCGAACCTCATCGAGAAGGTCGACAACCTCGTCATCGGTGGCGGCATGGCGAACACTTTTCTTGCCGCCAAGGGCTATGACATCGGCATCTCGCTGGCCGAGCGCCTGATGGTCGATACCGCGAACGAGATCATGGCCAAGGCCGAAACCAACGGCTGCAACATCGTTCTGCCCGTCGATATCGTCGTCGCCAAGAAATTCGAGGCCAACACCGCACATGAAACCGTCGCGCTGGATGCCTGCCCGTCGGATTCGATGATCCTTGATGCCGGTCCCGAAAGCGTGACTGCGATTACCGAGGTCTTGAAAAACAGCAAGACCCTGATCTGGAACGGCCCGCTCGGTGCCTTCGAGAAAGAACCGTTTGACGCGGCCACCAATGCGGCGGCGCTCAAGGCGGCGGCCCTGACCCGCGCGGGTCAGCTGATCTCGGTCGCCGGTGGCGGCGACACGGTGTCGGCACTGAACGCCTCGGGCGCGGCGGGCGATTTCACCTATATCTCGACCGCAGGCGGCGCCTTCCTTGAATGGATGGAAGGCAAGGTTCTGCCCGGCGTGGCGGCGCTTGACCAATAAACGTGACGGTTGCGCGAAATTCGGACGGTCCGACCGTTCGTTAGCGCCACCACGATTGCAACGCGCGCCCCGCTGGCCTAGAAGCGGAGCGCATTCATTATGCAGCTGCGGAAACTGACATTTACAAGGGCGGAACACGACATGTCCAATCAAGCACAAATCGACAAGATGACCTCTGGCGCAGGCTTTATCGCCGCCCTTGACCAGAGCGGCGGGTCGACTCCCAAGGCGCTGCGCCTCTATGGCGTCGAAGAAGACGCCTATAACGGCGAAGAAGAAATGTTCGACATGATCCACGCCATGCGCTCGCGCATTGCCAAGGCTCCGGCCTTTACCGGTGATCAGGTGATCGGCGCGATCCTGTTCGAAATGACCATGGACCGAGAAATCGACGGCAAGCCCACCGCCACCTACATGTGGGAAGAGCGTGGCGTCGTGCCGTTCCTGAAGGTCGACAAAGGTCTGGCCGACGAGGAAAACGGCGTGCAGCTGATGAAGCCGATGCCGGATCTCGACGCGCTGTGTGAACGTGCGGTCAAGGCCGGGATTTTCGGCACCAAGATGCGCTCGGTCATCAACGCGGCCAACGCGGAAGGCATCGCCGCCATCGTTGCGCAACAGTTCGAAGTAGGCAAACAGATCCTGGGTCACGGCCTTGTGCCGATCATCGAGCCCGAGGTGACCATCTCGATCGCCGACAAGGCCGAAGCCGAAGACATCCTGCTGGCTGAGATCACCAAACAGCTCGACGCCCTGCCCGCCGATCAGCAGATCATGCTGAAGCTGACCCTGCCGGAGACCGCCAACCACTACAAGCCGCTGGTTGACCACCCGCGCGTGATGCGTGTCGTGGCGCTGTCGGGCGGCTATTCGCGCGAAGAAGCCAATGACCGCCTGTCCAAGAATACTGGCGTCATCGCCTCGTTCAGCCGCGCCCTGACCGAAGGCCTGTCGGCCCAACAGTCCGACGACGCGTTCAACGCGGCCATCGCGGGCACGATCAAAACGATCTATGACGCCTCGGTCGCGGGCTAACGCCGCATCGGTTGCACACGGTCTTTGAAGACCTCTGAAATGACGGTTTCCGCGATCTCGCGGAACCGTTCCAACAACGCGGGTTTGCCCGTGGTCCGCCGCCAGATCAGGCCGACCGTGCGATAAAGCCCGCCCTTGACCGGCACCACCGCCACGTCGCCGCCATCGCCCGGCACTTCTGAGCGGATATAAAGCGACGGCAACAGCGTCACCCCCATATTCATCGACACCATCTGGCGCAGTGCATCAAGGCTGGTGCCTTCGTAGTCGTCGCGCAGACGTGCCCCCGACGCCGCACCCAGACGGGCCACCTGCGCGCGCAGCGCATAGGCCGACCCCAGCGCCAGCAAATCCTCGTCCGCCAGATCCTCGACCGTGACCAGCGCCTGCCCCGCCAGCCGGTGATCACGCGCCACGGCCAGCAACAACGGTTCGCGATAGAGCGGCACTGACTGGAAATCCTCGGCCCGCACCGGCACCTCTGAAATCACCACGTCATGCACGCCGCTGGCCAGTTCGTCCAAAAGGTCACGCGGCGGGCCGTCCCGCACCACCAGTTTCAGGTCGGGATGTTCGGCATGCAAATGGCGCAGGAACCGGGGCAGCACATAGGGCCCGATGGTCGAGGTGGACCCCAGGCGCAGCGTGCCGGAAATGCCTTCCTGCAAGGTCTGGGTTGATCCCATCAGGCGTTCGACCCCGTCAAGGATCGACTGCGCCTGCGCCAACACCTCGCGCCCTGCAGGGGTCAGGATCACGCCCCGCCGCCCCCGTTCCACCAGTTTGAGGCCCAGCACCGATTCCAGCGCGGCGATCTGCTGGCTCAGCGAGGGCTGGCTCAGATCCAGCTGTTCCGCCGCGCGCCGGTATTGCCCGCCATGGGCCAGCGCCACGAAATAACGCAGCTGTTTCAGGGTCGGTTGGGCATCACTCATCGGCGCATATCACGTATTGGATTTTCCTATCGTACTTAATGGAAGTTTTGCATTCACTTATCTCTTTTCAACCCCATGTTGATGACAACGGTGAAAAACGCCGTTTGGATCATACAAGAACAGGAGGCCAAACCATGTCCAACAGACTACTCCAGCGTGCCGCATCTCTTTCGTCGCATGTGACGTCGCTACGCAAGCGGCATCGCAAGCTCGACTCGGAGATCATGCAGGAGCACACCCGCCCGGCCCCCGACCATGCCAAGCTGCGCTGGCTTAAGGCCCGACGTCTCGTGCTGCGCGACCAGTTGCGTCACTATGAAAGCCTGCTCAAGAACGTGAAGCCACTCGCGGGGCATGCGCTGGCTCGGAAAGGTGGTCTGGCATGATGCGTCTTGATGATCTTATGACCGCCAGCCGCCTGTTCCAAAGTCGCAACATCGACGAACTGTTCGACGCGCTGAACGAAGATGATGACGGTCCCGATGGGGGCAGCGCCCTGCACCGCAAGCGTGCCAAGGGCCAACAGCCTGCAGCCCGGCGTTCGTAAAGTCCCCCCTTCGAACGCCACTTGCCCCCTACACTCCCGCCGGATCGCCCCCGGCGGGAGTTTTTCTTTTATATCTTATGCTTCCGAATCGATGCTCATGTATTTCGAGATAAACGCCGGCTCCCCCATGCGGTCCAGAAGGTCAAGCTGCAGGTCCAGCCAGCCCCAGTGCCCTTCCTCATCCAGCGCGATACTCTCGAACAGTTTGCGGCTGCCGATATCATCGCCCTCATAGGCCGCGCGAGCGGCCGATGTGTAAAAGGCAATCGCGTCTTTTTCATCAGCGCGGTCGGCCTCGAACATGTCTTTAAGCGATTGCGCGCGTTGTGGGGTCTTTTCAGGCGTCAGGATCGGGTCCCCGCCCAGGAAAAGGATACGTTCGATGAACAGCCCGGCATGGCCCAGTTCTTCCTGCATTTCCTCGCGCATCTTGGCCGCCAGCAGGTCAAGCCCCCAATCCTCGAGCACATGGGCGTGCAGAAGGTACTGGTTCGCTGCGGTCAGCTCCATCGAAAGGGCCTTTTGCAGGTTTTCAAGGCTCGTCGCTTTGTCCGTCATGGAAATCTCCTTGTCCAAACTGTTGCAAATCTCGCCGCCAAAGCGGCGTTTCAAGCTAGTCGACCTAATATAGTGTCGGTGTCGAGCCCTGCAATTGCACCCGGCGCAAAGCCGCGTTGCGCAGCAATCCGGCTGGTCACGAACCCGTCCACCACGGCGGCGGGCGCGGTTTCCATCAGGGCGGCCGTGGTCATCAGGGACGCAAGGCTTTCCGCAAACCAGCGCGCCTCGGCCTCGGGCGGGATGGCAGGCCACCGGGCGCGATGGTCGGCCAGCGCGGCGTCATAGCGCCGGTCCTGTCCGCGCGCGCCGTCCAGCACCAGATCCAGCGCCTCGGCGGCGCGGGGCTCGCGCGCGAGCGTGCGCAGAATATCCAGACAGATCACATTCCCCGATCCTTCCCAGATCGAGTTGAGCGGCGCCTCGCGGTAATACATCGGCATCGGCGTGTCCTCGACATAGCCCATGCCGCCGAGCACCTCCATCGCCTCGCCCACCACGGAGATACAGCGCTTGTTCGACAGGTACTTGGCCAGCGCCACGCCGATCCGGGCCAGCGCGCGCGATGCATCGTCGTCGCGGTCAAAGGCGCGGGCCAGATACATCGCCACCGCCAGCGCGCCCTCCCAATCCAGCGCCAGATCGGCCAGTACGGTGCGCATCAGGGGCTGGTCGATCAGGCGGCGCTGAAACGCGTTGCGGTGGCTGACCCAATGATGCGCCTCGGCCAATGCCGCGCGCATCAGGGCGGCAGGTGCAATCGCGGTATCCAACCGCGTGTGATGCACCATCTCGATGATCGTGCGCACTCCGGCCCCTTCCTCGCCCAGCCGATAGGCCAGCGCGTTGTGGTATTCGATTTCGGAACTGGCATTTGCCTGATTGCCCAGCTTGTCCTTGAGCCGTTGCAGGCGGATGCCGTTGCGGTCGCCCTCGAGCCAGCGCGGCACGAGGAAACAGGTCAACCCGCCCTCGGCCTGCGCCAATGTCAGGAACCCGTCGCACATCGGGGCCGAGCAGAACCACTTGTGTCCGGTCAGGCGATACTGGTCGCCGTCGCGCACCGCCCGCGTGGTGTTGGCGCGCACGTCGGACCCGCCCTGTTTCTCGGTCATGGCCATGCCCAGCGTCGCGCCCTGTTTTTCCCAGATGGGGCGCGTCGCGGGATCATAAAGCCCCGAGGCCAGTTTGGGCGCCCACTGGTCAAAAAGCGCCGGATCGTGCCGCAGCGCAGGCACGGCGGCATAGGTCATGGTCATCGGACAGCCCGCGCCCGGTTCCAGTTGCATCTGCATGTAAACCAGCGCGGCGTGGGTCGCGTGCCCGCCCGGCTGCCCGTCCCAGGCGACGGCGGCATAGCCTTCTTCCAGACCGGCCTGCATCACCTGATGATAACCGGGATGAAAGGCGACCTCGTCCAGTCGCCGCCCGCCCCGGTCAAACAGTTTCAGACGTGGCAGATCACGGCGCGCATCCGCCGCCGCCTCCTGCATGTCGGACCCACCCAGCCGCGCGCCTGATCGCGCCAGATGATCCCCTCGCGCCCCTGCGGCCAGCGCGGCCTCGCGCAGCGGCAGATCATCCGCCCAGTAATCGCAGGAGGTGCGAAACTCGGGTTGGTTGCTGACCTCGTGCGTGCCAAGATCACGCGTCGCCTGTGGCTGTGTCATGATGAAATCTCCTCTCCCTCATGGCGACAGGGTAAGCGCGGAATTTCCCATTGCGCCAGAACACCGTTGCGTCACAACCACCTGCGCCGCGCGCATGATTTTTTGATTCACAGGCCCCGCCGCCTGTGGCATAGTGCCCGCAGACATCCGGCAAACGGGTGCAGTTTGAGGCAGACATGACGACACAGAAATCCCGTCCGGCACTTGGCGTGTTCGCGTTTTTCGCGATTGCCTTTGCGCTTTCCTCCTATTTCACCTTTGCCGCGGTTCAGGGCGATTACGGCTTGTTCCGCCGTGTGGAAATCGAGGCGCAGAAACAGGATCTGGCCGCCGAACTGGCCGTGTTGCAGGCCGAGGTGGCCCGCATGGAGAACCTGACCCAGCGCCTTTCGGACACCTATCTTGACCTTGACCTTCTGGACCAGCAGGCCCGTGACGTGCTGGGCCTGATCCGCTCGGACGAGATGGTCATCCGCTGATCCCCCCCGTTATTTTTCCGACGCCGTGCGGCTGGCCTGGCTTGCCAACGCAATCAGATGGTGCGCCGCGTGCGGGCCGACCGGCACATAGCCCGCGTGTCTCAACGCTGCGGGCGCGCTTGTGTCCTCGGCGCCGGAATCATAGACAACGCGATCTTCCTTGATTGTCTTTTCGACCGAAATCCGGTCGATCTCTTCTGGATTCACGGCGGTCGGGTCGTCCGACAGGATCACGAAATCCGCCAGCTTGCCCACCTCGATCGACCCTTTGCGATCTTCTTCGAAATGCTGCCACGCAGGCCACAGGGTCATCGCCTTGAGTGCGGTCATCACGTCGACGCGGTGACTGGGGCCGATGATGTCACCTGAGCGCGAGCGCCGCGTCACAGTTGCATCCAGCACGCGCATGCTGTCGGGAAAGGCCACCGGCGCGTCATGGTGCGTGCCGAATTTCATGCCCCGCTGCATCACCCAGCCCGTCGGAGAGATGTCATCGCCCAGCACCGGCCCCACCGTGCGATCCCGGTGCCAATCCCCCCAGTAAAACGTGTGCATCGGGAACAGCGACGGGAACACGTCCAACCGATGGAAATCGGCGACCTGATCCTCGCGCAGGAACTGGCCGTGGATCAGCACCGCGCGCCGGTCCGCCGCGCCATGTTTGCGCGTGGCTGCATCAATCGCGGCAATCAAAAGGTCCGACGCGGCCTCGCCATTGGAATGGGTCAGGATCTGGATGCCGTTCTCGAACGCCCAATCCACGGCATCAATCACCTGTTCGTTGGTGGCTGCGGGATAGCCGGCATAGGCGGGCGGGAAATTCCCGATGGGATCATAATAGGGCCGGTCGCGCCACGCCGTGAACCCCTGCGGCGAGCCGTCGATGGTCAGCTTGGCCCCACCGACCCGCACCCCGTTGTCGTACGTGCGCGAGGCGGTGGCCTTGATGCTGTCGCGGTCGATCAGCACGTCGGGATAAATCACCACATCATTCAGCAGCCCGCCATCGGCCGCCACAGATTGCGCCACCGCCAGCAACCCCGGCGAGGCGCGCCCTTCCTGCGCCGTGGTATAACCGAACCGCGCCCACAGCGCGCTGCCGGCGCGGGCAAAGGTCTTGAACCCGTTTTCCCCCAAATCGCCCAGCATCGCCCCAAGTGCCATGAAATGCGCGTTCTCTTCCAGCACGCCGTTCGGGGTCTTGCCGTCCTCTTGCCGCCGGATCACGCCGCCCGGCGGGTCCATGCTGTCGGCGGTCAGCCCGGCCAGTTCCAGCGCGCGACTGTTGCCCACGCCGAAATGGCCCGACTGGTGCACGATATAGACCGGCAGTTCGGCGGACACGGCATCAAGGTCGTCGCGGGTGGGCGCGCGCTGTTCGGCCAGCTGGCTTTCGTCATACCCAAAGCCGATCACCATCGTCACGCTTTGGCCCTTGGTCTCTTGATCCGCCATCCAGTCGCGCAACGCCTTCTGCACCCCTGCGATGTCGCGCGCCTCGCCATCTGGCGGCGCCAAGAGGTTTGCCGAAAGCGCCTGAAGCCCGCCAAGGATCACGTGGCCGTGGCTGTCGACGAATCCCGGCAACAGGGCGCGTCCGTCAAGATCCACCGTTTTGGTGTTTGTATCTTTCAGGCCCATGATCTCGGCCTCGGACCCGACCGCCAGAATGCGCCCGTCCTGCACGGCAACCGCCTCGGCACGCGGCGCGGCGTCATTCATCGTCAGAACTGGCCCACCTAGATAAATCGTATCAGCCATTTCTTGCGCAAGGGCAGGTCCGGACAGGGCCGAGATAAGGGCGACAGACGCCAGACAGGCAGGCATTCGGGGCATGGGATGTTCCTCTCACAGACCAAAAACGGGCAGTTATCGGGGGAATGGTGGGGCCGCCGCCTGCCTTTGGCAAGAAAAACACGTGGCATGGCGCAGACTGAACCGTCGAAAAAAAATCAGAACTTTCCCCTCGCACGCTCTCACGGAATGCGTTAACATATTGTTTAATACTAAACTAAAATGCTCCGGGGCGGGTCGGCCTCATGGGCTTTTTCAAGGGATGCTCCCTTTTCCCCCTAGGGTCCGGCCCCATGACGGTGCATTTGTTCCATCTGCTGGGAGGCTCTGGATGGCTGCCAAGAAACCTGCCGCCAAGACCAATGTGTCGGGCGACGAACTCAAGCAATATTACCGCGACATGCTATTGATCCGCCGTTTCGAGGAGAAGGCGGGCCAGCTTTACGGCATGGGGCTCATCGGGGGGTTCTGCCACCTCTATATCGGGCAAGAGGCCGTGGTGGTCGGCCTTGAGGCCGCCGCCGAGGAAGGCGACAAGCGCATCACGTCCTATCGCGATCACGGGCACATGCTGGCCTGCGGGATGGACCCGAACGGCGTCATGGCCGAACTGACGGGCCGCGCGGGCGGCTATTCCAAGGGCAAGGGCGGCTCGATGCACATGTTCTCGAAAGAGAAACATTTCTACGGCGGCCACGGCATCGTGGGTGCGCAGGTGCCGCTGGGTGCCGGGCTGGCATTCGCAGACAAATACAAGGGCAACGGTCGCGTGACCTTTACCTATTTCGGCGATGGCGCCGCCAACCAGGGCCAGGTTTACGAGACCTTCAACATGGCCGCGCTCTGGGATTTGCCGGTGATTTTTGTCATTGAAAACAATCAGTACGCCATGGGCACGGCGCAGCAACGTTCAACTTCGACCCCCGATATCTATACCCGTGGCGAAAGCTTCGGCATCCCGGGCGAAGCCGTGGACGGCATGGACGTGCTGGCCGTCAAAGATGCCGGCGAACGCGCCGTCGCGCACTGCCGCAAGGGCAAAGGGCCCTACATCCTCGAGGTAAAGACCTATCGCTATCGCGGCCATTCCATGTCGGACCCGGCAAAGTACCGTACCCGCGAAGAGGTGCAGAAAATGCGCTCGGAACGCGACGCAATCGAACATGTGCGCCATATGCTGATCGAAGGCAAACACGCGACCGAGGACGATCTCAAGGCGATCGACAAGGACATCAAGGCCATCGTCAGCGCCAGCGCCGACTTTGCCAAGGAAAGCCCCCTGCCCGCAGCCGAAGAGCTGTGGACAGATATCTATGCGTGATTTGACAGAGGAGATTTGAGAGATGGCAACCGAAATCCTGATGCCCGCCCTGTCGCCCACGATGGAAGAAGGCAAACTGGCCAAATGGCTGGTGAAAGAAGGGGACAGCGTGTCCTCTGGCGACATTATCGCCGAGATCGAAACCGACAAGGCCACCATGGAGTTCGAGGCGGTTGATGATGGTGTGATCGGGCATATCCTTGTGCCCGAAGGCACCGAGAACGTGCAGGTCAACACCGCGATCGCTACCCTTCTGGAAGAAGGCGAAGAGGCGGGTGAAGCCCCTGCTGCCTCTGCACCCGCCGCAGCCAGTGATGCCCCGTCGGCCCCCGCACAGGCCGCTGCCCCCGCCGCGCCCGAAACCGCGGCCCCGGCGGATCTGACACCGGACTGGCCCGAAGGCACCCCGATGAAACAACAGACCGTGCGCGAAGCGCTGCGCGATGCCATGGCCGAGGAAATGCGCGAGGACGAAGACGTCTACCTGATGGGCGAAGAGGTCGCCGAATACCAGGGCGCCTACAAGGTCAGCCAGGGCTTGCTGGATGAATTCGGATCGAAACGGGTGATCGACACCCCGATCACCGAACACGGCTTTGCCGGAATCGCAGTGGGTGCGGCCTTTGGTGGATTGAAGCCGATTGTCGAGTTCATGACGTTCAACTTCGCCATGCAAGCCATTGACCAGATTATCAATTCCGCCGCCAAGACGCTCTATATGTCCGGCGGCCAGATGGGCGCCCCCATGGTGTTCCGCGGCCCGAACGGGGCTGCCGCCCGCGTGGGCGCGCAACACTCTCAGGATTACGCCGCATGGTATGCGCAGATTCCGGGACTGAAAGTGGTGATGCCCTATTCCGCCGCCGATGCGAAAGGCCTTCTGAAATCGGCGATCCGCGATCCCAATCCGGTGATCTTCCTTGAGAATGAAATCCTCTATGGTCGGTCTTTCGATGTACCCGCGATGAAGGACTTCACCATCCCCTTCGGTAAGGCCAAGATCTGGCGGGAAGGCTCGGACGTGACCATCGTCAGCTTTGGCATCGGGATGCAATATGCACTGGAAGCCGCTGAAAAGCTTGAAGAAGATGGGATCAGCGCCGAGGTGATCGACCTGCGCACCCTGCGCCCGATTGATTATGACACGGTGATCAACTCGGTCATGAAAACCAACCGCTGCGTAACGGTCGAGGAAGGCTGGCCGGTCGGATCCATTGGCAATCACCTGTCTGCGACGATCATGCAGCGCGCCTTTGACTACCTTGATGCGCCGGTGATCAACTGCACGGGCAAGGACGTGCCGATGCCCTATGCCGCCAATCTCGAGAAAATGGCGCTGGTGACCACCGACGAGGTGATCGCCGCCGTCAAAGACGTCACCTATCGGTAAGGAGACAGGACAATGCCAGTAGAAATTCTCATGCCTGCCCTGTCGCCAACCATGGAGGAAGGCACCCTGGCCAAGTGGCTGGTCAAAGAGGGCGACGAAGTCCAATCCGGCGACGTGATTGCCGAGATCGAAACCGACAAGGCGACGATGGAATTCGAAGCCGTGGACGAGGGCATCATGGGCCCAATCCTGGTGGCCGAAGGCACCGAGGCGGTCAAGGTAAACACGGTGATCGCGCTCTTGCTGGAAGACGGCGAGGACGCCGGGGATGTTGCGGCCGCTACACCTGCCAGCATGGCCAAAGAGGAAAGCCCCGCGCCGGACTCCGGCTCCGCACCCCAACCCGCCCCTGCTGCAGCGCCCGTGGCGCCCGTTTCGGCAAGCGGTGAACGTGTCTTTGCCTCGCCCCTTGCGCGCCGGATCGCCGCCGATGCGGGTGTTGATCTGGGCAGCATCTCCGGCACCGGCCCGCGTGGGCGGATCGTGAAAAAGGATGTCGAAGCGGCCATTGCAGGCGGGACCGCCGCCAAACCCGCCCCCAAAACCGACAGCGCCGCCCCTGCGACGCAGGCCCCTGCCGCCCCGGCAGCCCTGCCGCAAAGCGCCGATGCCGCCAGTGTGGCGCGCATGTATGAAGGGCGCGACTATGAAGAAGTGTCGCTTGACGGGATGCGCAAAACCATCGCTGCGCGCCTGACCGAGGCCAAGCAAACCATCCCGCATTTCTATCTGCGGCGCGACATCCGTCTGGACGCGCTTTTGAAATTCCGGGGTGACCTGAATGCCCAGTTGGAAAGCCGTGGCGTGAAGCTGTCGGTCAATGATTTCATCATCAAGGCCTGTGCCCTTGCGCTTCAGGCTGTGCCCGATGCCAACGCGGTCTGGGCGGGGGACCGGATGCTCAAGCTGAAACCCTCGGACGTGGCCGTGGCCGTGGCGATCGAAGGCGGTCTGTTTACGCCGGTTCTGAAAGATGCCGAGACAAAATCTCTCTCTGCGCTAAGCGCCGAGATGAAAGACCTTGCCACCCGCGCCCGTGACCGCAAGCTCGCGCCGCACGAATACCAGGGCGGCAGCTTTGCCATTTCAAACCTCGGCATGTTCGGGATCGACAATTTCGACGCCGTGATCAACCCGCCCCATGGCGCCATTCTGGCCGTCGGGGCCGGGGTCAAGAAACCCGTCGTCGGCAAGGACGGTGCGCTTGAGGTGGCGACGGTCATGTCCGTCACATTGTCTGTGGATCACCGCGTGATCGACGGTGCGCTGGGGGCGGAACTGCTCAAGCACATTGTTGATCTGCTGGAAAACCCGATGACCATGCTGGTATGATCCCTATGAAAAAACAAAGCGCTGCAACATCTTGCGGCGCTTTTTTCATATGAGGATTGAAGCGGTTCAGTGCTTGAGAAGCTGGTCCATCTCGACCGACGGCTGATCGCAGCCCGCCTCGCCCACGATCTTGGCCGGCACCCCTGCCACGGTGGAACAGGGCGGCACGTCCTGCAATACGACAGATCCAGCGGCGATACGACTGCAATGGCCGACCTTGATATTGCCAAGCACCTTGGCCCCGGCCCCGATCAAGACTCCATCGCCAATTTTCGGATGCCGGTCCTCTTCTTCCTTGCCGGTGCCGCCAAGTGTCACGGAATGCAACATCGACACGTTGTCGCCCACCACGGCGGTCTCGCCGATCACGATCGAATGGGCATGGTCGATCATGATCCCGCGTCCGATTTTTGCACCGGGATGAATGTCGATCCCGAAAATCTCTGAGGTGCGCATCTGGATGAAATAGGCCAGATCGGTCCGCCCCTGACGCCAGAGCCAATTCGCGATGCGATAAGCCTGGATCGCCTGGAACCCTTTGAAATACAGAATCGGCTGCAACAGGCGGTGACAGGCCGGATCGCGTTCCAGCACGGCCATAAGATCGGCGCGCGCCGCTTTTGCAAGGCTGGCATCGGCCGCAAAGGCCTCGTCCGCGATTTCCCGCAGGATCACCATCGACATCTCGTTCGACGACAGCTTGGCGGCAAAGCGGTAACTCAGCGCGCGCTCAATGGATTTGTGGTGCAGAACGCAGGCATGCACCAACCCGCCCATCAGGGGTTCTTGCCGGACCGCCTCTTCGGCTTCGGTGGTGATGCGTTGCCAGACCGGATCGATCTCGGTGATATGTGCGCGCGTTTCAGCCATGGTTTTTCCGTCCTTTGCTGATGTCAGGGTACACTACATAATGCAGGGGACACAAATTCAAAGAGATGAACGTCAGGATCACGGCCATGAATGAAAAAGACAAATTACATTTGCGCGCGGTGATCCTTGAAAAACTGGCCGCGTTGACCGAGGAAAACAGACTGGGGCAAGAGGCACAGGCGGTTGTGACACTCGATCAGCAGGCGGTCGGACGGCTAAGCCGGATGGACGCACTGCAATCGCAGGCGATGGCCAAGGCCAACCAAACACGTCGCGATGCGCTGGCGAAGGCACTGGAAGCTGCACTGGCACGGATCAACACCGAAGATTTCGGTTATTGCGAGGATTGTGGCGAAGAAATTGCACTAAAGCGGCTGGAATTCGATCCCGCCGCCCTGCGCTGTATCAGCTGTGCCGCCGGGTGATCTGGCGGGCGGTGCGCCACGCGACAAGTTCGCTGAGCACCATCTCCATACAGGTGCAATAATCGGTATCGCTGAACCCCGGTTCGGGCCGCATCGGATAACAATGCGCCAGCACCATCAGCGACCCGTCGCCCCAGAGCGGATGCGCGCGGCCCTTGCGCTTGAAAAACCGATGCGCCGCGTCGGCCTTTTCGATCAGCGTCCGACATAGCCCTTGCCGGACCGGTGGGGCGCAGGTCAGCAAAACCCGCGCCACCGCCACAACATCCCCGTGCATGACCCTACGCATGACCTAGACCTGCAGCGCAATCTCTGCCCAGGCACCCGGCCCGTAGCGCGCCGAGTTCTGCGCCACCTGCACCGTGATACCGCCCGACGCCCCATCCGCCGCGATCTGGGTGGAAGTGTAGGTCCAAAAGGGCACGTTTAGCACCGCTTCCCGAAGCAACTGGCCGCCGCGCAGCACACGCAGGGAATAGGACTCCTGCTCTTCATTGAGCGGTACCTCGGGCAGATCCCAGCTGTCGCCATCCATCCGCGTGCGCCGGATCCAGTTCAGGTCAACCCCGCCCGTCCCGTTCGGTTCTGCCCGCAGATGGCACGGGGCATAGGGGCGCAGGCCATTGCCGGCAAAGGCGTGTACCTGATGCTCGTAGCTCGGATCATCATAGCCCCGGCGTGCAGGCCCAATTCGGAAATGGCGTGCAAGATTGCGTTGCGACGCTGCAAGATCAATCTGCTCCACACCGGTGGACAGCAAGACAAACCACGACCCCGCAGGCCAGACATCCGGCATGAACGCATCCGTGCCACCCTGCCCCCGCAGTCTTTGGCCCAAGTGCCATGTTTGCGCGTCCACAAGCTCGGCCTGAGCGAACTGGAACACTTCCCAGCCATCGGGCGAGCCATCCCCGATCGCGGCAAGGTTGGCACCCCCCAACACCGCAGCCGGCGACACACTTTCCAAGGCGCCGGACACAAGACGCACCTGCAAAGGCGCACCCATATCCCAGATACCGCTTGCCGCCCTCCTGAGCGGTGTTTCTGTGACGCCAACCGTGGCGCGGGACGACACAACCTTATTCAGACGATAATCGGAATCAATTGCGGAATCGTAAACGCCCACGCTGCCCGGCCATGGACTTGCCGTCACCGCCAGATAGGGTGCATGGGGCACCTCGTCGCCGGTCAACAGCGGCAGATCCATGAATAGCGGCTGCACCGGTGTCGGCGCAGCAAAGGGTTTCAGGGTCAAAAGATCCTCGGCTAGGTCCGACGGCTGGTACACCGACGGATCGATACGTACTGCCTCGGCGATCAGGTAAGGCCCCTGTTCCAGACGATCCACGCGATAAAGGTTGCGCGCCGAGTCACTCTCGGACGGCAGTGACAGCACATCTCCGGCCCCAATCGTGATTTCCGATGGCGGCAGACACAGGCGCACGCCGTCACGCGCGACGCGTTCCTCGATTAGCCAGCGTTCGGCAGTTTGGCGCCCCTCGGCCCGGCTCATCGACAGGGCCAGATCGGTGATGGCAAGGCTAACGTTTTTTTCGCCCGGCAGGGACGCCTCTTCCGAGATCACCTCGAAATCCGCATCCGCCTGTATGAAACTCAGCTGCACACGGCCGGAAATCTCAGCTTCGGCCTCGCGGGTATATTCAATACCCCCGTGTAACGCATTTGTATCGCACAATATTTCAGGATCGACATCGAAGATATCCGCGTGTTTGCGCATCCGGAACTGCAACTGGCCGTCCCGTTCGACCGCATCAAACCCATAGCGTAACATGAGTGGCTGCAACGCCGCCCGCGCATCCGCCGTCTGGCTGAGGACAAAGCCACGCACCACGCCGTAAAGACCGCTCACATCATACTGCGTCACCCCGGCGCGATCACAGATTTCACGCACGACCGACGCCAGGGGCCGCGAGGTGGACCGCCCATTCAACCAATGCCCACGCGCATAGTTTTCCCCATCGTCCCAAAGCTGGGACAGGTTCGGGAAAAACGGATAGGGTCGCGCGTCCCAAGCCCACACATGGGCACGTGACATGTCGACCATGGGCCCGTCATATTCCTCGGAAATCGGGTTGTTCTCGGATGCCTCCCAATAGCTGAGCATGGCGCGCAGATACTGTTGCTGGATAAAATCATCCCGCTGCCCGTTGGAATAATGGGGCAAGGCCGACTCCGAGGATTTAGGGTCCAGAAACTTGTTGGGCTGGTTGGTGCCCTTGTCGACCGCAGCACAGCCAAGTTCGGTGAACCAGACCGGTTTGGATTGCGGCACCCAGCCCGTCGCCCCAGCCTGCCGTACCCCGTCAATCCGGTCATGGTGATCGTTGCGCCACCAGTTCGCGATGTCCTTGTAACGAAAAACCCAAGGCTCGCCATGCGCGCCATCTGTGATCGGGCTGCGCCGCTGGGCATCGCGGGCCTCGGCCGAAGAATAGTACCAGTCATATCCTTCGCCGCCGGCCACATTGGCCCGCAGGTAGTCGGGATTGTAAAGACTGCCCCATTCGGCATCGGCATGCGCATCCCCGTCACGCCAGTCGGACAGCGGCATGTAATTGTCGATACCGATAAAGTCGATATTGTCATCCGACCAAAGCGGATCGAGATGGAACAGCACATCGCCCGTCCCGTCCTGCGGGTGATAGCCGAAATATTCGCTCCAATCGGCGGCATAGCCGATTTTCGTGTCCGGCCCTAGGATCGCACGCACCTCGGCGGCCAGATCCCGCAGCGCGGCCACGGCCGGGAAACTGGTCCGCCCGTCGCGGACCTGGGTCAGGCTGCGCATCTCGGATCCGATACAGAACGACGATACCCCGCCCGCCGCCGCACACAGCGCCGCGTAATGCAGGATAAACCGGCGATACCGCCAGTCTTGCGGGCCGGAATAGGTCACCTTGCCGTCCGAAACCGCAAAATCGGCGGCAGAAGCGCTGCCAAAAAACGCCTCGACCTCGGCAAGGGCTGCACCTGTCTGGTCGGTCGTGCCCGCCTGCCCCGGCGCCTTGTCCAGCGTGATCCGCCCGCGCCAGGGCAGAACCGGCTGGTCGACCGCGTCGCTCCATAGGTCAGGCAGGCCGTTTCCGGGAAGCTGCTCCATTAGGATGAAGGGATAGAACATCACGTCCTTGCCCGCGTCATTCATGTGCCGGATCGCCTCGATCACCGACGCATCTGACGGCGTGCCGCCATAGACGGGGCGGTCATTCTGGCGGGGCACCGCGCCTGCCTGCGCACGGGTTGCCCCTGCCACACGCCAGGGCGCCTTGCGCCCATCGTGTTCATCTTGCAGGACTTTGGGCTGCACCTCGCAAGCGCCACAGCGCAGATCACTTCCGAACCAGCTGACTACGAGGGAAACCGCGTCACAATTCGGAAGTTCGTTCTCCAACGCTTTGAAAGAGCTTGAAAAGTCGGTGATGCCCGCAGGGGTGTTTTCATTCGCCACGGCGGTGCTGGCCGGTCCTTTGCCGTAATGTACGGGTGTAGTGCCAAGGGCGTATTCCCCCGTGCCGGGGATCAGCGCAACACCGCGCACGGCATGGGTCGGCTCCCACTCGGCATCGGTCTGGGTGCGCTGCGCGGGCTTGCTGACCTCAAAGGAAAACTGCGGCACCCGGTTTCCGAACTGGGCCAGCGGCAGATCTTCCATGACCACATAGGCCGTGCCGCGATAGGCCGGCACCTTGCCAGCGCCTTCGACCGCCTCCATCAGCGCATCGGGCATCTGGTCCTCGCTGCCCTTGTAGACCCGCATGTTCAAGTCTTCTGGCGATACTTCTTGCCCGTCGGCCCAGACCCGGCCCACATGCGAAATCACCCCCTCACACAGGGCCAGCGCGATCGACACGGAGTAGCTGTATTCCGCAACCTCCGGCTGGGGGGCCATGCCCTTGCCACCGCCACGACGCGTGACGCTTTCCTTGAACCGCGTGGCCCAGATCACCTGACCGGCCACCCGCATCCGTCCAAAGACGCGCGGAATGGCGGTGCCTTCGGCGGCACTGGACAGGCGAAAACGTTCCACGCGGCCACTTTCCACGACCTCGCCGCCCTGCCCGAGGATACGCTGGTCGATGGCCCGCCCCAACGTGGCCCCCGCCAGCCGCCCAAGAGCGACCGACGACAATCCGGCAACAGTGCCCCCGATGGACCCGCCAATGGCTGCCCCGGCAGCCGACAACAACATGGTCGCCATATCACTCTCCTTTCACTGGAAATGCAAACCGCGCCACGATCCGGCGGCGCCACGCGGGGCCAAGCGGGCTTTCCATGACCGCATGGCCCGAATAGGCATGGATGAAACTTGCCTCTGGCCCGATCCGGCCCGCAATCCCCAGATGCTTGGCCACGCCGCGCGCGCGCATCCGGAACAAAAGCACATCCCCAGGGGCCTCGTGAACCAGGGGCTTGGCGCGCAACCACCGCGCAGCAGCACGCCAAAGCACCTCGTCGCCCTGTGGTTCGGACCAGTCCATGCTATAAGCGGGCACAGGTTCGGGTTCCTGCCCGATCAGGTCGCGCCACACCCCGCGGATCAACCCCAGACAATCGCACCCTGCCCCCTGACACGCGGCCTGATGCAGATAAGGCGTACCGATCCAGCGGCGCGCCAAGGTGACAACGTCCTCTCTCATTCGCGCAGGCTCCCGCCATCATTCACGCCGTTGCGCGACGGATAGGCAGTCATCCAGTCATCGCCGGGAATGTCGGGAAAGCCGCGGAAATCGACCGCATTACCGAATTTCAGACGGCAGGTTTCAAACCGCCCGTCCGTGCCCGCGTCCAGCCGCACGCGATCCCCCGGCACCAGCGGCGCGCGGATCGGCTCCCACAGCTCGATGATGCGCTTGTTATCCGCGAACGTATCGGCCTTGATGCTGCCGGTCAGACCCACGGCCTCGCCCGACAACACCGTCAGCTTGCCACGCTGGAACCAACCGGGCTCAAAACCCGCCATGTTGTCCCAGGTCAGAATCCAGTTGTCCGTTACGTCGACCACGTCGCGCAGGTCGAAATACCCCGGCGTCTCCGAAAAATTGCGACGACAGGCACAGTCTTCGCCAGCAGCACAGGCTTTCTGGAACACGCGCCCCATCGGCTGGTTCAGGCTTTCGGTCAGGCCCCGCAGCTCGGCGTGAAACGCGCCACCCGCGCGCCGCAGCTCTCCGATGGCCCCGCGAAACAGGATGCTGCGCTCGGCGACATTCGCCCAGTTCACCAGCCAACAGACCACCTCGGCCCCGTCAAACCGGCCCGCCTCGATGTCTTTTTCACTGATGCTGGCATCACTCAGCGCGCCAAGCGCCTCGGTGTTGTCCACCGAAAGACCCGTCGACTGGTCCAGCGCCGCCGCCGTCACGCCGGTTTCGGCGCGAAAGGTGATACCTTCAAAGACAAGATCACAATCATGGTCTGTAAATCCGAACCCGACACCATCCTTGCGGCGCACGCTCCAACAGCGCGCGACGGTGGTCAGCCCGGATTTCATGTGCTGCACAAGGGCATTCTGAACCGCCATCAGACCCGCACCTCCACCACCGGCACATTTGGCACATCCCCTGCCTGGAAACTGGCCACGCTGGTCTGGATGCGGTCCGTGTCAAAGCGGACCGGCACGTCGAATTCAAACCCCGCTGTGATCTCAGCGTCTGGCGGGGGAATTTCGATAAACCGGACCTTGCCGGTGGCGTAATCCACCGTGAAATGCAGGCTTTCCTGCAATTCATCACCCGCGATACCCACCTTCACCGTGCCTGCCACGGGTTTGGCAATCGGACGGGCATAACGCGCATCGCCCGAGACATAAGTCTTGTGCAACTGGAAAGTGGCACTTTCACCATCGGCCACCGCGATGACCTGGTCGCGGTATTCCACCTCTCCCGAGGCCTTGCTGGATTTGTAATCCGACCAGTCTTTCCAGCGAAAGCCATACATCTGTCCGCGCCGCGCCTCGAAAAACGCGATCAGCGTTTCGATATCATCCAGCGACCGCAGCCCGATCCCCGCGTCATAGCGCCGGCGCGAATGCGCCCAAGGCGTGTTGCGCTGTTCGAACCCGTTGGCCAGTGTCACCACATCGGTGCGCCGCTCGGGACCGCCGATCGAGCCAAAGCTCAGATTTGCCGGAAACCGGACCTCGTGAAATCCCATGTCTGTTCTCCCCTGTTACCGATTGCGCTGTCCGCGCCCCAGAATGCGCCCCATCTGCGCAGCCATCTGTCCCTGGCTGCGCCGGAACCCTTCGACATCCGGCGTCTGGATGTGCATCACCACATTGATGGGCCGTCCGCCGCCTGCCGCGCGCACCCCCAGTTTGCCGTCACTGCCACGGCTGAGCGGCATGATCGCCTCGGGGCCCGCCTCACCCATCAAGCCGATCCCGCCCCGCATCGGAAAGGTCACAGGCCCCGAGACCACGCCGCCATTGGCAAAGGGCATGACACGGCCCTGCGAAAAACTGCCCCCGTCGGCAAAGGGCAGGATGCCCTGCATCAACGTGCCAATCCCGTTGGCAATCGATCCGCTGATATGGTCCGTCACGGGCTTCATCGCGGCGTTGTAGGCCGTGTTCATCAGCGACCGCCCGACATCGCGCAGCGCATCCGACAGCTTGGCCCCGTCAAACACCACGTCATCAAAAGCGCGGCGCAAACCACGGCTCAGGCCCCGCTCCAGTGTCTTGGCGTCCTTACCGGTGTCGGCCAGCGCCCGGCGCATATTGCGCAGCTCGGTGTCGAACACCGCCGCCACCGTGGTGGCCTGCGCCAGCGACATCTCCAGCGCATCCACCTGCGCCTCGAAATCGCCAATTGCCTCAGTCTCGCTCATCTCGTGATCCTTCCGTCTTGTCCGGGTAGGCCGCCAAAAGGGCGTCCAACCCCGCGCGTGACAGGGCCGCAGGCGCCTGCCCCTGCCCCAGCATCATGCGCAATTCCGCAGGGGTCAGCGCCCAGAACGCCTGCGGGGACAGGCGCAACCCCGCAATCCCCGCCCGCATCAGGGCGGGCCAGTCAAACAGGCTCATGCCGCATCACCGGGCAACGCAAAGGCCCGCGCCAGAAGCTGTGCCGCCACCTGTGCCGCCTGCATCGGCCCACCCGTGATATCGGCCTGCAACAGCGCCCCCGCGTCGCCCTGCCAGCCCCCCCCGCGCAGGCCCGCCACGATCAGCGCCACCACATCGCGCGAGGAAAACGCCCCGCCTTCGAACCGCTCGACCAGATCGACCAGCGATCCACTGTCCAGCCCCGCCTCCAGTTCCGCCAACGCCCCAAGCGTCAGTTTCAGAACGTGACGCTGCCCGTCGATCACCAGCGCGACCTCGCCTGCGTAAGGGTTGGCCATGGTCACAGCGCCACGAAGTTCAGCGCGCCAGCCGACGCCAGCGACAATTCATATGTGGCCTCACCGTTATGACTGCCCGCATATTCGATGGCGGTGACCTGAAACGGCCCTTCGATGGTGCCGAAATCTGGAATGATGACCTGAAAATCCGGCATCTCCCCGTCGAAAAAGATCTGACGCGCGCGTTCATCCGTGCTTTCGTCCTTGAAGATACCCGAGCCCGAAATCGCTGCCGATTTCACACCGGCCCCCGCCAGCAGTTCACGCCAGCCGCCCTGGCTTTCAAGGCTGGTCACATCCACGCTTTCCGCGTTGAAACTGATCCGCGTGGCCCGCAGCCCCGCGATTGTCTCGAACTGGCCGTCGCCGGTCAGATCCACCTTGATCAGAAGGTCCTTGCCGTTCTGTGCACCCATATCATCTACTCCACTTAGTTAATTGTCTTCGACACGCGCCTGAAAACGCAGGTCGATCCGCCGCGCATTGGCGCTGCCTTCGCGCCGGGCCGTGGCACGGTCGAATTTCAGGAAAACAAGGCGCCCCCGCGCAAGGCCCAGATCGGCCTCGTGCAACAGGTCGCTGATCCGTCCGGCTACCGATTTGGCCACCGTGAACCCCGCCACCGACGACATCACCGACACGGTCAAAGCATGCAGCGCCCCCGCATGGCTGCCGTCCGAGCGGTCGCGCACGGTTTCAGCCCCCAAAACCGCATAAGTCTCGGGCAGATCACCCGCAGGCACCGCATCGTAAATCGCATCCCCGATCAGGGCGGCAAGGGTCGCATCGGCTTGCAAATGCTGATAGATCGCCGCCTGCAGCGGCTCGGCCAGGGCATAGCTCATCGCGCTGCCTCCTCGGTTGCAAAACAGGTCAGGTACCGCCCTTGCGGGTCGCGCTCGGACACCGCGTCAATGGCGAACAGGCGCGTGCCTTCGCGAAACCGCATCCCCGCGACCGGACGGGACGGCGCACCTTGAGGGGCGCCGCGCAACACGATCCGATAGGCGGTGCTGGACAGGGACACTTCTCCGCCATCGCGCTTGCGACCCGTGCGGGCGCGGATATCGGCCCAAACCGTGCCAAGCACGGTCCAGCTTTCGGCAAAGCCACCGGCCCCGTCCGGCACACGCGCGGGCGCCTCAAGAACCAGTTTTCGCGACAGGTGCACATCTCTCATCACATCTCTCATCACATCGCCCCCAGTCGCACCGGACGATAGCGCGCGATCAACGAGGTCACGCCAAACGGCATACATCCCCCGCTCAGCGCCGTGTCGTCGCGGTATTCATAGTAATGCGCCGCCAGCAGCAGCGCCGCCTGCTGCAAATCCGCAGGCAGATCCCACCACTCGGGGCCATAGCCCGCCATAAAGGCCAGGATCACGCGCCCGCCCGTTGGCACCGTCGGCAAACACGCCCCCGCAGGGCGCAACTCGGGCGCCTGCAGATCGGGAAACAATCGATAGGCACTCGGCGCGACAATCGCCTGCTCGCCCGCGCGGTCTTCCAGCGTCACGCTTTCAATCGCGTTCACCGGTGCAACCGGCAAGGGCTGGCGCGTGGGATCGCGCCACTCGGTCAGCGCCCAGCTAAACGACCGCTCGATCAGCACCTTGCCGGTGCGCGCCTCGATGGCCGCCAGTGCAGCACGCAGAAAACTCTCCAATACGCTGTCCTGAAGGCTGTCATCGGAAAATCCGCTCCCCAGCCGCAGATGCGCCTTGAACTCTTCAACCGGAAGCGCCGCCGACGGCACCGGGGTCTCTTCGACTAACATCATGGAATTACTCCGAATATGCGCCCCTCCGACAGATCGGGCGCGTGTCCTGTGCGCCGCTCGAACGGAGGGGACAGCCAGACAACGCAAATCAGCGGACACGCGCCCCCGGGATCAGGCGACCGATGCCGCCTGCCCCACCCGACCGCTTACGCGACCGAGAACTTCAGCAGCTTGATCGCGGCAAAGTCGCTCACGTCGCCGCCGATGCGTTTGGTGGCATAGAACAGCACATGCGGCTTGGCCGAGAACGGATCACGCAGCACGCGCAGATCGGGGCGTTCGGCCACGGTGTACCCGGCCGAGAAATCCCCGAAGGCAATCGCGTTTGCACCCGACGCAATGTCCGGCATGTCCTCGGCAATCAGCACCGGATAGCCCAGCAGACGCGCCGGTTCACCGGCGGCCAGACCGTCCGACCACAGGAAGCGCCCGTCATTGTCCTTGAGTTTGCGCACCGCACCCGCAGTTTTCGAATTCATGACAAAGCTCGCATTGGCGCGATATTCCGCCCCCAGCGCATAAACCAGGACGATCAGCGCATCGCCGCCATTGAACGCCCCGTCGGCACCGGTCGCCACATAGCCCAGCTGCCCCCAGGCCCAGCTTGCATTGGCCACATCCGGATGGGTCAGGAACCCGGTCGGTTTGTCGATACCGTCACCGTTCACAAAGGCCGCGGCCTCGGCGCGGGCAAACTTGTCGGCAATGCGGCCCGCCAGCCAGCCCTCGATGTCAAACGCGCTGTCATCCAGCAGACGCTGCGACGCCTTGGGCAGGGCCGACAATTCATGCAGCGGAATGGTGATCCGCTCGATCGTTGGCGTGCCGGTTTCCGAGGTGGCCGAGGTTTCATCCGCCCAGCCCGCGCCCACATCGGTCGAGTCAATGAGCACATCATACGAGGTCGCCTCGACATTCACCACATTGGCAATCGCCCGCACCGAGGCCGTAGCGTTCAGCACCGACTTGATCTCGTCGCTGGTCTGCGGGTCCACCAGATATCCGCCATCGCTGTTGACCGCAGTCGACAGGGATTTGGCTTCGATCTCAAGGCCGCGCAGGCCGTCATCCTCGCCCGAGCGCAGATAGGCATTGAACGCCTTCTTGTGCGGCGCATCAAACTCGGATTCCACGGCCAGCGCCGGGCGTGCAAAATGTTGCGATTTACGATCAAGCATGGTCAGTCGCTCTTCCTGTTTTTGAAATCGTGCGTGAATATCATCTTTGAAGTCACTGAAGTCGCTCATGAAACCCGTCACGGCAGACTTCACCTCGGTGACCGGAGACACATCTTCCCCGGTCCGAGACTTGGTCTCGGTCTTACCCATCGGTTCTTCCTTGATTTGGTTGTTCGAAACGCCCTAGCGGCGTCTCAATTCCTGACGGGCGCCCTCGAAGGCCGCCGCCAATTCGCGCCATGTCTCGGCATCCGGGGCTTCGCCCTTGGCCGCCACACGCGCACTGGGCAGCATCGGAAATGTCACCAGCGACACTTCCCAAAGCTCCAGTTCCTGCAAGAGCCTGCGGCCCTTTTCATCCTTGCCCGCCTTTACGGTGCGGTATCCGATCGACAGCCCGTCGATGGCCCCCGCCCCGATCAGCGCCGCCGCCTCGCGGCCTTTCGCGACATCGCTCAGCAGCCGCCCCTTGACCCAGAGGCCCTGCGCGTCCTCGCGCACCTCGTCCCAGATACCGATGGGCTGGGCCGGATCATGCTGCCACAGCATCTTGACCGCCCGCCCCGACGCCGCCAACCGCGCCAGCGACGCTGCATAGGCCCCCGTCTGGACGATATCGCCGCCCTGGTCGGTTTTGCCGAACAGGCTGGCATAACCCTCGATCCGGGTGCCGTCGGTCACGTCCAGCCCGTCGCCGAACCGCGCGAACTTGTGTTCAAGCCGCTCTTGCATATCCATTCTCGATCCTTTCCCGAAATCTTTCAGGGCGTCGCGTTCAACAAAGACTGGAACGCCTGTGCCAATATCACCCCGACCACGCCATACACCGTCAGCCACAACCGCCGCTCCAGCCGCTCGATCAGCTCTTCAATCTTGTCGAGCCGCCGGTTCAAACTGTCGAACTGCAACTTGGCCACTCTCTCATGCGCCTCAAGCCGCAGCGCCGGCGCGCAATCAAAGGCTTCGAACCCATATTTCTGCTCACCCATCCGCAGCCCCATCCGCCTGCGCCGGCAGGCCCAACAGGCGGCGTTTTTCGGCCGTACTCAGGAAATCCGCCTCGCGCACCCGTGCCCATTGCGCATCCCGTTCCCCCGCCAGCGCCGGCACCTGATCCAGATCAGGTTTCAGCTCCAGTGCTTCACCCGCGAACCGCGACAGCCACGTCCCAACCGTCGCCGCCACCCGCGTCGCCAGCGGCACCACCGTCAAACGGTAAAACGCACGGTTCGCCTCCTGGTAATTGGCATAGGTCGCATCCCCCTGGATCCCCAGCAGCATCGGCGGCACCCCAAAGGCCAGCGCGATCTCGCGCGCTGCAGATTCCTTGGTCTTCTGGAATTCCATGTCGCTGGGCGAGAACCCCATCGGTTTCCAGTCCAGCCCCCCTTCCAGCAACATCGGTCGCCCCGCATTGCGGGCGCCCTGATGGTGGCTTTCCATCTCGTTTACCAAGCGGTCATACTGGTCCGACGACAGGCTGCCCGCGCCATCCATCCCCTTGTAGACAATCGCCCCCGAAGGCCGCGCCGCATTGTCCAGCAACGCCTTTGACCAGCGCGAAGCCGCATTGTGCACGTCCACCGCCATCGCCGCCGCCTGCAAGGGCGAAAACCCGTAATGGTCATCCTGCGGGTGGAAATTGCGCAGGTGACACACGGTCGGTGTCTCGGACACGTCAAACCTGTGCGCCCGCGCGCCGACCTTGTACTCATAGGCGACCGGCCAACCATCCGCCCCCGGCACAACCCGCATCCGGTCCGAGCGCAGCACATGCAGTTCTGCAGGCATCGTATCTTCGCCGCCCACGGCCTCAAGATAGCCATCCCCCGACAGCAACAATTGCCCGAACAGTGCCTCGAACAGCTCGGCCCGCCCCTGCGCGGGGTTCGGGGCCGCCAGCAAAGACAGCACAGGATGCGCATCAAACCGCTGGCGCCCGTCCTGCAAAACAAGCGGCAAAGCCGCCGCGCTTTCCGCGATCAACTTGACCGAGCGGTACCCCACCGGATTGCCGCTAAACCCCGTCCGGGTCAGAGACACCGTATCACGCGGGCTCCAGGCCACGCGCCCCGCGCTGTGATAGGCCACGACCGGCCCCGTTGCACTCGCCTTCTGCTCGGGCATTTCTGCGGTTTGCCTGCGAAGAAAATCGAATACCATGCGTGTCGCTCCTGCTCTTGCCCCGCCCGCGTCGCCGCTTTGCGCCTTGGACAATTCCGTTATCTCAAAAAGGTGTTAAGACCGCCTCAGACCACCGTACGCAGCCCCGTCACAGGCTGCGCATCTGCGGGCGGCGCCATTTGGCCGAGGGTTCGATCACCAACTCGTGCAAGGCCCAGACCAAGGCATCCACGCGATCAGGGCTGCCCGTGCCCCAATAGCCATCCAGCGCCATCTGGCACATCTGGTCCTCAAGCGCATCGAACGCGCCGACGTGATGCACCTTGCCCTGCTCGTAAAGCGCCGCTACCGGTTCCGCCCGCGCCACCTTGCCGCGCGACGCCCGTACCGCCTTATAGGGCACCAGAGGGTCCACCTGCCGGATCACCTCGGCCACGAGGTCGCCGCCCTGATTGACTTCCGCAACCAGCTTGTCGGCGCCCCAGGTCTCCATCGCCGCAATCGCCACGCGGGCCCAGTTCGCCGGGCTGGCCGCGCGCATCGTCACATCGTCCAGCACATAGGCCTTCCAGTCCTGCACAGGCCCCCGCATGACCACGCCACAGACCACGATCCCGCATTCATCCGACGCGCCATGCCCTGTCACCGGCGGGTCCACCGCCACCACGATCCGGTCCATCTCGGGCGCTTTCTTCACCCGTGTCTTTTCCAGCGCGCCAAGCGTCCACAAGGCCCCCTCGACCTCGTCCAGCAACACCCCGTCCAATTCCTGCCGCCCCAGCCGTGTGCCGGCATAACGTGCGCGCACTTCCTCAAGGAAACTGTCCGCCAGATAGGCGCGGTTCGCCTCGGTCGCGGCATGGGTCACAACCGTGCTCTCCTGTTCTAAGATATCCTTCAACACGCCCACATTGCGCGGCGTGGTCGTTACGCAAACCTGCGGGTGCGTCCCCAGCCGCAACCCGAACTGCAACATGTCCCAGGTCTCGCGCGCCTTCTTCCACTTGGCCAGTTCGTCAACCCAGGCTCCATCAAACTGCGGCCCGCGCAGCGCCTCGGGCTCATGCGCCGAAAACACCTGGGCAATCGCCCCGTTCGGCCAGACCAGCCGCTTGCGCGTTGACTCCCAGGCTGGTTTCCGGTCGGGCGGTGAACACGCCAGAATGCCGCTCTCGCCAAAGATCATCACCTCGCGCACCTGCTCGATGGTTTCCCCGACAAGCGCGATACGCGCGGCCTGCCCCTTGTCCAGCGGCCCCGCGCCCTCAACCATGCTACGCACCCATTCGGCCCCGGCCCGCGTCTTGCCCGCACCGCGCCCGCCCATGATGACCCACGTTTTCCAATCCCCCTCGGGCGGCAACTGATGGTCAAAGGCCCAGAACTCGAACAGGTACGGGAGAGCCAGCAGCTCTCCCTCTCCCAAACTATTCAGGAACCCCTCCCGGGTGCTTGGCCCTGCGCAGGCAAGCCAGACGGCTCCCGATCGCAAGTCGTGCTTCATCGAGGTCGATCTTGTACTCGTGAACGATCCCGCTTCTGTCCTTTCGGCGTTTTTCAAAGATCTTCTCCGTATCAATGGCGGACCGCAGCGTTTGCCGCAATTCGCTCAGCGCCTTGCCCGCTTCTCCGGGGGCTGCAGCGTCTTCCTGTTTCAACCGGACCCTTGCCTGGTCCAGAACATCGCGCAGATCCATCAGCAGCTTGCGCAGTTGCTCGATTTCTCCATCCAGCGGTAACTCGCCCGTAGGCGGCACGAATGATTTCATATGTTTTCACTGCCTCTCATGCGTGGAGTTCCCCTCCGCACACGTGGACCCGTCCCACCGGCCGCGCCCATCCGACAGCCACCACCCTACCCACGCCGCGCTTACAGCCGCTTACCCCACCGTGACGGTGCCTCGCGCCAAACGAAAAAGGCGCGAAGAGGTTTCCCTCTCCGCGCCTTTTGACACTCTGTTAGTTGTTTACTGGTTCTGTTCCCGAAGCTGCCGTTCGATCTCGCGCCACTTGGCCACGTTGCTGTTATGCTCGGCCAGCGTTTCCGCGAAGGCATGGCCACCGGTGCCATCGGCCACGAAGAATATGTAATCCGTCGTGTCGGGATTGACCGCCGCCTCAAGGCTCGCCCGGCCGGGGTTGGCAATCGGCGTCGGCGGCAGGCCCGGAATGACATAAGTATTCCACGGGGTTTCGCGGCGCAATTCGCTCTGACGCAGCCCGCGCCCCAAAACACCCTCGCCCCGCGTGATGCCATAGATCACCGTCGGGTCGGTCTGAAGCCGCATCCCGCGCTCAAGCCGGTTGGTAAACACGCTCGCCACCTGACGGCGTTCCTCGGGCACACCAGTTTCCTTCTCGATGATCGAGGCGAGGATCACCATCTCTTCGGGCGATTTCAACGGCGTGTCCTCGGACCGCCCTTCCCATGCCGCCGCCACAAGGATTTCCTGCGCTTCGGACATGCGGTCGATCACGCTCTGGCGGGTGTCGCCGCTGACCACCTCATAGCTGTCGGGCGCAAGACTGCCTTCTTCGGGCACGTCGACCTCTCCGTCCAGCAGGTCGATCTTGCGCAGCGCGTCCACCACCTGCCAGCTGGTCACGCCCTCGGCCACCGAAATGCGATAGCGCGTATCGGCCTCGCCCCGCTTTTCGGTAAAGGCTTCGGGGGCTTCATCCACCGCCGGATTGAACGCCGCAATCTCGACAAAACGGCCGGTCTGCGGGTCCAGTTCGCGCACCTGCACGCTCTGACGCGTCACGCCAATCCGGTACACGATCTCGGTGCCGCAGGTGCTCGCGCCGCCACGGGTCACGATATCGGCGATCTCTTCCATCGACGCATGCGCCGGCACAAGGAACGACCCCGCCTTCAGCTTGTCCGCCTTGTCGGCATAGTCCACACCCACGCGAAAGATCAAACCATTCGAGATAGCCTGTTTATTTTCAAGGTCTTGAGACACGATCTTCATGTTCGATCCACGCTTGACCTGCAAACAGATCGCCGTGTCCGACGGCCCCTCCGCCGTGTATTCGTTCTGCCCCCAAAGGATCAGACCGCCCAGCAGGAACGCCGCCACGATCAGCAGCGTCAGCGCATTCGCCGCGATGTGGCGTGCCATTAGCCGACCTTTCCGAAGATCACCGACGCATTGGTGCCGCCAAACCCGAACGAGTTCGACAGGGCCACGTTGATCTCGCGTTCGACCTTCTTGTTCGGCGCGAGGTCCACAGGGGTTTCCACCGCCGGATTGTCAAGGTTGATAGTCGGCGGAGCCACCTGATCGCGGATCGCGAGGATCGAGAAAATCGCCTCGATCGCGCCTGCCGCGCCCAAAAGGTGCCCCGTCATCGACTTTGTCGAGGACATCGTGACCTTGGCCGCGGCATCACCCATCATGCGCTCGACCGCGCCCAGTTCGATCGTGTCGGCCATGGTCGAGGTGCCATGCGCGTTGATATAGTCGATATCCTTCGGCTCCAGCCCCGCGTTCTTCAGCGCCGCGCGCATCGAGCGTTCGCCACCTTCGCCGTCCTCGGACGGGGCGGTGATGTGATAGGCATCGCCCGACAGACCATAGCCCAGAACCTCGGCATAGATCTTGGCCCCGCGCGCCTTGGCGTGTTCGTATTCTTCCAGCACGACAACACCCGCGCCCTCGCCCATCACGAACCCGTCGCGGTCGGCATCATAGGGGCGGCTGGCCGATTTCGGATCTTCCGCGCGGCTGGTCGACAGCGCCTTGCAAGCGTTGAACCCTGCAATGCCGATCTCGCAGATCGCCGCCTCGGCGCCACCGGCCACCATCACGTCAGCGTCGCCGAACATGATCAGGCGGGCCGCATCACCAATGGCATGCGCGCCGGTCGAACAGGCGGTCACAACCGCGTGGTTGGGGCCCTTGAACCCATACTGGATGCCAACCTGCCCCGAGATCAGGTTGATCAGCGCGCCAGGAATAAAGAAAGGCGACACGCGGCGCGGGCCTTTCTCGGCCATCATCAGCGTGGTCTGTTCAATCGACTGCAACCCGCCGATGCCCGAGCCGATCATCACGCCGGTGCGTTCGCGGCTTTCGGTGTCTTCCGGCTTCCAGCCCGAATCCTCGACCGCCTGCGTCGCGGCGGCGATACCATACAGGATAAAGTCATCAACCTTGCGGCGCTCCTTGGCGGCCATCCAGTCATCCGGGTTGAACGTCCCCTCCGTCCCGTCGCCATACGGCACCTCACAGGCGTATTTGGTGGTCACGCGTTCGGTGTTGAACCGGGTGATCGGACCTGCGCCCGACTGACCGTCCAAAACCCGCGACCAGCTTTCCTCAACTCCGCAAGCCAGCGGGGTAACCAGACCAAGCCCAGTGACAACGACACGACGCATATTGCAGCCCTTTCCTCAAAAGCGTTTCGAACGCTATTACCGCGCCTTACCCCCTAGGGGCAAGGGCCAGCCCGCCTTTCTGCAGGCTTGCGCCAGGTTTCTGCCCGTACAGGCGAAAATCAACCTGTCGGGTGGGCGCATTCCGGAGGCGTTTCTAGATGCCCCCCGCAAAAGAAAAACCCCCGCCAAATGGCAGGGGTTCCCCGATACCCTTGAAAAGGGTGTCAGAAACTTAGGAGGCTTCGGTGATGAATTTCACCGCGTCGCCGAAGGTCTGGATGGTTTCGGCGGCGTCGTCCGGGATCTCGATGCCGAACTCTTCTTCGAAGGCCATAACCAGTTCCACGGTGTCGAGGCTGTCTGCGCCCAGATCGTCGATGAACGAGGCGTTTTCGGTAACCTTGTCCTCTTCAACACCCAGGTGCTCTACAACGATCTTCTTCACGCGGTCTGCGACGTCGCTCATGTCAATTCCTCATTCGTCATGGGCGCTCTGGCCCTGTGCTCTCCCGCCGGCCGTTTCCCCATCTGGTGTGAACGGCGGGTTCTGTTGTGCCCCAAGGGGCGGCTCTTTGATCCGGTTAAACCCGAAATCCCCCAAGGTCCCCTAGGGCACCCTCGGTAAAATCTTCGCCGCCTATAGCACATCCGACTGCTGAGGCAAACGCTTTCGACAGATGTGCGCTATTGGCGCAATTACAACCCCGCCCGGTTCGCGGACGGGGCTTTTGTTACAGCATGGCCATGCCGCCATTCACGTGCAGGGTCGTGCCCGTGACATAACCGGCCTCGTTGCTGGCCAGATACAAAACCGCCGCCGCGATTTCCTCGGGCGACCCCATGCGGGCGGCCGGGATCTGGGCGTTGATCTTGCCCTTCTGGTCATCGGTCAGCTTGTCGGTCATCGCCGTCGCGATAAAGCCTGGCGCCACGGCGTTGGCAGTGATTCCCCGGCTGGCGACCTCATAGGCGATCGACTTGGTAAGCCCGACCATGCCCGCCTTGGACGCGGCATAGTTGGCCTGACCGGGGTTGCCGGTGGCACCCACGATGGACGAGATATTGATGATCCGGCCCCAGCGCGCCTTCATCATCGGACGCATCACGCCACGGCACAGGCGCATGGTCGAGGTCAGGTTCACATCCAGCACATTCTGCCATTCTTCATCAGACATGCGCATGAAGATCTGGTCCCGTGTGATACCCGCATTGTTCACAAGGATATCAAGGCTGCCCATCGCCGCGATCGCCTGTTTGGGCAGGGCATCCACAGCCTCGGAATCGCCAAGATTACAAGGCAGCACATGCGCGCGCTCGCCCAGTTCAGCGGCCAACGCCTCGAGCGGTTCAACCCGCGTGCCAGACAGACCCACGGTGGCGCCCGCCGCGTGCAAGGCCTTGGCAATGGCCCCGCCAATACCGCCAGACGCGCCAGTCACCAGCGCCGTTTTTCCAGTCAAATCAAACATTTACTTTTCCTTCTTCGTCCAGAACGCCCGCTTTGGCGGTCGGTTCCGGAATATATCCCAAATCTTCTGCGCGGATCAGTTGTTCAGGCTCTCGGCGGCGGCCTTGACGTCGTCGGGCGTGCCGACGGCCTTGCAGACAATCGCGCGGTCGATCCGGCGGATCATCCCCGACAGCGCCTTGCCCGCGCCGATCTCCCACGCCTCGGTAACGCCGTTCTGGCTCATCCAGGCCACCGACTCGCGCCAGCGCACGGACCCTGTCACCTGATCGACCAACAGTGCGCGAATCGTGGCCGCATCCTTGACCGGCTCAGCGATCACGTTGGCCACCACCGGCACCTTCGGCTCCTGCAGATCGACATGGCTCAGCGCCTCGGCCATGGCTTCGGCGGCCGGTTTCATCAGCGCACAATGGAAAGGCGCGCTAACCGGCAGGAGCACGGCGCGCTTGGCACCCTGTTCCTTGGCCAGTTCGACCGCGCGTTCCACAGCGCCCTTGTGGCCCGAGACCACGACCTGCCCCGGATCATTGTCGTTCGCCGCCTGGCAGATCTCGCCTTCCGAGGCCGCCGCCGCGACATCGCGCGCAGTGGCAAAATCCAGCCCCAGAAGCGCGGCCATGGCACCCACGCCCACGGGCACGGCGGCCTGCATGGCTTCGCCGCGTGTGCGCAGCAGGCGCGCGGTGTCCGCCACGCTCAGCGATCCGGCGGCGGCCAGCGCCGAATATTCGCCCAGAGAATGCCCCGCCACGTAAGAGGCCGCGTCAATCGTCACGCCTTCGGATTCCAGCGCGCGCATCGCCGCCAGCGAGGTCGCCATGAGCGCCGGTTGCGCGTTCTGCGTCAGGGTCAGTTGATCCTGCTCGCCTTCCCAGATCAGGGCGCTGAGCTTTTCGCCCAAAGCCTCGTCCACCTCGTCGAAAACGGCCTTGGCCGCCGGATAGGCGTCGGCAAGGGCCTTGCCCATTCCGATGGTTTGGGCACCCTGCCCGGGAAATACGAATGCGCGGCTCATCTGATACCTCGTTTACTTTACGTCTGCCGTTGGGATACCCCGCCCTGCCCAGCGGTGCAACGGCCTTGCGCATCCTTGCACGGGGCCTGTGCGGTTTGCGCCGTGTTCAAGCGGGAGCAAGCCCCCTATCTTGGACAGAACACGACATTGCGGAGCCCTTTCATGCCCCTCACCAACACGACCCGCCAATATGGTGGCCTGACCAAGACCTTTCACTGGCTGACGGCCCTTTTGATCCTGACGGCGCTGCCGCTGGGGTTGATTGCGGAAAACGCGCCTTATGCCGACGGAGAGCAGCTGGCCCGCAAGGCGATGCTGTTCAGCCTGCATAAGACTGTCGGGATCGCGGCCTTCTTTACCGCGATTTTGCGTATCCTCTGGGCGCTGACCCAGACCCGCCCGGGCCTTCTGAACGCCGACAACCGGCTCGAGGCGTTCGGCGCGCATCTGGTGCACTGGCTGCTTTATGGCGCAATGCTGATGGTGCCGCTGACCGGCTGGATCCACCACGCGGCGACCACGGGCTTCGCCCCGATCCTGTGGCCGCTTGGGCAGGATTTGCCGCTCGTGCCGAAATCCGAAACGCTGGCCCACCTGACAGCCAACCTGCACTTTGCCTTTATCATCGTTCTGGGCTTGTCGATCCTGGCCCATGTGGGCGGGGCGATGAAACACTTTGTTATTGACCGTGACCAGACGCTGCAACGGATGCTGCCGGGCCGCAACACCGCCCCCGACCCGATGCCCGAAACCCATTCCCGCGCCCCCTTTGTCACCGCGCTGGTGATCTGGGTCGTGGCTCTCACGGCGGGCGTGGTCACAGGGCTTGGCACCGACAAACCCGCCACCACCGCCCAGCTTGAGGCCGTGCCGTCGGACTGGCAGGTGCAGGAAGGCACCCTGTCCCTGTCCGTGGTGCAGTTCGGGTCCGAGGTCACTGGCAGCTTTGGCAACTGGACCGCCGCCATCAGTTTTGACGAGACCGCCACGGACGGGCGTCACGGTGATGTCGCAGTGACCGTGGCCATCGACTCGCTCACGCTTGGATCGGTCACGGATCAGGCCCTCGGCGCGGATTTCTTTGACGTCGCCGCACATCCAACCGCCAACTTTGCCGCCGATCTGATGGCCGCCGAACAAGGCTATGTTGCCAAGGGCACTCTGACGTTGAAGGGCATGACCGTTCCCGTCACCCTGCCCTTTGCCCTGACCATCAAAGGCGACACCGCCACGATGCAGGGACAGACCACGCTGAACCGGCTTGATTTCGGGATCGGCACCAACATGCCCGACGAAAGCTCGCTTGGCTTTCCAGTGGAGATCGAGGTGACCCTGACCGCCATGCGTGGATGATATCCCAAGGACAAGACCCAAGGAGGGCCTGCCTGCGTGGCGGGCCTTTTTTGTAGCCGTTACGCCACCGGCGCACCCCGTGCGCACACAAAAAAAGGCCGCCGGTGATCCCCGGCGGCCCTTCGCAAGGCGTATGTGTCTGAACTTATTCGGCTTTCATTGCCTCGATCGAGATCATCACCTCGACATCGTCACTGACGAAGGGGGCAAACTTGTCGACGCCGAAATCGCTGCGCTTGAGGGTGGTGGTCGCGTCGAACCCGGCCCAGTCCTTGCCTGCCATCGGGTGTTTCGCAACCTGGTTCAGCGTGGCGTCCAGCACGACCGGCTTGGTCATGCCGTTCAGGGTCAGGTCGCCAGTGATCTTGGCCGTGGTGTCGCCCGTCACTTCGATCGCGGTCGAGGTGAAGGTTACGAGATCACCATCCGTCGCGCCAAAGAAATCTTCGGACATGAAGTGCGCGTCGCGCTCTTCCCAGCCGGTGAACATCGATTTCACGGGCATCGACACAGTGACCGAAGACGCAGCGGGGTTTTCCTGATCGAACATGATCTCACCTTCAAAGCCCGAGAACATGCCGTAAGTGGTCGAAAACCCAAGGTGGTTATAGCTGAACACAATCTGGCTGTGGCTGGCATCCAGCGTGTATTTCGCGGGTTCCGCGGTTGCAAATCCGGCGGCAGCGATCAGACCGGCGGCGAGAAAGGGAAGCTTCATCATGGGACTCCATAGGGTGCAGTGTTGATGTACCCTATGTGTGTCCTTTGGGCGTAGCTCTCAATTCTCCAGAATTTCACATCAGATGTGGAAGAATGAACATCACGAAGTGATGAGTGCCTGGCTGCGCAGACGGGCGATGGCATCAAGGCGCGCATGCGGACCGTCCAGCGGCAGTTCCAGCATCGGCTTGCCGGTGTGATCGAGGAAAGACAGGCAGCTGTCGGTGACGTCGGCGCGACCAATGTCTTCGTAGTTGACGGTTTTCACGATCTTCGTGCGCCCGCGCGGCATGGTCTCCACCAGATGGATCTGGCGGTGGCGCGGATCGAAGTGCAGATCCTGCTCGGCTTTCTCGGTGGCGATATGGGTCATGCCGACCCCGGCCGTCACCATCAGCACCGACAGGATCATCTTGGCCGCCAGCACAGACGCCTCAAGCTCGGGCCCGGGCACAAGCCACAGCCCCGCCCCGGCCCAGATAAAGCCAAAGCCGAACACGATACAGGCCATACGTACCGGCATCGTATGTCCCGCACCCGGTTTGGTCGCGGTTTTCACATGCATTTGGGTAAGGTATTCCGAAGCGGCAGCCATCCCCTGAGACTCCTTGGTTCGCGGGTTCAAATTCAACTGAAACCAGCATGGTTGTGAAATCGGGCAAGAATGAGGCACGAGTGGGGAAATACCCTGCCCCGGACTGCTCTGTCCGGTCTCTCGGCGGCATTCCGCAAAAGGGCAATCAAGCCTTGCGCCCCGGTCAATTTCGGCTATACAGCGCCATCCTTTCGCAAAGTTATGAACCGCGCAGTCTCTCGTGGGTGGGGTGCGAAAGGCGAGATGCCCCGCTCTTTGAAATGCGCCTGAACATGAATGGAGTTCGCATGCCCCTTTACGAGCATGTATTCATCTCGCGCCAGGACCTGTCCAACGCGCAAGCAGAAAGCCTCATCGAACATTTTGGCACCGTCCTCGCTGACAATGGCGGCAAAGTCGTCGACAGCGAATACTGGGGCGTCAAAACGATGGCCTACAAGATCAACAAGAACCGCAAGGGCCACTATGCCTTCCTGCGCACCGACGCACCGTCGGCTGCCGTTCAGGAAATGGAACGCCTGATGCGTCTGCATGATGACGTGATGCGCGTCCTGACCATCAAGGTCGACGAGCACGCCGAAGGCCCCTCGGTCCAGATGCAGAAACGTGACGAACGCGACAACCGTCGCGAGCGCCGCTGATCATCGCTTGAAGAAAGGACACTAAACCATGGCTGCAAAACCGTTTTTCCGCCGTCGCAAGGTCTGCCCCTTCTCGGGCGACAACGCACCGAAGATCGACTATAAAGACACCCGTCTGCTGCAACGCTACATCTCTGAGCGTGGCAAGATCGTGCCGTCGCGCATCACCGCCGTCTCGGCCAAGAAGCAGCGTGAACTGGCCCGTGCGATCAAGCGCGCCCGCTTCCTCGCCCTGCTGCCCTACGCTGTGAAGTAAGGAGTATCTGACATGCAAGTTATCCTGCTTGAGCGCGTTGCCAAACTGGGCCAGATGGGTGACGTCGTTGACGTGAAACCCGGCTACGCCCGCAACTTCCTGCTGCCGCAAGGCAAGGCCCTGACAGCTTCGGCCGCCAACGTGGCGAACTTCGAAGCGCAAAAGGCACAGCTGGAAGCGCGCAACCTCGAAACCAAAAAAGAAGCCGAAGCTCTGGGCGAAAAGCTTGACGGACAACAGTTCATCGTGATTCGTTCGGCATCGGACGCTGGCGCCCTCTACGGGTCGGTCACCCCGCGTGACGCCGCAGACGCCGCATCGGAAGGTGGCTTCTCGGTCGACAAGAAACAGGTTGTCCTGTCGCGTCCGATCAAGGAACTGGGCCTGCACGACGTTCACGTCATGCTGCACCCCGAAGTCGACGTCACCATTCAGCTGAACGTGGCCCGTTCGGCAGAAGAAGCCGAGCTGCAAGCCTCGGGCAAATCGATCCAGGAACTGGCTGCCGAAGCAGAAGCCGAAGCAGAATTCGAAATTGCCGAGCTGTTTGAAGACATCGGCGCCGCGGCTGACGAAGATTCCGACCTGGTCGCGACTCCCGAAGACGCAGCAGAAGCTGCCGAGGAAGACACCAAGGCCTAATCGACAGAGTCGACCCAAAGATATCAAAACCGGCACGTGCAAACGTGCCGGTTTTTTTATATCCACTTTCCTACCCTCTGCGGGCCCATCGCTTTTCAACGCTGATTTTACACTTCACGCAGGTTCCTCATGTCAGACCCCACCGCCGCCACGCTGCACCCCATGGCCCCCGCCCATCTTCCCGGTTTTCTGCCCGATGCCACCGGCCACGACCCGATGCTGATCCACATGGTGCTTTTCGTCAGTGTGCTGGTGTTTATCCTGATCACCCTGTTCCTGCGCCTGCACTCTCTGCCCGAACAACTGGCCCACAAGGTCGGGGCGACCCAGCTTCAGATCGTGGGCATTCTGGGGCTGATCGCGCTGTTCACCCATAACAACCTTTACTGGGTGGCCGCGCTGTTGCTGGCAGTGATCCAGATACCCGATTACCAGACGCCGCTGGACCGGATCGCGGATGCGGTTTCCGGGCGTACATCGCCGCACCCGGAACCGGACTCCGCGGCCAAATCGCATGATGCGGCCCCCGCCCAGAAATCCGAGGAGGCCTGATCCATGCTGGAATTCCTTGTCTGCTCGATGCTTACCATCCTGCCCGATTACCTGTTTCGCCGTTACCGGCAAGGCAAGAGGATTGGTCAGGAAATAACCCTGTTTTCAATGTGGTACGAACTGCGCTACGGGCTGAGCGCCTGTTTCGTTCTGACCACGACCCTGATCACGCTGATCCTCTATTTCCACCCCTCGACGCAGAATGTCTCGTCCTATTTCCGCACCGTGACGATCCTGCCCGAACTCAGCGGACGGGTTGTCGAAGTCATGGTTGACAACAACCAGACCGTTGCGGCGGGTGCACCGATCTTCCGGCTGGATGACAGCCGCCAGCGGGCCGCAGAGGCCACGGCCAGCGCAAATCTGGTCGAACTGGAAGCCGCCGAAATTCTGGCACGCGACGACCTGCGGCTTGCGCAGGCCAACCTTGATGCCGCGATCGCGGCCCATGAACAGGCCATGGATGAATTCGTGCGCAAGGACACGCTGTTCCGCGAAAACTCGGCCGCGGTCTCCGCGCGCGAGGTTGAACGGCTGGAAAACCTCGTGAACGAACGCCTGGCCGGGATCGAGGCCGCCAAATCCGGTGTCACCTCGGCCACCCACCGCCTTGAGGCGCAGATTCCGGCCCAACGCCAGAGCGCCGAGGCGGCCCTGCATCAGGCCGAGGTCGAGCTTTCCAAGATGACGGTCTATGCGGGCACCGACGGGCGGGTGGAACAGTTCGACCTGCGGGTCGGGGATTTCATCAACCCCGTATTGCGCCCGGCGGGCATTCTGGTGCCAAGCGACAGCGGCCAGGGCCGGTTCCAGGCCGGGTTCGGCCAGCTTGCGGCACAGATCATCAAGCCGGGCATGGTGGCGGAAATGTCCTGCCTCTCGCACCCTCTCAAGATCATTCCGATGGTGATCGTTGATGTGCAGGACGTGATCCCGGCAGGCCAGATCCGCCCCAGCGACCGGCTGCGCGACCCACAGGACACCCCGCGCCCGGGTACGATTGTCGCCTATCTGGAACCGCTTTATGCCGGACAGGCCGACAACATCCCGCCGGGCAGCCGCTGCGAGGTGAACGCCTACACCAGCAACCATGACCGCCTTCAGGACCCCGACATCGGCATGGGCCGGTATATCGGGCTGCATATCATCGACACGGTCGGGTTGGCCCATGCGCTGATCCTGCGTTTCCGGTCGGTGTTGCTGCCCTTCAAGACGCTGGTGTTCTCGGGCGGGCACTAAGATCGGCCCCGTCGCGCAATGGCGGGTTTGTGCCGGTGTCGCAGATCGCCAATTGCGCCGGTGCATCGCCGATCTATCCTGCCGGCAAAACAACGGGTGCCCGAATGTTCAGACTGTCCAGACGCGCTTTTCTCGGCCTTGGCCTTGCAATCCCTGTCGCCGCGTGTGGCGGCGGCGGGCGTCGAGCCAAAAAACTTGAACGGCAAGAGTTCAACCCGCCGCTCTATCCGAACGAGACGCCGGAACTGCGCGTGCTGATCAACAAATATGCACGCCATTACGAGCTGCCGCCGGAACTTTTGCACAAGCTGGCCATCCGCGAGAGCACGCACCGGCCCTGGGCGGTGAACCGTCCCTATTACGGCCTGTTGCAAATCCTGCCCGCCACCGCGCGCTCCATGGGATTCGAGGGCCAGCCCAAAGATCTTCTGGATGCCGAAACCAACCTGAAATATGCCGGTAAATACCTGCGCGGCGCATGGCTTGTGTCAGGCGGGGATATTGACGGCGCGATCAACTGGTATGCGCGCGGCTATTACTACGAGGCCAAGCGTCTTGGTCTCTTGGAGGAAACCGGTCTCAAAACCTGATCATTCGCCGAAAGTGCCGCCCGTGTCCGCCGGCTGCATTCGGACCAGCCGCGAATCCGCAACCGCCACCTGCCGGTGCACCATCGCCTTGCGATAGTCGGGGTCTTTCAGCATATCGACAAAGGCCTGTACCGAAGGGTATTCCGCAATGAAGCACAGATCCCAGTCCTCGTTGTCCTTGGGGCCGATGACCATCTGCTCCATCTTGCCGCGCCAGACGATCCGACCGCCAAGCCGTTGAAAAACCGGCGCGCTTTCACGCCCATAGGCAGCATAGGCTTCGGCGCCGGTGACTTCGGTGCCGTCCTCATAACGCGCCGTGTCATGCAGTTTGACAAGGTTCAGCATGTGGATCGGACCCGGCCTGTCATTGGCCTTGAAAGCGTCGAAATCTTCTTTGTCAAAGGCGAGATGGGCCATGAACAGTCTCCTCTTCTGTCAGGAAAGCCTAGCAACCCACCCCGCCTCTGCAATTCTTTCGTAGCGTCTCGTCGGATTATTCGTCCGACGTCACCAGTTTCCACAGGATCGCCCCAAGCGCCGCGCCAATCAGCGGAGCCACCCAGAAGAGCCAGAGCTGCGCCAGCGCAGGCGCATCGGCAAACAGTGCCACGCCGGTCGACCGCGCCGGATTGACCGAGGTATTGGTGACCGGGATCGAGATCAGGTGGATCAGTGTCAGCCCCAGACCGATCGCGATCGGCCCGAACCCGGCGGGCGCCCCTTCCGACGTCGCGCCCAGAATGATGATCAGGAAGAACGCCGTCAGGACAACCTCGGCAATAAGGCCCGCCATCATCGTATAGCCCTGCGGCGACGCCTCGCCATAGCCGTTCGATGCAAAACTGCCCGCGCCTTCAAACCCCGGTGCGCCCGAGACAATCGCATAGAGAACCCCTCCGGCGATCACCGCGCCCACCACCTGTGCCAGCCAGTAAGGCACCAGTTCCTTGGCTTCAAACCGTCCCGCGATCATCAGACCCAGCGACACCGCCGGATTGAAATGCCCGCCCGAGATATGGCCGACAGCATAGGCCATGGTCAGCACAGTCAGACCAAAGGCCAGACTGACCCCCAGCCACCCGATGCCCACATCGGCCACACCCGCGGCCAGAACGGCGCTGCCGCATCCGCCAAAGACCAGCCAGAATGTTCCGAAACATTCCGCCAACAGTTTGTTTGTCATGACCTTCCTCCCTGTCTGCAAACGGGGAAAGCCTAGCACAGAATTCCGCCCCTGTGCGGGATTGTCGCAGGTTGCATGGTTTTACACCGCCGCGCGGTTGCAGACGCGCGGCGCGAACCCTAATTTTCCGCACTGTTTCAATCCGCTAGCCGCCACGCTTCACATCCCACTGTCGCATAGACACAACGTGCAAAGAAAAAGGCCCGGCACCTGTTCGGTACCGGACCCCACGCTTTTCCTCAGTGGAAAGGGCGTGTTTATTCGTCTTCCAGGGCCTCGACAGCCGCTTGCAGGTCGTCTTTGGTGACTTCCTTGTCGGCGATGGTGGCTTGGTCGAACACGTGATCGACAACCTTGTCTTCAAACAGCGGCGCGCGCAGTTGCTGTTGCATCTGCTGGTTCTGCTGGATGAATTCAAAGAACTGACGTTCCTGACCCGGGTACTGGCGCGCCTGGTTCATGATCGCCTGGGTCATCTCGGCGTCGGTCACTTCGACCTCGGCTTTCTGGCCCATTTCGGCCAGCAGCAGGCCCAGACGGACGCGGCGCTCGGCCAGTTTGGTGTGCTCTTCGGTCGGCTCGATCTCACCGTGGTTGTGATCGGTCACTTCAGGGTGCTCTTCGTGCCACAGCTGGTGCGCGATCTGACCGGCTTCGGCCTCGACCAGCGACGGCGGCAGGTCGAACGACACCATCTCGTCCAGCTTGTCCAGCAGGGCGCGCTTCATCACGGCGCGGGCGGCACCGGCATATTCTGCTTCCAGACGCTCGCCGATCTGCGTTTTCAGAGCGGCCAGGTCTTCCGCGCCGAATTTCTGCGCCAACTCGTCGTTGATTTCCGCCGCAACCGGCTCTTTCACTTCCTTGATGGTGCAGGTGAACACGGCTTCTTTACCGGCCAGGTGCTCGGCCTGGTAATCTTCGGGGAAAGAGACGGTCACGTCCTTCTCTTCCTCTTCTTTCACGCCGACCAGTTGCTCTTCAAAGCCGGGGATAAACTGGTTCGACCCCAGAACCAGCGGGAAGTCGTCGCCCGAACCACCTTCAAAGGCTTCGCCATCGATCTTGCCAACGAAGTCCATGACCACCTGGTCACCGTCTTTCGCCTTGGAACCTTTGCGGCGCTTTTTGAAATCCTGCGCGGTTTCGGCAAGGTTGGCCAGCGCCTCGTCGACGGCGGCGTCGTCGGCTTTTACAACCATTTTCTCAAGCGAGATGCCCGACAGGTCCAGCTCGGGGATTTCGGGCAGGGCTTCGTATTCCATGGTGACTTCAACGTCCTGACCGGGTTTCCAGTCTTCGCCGTTTTTCATCTCGACCTTGGGCTGCAGGGCGGGACGGTCGCCCGAGTCTTCGAAGTGCTTGTTCATCGCACCGTCGATCACTTCCTGCATCGACTCGCCCAGCAGACGCTCGCCAAACTGCTTTTTCAGAAGCGGCATCGGCACCTTGCCTTTGCGGAAGCCCTTCATTTCGATTTCGGGCTGAGCTTCTGTCAGCTTTTCATTGACTTTCTCGTCCAGCTCGGCGGCAGTGACGGTGATCGCGTAAGCGCGCTTCAGACCTTCGTTGAGAGTCTCGGTGACCTGCATGTCGGTTCCCCATAGGTTAACGGCGCGCGGGTCCGCGCGCGGGCGAAAATTTTTGCCCTTCTATTGGTCCCGCGCGCCCTGCGCAAGAGGCATTGCACAGGTTTTCGCCCCTGTCAGACAGGTTTCGCTCAGCCCTGCCACATTCCCTCGAAAACACTGCGGCGGTTTTGCAGTTTGCGGAATTTCCAGCGCAGTCCGAACATCACCGACCGCATGTCGCGATAGCGCACCGCGCCCGTGCCATCGGCCGAAAATTCACGCAGGCCAAGGAAGACCTCGACATTCTGTGCTTCGAGATCCTGCACCAGCCCAAGCCCAACGGACCGCGTACGCGTGCCGGCCCCGAACGTGTCGATCCCCTCATAAAGATCGAGCGAAAGCCGGGTCTCGCCCACATCGAACCAATCCCGCCGGATGCCGATCTTGGTATAGCCGTAAGAGCCGCCATTGTTCCGGCTGCCCGACGCTGCGGTCACGTTCAGCCCGGTGGGCGCATGCAACACGCTGAACGATCCGGCGATCTGGGGTTCGCGGCCGGTGGCCGTCTCGGCAAGGGAAAGCCCCGCACTGCCCGCGATATCGAACGTGCCCAGACGGTTGCTATAGAACACCCCCACATCCGACAACGCATCGTTGAGGGTTTCAATCCTCCCGATATCCTCGACCCCGACCGAGGCAGCAAAGCGCAACTGCCCAAAATAGGACAGGTTCAGATCAGGGCTGTCATAGCGCAGACGCCGCGTGCGCCCGCCATCAAATGTGGGAAAGACATCCTTGATCCGCAGGGTGGATATCGTTCCGGCGGCCGTGCGGAACAGATAGCCCCCCGCCGTGTCGGTGATGCCGACATGGGTCGCCAGACCGGTGCCCGACAGGTCGGATTCGGTCACCCCGTCCGACCCCATAGATCCCTGCCCGACCGAGACCCTGCCCCAGTTTCCCGCGGTGTAGACCAGTTCGAACTTGCGCACACTGTAGGTGCCAAAGTCGATCAGCGGCGGCACAGCCCCCTGACTGATCGCCGAGGACGACCGCAGCCCCAGGGAAAACTCGGCATTGAACTGCAGGCGCGGCTCACCAAAGGCATTGTCCCACCACAGGCCAATCCGTCCGCCGGAATGGGCGCTATCGACGAGGTTGGTATAGGTGTCCACACCATCATCAATCGACAGGATCGAGGGCGTGAAATGCCCATATAGACGGATATTCGGCGACACGGTGTCGCCGGCGTCACGGTCGGGATCGGCCCAAAGCGCCGTCGCCGCCATCCCGGCGGTCAGTGCCCCTACCCTGATCCATCCTGTCCGCATACGCCCGTGCCTCTTGGCCCTGTCCAGACCCCTTCACGCGCATATTGCCCCAATGCAGGGCGTTCGCAAAGCCACGGCGTGCGTAAACCGGCGGCAACGCGATGCGCCCGCAACAGATACCTGAAATATCGAAAGAAAAGTGGCGCACCTTAGAGGATTCGAACCTCTGGCCTCTGCCTTCGGAGGGCAGCGCTCTATCCAGCTGAGCTAAAGGTGCGTTATGCGGGGGTATAGCCAGCCTTGCCGCCCCCCGCAATCGGTTTTTCGTCAGGCGAACAACTCGTGCGCCAGTTCCAGCGCCTCGATCAGCGTGTCGACCTCGTCGGTGGTGTTATAGAGCCCGAACGACGCGCGACAGGTGGCCGAAACCCCGAGGTGATCCATCAAAGGACCGGCACAATGATGCCCGGCCCGCACCGCGACGCCCTTCTTGTCGAGAATCGTCGAGATGTCATGCGCGTGTGCCGCCCCATCCAGCGTGAACGAGAAGATCGCGGCTTTGTCTGCCGTGGTGCCCTGCACCTGCATCCAGTTCAGGCCTGCGAATTTCTGCACCGCATAGTCGCGCAAACCGGCCTCGTGGGCGGCAATGTTTTCCATCCCCAAGCCCATCATGTAGTCCAGCGCAACGCCCAGACCGATGGTCTGCACGATCCCCGGTGTGCCGGCCTCGAATTTCATCGGCGGATCGTTATAGACCACCGCGTCTTTCGAGACCTCCTTGATCATGTCGCCGCCGCCGATGAAGGGGCGCATTTCGGCCATGCGTTCGGCTTTGCAATAGATCGCCCCCGACCCCGAAGGCCCGTACAGTTTGTGGCCGGTGATCGCGTAGAAATCGCAGCCGATCTCCTGCACATCCACAGGCCCGTGCACCGCCCCTTGCGAACCATCAACCAGAACCGGCACGCCCTTGGCATGGGCGCCTTCGGTGATTGCCTTGACGTCGACCATCGTGCCCAACACGTTTGAACATTGCGTGACGGCGACCAGTTTCGTTTTCGGGCCGATCGCGTCAATCACCGCCTGCGGGTCAAGCGCACCGGTAGAATCCACATCTACCCATTTGATCACCACGCCCTGCCGTTCGCGCAGGAAATGCCACGGCACGATATTGGCGTGGTGCTCCATCACCGACAGGACAATCTCGTCGCCCGCCTGCATCCGCGGCATGGCCCAGCCATAGGCGACCATATTAATGCCCTCGGTGGTGCCCGAATTCAGAACGATCTCGTCTTCGGATTTGGCATTCAGGAACCGCGCAATGATGCCGCGCACGGCCTCGTACTTGTCGGTGGCAAGGTTAGAAAGATAGTGCAAACCCCTGTGCACATTGGCATATTCATGGGCATAGGCATTGGTGATCGCGTCGATCACCACCTGCGGTTTCTGCGCCGACGCCCCGTTGTCAAGATAGACCAGCGGCTTGCCGTTGACCTCGCGCGACAGGATCGGAAAATCGCGGCGGATATCGTTCACGTCATACATCAGCTTATTCCCATGGCGGTGACGCCCATCACAGACAGGAACAGGGACAGGCCCATGGTCATGCCGAGGACGGCCAAAACAAGTGTGAAGATGGCTTTGCCCAGGCCGTCAAACCCGTGTGCCACCTGAAGAAAATGCACCATGATCCAAATCCCGTAGAGACCCGCCCCCATGACCAGAACATAGGCCAGGCTGGGCAGAACAAACATCAGGACAATGGTGGCGACCTGTACAAGCACGCGCAGGAACTGCATCCAGGCAATCATGGTCAGGATATCGCCGAAGCGCGCTTCGCCATCCAGAATGCGTCCGGTCCAGAACAGCGCAAACACGGTCACGGTCATCGCCGAAAACAGCGTGATCAGCGTCAGGATCGGCGTTGCCATCATGGGCAGCATCGCCTCGGATGGGACCGGAAACAGGCTGATCGAGGCGAAATAGGCCAGCGTGTTCAGAATACAGGCCAGAAACAGCGCGCTCCACCCCATCTCGCGATTGAGGTTCAGCGCACAGAGCGTGCGGCCCGCCTCAGCCGGCGCGCGAAGGGTCTGGACCAGAAGCGCAGTCAGAAACGGCATCATGCGGCAGCACTCCTGTTGGCCTGAAACAGACCCGAAATCCAGAACCACATGAACAGCACGAACCAGATCAGTCCGACGATCTGCGCCTGAATGCCGGGCCCGATAAAGCCCAGCACAAGCCCGTTCAGCAACACCACTGGCGATGCCGCCAAAAGCGCCCAGAACAGAGCGATGCGGCTGCCATAGGCGCCGCCTTTCCAGCCGAACAGCGACAGCACGATCTTCACGACAAAGGACAGCACGTAAAAGGCCAGCGGCGCCATGAAGATCCACGCCATGAGCGACCCGCCCAGAAGCGGGTTCAGCTCTTTGCCTTCCAGATGAGCAATCCGCGCATTGATCGGCCAAGACGACACGAAAAACAGGGCGCAGGCCGCAATCAGGATGACCAGCGCCCGGTCTTCACGCGGCCCCACGGCCAGATGCCGGGCCACCACCTTGTGGGGGCCGGCATAGGTCGCCCCGATATCACGGATCACCGACATGCGGCCCGTCCCCTAGCCCTGCCGACGACGTACGAGCCAGCCTTCAAGTCGGCTGGTGATCTCGTCGGCCAGTTCCTCGCTTTCGATCTCTTCCACCGCTTCGGCCAGAAAGGCCAGCGTCATCAGATCGGTCGCGATATCCTTGGGCACACCACGGGCGCGCAGATAGAACAGGCCCTCTTCGTCGATCGCGCCGGTAGTGGACCCGTGAGAACAGGCCACGTCATCGGCATAGATTTCAAGCTCGGGCTTGGCATAGAACTGGCTGTCATCGTCCAGAAGCAGCGACTGGCTGATCTGGTAGCCGTCTGTTTTCTGGGCATCCGGCTGCACGAGGATCTTGCCCTGGAACACGCCGGTCGCACCGTTGCGCAGCACCTTCTTGAACACCTGGCGGCTTTCGCAATTCACCGCGTCATGGGTGATAAACACGGTGTCGTCATGGTGGAAATCGCCATCCCCCAGTGCTGCGCCCGCGACATGTGCAATCGCGTCGTCACCGGTCAGTTCCAGCACGCATTCATTGCGCGTCATCACGCCGTTCACGGTCAGCGTGAAGGATTTGAAGGTGCTTTCCGTGCCAAGACGGCCAAACATGAAGGTCGCCGCGCGGCGTTCATGGTCCCGCCCCTGCGCACGCACATGGTGGAACCCGGCATTGTCGGCCACGTCCACTTCCATCACCTTGTTGAACCGCGCCGCAGCCGGGCCGTTTTCCAGCAGGGTCAGGTCCGCACCTTCATCCAGCTTGATGACATGGTGCAGGATCGCATCCGAGGTTTCGGACTGGTGATGATAAATCAGGCTCACGGGGCGCGAAACCTTGCCCGTGGCGCGGATCACCACGCCATCGGTGGCATAGGCCGAGTTCAGCGCGGCCAGCGGGCGCTCCACGGGATCCTGCCCCTTGGCTTCCAGCACGCCATAAAGATCCTTGGCCCAGTGAATATCCGACGCGGCCACATCGGCCAGCCGTTCAATGGTCAGGTTCTCGCCTTCCAGATCATCCGACTGTTCGGGGTCGAACACACCGTCCACGAACACGACTTTCAGACGATCAATGTCGCCAAAGACCGGCGACTCGCCATGGTCGAACACCGCTGCGGGTGTGACCTCGGACGCGGTCAGCGTGTCGGGGCGGGTGTATTTCCAGTATTCGTCGCGACGGGCCGGCAGGCCCATTTCGCGCAGCCGCGTCAAGGCGGCCCCGCGTGCCTCGGTCAGCCATGCACCGCCCTCGGGCAGCGTCATCGCCGACAAGCGCGCCTCGGTGGCGTCCTGTTTGGGTTGCGAAAGAGCCATTATGCGATCTCCGCCAGAATGTCTGCATAACCGTTATGTTCCACTTCGAGCGCCAGCTCGGGACCGCCCGATTTCACGATGCGGCCATCGGCCATAATGTGCACCACGTCGGGTTTGATGTGGTCCAGCAGGCGCTGGTAGTGAGTGATGACAAGGAAGCTGCGACCGGCGTCGCGCAGGGCGTTCACGCCTTCCGACACCAGCTTCATCGCGTCCACGTCGAGGCCCGAGTCGGTTTCGTCCAGGATGCACATCTTGGGCTCCAGCATCGCCATCTGCAGGATTTCGTTGCGCTTTTTCTCACCACCCGAGAAGCCCACGTTGACCGGACGCTTGAGCATGTCGGCGTCGATCTTTAGGGTCTTGGCCTTGGCGCGCACTTCCTTGAGGAAGTCGGTCGCGCTCATTTCCTCTTCGCCGCGCGCCTTGCGTTGGGCGTTCACGGCGGTGCGCAGGAAGGTCATGTTGCCCACGCCGGGAATTTCGACCGGGTACTGGAACGCCAGGAACAGGCCCGCTGCCGCGCGCTCTTCTGCTTCCATCTCAAGCAGGTCTTCGCCTTCCAGCGTCGCCGCGCCCTCGGTCACCTCATAGCCGTCACGCCCCGACAGGACATAGGACAGGGTCGATTTGCCCGATCCGTTCGGCCCCATGATGGCATGCACCTTGCCCGGCTCGACCGTGAGGTCTACACCCTTGAGGATCTGCTTTTCCTCTTCTTCAAGTTTGACGTGCAGATTCTTGATTTCCAGCATTTTTTGTTCCTTCGCGCATTTCCAACAATGCCAGTGGCATTAAAACGGTTTCGTATAAAGCGTCAGGATCTCGGTCAGATCCTTTCGCGGCAGTTCGGTCGGGGACACATCGAATTTTGCCATGCGCCCCCGGATTTCGACGGGTTTGAGCCACCGCTCGACCCGTTCATATTGTTTGCGCCCGACATAATCGTCGAACAGCACGGTCACGGGCTTCTCCGTGCGGAGCATCACCGTCATCAGGCAGGCCGCCCGAAACCGCCCGTCTATCAGCACAAGATCAGGCGCCAGAAAGCCCTCGCTGTCCCAAACCAGGTTCGGATACCGGTGATAGCCCCGCCAGCCTTCGTCGTCTTTCGGACGCCCCCATTTCCCAACAGGACCGATATTGGCATAAGACAGTTTCACCGGCGATGTCGTGCCCGCCTGACGCAGATATCGAAGCATCATGCGATACCAACGGCGATCGGATTCGACCGAGAACAGGTGCTTGCCGGACAGTTCCGACCCCATCACGGTTGATCCGCCCGAGCCATATTCGAGAATGACCCCAGCACTTTCATAGTGTGACCGCACCCAATCACTCACCTCGTCGGGAAAAGTCAGGTCGGGCCGGGCAATCGTGTTTTGCGTATCTTTTGCTGCCATGACCTACTCCAAAACCACTGCCGTGCCGCTGGCCGACACCATCAGCATCGACCCGCCCACAACCTCGTAATCCAAATCGACACCCACCACGGCGTCGGCCCCGAGCGCTTCTGCGCGCGCCCGCAGCTCGCCAAGCGCGGTGTCGCGCGCATCCTGCAATTTGCTTTCATAGGCGCCCGAGCGGCCGCCCACGATGTCGGTGATCGACGCAAAGACATCCCGCACGACATTTGCGCCCATGATGGCCTCGCCCACGACGATGCCACGATATTCTGTGATCTTGCGCCCCTCGACCGAAGGTGTGGTTGTCACGATCATCGCTTACCCCCCGAAGCCCAGATACAGCACCAGCATGTAGCATCCCATGCCGACCATGCCGCAGACCGCCGACGTCACGAAGACCGATCCGCCGATCAGGCCGTCCGTCGATCCGGTGCGGTGTTTCTTGATGCTGAACCCGACGGCCGCACCAATCGCAACACCGCCACCGACCCCGGCGGATTGCTGCATCAACTGGTTCAGGGTCTCCATGTTACCCGACCGAGCCTTCCAGCGAGATCGCCACAAGCTGTTGGGCTTCCATGGCGAATTCCATCGGCAGCGCCTGCAGCACCTCCTTGGCAAAGCCGTTCACGATCAGCGCCACGGCCTCTTCCTCGTCCATGCCCCGCTGGCGGCAATAGAACATCTGTTCGTCGTCCACCTTCGACGTGGTCGCCTCGTGTTCCACACGGGCCGAGTTGTTGCGCACTTCGATGTAAGGCACAGTATGCGCCCCGCATTTGTCACCGATCAGCAGCGAGTCACACTGGGTATAGTTGCGCCCGTTCTTGGCCTTTGGGTGCATCGACACCTGCCCGCGATAGGTGTTCTGGGCGAAGCCTGCCGAGATCCCCTTGGACACGATCCGCGACTTGGTGTTCTTGCCAAGATGGATCATCTTGGTGCCGGTGTCGGCCTGCTGATAATTGTTGGTGATGGCGATCGAATAGAATTCGCCCTGGCTGTCGTCGCCGCGCAGGATGCAGGACGGGTATTTCCATGTCACGGCAGACCCGGTCTCCACCTGCGTCCACATCACTTTGGAGCGGTCGCCCCGACAATCGGCACGCTTGGTCACGAAGTTATAAATACCGCCCTTGCCATTCTCGTCGCCCGGATACCAGTTCTGAACGGTCGAGTATTTCACCTCTGCGTCTTCCTCGATGATGATCTCGACCACGGCCGCGTGCAGCTGCGAGGTGTCGCGCTGGGGCGCGGTACAGCCTTCAAGATACGAGACATACGATCCCTTGTCGGCAATGATCAGGGTACGTTCAAACTGACCGGTGTTTTCCGCGTTGATGCGGAAATAGGTCGACAGCTCCATCGGGCAGCGCACGCCCGGCGGCACGTAGACAAACGAGCCGTCCGAGAACACCGCGCTGTTCAGCGTGGCATAGAAATTGTCGCTGACCGGCACAACCGAGCCAAGGTATTTCTTGACCAATTCGGGGTGGTCCTTGATCGCCTCGGAGATCGAGCAAAAGATCACGCCCGCCTCTTTCAGTTCTTTCTGGAAGGTCGTGCCCACCGAAACCGAGTCAAACACCGCGTCCACGGCCACCTTGCGGCCTTCGGCCGGGGCGTTTTCTGCGCCTTCGACACCGGCAAGGATCATCTGCTCTTTCAGCGGAATTCCCAGCTTTTCATAGGTGGCCAGTAGCTTGGGATCGACCTCGTCCAGCGACTTCGGCTTTTCTTCCATGCTCTTGGGGCGGGCATAGTAATACTGATCCTGGAAATCCACCTCGGGATAGTCCAGCATCGCCCATTCCGGCTCTTCCAACTGCACCCAACGGCGATACGCCTCGAGGCGCCATTCGGTCATCCACTCGGGCTCTTCATTCTTGTCCGAAATCAGGCGGACGATGTCCTCGGTCAGCCCTTTCGGGGCATATTCCATCTCGATCTCGGTTTCCCAACCGTATTTGTATTTGCCGCCCACTTCGCGCACGGCATCCACGGTTTCCTGATCGACACCTTCCTTGACTTCGGTGGTCTGGTCCAGACTGGCCATGTTCGTCTCCTGTTCGCTTACGCCGCTCGGGCGCGGTGTTTCCGATATTGGGTCAGCCATCTGTCGGCAAACCCCATCACGTCCTGTTTCGTTGTCTCGGGCCCCAAAGAGACCCGGATCGCCCCGGCGGCGACCTGTTCGTCATATCCCATCGCCTTCAACACCCGGCTGGCGCGGACCTTGCCCGAAGAACAGGCCGATCCTGCGGAAATGGCATATCCGGCAAGGTCCATCTGCATGACCTGCGTTTCGCCTTTCCAGCCCGGTGTCGCGAGACACAGCGTATTGGGCAACCGTGCCCCGCCTTGCCCCACAAAGATGGTATCTTCTGTCTCGGCGGCAAGGGTCTCTTCCAGCATATCGCGCAGAGATGCAACCCGGTCCCAGACCCCCGCGGCCAGATCCTGCGCCGCGGCGGTTGCAGCGGCCGCAAACCCCGCTGCGCCAATAATATTTTCCGTTCCCGAGCGCCGGCCCATCTCCTGACCGCCCCCCTTGATCTGGGCCGCGACATCGGTGCCGCGCTTGACCACGAGCGCGCCAATCCCTTTCGGCCCGCCCAGCTTGTGCGCCGAGATCAGAGCCATCTCGCAACCGGCCCAGTTGAAGGCCACGGGCAGCTTGCCGAAGGCTTGTGTCATGTCGCTCACGGCCAGCCCCTCGGGCAGGGTCTGTACGATGCCGGTTTCGGAATTGGCAGCCTGCAGAGCGGTCTGCGCGGGGTCAGCCACCTGCACTGCGCCATCCCGGCCCACCGGCAAATCCGATGTCACCCATGCGGCCACCGCATCATGTTCGATGTCACCCGCATGCAGGCCCCGCCCGCGCAGCGCCAAAGCCGCCGCCTCGGTCGCCGTCGCGGTAAAGATCACGTCCGCCCCGTCCGCTCCAAAAGCCGACGCCACCGCGCCCCGCGCCCGTTCCAGCAATGCCTTGGCCGCACGCCCCTCGGCATGCACGCTCGACGGGTTGCCCACCACGTCCATCGCCTCGATCATCGCCGCCCGCGCCTCGGGACGCAGCGGGGTCGTGGCGTTATGGTCAAGATACACGCGGGCCATCACACCACCACCCCGGGCTTTTTCTTGGGCAAAATACCTCGTGGAGCGCGAGGGGCAGCGCCCCTCGCCTCAACGGTACGGGCGCACGGGACTGCATCCCGCGCCCTGTCCTGCAGGGTGTCGCGTCGCAAACTCATGCCTCGTCCACCACGGCAAAAATATTCGGCAATGCCGGACAGGGCGCCAGCTCGTTTTCGACCACATCCGACAGGCGCGTCTGGTGCAAAAAGACGTAGACATGCGCCGACAGCCCTTCCCACAAGCGGTTGGCCAGCGACTGCGCCCGCGACCCGGACAGGCCGCCCGAGGCGCCCGCACCGGTGTGCAGTGCTGAAACGGTCTCGTCCACCGCCGACAGGATATCCACCACGCGGATCTCGGCGGCAGGCCGTGACAGGCGATAGCCCCCGCCGGGGCCCCGCACCGACTCCACCAACCCGGCACGGCGCAGCTTCACAAAAAGCTGCTCCAGATAGGCCAGCGAAATGTCCTGCCGCTCGGAAATCTCGGACAGCGACACAAGGGGCTTGTCCTTCTGCAGCGCGATATCGGCCAGCGCGACGACGGCATAGCGCCCCTTGGTGGACAGTTTCATGGCACAACCCCATAGCGAATTGATTGACGAGCGGCGCGCCAGCCCTTAAGTCGCTAGGAACGCATTCGACAATATGTCTGCAAGTTTAGAAACGTTCTAATGTGACCGAGCAAATTCGTCAAGAATTTCTGTCACATTTGCCGCAGGAGACAGGGACACACATGCCCGAGGTCATTTTTCCCGGACCCGAAGGCCGCCTTGAAGGCCGCTACCACCCTCAAAAAGACCGTGACGCCCCCATTGCGATCGTGCTGCATCCGCACCCGCAATTCGGCGGCACCATGAACAACAAGGTTGTCTACAACCTGCATTACGCGTTCTTCAACATGGGCTTTACCGTGCTGCGGTTCAATTTCCGTGGCGTGGGCCGGTCGCAGGGCGAATACGATCAGGGCGTCGGCGAACTCAGCGATGCGGCCTCGGCGCTGGATTACCTGCAGTCGATGAACAACAACTCGAAACACTGCTGGGTGGCCGGATTCTCGTTCGGGGCCTGGATCGGCATGCAGCTTCTGATGCGCCGCCCCGAGATCACCGGCTTTATCTCGGTGGCTCCTCCGGCGAACATGTACGATTTTTCGTTCCTCGCCCCCTGCCCCTCGTCCGGTCTCATCATCAACGGCACCGCCGACCGCGTCGCGCCGCCGGCTGACACCGAGATCCTCGTGAACAAGCTGCACGAACAAAAGGGCATCACCATCACCCACCAGCAGATCGAGGGTGCGGGCCATTTCTTCGAAACCGAAGACTACATGGACACGATGGTCGGCAACGTCTCCGACTACGTCAAACGCCGCCTGACCGAAACCTCGCGCTAAACCATGGCCTATTACGACGATCTTGCCAACAAGCTGGCCCTCGACGTGATCGAGGCGCAAAAGGCGATGGACGATGACCAACTGATCCAGGACATCGCCAAGACGCTCGAGGCGACATCGTCCACCATGCACGAAGCATTCATGACTGCGGTGCGCGTTTACATGGCCGAGGAACGCGCCCGCGCACAGTTGACCGCGAGGCTCAAGGCCAAGGGCTTTGCCCTGCGGTCGCAATGACCAATCGTCTCGACGCTCAGATCGCCTTTCTGAACGAAGCGGACCGGCTGAAATCGGTGATCCGCGCAACGCGCCTGCTTGACAACAGCCGCCGTGAAAATTCCGGCGAACACAGCTGGCACATTGCGCTCTATGCGATGGTTCTGGCCGAGCACGCCACCCGCCCGGTCAATATCGACCGGGTGATCCGCATGTTGCTGATCCATGACCTTGTGGAAATCGACGTGGGCGACAGCCCGATCCACGGCGATCATGACATCGCCGCGATGGAAGCCGCCGAACAGGCCGCCGCCGACCGGATTTTCAACCTGCTGCCGCCCGATCAGGCCGCCACATTCCGCGCGCTCTGGGATGAATTCGAAGCGGCTGAAACGGATGACGCGGTTTTCGCCAAGTCCATCGACAGGGTCCAGCCGGTGATCTGCAACCTTGAAACCGGCGGCGGCACATGGCCCGAATACAAGGTCACCGCCGAACAGCTCGAGGCGCGGGTCGGCTGGAAAGTGGCCAAGGGCGCGCCTGCCCTGTGGACCCATCTACAATCGCGCATCCGCGCCTGGTTCGCCGCCCACGGCTGACGTCACCCTACTCTTTTTCTTGGGTCAAATACCTCGGGGGTTTGGGGGCTGGCCCCCAATTTTGCAGAGGTTTGGGGGCTGGCCCCCAATCGGGCATCGCCACACACGCAACCGCCTATTCCAAAAGACATTGCGGCCAGCCATAGCCCCAGCGCCAGGGCAGCCCGGAACAGGGCCCACCGCCAAAGCGCACCGCATCATACATGGCCGACCCGATCAGCCGATAGGCCATGTCGATCTGCGCGTCGCTCATCCCGTATTCCGACTGCAACACCGCGCGCCGGTCTTCGGCCACTGCGGTCACACAAGCGGCCAGAGCCTCGTCCGCCGCCAGCCGTGCTGCAAAACTGGCCTCGGGCGCAGGATCGGCATTGCCAAGATGATAGGCCCGGTCATGAGTCACGCAACAGCCCTGCCAGGGGGGCGTTTCAAGGTGGATATCCTCGAAATCGGGGAACATCCGCGCCACCAGCGACCATGTCGCCGACATCCCGCCCGAACAGCCATCCGTGGTAAAGGGCGCCAGTTCGGCCCCTTTCCGCACCTCGGCCAGCTTGGCATGGTTGCGCAGTTCCAGCCGTTCGAACAGGCCGGGCTCTTCGGCCCCTGCGACCGGCGCCCAAAGGCAGGCCGCCAACACGGTCAGCACAAATTTACGGAGAATTGTCACGATACACCTTCTGTTCCAGATCCACACCCATCAGGCTGCCAATCGCCAGCACCAGGCGCTCGGCATTGCTGAGGGCCGCGCGCTGGGTGATCACCTCGCGGGCCAGAGCAGGCTCGTCCGTGATCAGCCCGGTCGCCCCCAGCGACAGCACCCGCGACATGCTGAGCGGATCATTCACCGTCCAGACATAAAGCGCCTTGTCGCGTGCCTTCATTTCCCGAGACAGGCGCGGGGTCAGCATCGCCTGGTTCACCGCCAGAAAATCCGCCTCAAGGTCCCAAACCCGCCCGACCGAGGCCGAGGCCAAAAGCCCGGTGTCCCACTCGGGCCGGATGCCCTTCATCTTTTTCACCGCGTCATATTTCAGCGACATGACCTTGACCGAGTCTGCCATGCCCGCCGCATCGACAACATCGGACACGCGCTGTTCCAGCATCTCATCATGGCCGTAATATTTCAATTCGATCAGAACGTTGCTGCGCCCTTTGGCGGCTTCCAGCACCTGCAACAGGGTCGGCGTGCGTTCCGCGGCATAATCCGGCGCGTACCAACTGCCGATGTCGATCCCGGCCAGATCCTCCATCGTGGCATCCCAGATTTTCAGGTCCACGCCCGCGATTTTCATGAAGTCACTGTCATGGATCACCACGACCTCGCCATCTGCGGTTTCCTGCACGTCGATCTCGACCCAGTCGGCCTTGTCCTCAAGGGCTTTCTCGATCGACGCCATGGTGTTTTCCGGCCGCGCGCCCGCTGCGCCCCGGTGGGCGATCACCTCGGCGGGCTGGTCGGTGCGCAACTGGTTGAGGTTGGCAATGGCCCCTGCCAGAACCCCCGCCGTCACAACAAAAGCGACGATCACGGCGGGCAGGATCCAGCGCGGCGGCGCGCCGGCCGCTGCGGCCTGCCCGGGCCACCCCGCCTCGTCCATCAACAGCACCGCCAGCGCCCCGGTCACCACCGTCGACACGATCAGGTTCAAAACGCTCCAGACCACGCCAAACACCACCAACAGGCGTACGAGGTCACGCAGCGACTCGGCCGCCCCGCCGATGGACCATTCCGCCAGCCAGTTGACAGCCGCAAAGGCGACCGCGCCCGCGATCGCGCCTGAAATCGCCCAGCCAATCAGTTTCACGAACAGGATACGGCGCGCTCCGTCCATATGTTGTTCGCTGGCTGCAAAGCTCTGGCGCGGCGCCACCTTGTCAAAGATCACCAGCGGCAAAGCCACCGCCCAGCCCAGCAACCGCCGCACAAGGATCACCCCCATCACCGCAAGGATCACAGCAATGGCCGCCACGGCGGTCATAAACTCGGGCGGTTTCTCGGTCAGGTAATAATTGATGTCATAGGCCGTCAGTCGGAACTGATAGATCAACCCCGCCACGATCAGGAACGGCACGGTGATCGCCAGCACCCGCAGGACCAGAAGGCCGCCGAAGGTCGCAATCTGCGGCAGGCGCGGCACCACCAGCAAAAGCCCCTCCTGAAACCGGTGCTGCCCGGTCCGCCGGTCATGCAGCGCCACCGCCATCATGAAGGACGAATTCATCACCATCAGCGAAATAAAAATCCCCGCAAGGATAAGGAACGCCACGAAACCCACTGGAGACAATAGGAAAAATGCAATGTCGAAATCCGACAGCGCCGGATTGCCCGAAAGTGAAATCGCCACCCGAACCACTATCGCCACCAGCGGCGCGAGAAAGGCCGTCAGTACCACGTTGAAGGTCAAGTGACTGAGCAGGAAGGGCCAGCGCAACCGCCATGCAATTGCAAATGCGTCGTAAACCCCGAGTGATCTTTCTGATTGCATGTCGTGCCTCCTGCCTCTTGGAAAAAGCCTAGCGCCTTTTGCCGCGCCGGTCGACAATCCAGATGCGCTTTTTCGCATCTGACGACCGTGCAATGCCCCGCTTTTGAGCAGCGCATATCGGCTATGCATCGCGCGCGGGTTGCCCCTCTGGACAAACCCGGAGGATCGGCGCAGATGCAGGACATGACCTTCCTGCTTGATACCCCGCCCGCCGACCGCCATTCCGTGACTGAGGATGTGCAGGGCGTGATCGTGGGCACCCTTCTGGTGGCCCTGTCGGTCCAGTTCTTGCAGGCCAGCCAGTTGATCACGGGGCAGATCGCGGGCCTGTCATTGCTTGTCGCCTATTGGGGTGACTGGGCCTTTGGCGCGGTGTTCTTCGTGCTGAACCTGCCCTTCTACGCCGTGGCCATTCTGCGCATGGGATGGGTGTTCACCCTGAAAACCTTTGCTGCGGTCGCCACGCTCACCGCCTGGACCTATGTGTTGCCACAGCTGTTCCTGATCGGCAGTATTCACCCCGGCGCGGCAGCCGGGCTTGCAGGCGTCACGGCGGGGGCCGGTCTCCTGGCGCTGTTCCGGCACGGGGCCACGCTGGGCGGGGTCGGCATCGTCGCGGTCTGGCTGCAGGATACGCGCGGCATCAAGGCGGGCCACGTGCAGCTGGGCTTTGACGTGGTGGTCTTCTCGCTGGCCCTGTTGCTGTTCCCGCTTCCGGTGGTCGGCTGGTCGCTGTTCGGGGCGGTCGTCACCAATATCGTAATCCTCACCAACCATCGCCGCGACCGCTATATCGCGCGCTGAGTGCTTGACTTGGCCGCGCCCGCGGGCCAATCCCGATAGACCCGCAGCCGCCGCAGCAAAGGAGAGCGCCCGTGTATGTGCCCCAGAAACCGCTGGACCGCCTCTTTCCCAAGGCTGGCAAGAAAATGTTGTTCATCCACACGCCGAAATGCGGCGGCAAATTCATCGGCAGCGCCTTTGGCCGCCGCTTCAAGACCTGTTTCAGCCTGCATCACCCCGACCTGCGCGGTCACCTGACTTATATCCAGTACCGCGACGCCTTCCGCAAAAACGGGTGGGCGCTGGACGACTATGCCCTGTTCTCGGTCATTCGGAACCCGTGGCAATGGCACCTGAGCTGGTACAACTACATCCGCAAGGACACGGACGGCAAGAAATCGGGCCTGCCCGACGAACATGCGCTGTTTCGCAATTTTTCGTTCCTCGACTACCTGCGCTGGCTCCAAGATCCGCTGATCACCGGCAAACCCAACCAGTATTACCTGAACCAGGTCTCGGACTGGTTCGTCGATGAAGCAGGGACTGTCAGGGTGCCCGATATCCTGCGCCAGGAGGCCCTGGTCGAAGACCTCGAACGCCTGCAGGCCAAACACGGGCTGCGCCTGCATATCCCGAAAACCCGCCGCAACCAGTCTTTCTTCGGCGATTACCGCAGCGAATATGACAGCGAGGGCGTTGATATCGTGGCCCGCCGCCACCCCCGCGATATCGAGATGTTCGGCTACGAATTCGAAAACCCCGCCGCCAGCAAAGCCCACAACCTGATCCAATAGGCCGCGCCACACACAAAAGGGCGAAAAATCCGCACGGCGTGTCGCGCTAAAGATGTCCGCCCCGGCAAAAACAGGCTAGCAACAGGCAGTGACTCGCGACAAAGGACCCCACCCATGCACAATGCCTACCTGTTCCTGATCGCCGCCGTGTTCATGGAAACCGTCGGAACCTCTGCGCTTCAGGCCAGCCAGCAGTTCACACGCCTCTGGCCCTCGGTGCTGGTGGTGGTGGCCTATGTGATCTCGTTCTACCTTCTGTCGATGACCCTGAAATACCTGCCCGTCGGCATCACCTATGCCATATGGTCGGGGCTGGGCATCGTCTTTATCGCGATCATCGGCTATGTTGTGTTCAAACAGTCACTTGACCTGCCCGCCGTTCTCGGGCTGGGGCTGATCGTGCTGGGCATCCTCGTGATCAACATGTTCTCGAAAACCGTCGGCCACTGACACACGCCTGATGCCCCCCGGCTTTTTCTTGGTCAAAAATACCTCCGCCGGAGGCAAACCGCCGGTCGTCAGACCGGCAAAACCTGCGCGCCCGCAAGGGCGCTCTATTTACCTCTGGCCTTTTCGCGCAACACGCTATAGGCGGGGCGCGAACAGGAAAGGCATGTAGTATGGACCTTCGCAATATTGCAATCATCGCGCACGTTGACCACGGCAAGACCACCCTCGTGGACGAGCTGCTGAAACAGTCCGGCGCATTCCGTGAGAACCAGGAAGTGGCCGAACGTGCCATGGACTCCAACGACCTCGAGCGCGAGCGCGGCATCACCATTTTCGCCAAGCCGACCTCGGTCGAATGGAAAGGCACGCGGATCAACATCGTCGACACCCCCGGCCACGCCGATTTTGGTGGCGAGGTTGAGCGTATTCTGAGCATGGTCGATGGTGTGGTTCTGCTCGTCGATGCCGCCGAAGGCCCGATGCCGCAAACCAAGTTCGTGACCTCCAAGGCGCTGGCGCTGGGTCTGCGCCCGATTGTCGTTCTGAACAAGGTCGACAAGCCCGACGCCGAACCCGACCGCGCGCTCGACGAATGTTTCGACCTCTTCGCCTCGCTCGACGCCAATGACGACCAGCTGGATTTCCCGCACATGTATGCCTCGGGGCGCAACGGCTGGGCCGATGCTGAACTCGACGGCCCGCGCAAGGATCTGCACGCCCTGTTCAACCTGATCGTGAACCATGTGCCCGCCCCCAAGCAGGTCAACCACCAGGACGAAGATTTCCGCATGCTGGCCACCACGCTGGGCAGTGACCCGTTCGTGGGCCGTATCCTGACCGGCCGCGTGGAATCCGGTACGCTCAAAGTGGGTGCCACCGTGCAGGCGATTTCCCGCATCGGCCAGAAAATCGAACAGTTCCGCGTGACCAAGATTCAGGCGTTCCGCGGTCTGGCCCAACAGGACATCGACGAGGCGCAGGCCGGCGACATCGTGTCCATTGCGGGTATGGCCAAGGCCACCGTGGCCGACACCATCTGTGCGCTTGCGGTGGACGAACCGCTGGAGGCCCAGCCGATCGACCCGCCCACCATCACCGTGACCTTCGGCATCAACGACAGCCCGCTGGCCGGTCGGGACGGCAAAAAGGTCCAGTCGCGCGTGATCCGCGACCGCCTTTACAAAGAGGCCGAATCCAACGTCGCGATCAAAATCGCCGACACCCCCGGCGGTGAAGCGTTCGAAGTCTCGGGTCGGGGCGAACTCCAGATGGGCGTTCTGATCGAAAACATGCGCCGCGAAGGATTCGAACTCTCGATCTCGCGCCCGCAGGTGATCATGCGCGAAGAAGACGGCCAGAAGATGGAACCCATCGAAGAAGCCACCATCGACGTGGATGACGAATATTCCGGCGCCGTGATCGAGAAACTGACCGGCTCGCGCAAGGGCGAACTGGTCGAGATGCGCCCCGCTGGCGCGGGCAAGACCCGCATCATTGCGCATGTCCCGTCGCGCGGTCTGATCGGCTATCACGGCGAATTCCTGACCGACACCCGCGGCACCGGCGTGCTGAACCGCGTATTCCACGGCTGGGCCCCCTACAAAGGCTCGATCCCTGGCCGTCGCGCGGGCGTTCTGATCTCGATGGAAAACGGCCAGTCCGTCGCTTATGCCCTCTGGAACCTCGAAGATCGCGGTAAGATGATGATCGGCGCACAGGCCGACGTCTATACCGGCATGATCATCGGTGAACACAGCCGCGACAATGACCTCGAGGTGAACCCGCTCAAGGGCAAGAAACTTACCAACGTACGCGCCTCGGGCTCGGACGAAGCAGTGCGCCTCACCACGCCGATGACCCTGTCGCTGGAAGAGGCGATTGCCTATATCAACGACGACGAACTGGTCGAAGTGACGCCGAACAACATCCGGTTGCGCAAGCGGTACCTTGACCCGCACGAGCGCAAGCGCATGTCGAAAACCACCCAATGATCGGAACGGGCCACCTTCGGGTGGCCTTTTTCTTTGAACGTGGCGGGTTGTCAGGATCGCGGTTCTGTCGGAAGGTGGCGTATCACTTTGACAAAGCCGCCTGCCCATGTCCCTGTTCTGCCTTCGACATTACACCGCCCTTCTTCTGACCAGCCTTCTGTTGCTGTGTGCCGTCCCCGCCAAGGCCGAAGGGTTTTCCAGCGGCGCGAACTGGACCCCGGCCGAGGCACCCGACACCCCGACGCGGGTCGGTATCGCCATTCAGGTCGACCAGATCACCTTTATCGACCAGCAGGCCGAGAATTTCGGTATCGTCGCGACCCTGATCCTGCGCTTCAATGATCCCCGTCTCGGCTTCGAAGTTGCCCCCGGCGGCGAGACGTTCCGCACCATGCCACTGGATGCCTTTGTCAAACTGGCGGGTGAGAAACGGGTCAACCTGCCTGCCTTCATCCTGAAAAATCAGCAAGGGCGCCGATTTGCCCAGCAGGAAATCGTCATCCAGCACAGCCATGGTGACGTGATGTACCTTGAACGGTTCAGCGCAACCCTGCAGGCGCCGCACTTCAACTTTCGCAAATACCCCTTTGATACACAGAAGTTTTTCGTCGAAGTTCTGTCCGTCCTCCCGGCGGATTACTACGAATTCTACCCGCTGGACGACCTGTCGGGGCTTGGCGATATGCTGGGCGAGGAAGAATGGGTGCCTTATAACGCCCGCATGGCATCGCTGGTGACAGCGGGGGCCACGGGGCTTGAGACAACACAGGTGCAGCTTTCCTTCGAGGCGCACCGCCACATCCAGTATTACGCGCTGCGCATCCTGCTGCCTTTGCTGATCATCCTGTTCGTCAGTTGGGCCACGTTCTTCCTTGAAGAGTACCGCCGCCGCATCGACATGGCGAATGCCAATCTTCTGGTCTTCGTGGCGTTCAACTTTGCCATTTCCACGACCCTGCCCCGTCTGGGCTATCTCACCTTCATGGATTCGCTTCTGGTGGGCATGTTCATCATCACCGGGTCGATGGTTCTGGTAAACATTGCGCTGCGCCGACTGAAACTCAACGACCGCGAGGTCCTTGCCCGCAAGATCGACCGCTATCTGGTGATTTGGGTCTACCCGTTGATGTATGCCGGCTTCCTGTTCTGGGCGATCCGGTTCTTTATGTTCTCGGGGAACTAAAGCAGCGGGCGGAAGGGTTGGATCTCGACATCCGTTTCCGTAAACGTGCAGAAGGATCCGGGTGGCACCGCCTGCCAGTCGCGCTCGGTCTGGACAAGGGGTTCGCTGACCACCGCGCGACCCTGCCGGCTCTTGCTCCAGCGGTGATAGATCGTCGGCGCATGATCGTCGGACGCATAGCGCACCGCATAGAGTTTCTCACCATCGCTAAAAGCTGCCGCCAGCCGGATATGGGGCTTGCAGCCCTTGTTGCGGCTCATCCGCTGCAACAGCCCGACCACGATTTCCATCGCTTCCAGCGGGCGTTCGTCCAACCCTTCGCTCAGTCCCAGGAGGAACAGCACCTCGCTGTCGGTCGCGCCCTTGCGTTCATGATACAGCTCGTCCGGGATCAGCATATCGGCGCGGCGGCGGAACTTTTCAAATCCGCCGACCTGCCCATTATGCATGAACGCCCAGTTGTCCACCACGAAAGGGTGGCAGTTGTTACGGCTGGTGGCCGTGCCGGTCGAGGCCCGCACATGCGCCAGAAAAAGGCGCGAACGCACCTGCGCCGTTAGCGATTTTAGGTTCGGATCGGACCAGGCCGGATGCGTGTCACGATACAGCCCCGGTACGGGCCGGTGATCATACCATGCCAGCCCAACGCCATCGGCATTGGTCTGGGTCTTGCACTCGGTCGCCTGAATGGATTGATGGATCAGCGAATGATCGGGCCGTGTGACAACATCCTCAAGAAAACAGGGTTGCCCGATATAGGCGGCCCAACGGCACATCCGACTGCTCCTTTATTCGCTGGTCTCCACGACCATCAGTTCACGTTCCGACGCATCGCGCGCATGGCTCAGCGCCTCTTGGTATTCGGGGCTGTGATAGCAGGCGACCGCCGTGTCCACATCGGGGAACTTTGCCACCACGTTGCGCGGACGCTCCTTGCCCTCAAGCTGTACGAACCGCCCGCCGCGCGCGATGAACGTCCCGCCATGTTTGGCAATCGCGGGGCCGGCCAGTTCGGCATATCTGCCATAGGCGTCAGCATCGGTGACGGTCACGTGGGCGATCCAGAGTGCGGGCATGGGAGGTCTCCAATTTGATGTCCTGCCCGGCAGTTTAGACAAAGCGCCGGGCAGGCCAAGTATTTTTTGACCAAATGGTCAGCCTGCGATCACCGCCTCGGCGGCGGCCATGGCGGCCTCGGCATTGCTGGCGTCTTTGGCACCCCCCTGGGCCATGTCGGGACGGCCCCCGCCGCCCTTGCCACCCAGGGCTTCGACCGCGGCGCGCACCAGATCAACCGCCGACAGAGAATCGGTCAGGTCCTTGGTCACACCCGCCGCGACGGCAACCTTGCCGCCCTCGTCCGCGATCAACAGCACCGCGCCACTTTCCAGGCGGGACTTGTGTTCGTCCAGCAGCGGGCGCAGATCCTTGCCCGATACGCCGGTCAGAACCTGTGCATGGAACTTGATGCCGTTCACCTCTTTGGCTTCGGGCGCCCCGCCCTGCCCCGCGCCACCGGCCATGGCCAGTTCGCGGCGCAGCTGCGCGACTTCGTTTTGCAGCGCCTTACGCTCGTCCATGATGGCCTTCAGGCGGTCCAGAACCTCGGCTGGCTGCGCCTTGAGAGCGCCTGCAACCTCGGCCATGCGGCCCGCTTCGCGTTCCAGATGTTCAAACGCGGCCTGCCCGGTAAGGGCCTCGATCCGGCGCACACCCGCCGACGACGCGCTGTCTCCTAAAAGGACAAACACCCCGATATCGCCGGTCTGTTTCACGTGGGTGCCGCCACAGAGTTCGATCGAATAGGTGTCGCCATTCAGCCCCTTACCCGTATTGGCACGGCCCATCGACACGACCCGCACCTCGTCGCCGTATTTTTCGCCGAACAGTGCCTGCGCCCCGATTTCGCGGGCGTCATCGGGCGTCATGACCCGCGTTTCAACCGCGGTGTTCTGGCGAATATAGGCGTTCACGTCGAGACCGACCCTATGCAGCTCGTCCGCGCTCAGTGCCTTGGCATGGCTGAAATCAAAGCGCAGACGGTCCTCGGCATTGAGCGAGCCGCGCTGTGCCACGTGATCGCCCAGCGTCTCGCGCAGGGCTTCGTGCAACAGGTGCGTGGCCGAGTGGTTGGCCCGGATCGCGCTGCGGCGGATGTGATCGACCTCCATCGCCACGGGGTCGCCCTTGGCAATCACGCCGCGTTCCACGGTGACCTTGTGGGCGAACAGCTTGCCTTCAGCGAACTTCTGAACATCCACAACCTTGGCCATCTCGTCGCGGTTTTCCAGACGCGCCACATAGCCGTGGTCAGCCACCTGACCGCCGGACTCAGCGTAGAATGGCGTTTGGTTCATGACGATCCAGCCGGTCGCGCCCGCGTCCAGCTTGTCGGTTGCGGCTCCATCCACGACGATGGCCAGAATCTGGCCTTCGGCACTCTCTGTGTCATAGCCCAGGAATTCGGTCGCGCCGTGTTGTTCGGCCACATCAAACCAGATCGCGTTGTCAGCCGCATCGCCCGAGCCGGCCCATGCCGCCCGCGCCTTGGCCTTCTGCTCGGCCATCGCGCTGTCAAAGCCGTCGGTGTCAACCTCGCGGCCCTTTTCCCGCAGCGCGTCCTGCGTCAGGTCAAGCGGGAAGCCGTAGGTGTCATAGAGCTTGAACGCGGCTTCGCCAGACAGCGGCGCACCTTCGGCCAGCCCCTCCAACTCATCATCCAGAAGTTTCAGACCGCGATCCAGCGTTTGCTTGAAGCGGGTTTCTTCAAGGTTCAGAGTTTCCTCGATCAGCGCCTGAGCGCGGCCCAGTTCCGGATAAGCCTGCCCCATCTGTGTGACCAGCGATGGCACCAACTGGTGCATCACCGGATCCTTGGCCCCCAACAGGTGCGCGTGGCGCATGGCACGGCGCATGATCCGGCGCAGCACATAGCCGCGCCCGTCATTCGACGGCATCACCCCATCCGCAATCAGGAACGAGGTCGAGCGCAGGTGATCCGCAATCACGCGGTGATGCACGTTCTTGTCGCCGTAAGGATCGGTCGAGGTGACATTGGCCGAGGCCTCGATCAGCGCCTTGAACAGGTCGGTGTCATAGTTGTCGTGCGACCCTTGCAGCAGCGCGCCGATCCGCTCCAGCCCCATGCCGGTGTCGATCGACTGCATGTCGAGATCCACCATCGAACCGTCTTCGAACTTTTCGTTCTGCATGAAAACGATGTTCCAGATCTCGATAAAGCGGTCGCCGTCCTCTTCTGGCGACCCCGGAGGGCCACCCCAGATGTGATCACCATGGTCATAGAAGATCTCGGTACACGGACCACAGGGGCCGGTCGGGCCCATCTGCCAGAAATTGTCCGAGGTCGCGATGCGGATGATCCGGTCCTCGGGAACGCCGACTTTCTTCCAGATTTCAAAGGCTTCGTCATCGGTGTGATAGACGGTGGTATATAGCTTCTCTTTCGGAATATCGAATTCCTTGGTGATCAGCTCCCACGCAAACGGGATCGCTTCATGCTTGAAGTAATCCCCGAAGGAAAAGTTGCCCAGCATCTCGAAAAACGTGTGGTGGCGTGCGGTATAGCCCACGTTGTCGAGATCGTTGTGCTTGCCGCCGGCACGCACGCATTTCTGCGCCGTGGTGGCCCGGACATAGTCGCGCTTGTCGACGCCGGTAAAGCAGTTCTTGAACTGCACCATGCCCGAGTTCACGAACATCAGCGTCGGGTCATTGCGCGGCACCAGGGGCGAGGACTCCACGATCTCGTGGCCCTGCTTGGCAAAGTAGTTGAGGAAGGTCGACCGGATGTCGTTCAGGCTGGGCATGAGATGCTCACTCGCGGCTGTATTTTCAGGTTCCCGCAGGGTTTATAACCCCTGCCCGCGCCTGTCCACATCTCATACGCGCGACGCGTCAACTGGCCTTATATCGCGTCGATCTTTTGCATCCGGTCGCCGATGCGGATCACGCCATCCTGTTCGATGCTGCACAGAATTCCCCGCAGGCGCAGCGCGGGGTGCCCCGGTGCCGTGATCCAGTCTTTGGCATCCGCGCCATAGCGCGCCTTCCATTTGACGCAGCCGTCATTGAACACCTCAGACACCCGAAGCACCGCGTCCCCCACCGAAAGCAGCTGACCTGCGGGCAGGTTGGATTCAGACAGGTCCATATCCACAATGAAGGTATCACCGGGATGCACGGTGTTTTCGCGGTCGCGCCAGACCAGATCCAGAACCCGTTGCGACAGGACGCTGACCTGAATGCCCGGATGCGGCATGCCATCTGCGGTGCGCAACCACGGCTGCGTGGCCCAGCGTTCACCCGGAATCCCGTGTTCTCGTGTCAGGGTGATGTTCTCCACGAACCGGCGTTGGTTCCGGTCCGGGCGCAAGCACAACATGGAAATGGCCGCCCCATCCTTTGGGGCGGCCATCACGTCGGGCAAGGCCCGATCCATTTCTGCGCGGGTGACCTGCGTCACGCCTCGTCTTCCATCAGGGAATCGTTGTCTTCCATCCCCGGGGGCATGTCGAACTCAAGCCCGTGCGCCGCGCGGATCTTGTCTTCGATCTCATAGGCGATACGCTTGTTTTCCTTCAGGAAAATCTTGGCGTTGTTGCGCCCCTGCCCGATCCGTTCGTCGCCATAGCTGTACCAGCTACCGGATTTCTCGACGACACCGGCCTTGACCCCAAGATCCAGCAATTCGCCGGTTTTCGAGATTCCTTCGCCGTACATGATGTCGAAATCCACCTGTTTGAACGGCGGGGCCACCTTGTTCTTGACGACCTTGACGCGGGTTTCGCTGCCGATGACCTCGTCCCGATCCTTGACCGCGCCAACGCGGCGGATGTCCAGACGTACCGAGCTGTAGAATTTCAGGGCGTTGCCGCCGCTGGTCGTTTCCGGGCTGCCGAACATCACACCGATCTTCATGCGAATCTGGTTGATGAAGATGACCATGCAGTTCGACCGCGCGATCGACCCGGTCAGTTTACGCATGGCCTGGCTCATCAGGCGGGCCTGCACGCCGACGCTGCTGTCGCCCATGTCGCCTTCAAGTTCCGATTTGGGAGTCAAGGCCGCAACCGAATCGACCACCACCATATTCACGGCACCCGACCGCACCAGCGTGTCGGTGATCTCTAGGGCTTGCTCGCCCGTGTCGGGTTGCGAAATCAGAAGCTCGTCCAGATCCACACCCAGCTTCTTGGCATATTGCGGGTCCAGCGCGTGTTCGGCGTCGACAAATGCGCAAACGCCACCTTTTTTCTGCTCTTCCGCGATACAATGCAGGGTCAGCGTCGTCTTACCCGAGCTTTCCGGGCCATAGATCTCGATGATCCGGCCCTTGGGCAGACCGCCGATTCCCAAGGCAATATCCAGCCCCAGCGATCCGGTCGAGGTCGCCTCGATCTCCTGGGCAGGATTGTCCGCCCCGAGCTTCATGATTGACCCCTTGCCGAACTGCCGTTCGATCTGGGCCAGCGCGCTATCCAGCGCCTTTTGCTTGTCTGCGGTTTTCTTGCTGCTCATTTCCAAAAGATCTGCCGTTGCCATAGGTTCAGTTCCTTATTCCACACGGCGCTGCCTGCGGCAATGCCTCGGTTTGTTCTTGTCTTGTTCTTTTTGTTTATGAGATCAAAACAAGAACATTTCAACATAAATTTTCCGATGATATTTTTCTGGCCCGCAGGTTAAAGAGTGGTTTACGATTGCAAAAAACATCGGGCAATCTGAGATGGAGGCGATTAAATGCTTGTTTTCTGGAAAGAAAAGCTGGTCTTCCTGTCGGTTCCCAAGACAGGCACGACCGCGATCGAGGCCGCCCTTGCGCCGCTTGCGTCAATTGTGGTCTCCAACCCGCCCGAACTGAAACACGCGCCGGTCTATCGTTATAATCGGTTTTTCCGGCCCATGTTCGAAAAAGCCTGCAATGAAGAGAACATGGAAACCCTTGCCGTGATGCGGGAACCGATCAGTTGGCTGGGCAGTTGGTACCGGTATCGCCAGCGGGATTTTCTGGTCGGGACCAACCGGTCCACCCGCGGGATGAACTTTGATGATTTTGTCGATGCCTACACGCGCGGCGACCAGCCCGCCTTTGCCAATGTTGGCAGCCAGGCCAAGTTTCTCGAACCCCGCCCCAATGGCACGCGGGTGAATCACCTGTTCCGTTACGAGGACCAACCCGCACTGATCGGTTTTCTGGAAGACCGCCTTGCCACAAAGATCGACCTGCCCCGGCGCAACGTGTCGGAACAGCACCCGCTGGACCTGTCCGCCCGGACCGAGGCCAAGTTGAGACGCAAATGCAGCGCCGAGTTTGAACTTTACGACTCTCTTTCCTGAACCTCTTGCAGCATGGTCTGTACCGTCTGGGTCAGATCGTTCAACGAAAACGGTTTTTGCAAAAAGGCCGTGTGCGGGATCTCGGCCTGCCGGTCCGAAAAACTGTCTTCGGCATAGCCTGACATGAATACCACCGGCACGTCTGGGCGCGACTGAAGCGCCTGCGTGACCCATCCCGGCCCGTCCAGCCCGGGCATGACCACATCCGACACGAACAGATCCACCCCCAGCGCGGGATCCTCAAGAATCTCGAGCGCCTCTTCCCCCGACGCAGCTTCAAGCACCGTCAGCCCCTTGAGGCGCAGCGCCCGGCACGCAAAGGACCGCACCGGTGCCTCGTCCTCGACCAAGAGCAAGACGCCCCCGTCGACGTGGCGGACGGGATGCTCGGGCAATTCGGGCACGGGCGGCGCCGCGGCCTCATATACCTCGTGAACCGGAAACAAGAGCGAGAACACCGTGCCCGCGCCCGGCGTGCTGTCGACAAAGATATAGCCGCCGGTCTGTTTGACGATGCCATAGGCCGTCGACAGGCCCAACCCCGTGCCCTCGCCCGTGCGCTTGGTGGTGTAAAAAGGCTCGAACACTTTCTGCAGTTTGTCAGGTGCAATGCCGGTGCCCTGGTCCTTGACCCGCACGCAGACATAGTCGCCCGCGGGCACGGTCGCACGGTCGCGCCGCACCGGATCCGCATAAGTCATGCTTTCGGTTTCAATGACAATCTCGCCCCCGTCCGGCATCGCATCGCGGGCGTTTACGACAAGGTTCATCAGCACCTGTTCCAGTTGCCGCTTGTCCGCCCGAACGGATCGCAGGTCGGGATCATGGCAAAGCGTCAGCCGGATCCGTTCCCCAACCAGACGGTTGAGAAGATGGGTCAGGTCCGCCAGCGTGTTGCGCAGGTCAAGCACCTCGGGCCGTAGATTCTGCTTGCGCGAAAACGCCAGCAACTGCCCCACCAGCGCGGCCGCGCGGTTGGCGTTCTGATTTATCTGCACAAGATCGGCATAATCCTGATCTGACGGATCGTGACGCATTAACAAAAGGTCGCAATGCCCTGTTATTGCGGTCAAAAGATTATTGAAATCATGCGCAACCCCGCCCGCCAACTGACCAATGGCCTGCATTTTTTGGCTTTGCACGAATTGCGCCTCAAGCGACTTCAACTCGGTTGCATCGGTCAGGACCGCCATCAGCGCGACCCCTTCGTCGTCAATCACCCGCGTCAGCGAGACCTGCACAAACACCTCTCGGTCTGCACGTCTGAGGACGAGAAATTCGGTATGGCTGTCGCCAAGCCCAGAGGCCGCCTCGGCCAGCCAGTCATTGATCGACCGCCCCAGCCCCTCCATCAGGTCGTGCAGTTGCAGTCCCTCGACCGTCTCGTTCGCAAGCATGGCACGCGCGGCCTTGTTCGCGCCCAGCACCTGCCCCGCGCGCGCGACCTTTAACAGGGCCACGGGCAGATCCTCGAACCCGATCGCCTCGCGGTCACTTTGACCGGGATCAAGCGGCACCAGAAACACCGCCTTGCGCCCCTCAGGCAAGGCGACGCGCGACACAAGGCACTGAACCGGGCGCGCCGCGGTTTCGATAAAGACGGGCGCGCCGGGCGGTTCCGTTTCGGGAATCGTGGGCGGATGTGATCCGAACAGGCGACGCGCGGCAGCGTTCAAATAAATCGGCGACCCATCTCGTGCGAGCACGAAATGGGGAAGATGATCCAAACCGGTCTCTGACCGATCTTCCGAAACAGGCATCACGGTCTGCAACCGCCACAAAAAAAGACCTAACCCCACAGATACGACCTGCAAACACTGCCGTGCCTCGGGGCCCAGTCCCGTTCGAAGAGCCGATACCCCGGCCCGCGCTTCGGAAAGTATCTGCGTTGTGTCGCGCGCATCAAATGCAAGGGAAAACTGGCCCGGATCCGGCCCCGATCCCAACTTCCGCCCCTGCCCGTTTGTCACCCAGACCTGCACGCCCGCATCTGACAGGTCGCCAAGCAGGCCCAGAAGACGGCCATAGACGGCCCGGATCCCCCCCCAAAGCGCCGCAGTCACCACGCCCCCCGCCGCCAAGGCAAGAAATGGGGACACCGGACGTATCTCCGCCATCCACCACGCCATACCCAGCCCAAGGCATAGGATCAAAAGGGTCACCCCCACGGTGATCGCGCGCGCAGGCAGGCCGGTATGTGAGGTCTCAGGCACGGATATTTCGGACAAACAAGGCTCCTCCTTAGGCGGCTTTGCGGCAGCAAAAGACAGAAACCTTAAGAAACCCTGAAGGGCCGCACTGTCGCTACTCTACTTAAAGTTGATAATTCAGTTTGCGCGGCGCGTCAAACAAGCAAGGAAAAACCCATCTGATCCGGCCTGCATGGTCCACTGGTTCTGAAACGTCAAATGCCAGCCGGAAAACTCGGAAAGAAAGCTTTCAATCTGCGCGCCGTTTTCCTCGGCAAACAAAGAACAGGTTGCATAAGCCAGCGTGCCGCCCGGGGCAACCAACCCCGCAGCCTGTCGCAGAATGTCGCTCTGGATACGCTGCAGATCTGCCAGATCCGACGCGTCAAACCGCCATTTTGCATCCGGCGTCCGACGCCAAGTACCGCTGCCCGAACAGGGAACATCGCAAAACACGAGATCAAAAGGATAGCCTTTTTCCAAGTCTTTCAGGGATGCTACCTTGATATCCACGCCAGCCCGTCGCGCACGCTCGGGCAGGTCCCGCATCCTCTGCGCGTGGGCGTCATGGGCATAATACCGCGCGGCGCAGCGTCCGGCCATGGCCAACACCTTGCCCCCGCCCCCGGCGCAGAAATCCAGCACGCGCTGCCCTTCGGTCAGTGGCAGGGCCTGCACTGCGGCTTGGCTGGAAACATCTTGCAGCTCCACCAACCCGTTGCGATAAGCCGCGCTTCCCGCCACGCGCCGCGCGCCCTCGACAACCTCGAGCGCGGTGTCGCTCAGGTCGTGCGCCTCCGTCTGCACACCTTCACCTTTTAGTTGAGCTTGCGCTGCCGCACGTGTTCCTTTTCGCAAGTTGACCCGCAGGAACACGGGCGCGCGCTGGCGCATCGCCTCGGCCACCCGCGGCAGGTCTGCCCCGAGGGTGCGGTCAAACGCCGGCCGCATCCATTCCGGAATATCCTCGACCGCATCCGCCGGGGCCGCCGCCGCCAATGCGGCCAACTCGGCCTCGCTCAGCCGAGAGGGCGCATAAGCCGCGCCGGTGAACAGCGCCTCAAGCTCGGCGCCATCCTGCACCAACAGGCCCGCCATCACCGCCCGACCGGTCAGGCCGCCCCCCATCCGCGCCGCGCTGGCGCGCCGCCGCAGGGCATCATAGACATGATCACGCACCGCCGCGCGGTCCTTGGATCCGGCAAACCGCGACCGGCGCGCCCATCCCGTCAGGGCCTTTTCCGCCGGGGCCCCGTCGAATACCTGATCGAGAATCTCGATCGCCGTCTGGACGCGCGCCGCCGGTGTCACCTAGCCGATCCGGTAATTCGGGCTTTCACGCGTGATCTGGACGTCATGCACGTGACTTTCCTTAAGACCCGCGCCGGTGATCTTCACGAACTGGCAGTTCCGGCGCATATCCTCGACCGTAGCGTTGCCGGTATAGCCCATGGCTGCACGCAGACCGCCCACCAGCTGGTGAATGACCGCCCCGGCCGAGCCTTTATAGGGCACCTGCCCCTCGATCCCTTCCGGCACCAGCTTGTCACTGGCGGCATCTTTCTGGAAATAGCGGTCGGCAGACCCCCGCGCCATCGCGCCAAGGCTGCCCATGCCGCGATAGCTCTTGAAGCTGCGGCCCTGGTACAGGATCACCTCGCCCGGGCTTTCATCCGTGCCCGCAATCATCGAGCCGACCATGGCACAGGACGCACCCGCCGCAATGGCCTTGGCGAAATCGCCCGAGAACTTGATGCCCCCGTCGGCGATCACCGGCGTGTCCCCGGCGGCTCCGGCACAATCGCTGATCGCGGTCAACTGCGGCACACCCACACCCGCCACCATCCGCGTGGTACAGATCGAGCCCGGCCCGATCCCCACCTTGACCGCATCAGCGCCCGCGTCGATCAGCGCCCGCGTGGCATCCGCCGTGGCGACATTGCCCGCGATCACCTGCACCGCGTTCGACTGGGCCTTGATCCGCTGGACCGCCTCGATCACGCCGGCGGAATGACCATGCGCCGTATCAACAACCACGATATCCACACCCGCATCTACCAGAGCCTCGGAGCGGGCAAAGCCGCTGTCGCCCACGGACGAGGCCGCCGCGACCCGCAACCGCCCCAGATCGTCCTTGCAGGCGGTAGGGTTGAGCACGGCCTGTTCGGTGTCTTTCAACGTCAGAAGGCCAGTCAACTTGCCCTTGCCATCGGTCACCAGCAACTTTTCGATCCGCCGCGCCCGCATCATGCTCTTGGCTTCCTCAAGGTCGGCGGGTTCCTGCAGCACGGCAAGGTTGTCGGCGGTCATCACCACGCTCACCGGCGTATCATCCGAGGTCGCAAACCGCATGTCCCGGTTGGTCACGATGCCCTCGACACGGCCTTCGGCGTCCACCACCGGAAAGCCCGTGAAATTGTACCGTTCGATCAGCGCCTTGGCATCGGCAATTGTCTGGTCCCGGCGCAGGGTGACGGGGTTGTAAACGATCCCCGATTCAAACCGTTTCACGCGCCGCACCTCGCGGGCCTGCGCCTCGACATCCAGGTTCTTGTGGATCACCCCCATGCCGCCAGCCTGCGCCATGGCAATCGCCATGCGGGCCTCGGTCACGGTGTCCATTGCGCTCGACAAAAGGGGGATGTTCATCGCGATGCTGCGCGTCACGCGCGTGCGCGTATCCGCCGTCGTGGGCAGAACGTCAGACGCCGCCGGAACCAATAGTACATCATCGAAAGTGAGCGCCTCACGAATCTCCATCACACATCTCCTGGGGGAACCTCGTTTGGCGCGTCCATATCGCATGTGCGGCAGAAACGTTAAACCCCCTAAATGCACAAAGCGCTGTCGCCGCCAAAACCCCTGCTTCACCTTCGTGAAAATACTCCGGGGTGAATTGGCCCCGCCCGGGGCCAAGAGGGGCAGCGCCCCTGCCCCCCATACCCCGAAACTTTTTCCTCCAAATGCCGCGCTTTTACCTTTCCATGCCGCTCCTTGCCTTTCCCTTGCGCACAGGTCACATATCCTCACACACGCGCGAACACTGAAACAGGGCCTCCACCATGAGCAGCGATCCCCTCGTCATCTTTACCCCGTCCGGCAAACGCGGGCATTTCCCCGCCGGCACGCCCATCCTAACCGCCGCCCGCCAACTTGGCGTGGACCTCGACTCGGTCTGCGGCGGGCGGGGCATCTGCTCGAAATGCCAGATCACGCCCTCGTTCGGGGAATTCCCCAAGCATGGCGTTACGGTGCAGGAGGGCGCGATCTCGGAATGGAACGCGGTCGAACAGCGCTACAAGGACAAGCGCGGCCTGATTGACGGGCGGCGTCTGGGCTGTCAGGCGACGGTGCAGGGCGACATCGTGATCGACGTGCCGCCGGAATCGCAGGTCCATCGGCAGGTGGTGCGCAAGGCCGCCTCGGCCCGCACCATCACCATGGATCCCGCCACGCATCTTTATTATGTCGAGGTGCAGGAACCCGACATGCACGAACCGACCGGCGATCTGGAACGGCTCGAACGCGCCCTGCGCGAGCAATGGCAGATCGAGGGCATCACTGCTGACCTGTCGATCCTGTCACGCCTGCAAACCGTACTGCGCAAGGGCAAATGGGCGGTCACGGTCGCCCTGCACAAATCGCACAAGGACAGCGTGCACAAGGTGCTCGAAATCTGGCCCGGCATGACCGAAGACCGGATCTATGGCCTTGCCATCGACCTTGGTTCGACCACCATCGCCGCGCATCTCTGTGACCTGCGCAATGGCGAGGTCGCGGCCTCTTCCGGTGTGATGAACCCGCAGATCCGCTTTGGCGAAGACCTGATGAGCCGCGTCTCTTACGCGATGATGAACCCCGGCGGGGATCAGGAGATGACCAATGCGGTCCGGAATGCCATCAACGGGCTGACCGAGGCCATCGCGACCGAGGCCGGCATTCGTCCTTTCCAAATTCTGGAAACCGTCTTTGTCTGCAACCCGGTCATGCACCACCTGCTGTTGGGTATCGACCCCGTTGAACTGGGACAGGCGCCGTTTGCGCTGGCCACCTCGGAATCGCTGTCGCTGGCGGCGCGTGACCTTGACCTTACGGTCATGAATGAAAACGCACAGGTTTATATCCTGCCCTGTATCGCAGGCCATGTGGGGGCGGATGCCGCCGCCGTGGCGCTGTCGGAAGAGCCGGGCAAATCCGACGATCTGGTCCTGATCGTCGATGTGGGTACCAATGCGGAAATCCTGCTGGGCAACAAGGAACGGGTTCTGGCCTGTTCCTCGCCCACTGGCCCCGCCTTTGAGGGCGCGCAGATTTCCAGCGGCCAGCGTGCCGCCCCAGGCGCCATCGAACGGATCGAGATCAACCCCAAGACCAAGGAACCCCGCTTCCGCGTAATCGGGTCGGACATCTGGTCCGACGAAGACGGGTTTGAAGCAGCCGTCGCCACCACCGGCATCACCGGCATCTGCGGGTCTGGTATCATCGAAGCCGTGGCAGAGATGCGGATCGCTGGGCTTCTGGACGCCAAGGGCCTGATCGGATCCGCAGCCCAGACCGGCACCGACCGCTGTGTCGCCGAGGGACGTACCCACGCCTATGTGATCTATGACGGCAGCGCCGAGGGCGGCCCGCGCATCACCGTCACCCAGGGCGATATCCGCGCGATCCAGCTTGCCAAATCGGCGCTCTATGCCGGCGCGCGGCTGTTGATGGATGAAATGCAGGTCGACACCGTGGACCGCGTGGTGCTGGCCGGGGCCTTCGGGGCGCATATCTCGACCAAGCACGCGATGGTGCTGGGCATGATCCCCGACGCCCCGCTGGACAAGGTCACCTCGGCGGGCAACGCGGCGGGCACTGGCGCGCGCATCGCCCTGTCAAACCTTGCCGCCCGCCGCGAGATCGAACGCGTCGTGCGCCAGATCACCAAGGTCGAGACCGCGATCGAACCCCGCTTCCAGGAACATTTCGTCAACGCCAACGCCATTCCGCACGCGACCGATCCGTTCCCCGAGTTGAACAGCATCGTCACCCTGCCCACCGGCGATTTCAACGCGGGCACCGGCGAGGATGGCGCCGAGGGCGGCCGCCGCAGACGCCGCAGACGCGGGTAATCAGCAATTTTCTGAAAATTTGACGCGGGAAATTCTTCTGGAAGAATTTCCCGTCGTCGCCCGCTTGACCTCCCCCCACAGTTTCAATAGGTCAGGTCTCAGGCGCGGGTATGGTGAAAAGGTATCACGCGAGCTTCCCAAGCTTAAGTTACGGGTTCGATTCCCGTTACCCGCTCCAGATCAGCCTTGCGAGTTTGCCAGCCCGACCAGATGCGCCAGCAGCATCTTTGTCGATCCGTTCGCACCTTTGGGCGCCTGTCCCTTGGCAATCGCGGGCACCAGACCGTCGGCCAGTTCCTTGCCAAGTTCCACGCCCCATTGATCAAAGCTGTTCAGTCCGAGGATCACGCCCTCGACAAACACGCGGTGTTCATAGAGCGCAATGATCTGGCCCAGCACATAGGGCGTCAGTTTTTCATAGACCAGCGTGGTCGAGGGGCGGTTGCCCGGAAACACGCGATGGCGCGCGAGAGCATCCAGGTTATCTCCCTGTTTTCCCTGCGCGATCAACTGGTTGCGGGCCTCTTCAAAGGTGCGCCCTTTGAGCAGCGCCTCGGATTGCGCGAGGCAGTTCGCCAAGAGCGCCTCGTGATGGTCGCGCAGCTCGGGTTCGTGTCCGTTGGCCCCGACAAGGAATTCCACCGGCACCACGTCGCTGCCCTGGTGGATCAGCTGGAAAAATGCGTGCTGCCCGTTGGTGCCAGGCTCGCCCCAGACCACGGGGCCGCCGCCATGGGCCAGCGGGCTGCCGTCAAGCGCGACGCTCTTGCCGTTCGATTCCATTTCCAGCTGCTGTAAATACGCCGGAAGGCGCGACAGGCGGTGTTCATAAGGTACTACGGCGCGGGTGGCATAGCCGCAGAACTTCTGGTGCCACAGCCCCACCAGCGCCAGCAGCACCGGCATGTTCCGGTCCAGCGGCGCATCTGTGAAATGCCGATCCATGGCATGTCCGCCACGCAGGAATTCGGCCGCATTATCGGGGCCAATGGCCAGCATCAGCGACAGGCCGATCGGGCTCCAGACGGAATAGCGCCCGCCGATCCAGCTGCCAAAGCCGAACACGCGTTCCGGGGCGATGCCAAAGGCCTCGGTCCGTTCACGTGAGGTCGAGATCGCCACAAACCGGTCCATCGCGCTGTCGCTGCCCGCCTGCATCCAGCGTAGCGCGGTGCGGGCATTCATCAGGGTTTCCTGCGTGCCAAAGCTTTTGGACGAGACGATGACCAGCGTCGTTTCGGGATCAAGCCCTTTCAGCGTGTCATGGATATCGGCCCCGTCCACGTTGGACACGAAATGGCAGCGCGGCCCGTCGACATAAGGCGCCAGTGCCCGGTAGGCCATCACCGGCCCCAGATCGGACCCGCCAATGCCGATATTCACCACATCGGTGACCTTGGGCCCCGCTTCGGGCCAGTTGCCCGAACGCACGTCGCTGCAAAAGGCCACCATGCGGGCATAGGTCTCGCGGCCCTGCGCCATGACGTCCTGTCCGTCGACCTGAATCTCTGATGCCGTGGGTGCGCTCACCAGGGCACGGCTGGCCGTGTGCAGTACCGCCCGGCCCTCGGTTTCGTTGATCTTGTCGCCCCGGAACATCGCGGCGCGCTTGTCTTCGACGCCGGATTGGCGCGCAAGATCAAGCAGCGCCCTGCGGATCGGGCCATCGATCTGGGTCTTGGAAAAGTCGAACAGAAGACCGTCATGCGTCAGAGAAAATGTCTCGGCCCGGGCTTCATCTCGAAACAGACCCGCCATGTCGCGCCTGCGCGTTTCGACGGCCAAAGCCTCTAATTCAGTCCACATAAAATTCATTCCGCCCAATGGATTGTCGCGCCCGTTAATACGGCTCGGACCGGCGCCTGCGCAACTGGCAAATTCGTCGCTTCCCTAAGGGCGTCACGCTTGGCAGCCCCAGTGATCAGGATGTGTTTGGACAGCGCCTCGTCCAGCACACGCGCCGACACGGAAATACGCTGCTCTCCGGTGCCCGGCTGCGTGACCGGCACAAGGATCGGCGCATGCGGATCCAGCGCCGCCTCCAGTTCAGCTGCGCCGGGAAACAGCGAGGCCGTGTGCATATCCGCCCCCATACCCAGAAGGGCAACGGCAATCGGCAATTCCGGCGCGATCATCGATTCCAGTTCCGGCAAAACCTCGGTCGGGGCATGGGCGGGCGTAAACAACGGCAAAAAGCGCGCCTTGGCGGCCCGGTTCACCAACAAACGCTCTTTGATAAGGCGGGCATTGGAACGTGGATGATCCTCGGGCACCCATCGTTCATCGGTGGGCACCACGTCCACCCGCGACCAGTCAAGATCCACCCCGCAAAGATCATCGAACAAAGGCCCCGGCGTGGTGCCGCCCGGCACAGCGAACAGCACCCGTTCACCAAGATGTAGCGCCTCGGTCAACTCGCCTGCAATTTTGGCGGCAACGTCGATCGCCATCATGTCTGCGTCGGGATAGTCTATGATATTCAACGTTTTATCCCCCGCCACTCACGTCCGTCCCGGCGCAACAACTGGGACGAATCGTCCGGCCCGTTGGTAAAGGAATCATAAGGTTTCGGCACATCGCCCCGCAATTCCCAGCCCTTGATGATCGGATCGGTCCAGGCCCAGGCGGCCTCGACCTCGTCGTTACGCATGAACAGGGTCTGGTTGCCACGGATCACGTCCATGATCAGCCGTTCATAGGCATCCGGCCCATCCGCCTCGGGGCCAAGCGCCTCGGCGAAACTCATATCCAGCGGCACGTCGATCAATTTCATCCCGCCCGCGCCCGGCTCCTTGATGGTCACGTCCAGCGTGATCCCCTCGTCCGGTTGAAGTTGGATCGTCAACTCGTTGTTATGACGCCCAGATTCGCGCCCAAAGATCGAATGCGGCGCATCCTTGAATACCACCGTGATCTGTGAACTGCGGGTCTTGAGCCGCTTGCCCGTGCGCAGGTAAAACGGAGTGCCCGCCCACCGCCAGTTGCTCAGGTGACAGCGCAAGGCAATGAAACTCTCGGTTTTGGAGCGAGGATTGTCCACGTCTTCGCGGAAGCTGGGCACGCCTTCGGCGGCGGTATACTGGCCCCGGATGATGTGGTGCGGCTCGACCGGATCCAGCGCGCGGATAACTTTCAGCTTTTCATCACGCACCGCGTCGGGGTCGAACTTGGCGGGTGGTTCCATCGCGATGAGGCACAGAAGCTGCATCATGTGGTTCTGCATCATGTCGCGCATCGCGCCAGCGTTCTGGTAATAGTCGCCGCGCCCCGCCACACCCACGGTTTCGGCCACCGTAATCTGGATGTGGTCGATATATTGCGAGTTCCACAGCGGCTCGAACAGCATGTTGCCAAAGCGCACCGCCATCAGGTTCTGCACGGTTTCCTTGCCGAGATAATGGTCGATCCGGTAAATCTGGCATTCCATGAACTGGCGGTCCAGGTCGGCGTTCAGCCTCTGGGCGGTGTCGAGATCATGCCCGAAGGGTTTTTCAACCACGATCCGGCTCTGGTCATCGGCGAGCCCCTCGGCGCGGATGCGTTGCGCCAGATCGCCAAACAGCGATGGCCCGACCGAGAAATAGAACGCGCGAATCCGGTCGGGGCACAGCAGCGCCGCCAGATCCTGCCAGCCGGTATCGCCGCGCCCGTCAATCTGCACATAGTCGATGCGCGCCAGAAACGCCGCCAAAGTGTCGCCATCCGGGCGTGCCGGAAGGTGGGCCGCGAGCGCCTCGCCCACAAGCACGCGATAGCTTTCCGACGACAATTCGCGTCGCGCCGCCCCGATCAGCCGCGACTCACCGGGCATCTGCCCCGCACAAAAGCGTTTGAACATCGCCGGCAGAATCTTGCGCTGTGCAAGATCACCGGTGCCGCCAAACACCACCAGATCGAACGGGTCTACCGGGTTTTCGCGGGACTCCATGGTCGTTCCGCCCCTTTTCTTGTGATCCGCGCCCCCAATCAGGGCCGAAAGCCTTCGTTGCGATGACTGTAACATCCCCCGTCTTCATCACAACCGTGTATCACAACCGTGTCAGTCGGACGGAATGGCGGTTTTACGAAACACGCGGGTAGGTTAGCGTGCAGGAAAACGGGCCGGACCGCGGCCAGACCACAGGAAAGACCAGATGAAAGACCACGTGACCCCGCAAGCCAATCTCGGCAAGTTTCAGGATCCTTTTGTCACGGCCAAAGGCGAAACGCGCGCCGAAGTGGCGCTCAGCCACCCTGAAACGCTCTGGTTCAACACCGGCACGCTCTGCAATATCGAATGCGAGAACTGCTATATCCTCAGTTCGCCCACCAATGACGCGTTGGTCTATCTGACTGCGGATGAGGTCAGCACCTATCTGGACCAGCTTGAAGCCCGCAACTGGGGCGTGCGCGAGATCGGGTTCACCGGCGGCGAACCCTTTATGAACCCCGAGATGATCGAGATGGCGCGGCGCGCGCTGGCGCGGGGGTACGAGGTATTGATCCTGACCAACGCCATGCAGCCGATGATGCGCAAACGGGTGCGGGCGGGCCTGCTGGACCTGCACGAAGAGTATGGCGACAAGCTGACCTTGCGGATCTCGGTCGATCACTGGGACGCGGCACAGCATGACAGGGAACGCGGGGCCGGCAGCTTTGCGCGGACGCTGGACGGGATGGCATGGCTGCGCGACCACGGGATCCGCATGACCGTCGCGGGCCGCACCGTCTGGGGCGAGACCGAGACAGAGGCGCGCGCGGGCTATGCGGCGCTGTTTGCGGCGCACCGCTTCGACATCGACGCCACGAACCCCGCAGAGACGGTTCTGTTTCCAGAAATGGACGAAACCGTCGAGGTGCCCGAGATCACCACGGCCTGCTGGGGCATTCTTGGCAAATCGCCTGATGACGTGATGTGCGCGTCATCCCGCATGGTGGTCAAACACAAGGGCGCAGAGGCCCCTTCGGTGATCGCCTGTACCCTGCTGCCCTACGAACGGGAATTCGACCTTGGCCAGACACTGGAAGAGGCCGAACGCCCGGTACATCTGAACCACCCCCATTGCGCCAAGTTCTGCGTTCTGGGGGGGGCCTCCTGCTCGGCCTAGATCACGACGACATGCCCGTCGCCCGGCGCCGCCTGCCCTTTGGCCAGCGCAGTATAGACGGGTACCGCCGCCTCAAGCCCCGCATGTTCGCGCAAGGTCAGCCAGCTTTCCGCATCTGCCGCGATCCGTTTCCACGCCGCCGAAATCCGGCGCTCGATCTCACCCGGGCCCCAGTCGGCGCGGCGCTTTTCGATCTGGCTGGGGGCGAAGAAGAACTGCGGCTTGGGGCCGGCCAGCTTTTGCTTGGGCTGGAACTGATCCCAGTGGCTGGTGCCGACGGCGCTGGAATGGCGCAATTGGTCGCCCAGATGGCTGTGCAGCCGTGCCTTGACCTCGGCATTGCCTGCCATGTCCACATAGACAGACGGACATTTTTCCAGCGTCTCGATGTCGTCATAGCTCATCACAGCGTCACAGCCCGCCTCGGCCGCAACAAAGGGCTTGTTGCCCGACGACGTCAGGCCCACGACCCGCACGGGGCGCGGGGACAGTTCGGCCAGGAACTTGCACAGACCCAGCCCCGTTTTTGATGAGGCGCTGCCGACAACCACCTGTTCTGCATCGAAAAAACTGTTGTCCTGCAGCCAGTCTGACAAAAGGTAGGACGTCGCCAGAAGCGGCTGCAAAAGCGATTGCAACCCTTCCTGCGTCGCGGATTTGGGCGCGCTGCGCACATAACGGTTATAGACCGGCGGCAGCTTGGCACGATGCGGTGCGGCGTCCAGAATCACGGCTTCGCCTTCCTTGGTGGGAGCAATGACCAATTCCTCCGCCAGAGGGTAGAAGCCGTATAACCGCTCGCCCACCGTCACAAGGTCCGAGCGGGTCTCGACCACCTCGGCAAAGCCCCAGACCGGCACGATGCCTTGTCCCGTGATGCCGGACGGAAAGAAATGCCAATAGCCGATTACGAACCCCGTCGCCGCATAGGTGACGTTGTTCGCGGTCAGCGCAAAGCGCGCAATCCGCAACCGCGCCTGGCCGTCGGCCAGCGGCTCTGATGGCACCTCGTCCACCGCAACCTGTGTGATGTCGTTCTGATCGACCAAAATCCGTTTCATGTTGTCCTCCCGCGTTTTGGGCAGCGTAACGCGCTTTGCACCGCCGCCAGCGGAAACGTCACGTCACACGCGGCGTGCCCGCGCCGGACCGCTTATCTCCCTTTCAGCCATTGCCCCAACATGGTGTGGCTGATATAAACATGACAACAAAATGAAGACCGCCAGACAGAAGCGAGCCACTACGTGAGCGATACCCCGGAAACCCCTGAAAACGAAGAAGAATCCGCGCGCGAATACATGGTGCATAGCGGCCCCTCGATCAGCATCGAGGAAGAGATGCGCAATTCGTATCTCGACTATGCGATGAGCGTCATCGTCAGCCGGGCCATTCCCGACCTGCGCGACGGTCTGAAACCTGTCCACCGGCGCATTCTTTACGCCATGCACGAGACCGGAAACGGCCATGACAAGCCCTATCGCAAGTCGGCCCGCCCGGTTGGTGACGTCATGGGTAAATACCACCCGCATGGCGACAGCGCGATCTATGACGCGCTGGTGCGGATGGCGCAGGATTTCTCGATGTCGCTGCCCTTGCTGGACGGTCAAGGCAACTTTGGTTCGATGGACGGCGATAACCCCGCCGCCATGCGCTATACCGAGGTGCGCATGGACAAACCGGCGGCCTATGTGCTGGCCGATATCGAAAAAGACACGGTCGATTTCCAGGACAACTATGACGGCAAGGACAAAGAACCCACGGTGCTGCCGGCGCGGTTCCCGAACATGCTGGTCAATGGTGCGGGCGGCATCGCGGTCGGCATGGCGACCAACATTCCGCCGCATAACCTTGGGGAAGTGGTCGATGCGACGCTGGCCCTGATCGAAGAACCGGACCTCACCAGCGAACAGTTGATCGACTATGTGCCCGGCCCTGATTTCCCCACTGGCGGTATCATGCTGGGCCGTTCCGGCGCGCGCAAAGCCTATCTTGAGGGGCGCGGCAGCGTCATCATCCGCGCCAAGACCCGCGTCGAGGAAATTCGCAAAGACCGCTATGCCATCGTCATCGACGAGATCCCCTATCAGGTGAACAAGGCGTCGATGATCGAGAAGATCGCCGAACAGGTCCGCGAGAAAAAGATCGAAGGCGTCGCCCATGTGCAGGACGAATCCGACCGCAACGGTGTGCGGGTCGTCGTCGAACTGAAACGCGACGCGACGCCGGACGTGGTGCTGAACCAGTTGTTCCGCTTCACCCCGATGCAGACCTCGTTCGGGTGTAACATGCTGGCTCTGAACGGTGGCCGTCCCGAACAACTGACCCTTCGGAAATTCCTTACATCTTTCATAGACTTCCGGGAAGAAGTTGTGGCGCGCCGCACGGCCTATGACCTGCGCAAGGCTCGTGAACGCAGCCATATTCTTTGTGGTCTGGCCGTGGCCGTGTCCAACGTGGACGAGGTTGTCGCCACGATCCGCGCCTCGGCCGATGCTGCCGAAGCCCGCGAAAAGCTGATGACGCGCCGCTGGCCCGCCGGCGAGATTGTCGAATACCTCAAGCTGATCGACGATCCGCTGCATCCGGTGAACGACGACGGCACCTATAACCTGTCGGAAACGCAAGCCCGCGCCATCCTTGAACTGCGGCTGCAACGCCTGACCCAGATCGGGGTCAAGGAAGTCACGGACGAACTTGAAGAACTGGCAGGTAAGATCAAGGAATACCTGGAAATTCTGGGGTCACGCGAACGCATCATGGGGCTGATCTCGGACGAGCTGCGCGAAGTCCGCGATCAGTTTGCCGTGCCGCGCCGCACCGAGATCGTCGACTGGTCCGGCGACATGGAGGACGAGGACCTGATCGAACGCGAGGACATGGTCGTCACCGTGACCTCGGGCGGCTATATCAAGCGCACGCCGCTGGCCGATTTCCGCGCCCAGAAACGCGGTGGCAAGGGGTTGTCGGGGATGCAGACCAAGGAAGAGGACGTGGTCACCACCCTCTTCGTGGCCAATACCCACACGCAGCTGTTGTTCTTTACCACCGACGGCATGGCCTACAAGCTCAAGACCTGGCGTCTGCCGCTGGGTGGACGTACAGCCAAGGGCAAGGCGATCGTTAATATCCTGCCGATCCCAACCGGTGTGTCCGTCGCCGCCATCATGCCGGTGGACGTGCCCGAGAAGGACTGGAACGATTTACAGGTCGTCTTTGCCACTTCGGCAGGGACAGTGCGGCGCAACCGCCTGTCGGATTTCACCAACGTCAAGGCCAACGGCAAGATCGCGATGAAATTCGAGGATGATCACGCTGACACCAAGCTGATCAATGCGCGTATCTGCTCGGAAGACGATGACGTGATGCTGGTCACCAATTCGGGCCGCGCGATCCGCTTCCCCACCACCGAGGTGCGTGTGTTCAACTCGCGGTCGTCGGTCGGGGTGCGGGGCATCAAGCTGAACGGCGATGACGAGGTCGTGTCGATGTCGATCATCCGCCACTCCACCTACACGCCGGAACAGCGCACGGCCTATCTCAAGATGCGCCGCGCCATGGCGGGGCTGACAGACGAGGATGCCGACACCAGCGATGAAGAGGTCGCCGAGGATCCCAATTTCTCGACCGAGCTTTATTCCGAGATGTCTGCCGCCGAGAACCTGATCCTGACCATCACCTCGGGCGGGGCCGGGAAACTGTCGTCTTCGCATGATTACCCCGTGCGCGGGCGCGGCGGTCAGGGCGTGGCTGCCATGGACAAGGCCATGCGCGGAGGCGCGCTGGTGGCGTCTTTCCCCGTCGAGATGGGCGACCAGATCATGCTGGCCACCTCTAAGGGTCAGTCGATCCGTGTGCCAGTGGAGGGTATTTCCTTCCGCTCGCGCAGCGCCGGTGGCGTCAAGGTGTTCAACACCGGCAAGGGCGAAGAGGTTGTCTCGGTCGCCTGGATCGCCGAACAGGATGACGAAGACGGCGAAGAATAACAGCAGAAAGCCCCGCTTTCACGCGGGGCTTTTTCGCGCGCAGGGGGCCGTTTGACTTTGCTGCTTGTGACCAACCAATCCCCCTATGATGTAGCGTGGTTATCCGCCGGATTTCACACGAGGTTCTTATGTTTAAGGCACTGGTTTCATTTCTATTTATCTGCTTCACCACCACGGCCGCCCTCGCCTCTGACTGCATAGATATTGGCAAGAAATGCATCGACCGGGACGCCACGGACCTGACCCTCAAGCTTGAGGAAGGCCATCCTCCGCTGTCCGTGGTGCACGCGTTTTCCAACCTTGAGACGCTGCGCATCCGGGGATCCTTCAAATCCCGCGGCACCCCGATCGACATTACACCGATTGGCGGGCACCCCACGATCCGATCGCTCACGCTGGGCGAGATGAACGTGCCCGATCTGACCCCGCTGCACGACCTTCCTGCCCTTGAAAGCCTGCGACTGAACCGGTTGCAGAAAACCTCGCTGCGTCCGGTCAGTGATCTTGTGCAATTGACCCGGCTTTCCCTGCGCGGGAACAAATGGCTGATCAACCTGCCCATCGGGAAGCTGGTCAACCTGCAGAGTCTGGAACTGGCCGACACGCCGATCACCTCTGTCGCGCCGCTGCGCAACATGACCAAGATGGAACGGTTGTTCCTGTTTCACACCGATGTGGCGGACCTTTCACCGCTGGCGTCTATGACCGAGATGCGGTTTCTGGACGTGTCTTTTTCCAACGTGGCCGATCTGCGGCCTCTGGCCGGCATGACCAAGCTGGAAACGCTCTATGTCCGCAACCTGCCGATCACCACGCTGGCAGGTCTGGAAAACGCGACCGGCTTGCAGGAGGTCCACGCCGATGGATCGCGGCTGCGGGATCTCTCTGCGCTGGCCGGAAAACCAGCCCTGAGAGAAGTCGAAATTCAGGACACCTCGGTCAACAGCCTCGAGCCGCTGCGCGATGCCACGGCGCTGCGCACGCTGGTGTTCAACAACACGCGCGTGACGGATCTAAGCCCGCTGGCCGATCTGCACAGCTTGCGCAAACTGTTGTTCAAACAGACCGCCGTTCTGGACATTACGCCGCTTGCAGGGCTGACGGGCCTGCATTCCCTGACGCTGCCGCAGCAACCGCTGGATCTGTCGATGCTGCGCCGCTTTGATGACGTGCAGATGCTGCGCGCACCGGACCTGCCCGAGGTGGACATGACCCCCCTTCTGGACATGCAGCGCCTGCAAATCCTTCTGGTGGGCAATTCCAAGCTGCGGATTTTTGGCCGCGCAGAGATCCACGCCTTTGTGGAAGGGCGCGATTAGAACAACGCCAGTTGATCCCCCTTGGACAGGGGCGGACAGAACAGGGTCTTGTCGAGCCCGGGCAGTTTGTCCGCCAGCCCCTGCGCGCGCATGGCGCGTTTGAAGCGCAGGGCGATCATGTCGGCATAATGCCCCTCGCCCCGCATCCGGCGGCCCCAGTCGGCGCGATAATCCTCGCCGCCGTGCATCTCGCGGACCCGCGCCATGACGCGTTTGGCCCGGTCTGGGAAATACGCCTCAAGCCATTCGCGAAACAGCGGCGCAACCTCAAGCGGCAGGCGCAGCATGATCCAACTGGCCGCATGTGCCCCGGCGGCGGCCCCTGCCCCAAGCAGTGCCTCGATCTCGGTGTCGGTCAGACCTGGCAGAACCGGCGCCATCATCACCCGAACCGGAATGCCAGCCTCGGACAGGCGCCGGATCGTGGTCAGGCGGCGCGCAGGTGCGGGCACGCGGGGTTCCATCAGGCGCGACAGGTGCGGGTCCAGCGTGGTGACGGAGATGCCCACATGCACAAGGTTGCGTGCGGCCATGCGCGACAGGATGTCGATGTCACGCTCGATCAAGGACCCTTTGGTCACGATGCCGACCGGGTGATCGAACCGGTCCAGCACTTCCAGGCAGGCGCGCCAGATTTTCTGTTCTTTTTCAACGGGCTGATAGGGATCGGTGTTGGTCCCCACGGCCAGCGTGTCCACCCGGTACCCTTTGCGGCGAAGTGTCTTTTCCAACAGGGCGGCGGCGTTTGGGCGCCCGATCAGGCGGGTCTCGAAATCAAGCCCGGGCGACAGGCCGAGATAGGCATGCGTCGGGCGCGCGAAACAATAGATGCAGCCATGTTCACAGCCGCGATACGGGTTCAGCGACCGGTCAAAGGGCACATCGGGCGAGCTGTTGCGGGTCAGGATGGTTTTTGCGGGTTCAAGGCGCAACTCGGTCCGGAACGCTGCCCGTTCCAGCGGGATATCCCAGCCATCATGTTCCTCAACCCGAGTCGCATCATAGCGGCCACTCGCATTGCTGATCGCGCCGCGTCCCCGCCGCCGATCGGGGTCGATTATGCCTGCGTCCTTGTTTTGCATGGCAAATTGTTAGAACAAAAACGGAACATTTGCAATCTACCTCATGACAACCCTGAAAATTATTCACACCACGGGCGCGCTTTCATCGCTATAAGTCGGTCTCAGCGTCGGCCATGTCGCAATTTTGACAGTCGGGTTGCCGCAAAAAGACGAATGGTGGTCAAAAGTGACCCAAACAGGCGCGCGCGCCCGAAACTATAAGGAACGCCCATGTCGGAAGAAGACGATATCATCCTGTCGGAACTGGACGACGAGGAACTGGTTCAACAGATGTTCGACGACCTTTACGACGGTCTCAAGGAAGAGATCGAAGAAGGTGTGAACATCCTGCTGGAACGCGGCTGGGAACCCTACAAGATCCTGACCGAGGCCCTCGTGGGCGGCATGACCATCGTGGGCGCCGACTTCCGCGACGGGATCCTGTTCGTGCCCGAGGTTCTGCTGGCCGCTAACGCGATGAAGGGCGGCATGGGCATCCTCAAGCCGCTGCTGGCCGAGACCGGCGCACCGCGCATGGGGTCGATGGTGATCGGCACCGTCAAGGGCGACATCCACGACATCGGCAAGAACCTTGTCGGCATGATGATGGAAGGCGCAGGCTTTGAAGTGGTCGATCTGGGCATCAACAACCCGGTCGAGAACTATCTTGAAGCCCTCGAAGAGCACAAGCCCGACATCCTTGGCATGTCGGCCCTGCTGACCACCACCATGCCCTACATGAAGGTCGTGATCGACACGATGGTCGAACAGGGCATCCGCGACGACTTTACCGTTCTGGTGGGTGGTGCGCCCCTGAACGAGGAATTCGGCAAGGCCATTGGCGCCGACGCCTATTGCCGTGACGCGGCTGTGGCGGTCGAAACCGCCAAAGAATTCGTCGCGCGCAAACACAACTCGATGAACGCCTGATCCCTCCCTCGGGTCTGCGCCCATCGCATCCCACGGCCCGCCCTCCTCCCCGGCGGGTCGTTTTTGTTTCAGAAAGGTGGTCCCATGCCCCAGCCCTCGGATGACATGCTGACCCAGGAAGGTTTGGCGCTGGACCGGCGCGCGGGCCGGATCCTGCTGATCGCCTGCGGGGCACTGGCACGCGAAATCCTTGATCTCAAGACCGCCAATCGCTGGGATCACATGGACCTGACCTGTCTGCCCGCGATCTACCACGTGACCCCCGAAAAAATCCCCGCCGCCGTGCGCGAGGCGGTGACCAAACATCGCGACACCTATGACGAGATTTTCGTGGTCTACGCCGATTGCGGCACCGGTGGACTGTTGCAGCAGGAATGCGAAAACCTTGGGGTCGAGATGGTCGCGGGGCCGCATTGCTATAGCTTTTTCGAAGGCAATGACCGCTTTGCCGAAATTGCCGAAGACGAGTTCACAGCCTTTTACCTGACCGACTTCCTTGTCCGGCAGTTTGACGCTTTTGTATGGAAACCCATGGGGTTGGACCGTCATCCTGAGCTGAAAGACATGTATTTCGGGAATTATACCAAGCTGGTCTATCAGGCCCAGACGGACGACCCCGCCCTGACCGAAAAAGCACGCGTCTGTGCAAACCGTCTGGGTCTGGCCTTTGAGCGTCGTTTTACCGGATACGGCGATCTTGCGACCACGCTTGCTGAACTCTGACGAGACCGCTTTGACAGGCAAAGCTTGAAAACAAGCGGGATTGGGCCATGCTTGGGGGACCATCGCAAGACCTGGACCCCGCCATGCCCCCTTTTGCCCGTGCCTTTGCCCTCACCACAGCCCTTGCCCTTTCCGCGCCCGCTCTGGCTGACGCCCCGATCGGGGACGCCATCCAGTCGGTGCCAATTTTCGACGCCCATGTCCATTACAAGGAACCCGCGTGGGAGGCCTTTCCGGTCCCCAGCGTGATCGAGTTGATGGACCGCTCGGGCGTGGCGATGGGGCTGGTGTCGTCCACGCCGGATGAAGGCACGATCATGCTGTGGGAATACGCCCCGAACCGCATCGTGCCCGAGTTGCGCCCCTATCATGGCGACGTGAATTCCGGCAACTGGACCCAGTCCGAAACCATCGTCGGCTATCTGGAAGACAGACTGGCCCGCTATCCCCATCAGGGCATTGGCGAATTCCACATTCATCGGCTGGACCCGTTCGACGAACCGCTGTTCCGTGAGGTGATCCGCATGGCCAAAGAACGGGATATCTATCTGCACGTTCACACCGGCGCGGCGGCTGTGGCGTGGCTGTACGAGCTTGACCCGGAGGTCAAGATGATCTGGGCGCATGCGGGGTTGGGTGAAAGCGCCCGCAATGTCTATCGCGTGATGGAGGCGTTTCCCACGCTGATGGCAGACACCTCGCTGCGCGAATATGAAATCGACACTTCCGGCGACGGGCTGAATCCCGAGTGGCAAAAGATCATCTACGCCTTTCAGGACCGCCTAATGGTGGGCAGCGACACATGGGTGAACGGCCAATGGGAAGACTATGCAGAAATTATCGCCTCGAACCGGCGCTGGCTGGCGAAACTGCCGCGCGACGTGGCCGAAAAGATTGCCTATCGCAACGCCGAACGCGCGTTTGGGCGGGAGGTGACGATGGACCTTATCGGCAAGAAATAGGAAAACATTCGGCCAATCCGCCCGTTTGGTCGGGACTTCCCCACATAGAATTGTTTTGCGCGACTGCATTTTGTGTGACACCGTGTCGCATGCCAAAATATTAGGCATCGACCCTGGGAGGAATTTTTAATGAATCTGAGACCCGATCCGACTTTTCACGCGACCCCGAAACTTGCCATGGAAGCGCCCGCCGAAACGCTGGCCTTTACCTTGATGCTCAGTCCCGACGGATCCCAGCCTGACGGGCTGGCGGTTGTGGATGTAGATCCGAAATCAAAGACTTATGGCCAGATTGTGCATCAGGTCATCATGCCGAACAAGGGTGACGAATTTCACCATTTCGGGTGGAACGCCTGTTCCTCATCTCTGTCACCGCTTTCCGGGCATGCATTTCTGGAACGCCGTTACCTGATCATCCCGGGCATTCGCAGTTCGCGCATTTACGTCATCGACGTCAAAGAGCCGCTTGCGGCGAAAATCCACAAGATCATCGAACCCGAAGAGGTTTTTGCAAAGACCGGATATTCACGCCCCCACACGATCCATTGCGGACCGGAAGGCATCTATGTGTCCACGCTGGGTGGAGGTGGCCCGGACGGGACAGATGGCCCACCGGGTATCTTCATCATGGATTGCGAGACTTTCGAAATCCTGGGCCGCTACGAGATGGACCGCGGCGAACAGGACAAGCACTATGATTTCTGGTGGAACCTGCCGCGCGATTACATGGTGAGTTCCGAATGGGGCCTGCCGCCACAATTCGAGAACGGCATCGTGGCCGAAGATTTGCTATCGAACAAATACGGGCACAAGATCCATTTCTGGAACCTGCGTGAACGGCGCAATGTGCAGACAATCGACCTTGGGGCCAACCACCAGATGGCGCTCGAAATCCGTCCGGCCCATGATCCGGCCAAGGATTACGGCTTCTGCGGCGTGGTGGTCGACACAACCAACCTGCAAGGCGCGATCTTTACGTGGTGGCAGAAAGACGACGGCACGTTTGAGGCCAAAAAGACGATCACCATCGATCCCCGTCCTGAAAAGGCCGAAAACCTCCCGCCCTTGCTGCAGGGCTTCGAGGCCGTACCGCCGCTTGTGACGGATATCGACCTCAGCCTTGATGACAAGTTTCTCTATGTCGCCTGTTGGGGTCAGGGCGAGATGCACCAGTATGACGTCTCGGACCCGATGAACCCCAAGCTGACCGGCAAGGTCGAAATCGGCGGCATTGCGCGCGGGGCGAAACATCCCAATGGCAAAGACTTTGTCTATGGCCCGCAGATGGTAGAGATCAGCCGCGACGGGAAACGCGTCTACTGGACGAATTCGCTCTATTCGACATGGGATGACCAGTTCTATCCGGACGATGAAGGCGGCCAGATGGTCATGGCCCATGTCGGAGAAAACGGTGGTCTGGAACTGGACCAGGATTTCTACGTCGAATTCCCGAAAGGGTACCGCAGCCACCAGATCCGCCTTGAAGGAGGCGACTGTTCGACGGACAGTTTCTGCTATCCCTCTGTCTGACGCGTGACGGACATAACTACGGCGGCGGCCCTTTGGTGGGCCGTGATCGCCTCGGGAATATATCATGGGGTCAATCCCGGCATGGGGTGGCCGCTGGCGGTGTCGGCCGCGTTGATGGAGCGGAAAAGCGGCAGCCTCGCGCGGGCGCTTCTGGCGCTTGCGCTGGGGCATTTTCTGGCCATGGCAGCCATCCTGTTCCCCTTTACCGTGCTGCTGTTTCTGGCCGAGTGGCAGAGTGCCATCCAGACCGGCGCGGCCTGTCTGGTGATCGCGCTTGGGGTTTACCTGTTGATCAACCCGCGGCATCCGCGGTTTCTGGCCCGGGTGCCGCCGTCGCGTCTGGCGCTGTGGTCGTTCCTGTCGGCGATTGCCCACGGGGCAGGTTTGATGCTGGTGCCGATCTATCTAGGGATCTGTCGCACCATCGAGACAGACGCGGGCCACGCGGCGGCCTCGGATCTCATGACGGGAAACGCTATGATCGCGCTATCCGTGGCCGTGGCCCACACACTTGCCATGACCGCATCAGGGGGTGTTCTGGCGGTTGCCGTCTACAAATGGTTGGGTTTGCGGTTCCTGTCGAAAAGCTGGTTCAACCTTGATGTGGTCTGGGCGCTGAGCCTGATCCTTGTCGGGATCATCTCGCTCTGGTCCCTGCACTGAGGCGCTCCGTGCCTGCCGATGTCAGACAGGCAGGCGAGCTTGGTGCACTGACAGGTTATGCGATTTCGATCGCCGGGTCTTCGTCTGCGATTTCGTCCTCTGGGGTGGCATATTCGTCCTCAGGCACATCAAGGCTCAGGGCTGCCATCATTTCCAGCCCCTCATCGCCGGCCCCTTCAAGCTCGAAGGCACCACTGGCAACGGCTTCGTCAAAGTCCGCAAGAAGTTCGTCAGAACTTGCATAGCCGCCTTCGGGCGCATCCAGCCGAAAGATTTCGCTGGGGTATTCTTCGCCCGTATCGCTCTGAACCATTTCAAAGAACACCACGGACTCGAGCTCTTGCACCTCGCCGCCATTGTCCTCGAAGGCCCCGACATAGTTGGCAAAAGTCGGTTCTTCATCCTCGGGTAGGTTTTCGTCCGAAATATAGACCCCGTTCGAAATGACGCCGTTGTCGTACAGGTCATATCCGAATCCGACCTTATCGAAGGTGGGTTCTTCCGGTTCCTCGGGTTCTTCTGGGTCGTCCATCACGTGCTTGATTGACCCTTCTTCGGTGGTGGTCGAGGTCGCGCGGATCCCGAAAACATCGATTTCGTCCAGACTGCTGATATCCAAATCAATGGTCAGGGTGTCGCCTTCGGTCAGATAGGTTTCCTTGTCTTCGCCTTCGCGCCCAAGACCGGGACGGCTCAACTCAATGGCGCTGTCCCACTGCACGTCTTCCCCATCCAGATCCGCCCCGTTCATGTTGAGCGGGCCACTCAACTTCTCGCTGTCGCCGGAAAAATCGTCATCGCCATAGTAAATGGCGTTCACGTCCATGGCACCGTCGTTCACGGCAATATCCGCGTGGAACCCGTCTTCATCCTGATAGACGGTGACGGTATAGGACAACCCGTCATGCTCAACGGAAAAAATCTTTGAAGTTTCCGGCATTGACTGTTCCTCGCGCAAATTATGCTGATGGGTGTGGCCACCACACCGCGCAGGTGTCGCCTTCTTTGGATCGTGGCAGCCAGACGCCGCAGTTATAGTGCAATTTTGCCAAAATTTTTACACATTTTGCTCGAGAGCAGGGAAACACACCGTTTCCGGAATGTTTCAAAAGCACCGTTGGAAAGATTAAAGCCCTTTAAAAGCAGGACCTTAAACCAACGACGTCACCCAGAGGATATTCGCATCCTCTTCGGAGACCGAGATCACGTTATGCCCCATCGAGGCGTCGTAATAGGCGCTGTCGCCGCGGCGCATTTCGACGGGTTCATAGAATTCGGTGTAAAGCTGGATCACACCGGTCAGCACATAGAGAAACTCTTCGCCGTCATGGCGCACCCAGCCATCGAATTCATCGATCGAACGGGCCCGCACGCGGGCGCGGTAGGGCAGCATGGATTTCTTGGTGAGGGATTCCGCCAGCAATTCATGCTCGTAGGTCACGGTGGCCTGATGCACGCCCTCGCCCGATTTCACCACCGACATGCGGCCGTTGACCTGGCTTTTCTGAGGCGGCGTGAACAGTTGCGGCACCGAGATTTCCAGCCCCACCGCCAGCTTTTTCAGCGCGTCATAGGTGGGTGACATCTGGCCGTTCTCGATCTTGGACAGGGTCGAGCGCGCCAAACCGGCCTGCGTCGCCGCCTGTTCCAGCGTCCAGTTGCGTGCCTTGCGAAGTTCGCGCACACGCAACCCCAGATCAAGCGGTTCGACGTGGTCATGATGGCCGCTTTCGCGCGCCACCTTGATCAGCGATTTGGGATCTTTATCTGTCATGTGGTCCTTCTAGCGCGGGGCCTGTCCCACTTGCAACTGCCGTTCCCTGCCCGTACGAGGTCAGTCATGCTTTCCATTTTCGATCAAGGCGCACCTGCGACCGCCCCGACCCCGTTCAACATGGCAGCTCATGTGCTGGCCCATGCCGATGCTCTGGCCGACAAGACCGCGCTGTCCGTGATCTCGATGAACGATGCGCAGACCTGGAGCTATGGCGCGATCAAATCCGCAATCCTTGGCACCGGCACCGGCCTGTTGCAACAGGGACTTACCCCCGGAGATATCGTGCTGATGCGGCTTGGCAATACCGTCGAGTTCCCGATTGCCTATCTCGGGGCGATTGCGGTCGGGCTGGTGCCGGTGCCGACCTCGTCCCAACTGACCGCGCCGGAAGTGGCCAAGATGGTGGCCGAGCTGTCGCCCGCCGCGATCCTGCGCGACCCAAACATCGCCTGCCCCGACACGCCGGGCATTCCCCAGCTTGACACCGCTACGCTGGAAGACATGCGCACCCTGCCGCCCGCCGCCTTTCACATGGGTGATCCAGAACGTCTGGGGTATATCGTTTACACCTCGGGCACCTCGGGCCAGCCGCGTGCTGTCTGCCATGCCCACCGCGCCATCTGGGCGCGCCAGATGATGCATCAGGGCTGGTACGGGTTGCAGCCATCGGACCGGCTCATGCATGCGGGGGCATTCAACTGGACCTTCACGCTGGGCACCGGCCTGATGGACCCGTGGTCGGTGGGCGCGACGGCGCTGATCCCCGACAAGGGCGTGGACCTGCACGATCTGCCCAAGCTGCTGAAGACCCACAAAGCGACGATCTTTGCCGCCGCGCCGGGGGTTTATCGAAAGATGCTGTCAGATCACCCCGACATCCACCTGCCCGACCTGCGCCATGGCCTGACCGCAGGCGAGAAACTGTCGGAAACCATCCGCGAGGAATGGTTCAACGACACCGGCACAGCGCTCTACGAGGCCTATGGCATGTCGGAATGTTCCACCTTCATCTCGGCCAGCCCCACCTCGCCGGCCCATCCCGGCACGCTGGGCACACCACAGGCGGGGCGGCGGATTGCCATCGTGGATGATAACGGCCCTGTTCCCCTAGGCACCGAGGGCACGATTGCCGTGGACCGGCGCGATCCGGGGCTGATGCTGGGGTACTACGGCGCGCCCGAGGACACCGCCGCGCGGTTTCAGGGCGACTGGTTCCTGACCGGCGATCAGGGCGTGATGGATGCAGATTTCTACATCACCTATGCGGGCCGCGCCGATGACATGATGAACGCGGGCGGGTTTCGCGTTTCCCCGCTCGAGGTCGAGGGCGCGCTGGCCCGTTTCCCCGGCATAGCCGCCGTGGGTGTGACCGATGTCGAGATCAAGGCCGACACGCGCGTCATCGCGGCCTTTTACACCGCTGCCGAGGATCTGGACGAGGCCGCGCTCAAGGCGTTTGCGCAAAGCAATCTGGCCCGTTACAAACAACCCAGACTTTACAAGCGGCTACCTGCCCTGCCAACCAACCCCAACGGCAAACTCAGCCGCCGCGCCCTGCGCGAGACTTTCGAGGCCAAGACATGATCAAGCTCGACATCCTTTCCGACCCCATCTGCCCCTGGTGCTATATCGGCAAGACCCGTCTGGAAAAGGCGCTGGCCCAGGTGCCGGACCACCCGTTCACGATCGAATGGCACCCGTTCCAGCTGAACCCCGACATGCCTGCCGAAGGCATGGACCGGCGCACCTATCTTGAAACCAAGTTCGGCGGCAAGGAAAACGCGATCAAGGTCTATGCCGAGATCGACAAACATGCACAGGCCGATGGGCTGATGCTCGACTTTGGCGCGATCCAGACCACGCCCAACACGATTGACGCGCACCGCCTGATCCACTGGGCCGGGATCGAGGGCAAACAGGACGCGGTCGTGGATGCCCTGTTCAAGGCCTATTTCGAAGAGGGCCGCGATATCGGCGATCACGAGGTTCTGTGTGACATCGCCGATGGCGCCGGGCTGGATGCGGCGGTGATCGGCAAATTGTTGAAATCAGACGCGGATGCGGACATGATCCGGCAACGCGATGCCCATAGTCGCGAGATGGGCGTCAATTCCGTGCCGACCTTCATCGTCGGCAACCAGCACGCCGTGCCCGGCGCCCAACCGGCGGATCTCTGGGTCAAGGTGATTGAGGAACTGAAAGAGCAACAGGCCCCTGCATGACGCCAAGCGAAAGAATTTTCCTGCTGGTTTTCTTTTTGCTGGTCCCCGTTGTCGGCAGCGGCACGGTGTTCTTCCATTATGTCGAGGGCTGGAGCTGGCTTGACAGCTATTTCTTCTCGGTGATCACGCTGTCTACGGTCGGTTATGGCGAACTGGTGCCGCAAACTGCTCTGGGCCGCTTTGGTACCACTGTCTATATCTTTGTCGGCATTGGGGTTTTCGCCTTTGTTATCAAGCAGCTTGGCCAAATGACAGCCGAGAAACACGCCGCCCATTCCGAATGGCTGGTCGCGCATCTGGGCCATCACAAGGCCAAGGAAGAGCCCCACGCCGATAACGAAGACGACGAACCCGACCCCCCGCGCAAGCACGGCTGAGATCCGCCGACCCGGCATTCCCGCACAAGGGCCTATGCAGCGTCCATACTGGTCATGCTCCTGACAACATGCTAGCGGTGGCAGGTTACTTAACAGTTTTGGTATTTCCATGCCCCCCGCGATTCCGATGTCCCGCACAGAATTCGTGGCGCTTTGCGCCATGTTGTTTGCCACCATTGCGTTCTCGATCGACGCGATGCTTCCAGCGCTGCCCGAAATCGGCGCCGAACTGAGCCCGGACAACCTGAACCGCGCGCAATTGATCCTGACTTCTTTCGTGCTGGGCATGGGGATCGGCACGTTTTTCACCGGCCCGCTGTCAGATGCATTCGGGCGCAAGCGGGTGCTGATTGGCGGGGCGCTGCTTTATTGTATCTGCGCTTTTGTCGGCTGGCTCAGCCAGACGCTCGAACTGGTTCTGGCCGCGCGGCTTGTGCAGGGGATCGGGGCGGCAGGCCCGCGGATCGTGTCGCTGGCCATCATCCGTGACCTGTTTTCGGGGCGGGAAATGGCGCGGATCGTGTCTTTTGCCATGATGATCTTCACGCTGGTGCCCGCCATCGCGCCGTCGATCGGGGCGGTGATCATTGCGTTTGCGGGTTGGCGTGGCGTGTTCCTGTCTTTCGTGATCTTTTCAATCATCTCGGTCCTGTGGGTGTCGATCCGCCTGCCCGAACCGCTGGCCGTCGCGGACCGGCGCCCGTTCCGCCTGTCGCTGCTGATCGCGGGGATGAAGGAGATGTGGGCCCTGCCGGCGGTGCGCATCTCGATGATGGTGCAGTCCCTGTGCTTTGCAATCCTGTTCGGGATGATTTCCTCGGTCCAGCAAATCTATGACATCACCTTTGCACGGGGCGACGAATTTCCGCTCTGGTTCGGGGCGATTGCGCTGGTTTCGGGCAGCGCAAGCCTGTTGAACGCGTGGCTCGTGGTACGGGTCGGGATGCGGTATCTGGTGACGGTCGCCCTTGGCGCGCAGATCGGGTTATCGGCCCTGATGGTGGTTTCGGCCCTTGCATTGGACGCGGGCTGGACCCAGTTCCTGATCTTCGTGGTCTGGCAGACCACCGTGTTCTTCATGGCGGGCATGACCCTTGGCAACCTCAACGCGCTCGCGATGGAGCCGCTGGGACATATGGCGGGCACAGCGGCCAGTGTCATGGGCGCCTTTGCCACCGTGTTGGGTGGGGCACTTGCGGTGCCGATCGGGCTGGCCTTTGACGGCACCGTCCTGCCCGTGGCCGCCGGGATTTGCCTCGCTTCTGCGCTGGGATTCGCCCTGATGCTCTATATGAAACGGGTCGAGGCGCAGGCCTGAGCCAGCACCCCCTCGCCCGGATCACTCCTGCGGTTCCTCGCCGGTGTCGCTTGGTCCGGTGTCGCCTGATGGCGGGGGCGGGTTGGGGTTTTCATAGCCCAAGAGCGCGGCGGTCTCTGCATCCACCATGCCCGTGGCCTCGCGCCCGTTGTCATACTGGAACCACATCAGCGCGGTTTCTGTCGAACTGCCGAACACCCCGTCCACAGCACCCACATCATAGCCCGCATCCTGAAGCCGCTGTTGCAGATCACGCACCACGGCCCCGCGGGTCATGGGATCGGTCAGGGACAGGCCAAACACGGTTTCCGGCTCGGGCGCATCGGGGGGGTCGCTGACGATCTCGTAGACCTTTTCGTCTTCGTAATAGGTCGACCGGTACAGCACCCCATCGCAAAGATAGAGCGTTTCGCCATCCTCGACGATCTTCTCGCAGTCACTGTCCGACGGCAGCTCGGACGTGAACACCAGCGTTGAACCGACCAGCGCGGCGGTGAAGAACCAGCCCCAACTTGGGTGATAGTAATAATTGCCCCAATGGTAATGCGGGGGTCGGTAATAGGGCGGCCTGTGATAGGGCGGACGGTAGCCCGGCGGGCGATGGTGCGGCGGGCGATAGCCCGGCGGCCGGTGAATGGGCGGCTTGGGTTTCACGCCCGGCGGGCGGCCCATGTTGGGAGGCCGGTTGCCATTGCCCGGCGGTTTCAGACCCGGCGGGCGGTTGCCCCCGCCCGGCAGCGTGGTCGGCGGAGGGTTGATACCGGGGCGGCTTGGTCGCGTCGCACCGGGGTTCGAAGGAAGTGTGCCGACCGGCGGGCGCACCGACGGATTGGCCGGGCGTGTGCTTGGGGCGGGCCGTGTCGAAGGTCTTGGCGCGGGCGCCGGACGGGTCGACGGAAGGGTGGCCTGCGGCGGACGCCCCCCCGTTGACGGACGACTGACCGAGGGCCGCGTGGTCGGGCGGGCCTTGGCCCCACCCGAAGGGCGTGGCGCGGGTCGCGCGCCGCCGGTGAACCCGCCACCGGGGCGGGCCTCGGCGCGCGACGCATCAAACGACAACCCCATCACCCCAAGAGGCGACGTCGCCACCGCCAGCACAAAGATAAGAAGGCCTGAGACTATCCGGATCATCCTGCGCTCCTCTCTATTCGGCCGACGGTTTCGGCAAGGTCATGCGTTCGCTGTCGGGGCCGGGCGCGAAGGTGAACGTATCTTCGCCGATCTCGGGCGCAAAATCCCAGTCGCTGAAATAAACGCGGTATTGCGGCCAGCCCTGCACATAAGGGTTCGTGCCCACCAGCATCAGCAAATGCGGCGCGGCCTCGTCCGTGGCCACCCAGACCTGCCAGTCCTCGTCGTAATTACTTAGCGCGATATGATGTGCCTCTTGCCCACCGATCCGAGTGAGACCCAGATAGGTCGCGCTCTCGGCGCCGCGCAGGTACTGGTCCCGGTAACGGGTGCTCAGCACCGACCAGATCGGGATCTCCAGCCCGTATTCCTGTGCCGCGCGGTCGACCAGCGTATCGTACCCGCCCGCGATATGGGCCTGCACATAGGCGTCTTCCTCGACATCATAGATCGCCAACGTGGTGCCGTTGAAATAGAGTTCGCGCGTGTTCAGCCCCTCTTCGACATAGGCGAAATACCCGCCCTCCCGGTCCAGCAGGCTATAGCCGCTGCGCAGACGGGTCAGTTTCTCGCGCCCGTCAAGGATATCGTCATAGGCGACGAACCAGCGCAACGAAACCGTATCCTGTTCGGCCAGAAACGCACCTGCGGCATCAACGATCTCGGCGGCGCGCGGGTCGATATCGGGCGGATCCGCGGTCTGTGCGGCGGCGGGCAGGCCCCCGATCAAACCCAGAACCACGGCCCCCGCCGTGGCGGCCTTGCGCAAATGGGACATGGCAATATTCCGTTCAGAAAGCATGGGCCCAGCCTAGGACGCGCAATGGCACCGTGGCAAGGCTCTTCACAAAACGGTTCTAACCCTTGGCGGATTGCGCGGCTTTCGCGCGTTTCTTCTCGGCCACGACCTTGGCGGCCAGATCGCGGGCAATGGCAAAAGCGCCCTTGATCTTGTCGCTTTCCTTTTTCCAGTCGCGCCGCACCACGATCTTGTTGTCCTTGATCTTGGCAAGACCCTTCTGATCCTGGATGAATTCAACCAGCCCGGTGGGCGAGGCAAACTTGTCATTGTGGAACTGGATCGTTGCCCCCTTGGGGCCGCCGTCCAGTTTCGCAATCCCGGCGCGTTTGCACATGTCCTTGATCCGCACCACCAACAGCAGCGTGTTGACCTCGCGCGGGAGCTTGCCGAAGCGGTCAATCAACTCGGCGGCAAAGCCTTCGAGTTCGACCTTGCTGTGCAGGCTGCTGAGGCGACGATAGAGCCCCAGGCGCACATCGAGATCAGGCACGTAATCCTCGGGGATGAGAACCGGCACGCCCAGATTGATCTGCGGCGCCCATTGGCCATCGGCGTCGCTGAGACCCTCCATCTCGCCGGACTTGATCTTGGCAATCGCCTCTTCCAGCATCGACTGGTACAGTTCATAGCCCACGTCGCGCATCTGGCCGGACTGTTCCTCTCCCAAGAGGTTTCCTGCGCCGCGAATATCAAGATCCTGACTGGCCAGCGTGAACCCCGCACCAAGCGTATCGAGCGAGCCCAAGACCCGCAGGCGTTTCTCGGCGGCGGGCGTCAGTTTCATGCGCGGCTTGGTGGTCAGATAGGCATAAGCGCGCGTTTTCGAGCGCCCCACCCTGCCCCGGATTTGATAAAGCTGCGACAGACCGAACATATCGGCGCGGTGCACCACCATCGTGTTGGCCGTGGGAATATCCAGACCGGATTCCACGATGGTTGTCGCCAGCAACACATCGTACTTGCCGTCGTAGAAGGCGTTCATCCGGTCATCCAGCTCGCCCGCCGCCATCTGGCCGTGGGCGGTGATAAAGGTCACCTCGGGCACCTGTTCGCGCAGGAAATCCTCGATCTCGGGCAGATCACTGATGCGGGGCACGACATAGAAGGATTGCCCGCCGCGATAGTGTTCGCGCAACAGAGCCTCGCGGATGGTGACCGCATCGAATTCGCTGACATAGGTGCGGATCGCCAGCCGATCGACGGGCGGCGTGCCGATGATCGACAGGTCGCGCACCCCCGACAGCGACAGTTGCAACGTGCGCGGAATGGGTGTTGCCGTCAGGGTCAGCACATGCACGTCGCTGCGTAACTGTTTCAGGCGTTCCTTGTGGGCCACGCCGAAATGCTGTTCTTCGTCAATGATCAACAGGCCAAGGTTCTGAAAGCGGATGTTCTTGGCCAAAAGGGCATGGGTGCCGATCACGATATCCACCGTGCCATGGGCCAGCCCGTCGCGGGTTTTCTCGGCTTCTTTGGCGCCGATGAACCGCGAGAGGCCCCGTACCTCCAGCGGAAAACCGCGGAAGCGGTCGGCAAAGCTCTTGTAATGCTGGCGCGCCAAAAGGGTCGTGGGGGCCACCACGGCCACCTGCATCCCCGACATGGCGGCGACAAAGGCGGCGCGCATGGCGACCTCGGTCTTGCCAAACCCCACATCACCGCAGACCAGACGGTCCATCGGCTGCCCCGAGGACAGATCATCCATCACATCGCCAATCGCGCGCAGCTGGTCCTCGGTCTCGGTATAGGGAAAACGCGCGCTGAATTCTTCCCAGGCGTGATGCTGCGCCTCAAGCACGGGCGCAGTGCGCAGCGCACGTTCGGCGGCAATGCGGATCAGGCGGTCCGCCATCTCGCGGATGCGCTCTTTGAGCTTGGCCTTCTTGGCCTGCCACGCACCTCCGCCCAGCCGGTCCAGAAGACCTTCGTCATGGCCGTATTTCGACAGAAGTTCGATGTTTTCGACCGGCAGGTACAGCCGCGCGTTCTCGGCATATTCAAGGCTGATGCACTCATGCGCGGCACCTGCGGCGGTGATCACTTCAAGGCCGTGATAGCGCCCGATGCCGTGGTCCACATGCACCACCAGATCGCCCGGCGACAGGGATTGCGTTTCGGTCAGAAAGTTCTCGGCGCGGCGTTTCTTGCGCGGGGCGCGGATCAGGCGGTCGCCCAGCACGTCCTGTTCCGAGATCACCGTCATGGTCGGCGAGACGAACCCGTGCTCCAGCGCCCAGACGGCAAGATACAGACCCGATTTGCCAATCCGCGTCGCGTCCGAAATCGGGATTGCTTCGGCAAGACCTTCGTCTTCGATCAGCCCCATCAGACGTTCACGCGCACCTTCGGAATAGCTCGCGACCAGTACGGGGCCCTTTTGCAGGCGCTGCGTGATGTGATCGGCCAGCGCGCCGAACAGGCTGACATTTTCCTGCTGCCGCTCGGGCGAGAAATTGCGCCCGATGCGCCCGCCTGCGTCGATCACACCCGGCCCGCTGGCCTGCGCAAGCGGGTTGAAATGCAGCACGCGCCGCCCCGCGATCGCGCGATACCACGCGCCGTCATCCAGATAAAGCAGCCCCGGCGGCACCGGTTTATAGACCGAGTCCATCCGGTTCTTCTGTTGCAAAGCGTGGTGACGGGTCTCGTACTGATCCACCACCGAGTCCCAACGTGAAAGACGCGCCGCACCAGATTGATCATCAAGGGAAATCGTCGCGTCGGGAAGGTAATCAAACAGGGTTTCCAGCTTCTCGTGGAAGAACGGCAACCAATGGTCGACACCCTGATGTTTGCGGCCAGCGCTGATCGCCTCGTACAAGGGATCATCCGTGCCCGCCGCACCGAATTCAATGCGGTAATTCTGGCGGAAACGGGTGATCGCCGCCTCATCGAGAATGACCTCGGAGACCGGCGCCAGTTCGATCATGTCCAGCTTTTCGGTGGTGCGCTGGGTGGCCGGATCAAACCGGCGCGCGCCGTCCAGCACATCGCCGAACAGGTCCAGCCGCACCGGCCCGCTGTCGCCCGGCGGGAAAATGTCGATGATCCCGCCGCGAATGGCGTAGTCGCCCGGCTCCATCACAGTGGGGGCCTGCGTGAAACCCATCCGCACAAGAAACGCGCGCAGCGCCGCCTCGTCGATCTGGTAACCGACCTGCGCCTTGAACGCGGACTCTTTCAGTACCTCGCGGGCGGGCACGTACTGGGTTGCGGCGTTTAGCGTGGTCAACAGCACAAAGCGTTGCGGCATCCCGTGCACCAGCCCCGCCAGCGTCGCCATGCGGGTGGCAGAAATGTCGGCATTGGGCGACACGCGATCATAGGGCAGACAATCCCAGCCCGGGAAACTCACAACCGGCATGTCCGGCTGGAAAAAGGCCAGCGCCGCCTGCATCGCCGCCAGACGTTTGTCGTCGCGCGCCACATGCAGCACCGGGCCGCCGGATTTCGCCACCTCGTCGAGGATCAGCCGGGCATCAAACCCCTCGGGCGCACCGCCCACCTTGATGTGTTGGTCTTTGGACATCGCGTGCGCCTCAGAAAATCGGAGAGGACGACATGTTCTGGTACATCCCCCAGAGCGAGGTCACAAAGATCGACACCATGCCCAGCACCTGCACGAAGAAGCGGTGTCGCGTCAGTCTGCGGCGCAACTGGTCGCCTGCCGCCTCTTCTTCCTGAATGCGGGCGGCGGTCGAAAGGCTCATCAACCCGACCAGCGACATCGGGAACAGCAACAGAAACACCGCCTGCGCAAATTCGATCCCATAGACAAAGCCGGTCACCGCCAGCCCCGCGAGCAGGAAACAGGCAAACCCGAGAATCCACAGCCCCGACACCCGCGCCACATGCAACAGGCGGTTGGTGTTGATCCGCACAAGGTCTTCAAGATCGATCTCGGTCTGCCCGCCGACCCGTTTGGCCCGCAGCACCATGTCGAACGGCACGCCCAGCACCCAATGGCTGGCGGTCGACCACATCACGGCCAGCGCGATCCAGAACCACAGGTTCGAGAAACTGCGCATGTCGATCATTTCGAAAACGGTTTGATACCAGTCCACTGCCCCTGCCCTTCTTGGCCTTGAAGTTTCACATAACGCGGCTCTGCGGCAAATCCTAGCCTTGAGGTGCGGGAAATTCCGTGGCACCTGTGAAACATCCAAGAATGAGGTCCGCCATGAGCCACCAGCCCGCCGCCTTTCCCACGGCCCGCCTGCGCCGCACCCGCAAATCCGCCGCGATCCGCGGCCTTGTGCGCGAACACAGCCTGACGGTGGACGACCTGATCTGGCCGGTGTTCGTACGCGACGGCGACGGGGTCGAGGAACCGATCCCCTCGATGCCCGGCGTGATGCGCCGCTCGGTCGACAAGATCGTCGAGGCCGCGCGCGAGGCCGCCGATCTGGGCATTCCGGCGATCTGCATCTTTCCCTATACCGACCCGTCTCTGAAAACCGAAGACTGCGCCGAGGCGTGGAACCCCGACAACCTGTCGAACCGCGCCATCCGCGCGATCAAGGCGGCGGTGCCCGAAATCGCGATCATGACCGATATTGCGCTGGATCCATATAACATCAACGGCCATGACGGCTATGTCGTGGATGGCGAAATCCTGAACGACGAAACCGTCGAGGCGCTGGTCAAGATGGCGCTCGCCCAATGCGAGGCCGGGGCCGATATCCTTGGCCCCAGCGACATGATGGACGGGCGCATCGGTGCGATCCGCCGCGCGATCGAGGCCGAGGGCCACAAGAACGTCGCGATCCTGTCCTATGCCGCGAAATACGCCAGCGCCTTTTACGGACCTTTCCGCGATGCGGTCGGGGCCTCGGGGGCACTCAAGGGTGACAAGACCACCTATCAAATGGACCCGGCCAACACCAACGAGGCCCTGCGCCTTGTGGGCCGTGATCTGGACGAAGGGGCCGATATGGTGATGGTCAAGCCCGGCATGCCCTATCTCGATATCTGTCGCCGCGTGAAAGACCGCTTTGCCGTGCCGACCTTTGCCTATCAGGTGTCGGGTGAATACGCGATGATCATGGGCGCGGCCCAGAACGGCTGGATCGACGGCGACAAGGCCATGTTCGAAAGCCTGATGTGCTTCAAACGGGCAGGCTGTGACGGCATCCTGACCTATTTTGCCCCCGCCGTTGCGCGGAAATTGGCCGGACACTAGGCAAACCGCCCGAAATTCCCTTTGCAGGCGCAGAAATCTGCGCCTCGACCCTAGTGACAGGGGGCAGAACGCCCCGTATAATTGCGCGCAATTCCGGTGCAGGCCGGCAATCAACAAAAAGCAGACTACAGGCGGACATGATGAGCAAAATTACCCGACGCGGTTTCACACTCGCGGCTGTTGCAGGGATGGCCCTGACGGCGGCCTGCGGCAATGGCGTCAACAGCACCGGTGCACAGAAGATCGACGCACGGGTCGACCAGACGCTGAACTATCTTTACAATAACTATCCCGGCAGCGTGGACCTCGCGGACAAATCCGCAGGCATGCTGGTGATGCCGGTCGTGACCGAGGCAGGCTTTGGCTTTGGCGCGGGGTATGGCCGGGGGGCGTTGCAGATCGACGGCGTGACGGTCGATTACTATTCGGCCACCTCGGGCAGCGTCGGATTCCAGATCGGCGCCTCGCAATCGGCCCATGTCCTGTTCTTCATGACCGAAGCCGCGCTCAATGATTTCCGCCGCTCCAGTGGATGGGCCGCGGGTGCAGATGTCAAATATGCCGTGATCGACCAGGGCCAGAACCTGGCCGCCGACACCAACACCCTGACCGCGCCGGTCTATGCGGTGATCTTCGGACAGGCCGGTCTGCATGTGGGCGCGACGCTGGAAGGCGTGAAATACACCCGCATCATTCCCTGACGCCCGCGCCCATGCGCGAAATCCGGGATCTGACCTATCTCAAGCGCCCGCGCTCTGCGTTGGCGCTTGATTTGTTTCTGCCAGGGGGCCCTGCCCGCGCCGCCGTCGTGTTTGCCCATGGCGGGGGATTTTTCAAAGGCCAGCGCCAGGGCGCAGACGTGGATCGCCTGGCCGCGCTTCTGACCGGGCGCGGCTTTGCCATGGCCAGCCTCTCCACCCGTCTCGGCACAACAATCTCAGAGTTCCCTGCACTTCAGCAGGACGCCATCCGCACCCATGCCGCACGCAGCCGCAAGGCCGGTCTGACCCTCGCCCCGCGCCTCTATGGCCCTGCATTCGAGGCCGCACGACAGGATCTGGCCGCAGGCATTGCGTGGCTGCGCAGCCACGCCACGACATATGACATCACAAGCGACAAGGTCGGCATCGTCGGGGTCTCCGCGGGCGGCATCGCCGGATTGTCGCTGGCCTATCCGCCACGCAACTTGCCCACCGAGGCCCGGCCCGATGCCGTTCTGGCCATCTCGGCCTGCATGGTCCAACCCTGGCGCCTGCACGCGGGCGGGCCGCCCTGTCTGCTTTTGAACAGCGCCGTGGACCGGATCGTTCCGCCGGAAAACCCGCGCCTGACCCTGCACCGCGCCCGCACCACCGGCGCGCCTGTTACCGGCCTGACCTGCGCGCGCAACGGCCATAACCCGCCTTTTCAGGCCCTGCTGGAAGACCGCCACACAGACGGCACGCCTTATGCGAACCACATGACCAACCTGTTCACTGCCATGTTATAAGGCGCGCCGGTCCCCCCAAAGGTTCACCGCCCCACATTTCACCTTCCCCAAAATACTCCGGGGTGAATTGGCCGCAGGCCAAGAGGGGCAGCGCCCCTCGCCGCGCCATGGCGCGGCCATGCCCAACGTCCGGAACGGGCCGCAAGGCCCTGACAGGCGGCGGGAGAGCCTCCCGCCAACCTTGATTTAATCCAGTGCCTTCAAACGTTTGATCAGGCTCGATGTGTCCCAGCGACCGCCACCCATTTTTTGCACGTCCTTGTAGAACTGGTCGATCAGCGCCGTGACCGGCAGGCTGGCGCCGGTTTCATTGGCAGTGGACAGGCAAATGCCCAGATCCTTGCGCATCCAGTCCACGGCAAAGCCATGATCGAAATGGTCATCCGCCATGGTTTCGTGGCGGTTCACCATCTGCCAGCTTCCGGCGGCACCGCCCTGGATCACGTCGACCACTTCGCGAATGTCCAGTCCCGCCTTCTCGGCAAAATGCAGCCCTTCGGAAAGGCCCTGCAACAGGCCCGCAATACAGATCTGGTTGACCATTTTGGTCATCTGGCCCGCGCCGCTGTCGCCAAGGCGCTTGATGGTGCGGCCATAGGCCTGCATCACCGGCTCGGCCGCGTCATAGGCCGCTGCGTCCCCGCCACACATGATCGACAGGATGCCGTTCTCCGCCCCCGCCTGACCGCCCGAAATCGGTGCGTCGACAAAGGAAATGCCCTGATCTTTCCCAAGTGCGTATAGCTCCCCCGTGACCTTGGCCGACACGGTGGTGTGATCGACAAGGATGCTGCCCTCGGACATGCCGGCAAAAGCGCCGTCTTCACCCGCGCAGACCATGCGCAAATCGTCGTCATTGCCGACACAGGTCATCACGAACGCGGCGCCCGCAACGGCCTCTTTCGGGGTCGCGGCAAACTCGCCCCCGTGTTCGGCGGCCCAGGCCTCGGCCTTGGCGGTGGTCCGGTTATAGACCGTGACCTCGTGACCGGCCTTTTGCAGGTGCCCGGCCATGGGGTATCCCATCACGCCCAGACCCAGAAATGATACTTTAGCCATCTGCTTTCCCCTCGCTGTCTTTCGTCGTAATGTTTGCCTGTTCCGGGGAACAGAAAGCAAGCAGGAATTCAGGATTCGGCATGGGACAGGTTGTTCAGTGGCTGTTGCGTATCGCAGGCGGCATGGTGGGGATTGTGCTGTTGCTTGGGCTCGGGGTCTATTATCTCGCGTCGCGGTCGCTGCCCGATTATGACAAGACGCTGATCACCCCCGGCGTGCTGGCCCCGGTCGAGATCGTGCGCGACAATGCCAACGTGCCCCACATCCTTGGAGCGACGGATCAGGATGCGTTTTTCGCGCTGGGATATGCCCATGCGCAGGACCGTCTGTGGCAGATGATGATGATGCGCCGCACCGCGCAGGGCCGCCTGTCGGAACTCTTCGGGCGGCGCACCCTGCCCGTCGACTCGCTGATCCGGCGATTTGATTTCTATACGCTGGCGCGCAGTTCGGTCGACGCGCAGGATCCCCGCACGCAGGCCGCGCTCAAGGCCTATGCCAACGGCGTAAACACCCGCATCGACGAGATCAATCAGAACGCGCTGGGACGGGGTGCGCCCGAATTTTTCCTGTTTCCCAGCGCCATCGCGCCGTGGCAACCGGCGGATTCGCTGGCGATCCAGAAACTGATGGCACTGCAACTGTCGGGCCATCTGGAAGAAGAGGTGCTGCGCGCGCGCACCTCGCTTCTGGTGCCGGACCAGACACGTCTGGCCGATATCCTGCCCGACGCGCCCGGATCGGGCGTTGCCGCACTGCCGGAATATGCCGCGCTTGTGCCGGGGGCGCCGCGCTTTGCGGCCACCACCCGCCTGCCCGACCATCCCCTGTCGCCCTTCCCGCGCCGTGCGTTGGCCGGGGCGTCGAACGCATGGGCCGCCGCGCCGCACCGCTCGGCCAGTGGCGGCACGCTTCTGGCAAATGATCCCCATCTTGGCCTCAGCGCGCCGGGCATCTGGTATCTTGCTCGGATGGAGCTGTCTTCGGGCGGTGTGATCGGGGCCAGCATTCCGGGCATTCCCGCGATCCTGACCGGGCGCAGCGCGCGTCTGGGCTGGGGGCTGACCTCGGCCTATGTGGACGATCAGGACCTGTTCATCGAGAAACTTAACCCAGACAACCCCGAGGAATACCGCACGCCCGATGGCTTCAAACCCTTCGAGACGCGCAAATCCATCGTCAATATCGCCGACGAGGCGCCGGTCACGCTGACCCTGCGCTGGACCGAAAACGGGCCGGTTCTGCCCGGTTCGCATTACAGCCTGAACACCATCACCCCCGAGGGGCATGTCGCGGCACTTGGCTGGACCGCGCTCAGCCCGCGCGACACGTCCATGAGTGCCGCAATTGCGCTGATGTATGCGCAGGATGTGAACGAGGGGCTGGCCGCGGCCGAGGCCTATATTTCGCCCGCGCAGAACCTGACACTGGCCGACCGCGACACCGTCGCGCTCAAGGTGGTGGGTGCCGTGCCGCGCCGGAACGCCGCGCATCAGAGCAAGGGCCGGATGCCGTCGCTGGGATGGGTACCGGAAAACCGCTGGGACGGGCGGATGCCCTATGCCTCGAACCCCGCCTTCGTGGCGCCGGTGGGCGGCATTGTCGGCAACACCAACAACAAGACCGTCGAACGCCCCTTCCCGAACCATGTCTCCTTTCACTGGGGCGACAGCCAGCGCATCCAGCGCTGGAGCCGCCTGATGCAGGGCCGTCAGGTGCACACCCGTGACAGTTTCATCGAGGCCCAGCTGGACACGGTCAGCTTCACCGCCCGTGCCCTTCTGCCACTGATCGGCGCGGACCTGTGGTTCACCGGCGAGGCCGCGCCCGACGGCACGCCCCAGCGCCTGCGCCAACGCGCGCTGACGCTGCTTGCGGACTGGAACGGCGAAATGAACGAACACATGCCCGAACCGCTGATCTATGCCGCGTGGCTGCGCGCCCTGCAGGATCGCCTGATCCGCGACGAATTGGGGCCGCTGGCAGAGGAATACACCCACGTGGAACCCCTGTTCATCGAACGGGTCTACCGCGATGTCGACGGGGCCGCGATCTGGTGTGACGTGATCCAGAGCGCCCCTCGCGAGACCTGTACCGATATGGCGCGGCTGGCGCTGGATGACGCGCTGGTTTGGATTTCCGAACGCTATGGCACCCAGCTGGACAGTCTGCGCTGGGGCGATGCGCATCAGGCGACCCATGACCATCAGGTGCTGGGCGAGGTGCCGGTACTCAAGTATTTCGTGAACATCCGCCAGTCCACCAGCGGCGGCGACAACACGCTGCAACGTGGCCGCACCAGCGGCACCGGCCCCGACCCGTTCCAGAACGTGCATGCTGCGGGCTATCGCGGAGTCTATGATTTCGCCGACCCCGACAGTTCGGTCTTTATCGCCGCCACCGGCCAGTCGGGCCATTTCCTGTCGCGCTATTACGACGATATGGCCCAGCTGTGGCGGCGCGGCGAATATGTGCCCATGTCTCTGGATCCCGATCTGGCGCGCGCGGCGGCGGTGGGGGTCACACGACTGGTGCCGCCCCAGTAAGGCGAAGGCGCTATTTCGGCAGCGGGGTCTCTCCGTCCAGCGTCAGGATCGGACCGTACAGATCGGGGCGACGGTCGCGGAACAGGCCCCAATGGGCGCGCAGCTCGCGGATTTCGTCCATGTCGAAACTGTGGCTGACGAACATGTCCGACGTTTCGTCGGCCCGCGCCACCACCTCGCCGCGAGGCCCTGCGATGAAAGCCTGCCCGAAATAGGTGACTTCGCCCAGCGTGCCCACCTCGCGCCCGACACGGTTGGAACAGACCAGAGGCACGATATTCGCCCCCGCATGGCCGCGCATCACGGTTTCCCAATGGTCGTGGCAATCCGACCCGATGGCCGAGGGGTAAAACAGAATCTCGGCCCCCCGCAACGCAAGAATCCGCGCCGCCTCGGGGAACCACTGGTCCCAACATACGCAGGTGCCGATCCGCCCATAGGCCGTGTCAAAGGTCACGAACCCCGTGTCGCCCGGATTGGAATAGACCTTTTCATAACACCCCGGCAGGCCCAGCGGGATATGCGATTTGCGATAATGGCCCAGCACCGACCCGTCCGCGTCGATGATCACATTGGTGTTGTAATAGGCGTTGTTGGCCTTCTCAAAAATATTGGTCGGGATGACGATAGACAATTCCCGCGCCAGAGCACGCATATGGCTGACCGTGGGGCCGTCCAGCGCTTCGGCCAGTTTGAAATGCTCGGGCCCCATCTCCATGAATTGGAATTCAAACGCGGAAAACGCCTCGCCCGGCAGAACGATCTGCGCGCCTGCTGCTGCGGCGTCGCGGATCACCTTTTCGGCCCTGGCGATATTCGTGTCATAGTCTCGGGAACTGGCAAATTGCATCGCGGCAACGGTCACGGTCGTCATGGGGGCATCCTTCCTGTTGCGGGTTTCCTGTCAGGAAATGCTAGGAGGTTTCGGGCACGAAGATGCCCTCCCGACGACATGTCATGTCGCAAATGTCGGATTTATTAGGTGTGGCGGCCTACAACCCCTCGAACTTGCGGGCCTGTCGGGCGGTCCAGCGTACGCGCAGAGTGAACCCGTCCTCGCCCTGTTCTTCGTTTTCGACGACGCCTTCCTTGAACAGCCAGGCGCGCTTTTTGCCCTCGGCAAAGCCCAGATGCAGAGTCTCCTCGGTCCGGTCGGCATCCAGCGCGGTGGTGATCGCCGCAAAGAGTTCGTCCAGACCAGCACCCGTCACGGCAGAGACGGCAAAGATCGCATCATCACGGTCGGCCCGCGTCTGGATCGCCTCGCGGCGCTCTGCGTCGAGAAGGTCGATCTTGTTCCAGACCTCAATCTGTTTTGCGCCCGATCCGACGCCCAGCGAGTTCAAAATATCCTGCACGTCCTCGGCCTGCACATCCGTGTCTGGATGGGCAATGTCACGCACATGCAGGATCAGATCGGCAGCCAGCACCTCTTCCAGCGTGGCGCGGAAGGCCGCGACCAGTTCGGTCGGCAGGTCCGAGATGAACCCCACCGTGTCGGACAGGATCACCTCGGGGCCGTCGGGCAGATGCACCGCCCGCATGGTCGGGTCCAGCGTGGCAAAGAGCATGTCCTTGGCCATCACGTCGGCCCCGGTCACGTGGTTGAACAGCGTGGATTTTCCGGCGTTGGTATAGCCCACAAGGGCCACGATCGGGAACGGCACCTTTGCGCGGGACTTGCGGTGCAATTCGCGGGTTTTCACCACCTTGGACAGTTGGCGGCGCAGGCGGACAAGCTGGTCGTCAATGGCGCGGCGGTCAGCCTCGATCTGGGTTTCGCCGGGGCCACCGACAAAGCCCAATCCGCCCCGCTGACGTTCAAGGTGAGTCCACGCCCGCACCAGCCGTGTGCGCTGATAGGACAGCGCCGCCATCTCGACTTGCAACACCCCTTCACGGGTGCGCGCGCGGTCAGAAAAGATTTCAAGGATCAGGCCGGTCCGGTCCAGCAGTTTGACCTTCCACGCCTTTTCAAGATTGCGCTGCTGCACCGGAGTCACCGGCCCGTCAATCAGGACCAGCTCCACCTCGTTTGCCTTGAACAGCGCGCCCAGTTCCTCGATCTTGCCCGATCCGAACAGCATCCCCGGATGCGGTTTGGACAGGCGCACGACGTTTGAGCCGACGACCTCAAGCTCGGCCAGCGCATCGGCCAGAGACACGGCTTCTTCCAGCGCGAAAGACGCCTCGCGCCGCTGGTCCGAGCCGTAAATGTCAGGATGCAGAACCCAGGCACGGGTGACCTGCTTTTCATGCTCCATCAAGAGGCGTCTTCACCTTCATAAAGGCTGATGGGTTGTGCCGGCATGATGGTCGAGATTGCATGTTTGTAAACAAGCTGGCTTTGACCATCGCGGCGCAGCAATACACAGAAATTATCAAACCAGGTAATCACGCCCTGAAGTTTCACGCCGTTGATCAGAAAGATCGTGACGGGAACCTTGGTTTTACGAACATGATTGAGAAAAGCATCTTGAAGATTTTGTCGATCCGAAGCCATCGCGCGTTTGCCTTTGTTCTTGTTGGGTGCCACGGGTGCAAGCAGGTAGTCCGAGAGAGTATGGAGCGGGCTTTTCTGAGTTTCCACCCCTAAAAACACCTATTTGGCGAACACATCATTCAAAGCGCATCATTTGTGCCACAAAAAGACCTGCAAGGCCGCGTGTTTACGAGGGCTGACGGGTCTAAATTGCTGGATAACGCGCCCCGCCTGACGCGTTGCTCCCATCCTTTCGAGGGCTCATGGCCGACTTCGCCCGATCTCAAGTGGCCTGCGTGGGCCCATTTGGGCACCTCTAAGACAGACCCCCGGATAAACACAGCGAATGGGGGAAGGAACCCTTGATGATTGATGCCGCAACCAAGACGCATGGCCGCTGTGAATGGCGCAAACCGCATTCCCCCGGTCACACGCTTTGAATCTCGACTATTCTTCCCAACCCAACGCTACGCGCTGCAGCCAGTCCGCAATAAGTGCTGTGAAAACCTCAGGGCGTTCAAACGCCAGTCCGTGCCCTGCGGCGTCCAAGACAGCGAGGGTTGCGCGCGTATAACGATGCATCAGGTCAACTGAGTCGAGATAGCCGCTCATCCGATCTTGACGGCCAGCCACAAGCAAGCAGGGTTTTTCAAAGACTGTGTCTTCTTCTGCATCGGCAAAGCTAAAGTTGAACCGCTCTTTTCACGCGCGCTTCCTGTGCCTTGTCGTGGATCTGGATGGCGGTCTTCAGTATCTGCCTCCTTTTGTCCATGATGTCCCGGCGTTGAACGACCGAAAAGTTTTCAAAAGCCCAGATTTCGTCTTCCGGCAATTCGGGAAGGATGGTTGGATCAGGTTCAAGAATTTCGTGCTTTGGCAGAGGATTGGGTGAACCAGGGTTACCCCCGGCACAATCAACGCAGCCCCCTGAACTCGATTTGCCTGCCGGTGAACGATGCCGCGCGCAATGTAGCTGCCTCTCGAAAGGCCGACGAGCGCGAAGGGAGTCTCGTCCAGCTTATCGGCAATAAATTATTCGACAGCGTCTAGGATGTCATCTTGGCCTTGGATTGCGTCTTGCGGTGGACTCTTCCCGTGGCCGGGCAAATCGAGATAAATGCGTTGCCAGCCCACTAGCAACTCGAAAACGGGCTCCATGATTTCGACCATATGCCGATGGTCCAGAGTAACACCATGCAGAATTACAACCGGTCGGCCTTCACCTATCACCTTGAAGTGCAGCGTGTCTGCCCGTCCTCAGAATAGAAAGTACCGCCATAGGTAACACGAACTCGGCCCAAGAAGGAAAAAGACTCAGGCGTCCTTCTGGGTCGGCCGCCTTTGCGGGCGAAAGGGGCTATTGGCGCAAGCCTGGCGAACGGCATTAAAGTCACCCCCCCTGCCCTGCGCGCGGCCTGCAGCCAACGTCAGGCCTACCCACCCGACCGTCGGGGTCACTTCTGCCACAATTCCCGTGACAAAAGCGCGATGATGCCGAGCGTTTCCAGACGCCCGATCACCATGGCGGCACTCAGCACCAGCTTGACCCCGCCGGTCTGGGCAATGAGGTCGATCGGCGCCTCGCCCGCCACCTGTGTCAGCGGCCCGGTTGTGGTCAGCATTGCAATCGCCATGATGAGCGAGTCCTCAAAACCCGCCCCAAGCCCCGCCAGCAGCACGGTGATCGCCGCCAGCGAAATGGCGAACAGCATGAAAAACACCCAGGCGATCTGGGCGCCGGTGCGCCGGATACGGCGGTTGCCCGCGTTGTCACCGATGACGATCGAGGGATGCACAAGGCGCTGCATCTCACCAAGCCCCTGAAGGTACAAGACAAAGACCCGCAGCAGTTTCACACCGCCCGCTGTGGTGGCGACGCCCCCGCCGACGATGGCCAGCCCCAGAAGGATCATGCCCGGCGTGGACAGGCCCGACCAGCTTTGGGCATTGATCCAGTCTGCGCTTTCGAACCCGGTGGTAGTCAGGAAACTCAGCACCGTGAATAGCGACCCCCAGGCCGCACGCAGAGCGCTGGTGGTGTCCTGCAATTCGTCGAACTCATAGGCACCCAGCCAATGACGCGAAAACAGGAAGGCCGGCACCGCCACCACGATCAGCAGACCCAGACGGAACTCGGGATCCTGCCAGAGGTTATCGCGCTTCACCGCGCCGGTGTCAGCCGAAAAGGTCAGGCGCGACAGGGCGAACAACAGGAACAGGAACATCACGACCTCGCCGCCGATCCCTGCCCCGGCATTGGTGACACCGCCCACTGGGGAAATCCCGCTGGTGGACATGACCGACATCGCATGGATCAGCGCCGTCAGGCTGTTTTCGCCAAGGATCAGCAGCATGACCCACAGGGCAAAAGTCAGCCCGATATAGATCGGGAACAGTGCGAACAGGGTCCGTTGCCAGCGGCGCATGGCGCTGACGACCTCGGTGCGGCCAATCTGGTTGCCGGTCAGGCCCGGCCCCTGGCGCGCCGTGACCTCGAAACCGCCCAGTGTCAGGGGCGCAAAGACCGCTGCGGCGGCAATCCACATCAACAGCCCGCCGAACCACCCCACCAATCCCCGCCACAGGTGCAGCGACGGCGACAGACGGTCGGGATTGTCAAACAGGGTTGCGCCGGTGGTGGTCAGGCAGGACACCATTTCGAAATAGGCGTTAAGATAGGACGTGGTGGCCAGCCCCTCCCAAAACGGCAGCGCGAGGACCAACGGCAGCACGGTGAAGGTCAGGAACAGCGCCACGAGATGATCCAGCGCGCGCGGGCGCTGGCCGGTGTTCGACATGGCCATCGCGACCAGCGAAAAGATGAACAGGGTCAGGATGCCGCTGTAGAAAAAGCTGCGCGCTTCGTGCAGGTCATGCAGAATCCCCGCATAAACCGCCGGCACCAGCATCAAGAGACCGGAAAACCCGATCAACAGCAGGAACAGCGGCAATCTGAACAGGGTGAGCAGCATCGGATCAGAAGAAGTCTATCGAGACCTGCAACAGGCGCTCGACCTCGGGCACATCCCCTGACAGGGCGAACAGGGCAATCACGTCGCCCTCTTCAATGCGGGTGCCGCCCTTGGGTTTGATCACCTCTTTGCCTTTCAGGATCGCGCCGATCAGCACACCTTCGGGGAAATCCACGTCCCGCACCTGCTGGCCCGCGATGGGCGAGGTCGACAGGACCTCGGCCTCGATGATCTCGGCTTCGGCATCGCCGATGGAATAGACATCGCGCACCCGCCCGTGCCGAATATGGCGCAGGATCGAGCTGACCGTGGTGGCGCGCGGGTTGATATAGGCATCAATCGCCAGCGGGTTCATCAGCGGCACCAGCGTCGGATCGTTGATCAGCGCAATCGCCATGGGGCATCCCCGCGACTTGGCCCGCACCGAGGCCAGCATGTTGACTTTGTCGTCATCGGTCACGGCCAGCACCGCGTCGGCGCGGTCAATGCCCGCTTCGGACAGGATCGCCGAGTCGAGCCCGTCGCCATGCAGCACAATGGTGCGCTCCAGCGCCTCGGCGGCGACCTCGGCCACGGCGCGGCTGCGCTCGATCACCTTGGCGCGGATCCGCTCGGCGCGGCTTTCCAGGTGCTGCGCCACCATCAGGCCGACATTGCCGCCCCCGATCAGGATCACGCGTTCCTGTTTCTTGGTGACCTTGCCGAAAACCTCCATCGTGCGGTTGGCGTCCTCGGTGAAGGTGAAGACATAGATCTCGTCCCCGACGAACAGCTGGTCATTGGGTTCGGGAGCAAACAGCGCGCCTTTGCGGCGCACGCCCACCACCACCGCCTTGAGCGTCGAGAACAGGTCGGTCAACTGGCGCAGGGGCGTGTTCAGGACCGGGCAGTCCTCTTGCAGCGCAAGGCCCAGCATCTGCACCCGCCCGTCGAGGAAGGTTTCCGTGTCAAAAGCCGCCGGGGCGGACAGGCGTTTGAGTGCCGCCTCGGCCACCTCGCGCTCGGGGCTGATCACCACGTCGATCGGCATGTGGTCGCGCCGGTAAAGGTCGGAATAGATTGCATCAAGGTAGGACTGGCTGCGCAGCCGCGCGATCTTGCGCGGGATGGCAAAGACCGAGTGCGCCACCTGGCAAGTCACCATGTTGACCTCGTCCGAATAGGTCGCAGCGATGATCATGTCCGCATCGCGCGCGCCCGCCTTGTCCAGCACGTCCGGATAGCTCGCGAAACCCGCGATCCCCTGCACATCCAGCGTATCGGTGGCGCGACTGACAAGTTCGGGATTGCTGTCCACGACGGTGACGTCGTTCTTTTCGCCAGACAGGTGACGGGCGATCTGCCATCCGACCTGGCCGGCCCCGCAGATAATAACCTTCATGAGCGTCCTCTGATGGGTGTCAGGGTCAAGGGATGACAGATGGCAGGACCGAGGTCAAACACAACCGTTGACCGCGCCGCCCATATCGGGCTTTCTTTTGATGGAATATCAGAGAGTTCGCAATATGCCCGCTTTTTCCCGTCTGTGTGTTTTCCTGACCCTTGGGGCTGTTGGTCTCGGGGGCTGCGCCGCGCCGACCTACCAGACCTTTACCAAGGCAGGCGCGCGCGATGCGACGGTCGCGCAGGACCAGACCGCATGCAATGTCGAGGCCAACCGCCTGTTTCCGGCGGCAAATTATCCCGTCACCTATCCCGGTAGCGGCGGCTTTTACGGCACCGGCTATTACGGCGGCGGCTGGGGGTTGGGGGTCACCTATGTCGGCAGCACCGATGTGAACGCGGGCATGCGCAACCAGCACCGCAGCGACTGTATGCGGCTCAAGGGTTATACGCCTGTCACCTATCCGGTCTGCACCACAGCACAGCTGGATGGCCGGTCCTATGCCGCGGCCACGGGCGCGCCGGCCCCTGCCCCGAATATCTGCGCCGTACGCCGACAGGGCGCGGCGCCGGTGTTGATTGACCTGAACAAACCGCTTTGAGAACCGCAAGGGAGACCGTGATGAGAACCGTAGTGGCAACAGGGCTGGCGCTGGCCGTGCTGGCGGGCTGTACCGAGTATTCCCAGTTCTACAAGGTCGGGGCCAGCAGCACCCAGACCAATTCGGATCAGGCCCATTGCAATACCTTTGCTGCCCAGACCGTGCCGCCGATGATCATCACCGACTGGCGGCCGATTTTTGACTCGCGCGGGCGCATCGTCGGGCAGATCCCTGAAACCTATGACGTGAACGAAGGCCGCCGCTACAGCGTGGCCAACCAATGCATGGTTGATCGCGGCTATCAGAAAACCACGATCCCCTACTGCAAATCCGAGGATATCGAGGGCAAGTCTTACGCGCCCCTGACCAATTCGCCGCCGATCACGCCGTCGATCTGCGCGATCCGGCAGGATGGCGGGCGCAAGGTTCTGGTCGATCTGAACAAGCCGCTCTGACCTGTCGGCAGCGGGGGTGAAACGGGGGCGACGCCCCCTTATTCGCCGTCGGTTTTTTCCATCTGCGCCACGCGGGCACCGGCCTTGTTGGTGGTCACGACACCCAGCGATTTCAGCTTGCGATGCAGGGCGCTGCGCTCCATCCCGACGAAATTCGCGGTGCGGCTGATATTGCCGCCAAAGCGGTTGATCTGGGTCAGCAGGTATTCGCGTTCGAACGCCTCGCGCGCCTCGCGCAGGGGCAAGGTGGCCAGCGCGCCGGACAGCACCACGCGCCCCTCTTCTTCGCCACCGCCGCTTTCACCGGGCAGTTCCTTGCTCTCGATCGGGCCGTTCCCGTCGCCAAGGATCAGCACCCGTTCGATCAGGTTCTTGAGCTGGCGCACATTGCCGGGCCAGACCATCGTCTGCATCAGCGCGACAGCCTCTTCCGATATCTCGCGCAGGGGCAAACCCTGCGTATCGTTGCAATCACGAATGAAATATTCGGCCAGCAGCGGAATATCCTCGCGGCGTTCTTCCAGCGAAGGCACCTGGATCGGCACAACGTTCAGGCGGTGGTACAGTTCCTGCCGGAATGTCTGCGCCTGAATTTCCGCCTCGAGATCACGGTTGGTCGAGGAAATCACCCGCAGGTCCACGCGTACCTGATCGGTGCCGCCCACCCTCTGGAATTTCTGATCGACCAACACACGCAGGATTTTCGACTGCGTCTCCAGCGGCATATCCGCAACCTCGTCGAAATAGATAACGCCGCCATTTCCCTGCTCCAAAAGGCCCTGCTCGACGCCGCGCTCGGCGCTTTCGCGCCCGAACAGCATTTCCTCGACGCGGGCGGGGTCCATCCCGGCGCAACTCACCACCACAAAGGGCGCACCCGACCGGTTGGAATTGGCGTGAATATAGCGCGCGGCCATTTCCTTGCCGACCCCAGCGGGGCCGCTCAGCATGACACGGCCATTGGATTTCGTGACCTTGTCCAACTGGCTGATCATGGTGCGGAAGGCAGCGCTTTCGCCGACCATTTCGGTCGGTTTGCCGTCCTGCCGCTTCAATTCCTGATTTTCACGGCGCAGGCGCGACGTCTCCATCGCGCGCCGGATCACCACCAGCAACTGGTCGATGTTGAACGGCTTTTCGATAAAATCATAGGCACCCTGTTTGATGGCGGCGACCGCGATCTCGATATTGCCATGCCCCGAGATGATCACCACCGGCACCTCGGGATAATCCCGTTTGACTGCCTTGAGGATGTCGATCCCGTCCATGTTGCTGTCCTTGAGCCAGATATCAAGGATCAGCAGCGCAGGCTGTTCCGAGGTCACCTGCGCCATGGCCTCGTCCGAATTTCCGGCCAACCGCGTGGTATAGCCCTCGTCCTCAAGAATATCCGAAATCAATTCGCGAATGTCGCGCTCGTCATCGACGATCAGAATATCACCCATCGTTACACCCCACCTCTTGTCTCGTCTCTGTCCTGGTCCCCCATCAGGGGCAGCCGGATCACGGCCATCGCCCCAGCATGGGTGCTGTTGCCGAAAATCTCGGCGTCTTCCAGAGCAAGGCTGCCGCCGTGCTCTTCAATAATTTTCTTCACGATCGGCAGGCCCAGCCCCGTGCCCTTGTCGCGCGTGGTGACATAGGGTTCAAACAGGCGCGCGCGGTCCTCGGGCAGACCGATGCCATTGTCCGAAATGCGGATCAGCAGCGATCCGTCCTCAGTCTTGGCCGCGACGCGGATGGTGGGCACATGCCCGTCGGGTGCGCCTTTTTCTTGCAAGGATTCGATGGCTTCGCCTGCGTTCTTGATCAGGTTCGTCAGCGCCTGAGAGATCATGGTTTCGTCCAGTTCGGCCCAGACCGGACCGGCGCAAATTTCGCGTTCGAACCGCACGCCCGGCTGGCCGTTTTCCTGCAACAGGACAATCCCTTCCAGCGTTGGGATCAGGTCGATCTTGCGGCGGTCGGGTTCGGGCATCCGTGCGAATTTCGAGAATTCATCGACGATGCGGCGCAGGTCGTTAGTCTGGCGCACGATCACGTCGGTCATCTGTTCCAGCTTGTCGCTGTCCTCGCCCACTTTCGAGGCGAACTTGCGCTTGATACGTTCCGCCGACAGTTGGATCGGGGTCAGCGGGTTCTTGATCTCGTGGGCGATGCGGCGTGCCACGTCGCCCCAGGCCGCCATCCGTTGCGCCGCGACCAAGTCGGTGACATCGTCAAAAGCCACCACATAGCCTTCGAGCGTGCCATCCTCGCGCCGCCGCGTCGCCATACGCACCAGCAGGTTCTCAAGCCGCCCTGCCCGCGTCACGCGCACCTCGTCCTGCGCGATCTCGGCCGGGCCCGCCACCAGCGCATCGAACATCGGGCCGAATTCGGGCACCGCCACGGCCAGCGCCATGCTCTGATGATCCTCGGACCAGTCTAGCAAACGCTCTGCCGAACGGTTGACGAAGGCGACCTTGCCCTCGGCATCCAGCCCAACCACGCCCGAGGTCACCGAACTCAGCACCGAGTCGAACATCCGGCGGCGGCGCTCGATCTGGCGTGTGTTGTCCAGAAGCGTCTCGCGCTGGCCTTTGAGCTGACGAGTCATCTGGTTGAAATACCGCCCCAGCATGGCGATTTCGTCATCGCCGTCTTCCTCGATCACCTGCACGTCCAGATCACCTGCCCCGACACGTTGCGCAGCACTGGTCAGGCGGCCAACGGGGCGCGCCAATCGTTCGGCAAACCAAAGCCCCATCCAGATCGCGGCAAGGATCAGCAAGACCGCAAAGCCCAGATAAATCAGGCTGAATTCAAACAGGACCCGCCCGCGTTCCTGTTCCAACTGCCGGTAGAGCGAGGCGGTTTCCTGCGTTTCGTCGAGCAGGTTGAAGATACTGCCGTCCACTTCGCGGCTGATGTAAAGGAACCGGTCCACGAAAGCATCAAGCCGCAAAAGCGCACGCAATTCATATTGTTCAAGATCGCGGATGATCAGGCTGCCGGTCTGGCTGGCTTCGGCGATCTGTTCGGCAGTAGGCTGTTCGAAATTGAACAGGTAGGACCCCTCGCCGCGGGCGCGGATTTCGCCTGTCCCATCAATGATATAGGCTTCCTTCAACCCGCGCTGGACCTGAGCCTGTGCCGCCGACAGCAGCACCCTCATATCCCCGTCGGTCAGGAAAAACGTCTGGCGGCGGTTGGCGTTCAGAAAGGCTGCGATGGCCTCGGCATCGGCGTTCAGATCTTGCACATGTTCCTGTTCATAGGCCTGCGCGGCGGCGACCGAATTCTCGATCACGCCACTGACCCGATCCGAAAACCACCCCTCAAGACCGATATTCACCGTGAGACCGGCAAAAATCGCCACGGTCACCGCAGGCACTAGGGCAAGAATGGCAAAAGCGCCGGTCAGTCGCAGGTGCAGGCGCGATCCGGCGGATTGTTCGCGCCGCGAGGCGATCATGCGCACGACCCGCTGCGCCACCAGCGCCGTCACCGCCAGCACATAGACGATATCGGCCAGCAGGATACCCCGCAAAGCCGAGGACGACGCGCCCTGATTGGCGGGTCCGATAATCAGGAAGGTGGCCAGCGCCAAGACCGGCCCCAGACCGACCAGGCCCCAGGTGGCGACATTCTGCACACGCCGCTGGCGGCGCAGACGCCGGAACTTGGTCCAATGACTTGTGCTTGCGCGGGAGCCCACCCGACACCTCAATTGATTCCGCACCGGTTTCCCGGCACACCGCCATGAATTCTGACCGTTTTTCCCCGCATCTGCGGCAAATCGGTCACGTTATTGTGGCAGTTTTACATCAATTTGCGGCGGCGTGTCACGTGAATATCCAGATCGGTGATCTTTTTGCGCAGCGTATTGCGGTTGATGCCCAGAAGATCGGCGCATTTTGCCTGGTTGCCGCCGGTCGCATCCAGCGCGATTTCAATCAACGGCAATTCGATTTCCCGCAGAATCCGCGCATAAAGCCCGGCCGGCGGCAGCATGTTGCCGTGCAGGTCGAAATAGCGGCGCAGGTGGCGGGCCACGGCGGCGGATAGTTTCTCGGTATCCTCGCCCCCCAGAAGCGGGCCGACCTGTGGCTGCGCGCCCAGCACGGCCTCGGCCTCGGGCAAGGTGATCTCTTCCGCACGCGCCGTCAGAACCAGACGTTTGACCGCGTTTTCCAGCTGGCGCACGTTGCCGGGCCAACTGTAGGCACGGAACAATTCGGTGGCATCTTCCGAGAACACCCGCATGGGCGACCCATCCCGTTCGGCGCGGTTCAGGAAGTGTTCGACCAGCAGGGGGATATCGTCCACGCGTTCGCGCAGCGACGGCACGTGGATGGTGGCCCCGTTCAGGCGGTAATAGAGATCCTGCCGGATCGTGCCCTTTTCCATTGCGTCCTGAAGGTTGACCTGCGAGGTCGCCATGAAACGCGGGCTGTGGTCGCCGGGATTGTCTATCATACGCACAATGCGGGCCTGCACCTCGTCCTCGATATCGCTGATCTCGTCGAACAGGATCGTGCCACCCTTGGCCTTGGCCAACACGCGGCTCGGGCCTTCGATATCGTTGAGGTCCGCAGCATTCACCACCACGAATGGCAGGGTGCGGCGGTCTGAAAAATCATGAATTTCCCGCGCGATCAAAGACTTGCCTGTGCCACTTTCCCCCGAAATCAGCACCGGCAGGTCCGTGTTCATGACCCGCGCCACCAACCGGTAAAGCGCCTGCATCGCCGGGGTGCGCCCCACCAGTGGCAACTCGTCCGGGCGTTCGTTTTCTTCGGGCTGCGGCGTCGCGGGCGCGCGGCGTTTCTGCTCCAGTGCCTTGCCCGTGCGCTTCATCAGGTCCGGCAGATCAAAGGGTTTGGGCAGGTAATCATAGGCCTCAGCCTCGGCCGCCTGGATCGCCGTCATGATCGTGTTCTGCGCCGAGATCACAATCACCGGCAGGCCGGGGCGGTCCTCGGAAATCTTGGGCAGCATCTCGAGCCCGTTTCCGTCGGGCATCATCACATCGGTGATGACCACATCCCCTTTGCCTTCGCCCACCCAGCGCATCAGCGTGGTCAGCGACGAGGTCGCGTGCACCTTGCAGCCAGCACGGGTCAGCGCCTGTGTCAGAACGGTGCGGATTGTGCGGTCGTCATCAGCGACAAGAACGGTGCCGTCCATCGTTTAGCTCTCCTTCAGGGATTTTTCGACGTCTCGGGGAAGACGTGGCAGGGAAATTCGGAACACCGTGCGCCCGGGCACGCTGTCCACGTTGATCAGACCGTCATGGTCCGAGATGATTTTGCTGACCAAGGCGAGGCCCAGCCCGGTCCCGTTTTCGCGGCCCGACACGAAGGGGTCGAACACGTCGCCCTTGATGTCCTGTGGCAGGCCGGGACCGTCGTCCATGACCTCGATCTGCAGAGGCAGCGCCTGTCCGGTCCCGTCCGAGCGGCGCAGGCGAAAGGAATGGTCATAGTAGGTTCTCAGGCGAATTACACCTTTGTCTCCAGCAGCTTCCGAAGCGTTCTTCAACAAGTTCAGAACCACTTGCAGCAACTGGTCGGCATCCCCTTGGGCCAAGGGCAGCGAAGGATCGTAGTTTTCATGAAACGTCATATGCGCGCCAAACCCCACCATCGCCGAGCGGCGCGCGCGGTCGAGCACATCATGCAGGTTGACCGGATCCTTCTTGGCCGGCGACAGGTTGCCGAACTGTTCCACCTGTTCCAGCAGCGACACAATGCGGCGGCTTTCCTCGACGATCAGGTCGGTCAGTTCCAGATCTTCGGGGCCAAGGTTCATCGACAAAAGCTGTGCCGCACCGGTGATCCCCGCGAGCGGGTTCTTGATCTCGTGGGCCAGCATTTCGGCCATGCCGATCGCCGACTTGGCCGACGATTTCACCCCCTGCGACTGGGTCAGGCGCCCGGCCAATTCTCGCGAGGTGATCAGGAACAGCATATAGCCATCCATGTTCGAAACCGGCGCAATCTTGAGATTGCCCTGAATGGGCGGGCCATCACCGGTGCCGATATCGGCATCATTCACGAACAGAGGTGTGCCGTGGGTACGTGCGCGCAGAAACGCGTCTTCCAGCGGGGCATCCACGGTGATCTTGTCCCAGACCGGTTCGCCGATCATGGATTTCGCCGAAGCGTTCAAAAAGGATTCCGCCGCTGGGTTGATATCCTCGATCCGGTCCTGCGGATCGACCAGAAGGGCCGGAACCGGCAGAGAATTCCAAAGGGCCGGAGTGTCATGTGTCATGCGGCATCTTTCCTGTCGCCGCCCGCCATCGCGTCGGGCAAGAGTTTGAGAACAAGCGCGGGATCGGTGGCGGTCTGGATGACACGGCGCAGATCCTTGGGGGTGGCGGCACCGTCCATGTACCAGCCCAGATGTTTGCGGGCGACCTTGGCGCCCAGATCCTTGCCATAGAAATCGAGCATCGCCTCGTAATGTGCGGCAACCATTTCGGCTCGCTCTGCGCCCTCGGGCACCACGGGATCGGGCGCGTCGAACAGTTCGGCGGCAATCTGGGCCAGCAGCCACGGCTTGCCCTGTGCGCCACGCCCGACCATCACCCCATCCGCCCCCGACTGGTTCAGCGCGGTGCGGGCGGTGGCGCTGTCGACAATATCGCCATTGGCTATCACCGGCACCGACACGGCCTGTTTGACCTCGGCAATCGCAGCCCAATCGGCCGCGCCCTTGTAGAACTGGCAACGCGTGCGCCCGTGAATCGTGACCATGCGCACCCCGGCCTGCTCGGCCCGGCGGGCCAGCTCGGCGGCGTTGCGCATGTCGTCATCCCATCCCAGCCGCGTTTTGAGCGTAACCGGCAGCGACACGGCCTGCACCACCGCCTCGATCAGCGACACGGCATGGTCCAGATCTTTCATCAGGGCCGACCCCGACGCGCCTGCGCCCGAACTGGAGGTCACCTTCTTGGCCGGACAGCCCATGTTGATGTCGATCAGGCGCGCGCCATTGGCCTCGATCTGCTTGGCTGCCTCGGCCATCCAATAGGCATCGCGCCCGGCAATCTGAACCGAGGTATTTTCCTTGCCGAACCCCAGTTCGGCCTTTTCGCGCACGCCGGGTTTGGATTGCACCATTTCCTGAGAGGCCACCATTTCCGACACAACCAGCCCCGCCCCGAAGGACGCCACCAGATCGCGAAACGGCAAATCGGTAATTCCGGCCAGCGGAGCCAGAAAAACAGGGGGATCTAACGTGAGATGTGCGACTTGAATGGTCACATGCCTAATCCTTGTGCAGCCCCTTAGTGCTACCCGACTCAGCAGGCAATCTCAATGAAAGCACAATGGGTTTTGTTACGGATTTACGCATTCGCCCAATTTTTAGGCAGATGCAACCAGAGGAATGCCACAGGAAGGGGCAGGCGCAACATGCAGCACTTCTTACAGATAGGTTCAACGCCTCGAAATTCCGCGCAAAATGTCGGGTTCTGTCTGGATCGGGCCCATTCTTTGATTCAAGCTTGCCCCGAAACCGATTAGACAGGCGCCATGACAGATCATCCCCTTTCCATCGCCGCCGTGATCGTGGCCGCAGGACGTGGCACGCGGGCGGGCGCGGGCCTGCCGAAACAGTGGCGTCCGCTGGCGGGTCGGCGCGTGGCGGACTGGACCATCGACGCCTTTCTGCACCACCCGCAAATCAGCCACGTGATCGCCGTGGTGCATCCCGACGATGCCGGTTTTGCAAACTCTTTGCCCGTAGAGACCGTACATGGGGGCGCGTCGCGCGATGCCTCGGTGCGCGCGGGGCTCGAGGCGCTGTCCGGACTTGGGATCGACCGCGTGTTGATTCATGACGTGGCGCGTGCCGGGGTTTCGGCACAGGTGATCTCGGACGTGATCGCCGCACTGGAAGCAGCCGAGGGCGCGGCCCCTGCCCTTGCCGTGACCGATGCCCTTTGGCGCGGCGCGGGTGGACAGGTCACTGGCACAGAGGACCGCACGGGTCTTTATCGTGCGCAGACCCCGCAGGGATTTCACTATGACAGCATTCTCGCCGCCCACCGCGCCCATACGGGCGGGGCTGCTGATGATGTCGAGGTCGCCCGCGCCGCGGGGCTTGACGTGGCCATCGTGGCAGGCAATGAGGCCAACCTGAAGATCACCACACCGGGCGATTTTGCCCGCATGGAAAGAATACTGCGAGGACAGATGGATATACGGCTGGGCAACGGGTTTGACGTGCACGCGTTCGAAGACGGCGATCACGTGGTGCTGTGTGGTGTGACCATCCCCCACAGCAAGGGGCTGCGCGGCCATTCGGATGCGGATGTGGGTATGCATGCGGTGACGGATGCGATCTATGGCGCGCTGGCCCAAGGCGATATCGGACGCCACTTCCCCCCGTCAGAAATGGCGTGGAAAGACGCAGACAGCGCGATTTTCCTCGACCACGCGGTTAAACTGGCCGCAGAGCGCGGGTTCACCATCTCGAATATCGACTGCACGCTGATCTGCGAACGCCCCAAGGTCGGCCCACACGCGCCCGCCATGACACAGCGCATGGCCGAGATCATGGGGATGGACGCAGACCGGATCAGCATCAAGGCCACGACCAGCGAACGCCTTGGGTTCACGGGCCGTGAAGAAGGGATTGCGGCGCTGGCCACCGCAACATTGGTGAAAGCATGAGCAGACAGGTTGCAACGTTTTTTGGTATCGGGCTGCTGCCCTGGGCGCCGGGCACATGGGGGTCGCTGGCGGCCCTGATCCTCGGCTGGGGCATTGAGCGCTATCTGGGGTTCTGGCCTCTGCTTATGGCGGCGCTGCTGGCAGTGGTCGCGGGTTTTTGGGCCTGCCGCGCCGAATTGCGCGACAAACCCGGCGAAGACCCCTCGGAAATCGTGATTGACGAGGTCGCAGGCATGTGGATCGCGATGCTGTTCCCCGCGCTGGGGTTCTATATGCGCGACATGTCGATGGTTTGGCCGGGGCCGATCGCGGCCTTCCTGTTCTTCCGCCTGTTCGACATCAGGAAACCTTGGTTGGTGGGCCGCGCCGACCGGCGCCATGACGCCGAGGGCGTGATGTTGGATGACATCTGGGCCGGTGTCTTTGCCGGGATTGCCACCTTGGTCGCCGCTGCGATTTATCATATCCTCCTGATCTGATGACAGTTACTCCAGACACTCTGGCCTCTGATACACTGGCCGAGGCCCGCGCCAGGGGCCTGCGCATCACCACCGCAGAAAGCTGCACCGGCGGCATGGTATCGGCGGCGCTGACGGATGTGGCCGGATCCTCGGACGTGTTCGAGCGGGGCTTTGTCACCTATACCAACACCGCCAAGACCGAAATGCTGGGCGTGCGCGAGGCCACACTGGCCGCCGTGGGCGCTGTCTCGGAAGAGGTGGCGCGGGAAATGGCCTGCGGGGCGCTGGTCAACAGTGATGCGCATCTGGCCGTGTCGGTTACCGGCATTGCCGGCCCCGGCGGATCCGAGTTCAAACCCGAAGGGCGGGTCTGTTTCGGGATTGCCACGCGCGCGGGCTGTCGAACCGAAACCGTCGAATTCGGCGCCCTTGGGCGGGACAAGGTGCGGTTGGCCGCGCGCGATCACGCCCTGACGCTGCTGTTGACCGCGGCATGCGCGTGACGTGCAGATCCGTTTTTCAACGAAATTGAGCCCACCAATATCTACTGGAAGGTTTTGATCCACTTTCCGCAGAGTGGCGCTCTTTTCATCTCTTGCCGCAAATTTTCGCTCATTTTTTGACCACTTCGCAAATTGCCCCGTTTTTATGCGCCCTGCCCCGCATTGTTTCTATGAATCGCCTGTTCCTTCCGCTTTGTGGCGCGAAAAGCACCATTTACGGTAAGGGAAGGAAGAAAAATGAACGGAGCGGATACCGCCTGGATCATTGTTGCCACTGCACTGGTCCTGTTCATGACATTGCCCGGGCTCGCGCTGTTTTACGGCGGGTTGGTTCGTGCCCGAAATGTCCTCAGTGTGTTTATGCAAACCTATGCAATTGCCTGTTTGATGAGCATTCTGTGGCTCGTCTTCGGCTATTCGATTGCCTTTGGCGATGGCGGCAGTGGCTTTTGGGGCGGCCTGGGCAAGATGTTCCTGTCCGGCGTCACCACGGACAGCCTGTCAGGCACCCTGCCCGAAGTTCTGTTCTTTGCCTTCCAGATGACATTTGCCATTATCACGCCCGCGCTGATCGTCGGCGCCTATGTCGAGCGGATCGGCTTTGCCTTCGTGCTGGTCTTTTCGGGGCTGTGGATGCTGCTGTGCTATGCGCCGGTGGTGCACTGGATCTGGGGCGGCGGGTTCCTGGCCGATGGCGGCATTTTCGGCGAGACCGGCGTCAAGGATTTCGCGGGCGGCATCGTGGTGCACGAAACAGCCGGCATCGCGGCGCTGGTTCTGGCGGTGGCGCTGGGGCCGCGCAAGAACCGCACCACCCCGCCCCATGCCCCGTGGATGGTGATGATCGGCGCGGCCATGCTCTGGGTCGGTTGGTTCGGCTTTAACGGCGGCTCGCAACTGGCCGCAGATGGCGGCGCGGCGATGGCGCTGACCGTGACCCATATCTCGGCGGCGACGGCTTCGCTCAGCTGGGCGCTGTGGGAAAAGATCAAGTATGGCAAGGCTTCGCTTGTCGGTCTGGTCACCGGAACAATCGCAGGTCTGGCCTCGATCACACCTGCCAGCGGGTTTGTCGGCCCCGTCGAGGCGCTGATCATCGGGGCCGTGGCCGGGATCCTGTGTCAGGAAGCGGTGAACGTCGTGCGCAACATGCTGCAGATCGACGACACGCTGGACGTCTTTGCCGTGCACGGCGTGGGCGGGATCTTTGGTACGATCATGATCGCCGTGTTCGCACTGTTCGGCTTCGAGACCGGCGGCACGTTCACTGCGCAGTTGGGCGGGCTGGTGATTGTGGGCGTCTTCACACTGGTGGTGAGCTGGGTTTTGGTGAAGGTCACCGCCCTGATCACACCGCTGCGCGTGGATGACGAGACCGAGGTCAACGGTCTGGACCTGACGGTCCACGGCGAACGCGCCTATGACATGAACTCGTAAACGGGTTCGATCCGCAGACAAGGGGGCGGTGCCGCAAGGGGCCGCCTCTTTTTCATGCGGGATCGCAAACCTCGCGCGGGGGAGCCTCCGGCGGGAGTATTTGGGGCAAGATGAAGATCAGGGCCCGAGCAATTGACCGACGTCACGCGCCGCGACGGGTGTCTTGATTGCCTGCCACAAGGCTCTGGTTCTATCCGCGCCAATCAGGGCCTCGGCCTTGGACAACAGGCGCGCCTCGCGGTCGTCAAGCGTGATGGGGGCGTTGAGGTCATGCTGCGCCGACACCGTCTGGCCATTGGTGAGCGTAATTCCCAGAGCCGCCTGCGTTTCCGTCAGGGTCTCGCTTGCGGTGACCGACACTTTTTCGCGCAGAGCAACCAGCGCAGGGTTTGCACAGAGCGCGTCCGAGTAGCTGTCGAGCGCGGCGGTGGAATGGCCGCTCAGCGCCATGGCGGTCACCATCCGGTACGAGAATTTCGCGCCAAGACCCGTGCTCGGGTCCGGCTGGTTGCAGACCGTCATCCAGCGCGGATGGGTGGTGATGTCGATGCGGGCGATCTCGTCCGGGGCGGGTCGGTTGATCGTGGCCAGTGCCTCGAGCGTGGCGTGAAGCCCATGACAGCAGGCGTGGAACTTGTGGCTGATCGTGTCGAACAGCCAGCTGTCACCCAGCCCGTCCAGTGCGGTGGCCTGTGCCTGCCCGGCATGGGTGGGACCGAACCCCTGTGCCACCTCAAGGGCAAGAGGGTTGGGCACGAAGCCGCGCTGCACCAGCGCGGCGGCCTCGACCCCGTTGGTGGCGGCCAGCCCTGCATTGTAGGGTTTGCCCATGGTGCCGAATTGCGATTTCAGCCCCGAGGCCCGCGTCGCGACCAGCCCCAGCGTGGCCATCGTTTGGGCCGCGTCAAAGCCCAGCAGGCGGGCACAGGCCGCTGCCGCGCCAAAGGCGCCAGCGGTACCGGTCTGATGGAATCCGGTCTGGTAATGGTCGCGCCCAAGCCAGACGCCCACACGAATCGAGGTTTCAATCCCGATCAAAGCGGCCACTTGCAGCGCGGCCCCGTCCAGCCCTTCGGCCTCGGCCACGGCCAGTGCGGCGGGAAACACCGCCACCGACGGGTGGCCGATATGGGCAAAATGCGTGTCGTCATAATCCAGCGCGTGGGACGTGGCCCCGTTCACAAGGGCCGCAGCGCGGGCGGGCATGGCGGTGGCGCTGCCGAACACATGCGCCTGTGCCGCCCCGCCCTCTGACAGGGCCATGTCTCGGGTGATGCACGCGACAGGTTCGTCCCGGCCGGCCATGCCGCAGGCGACCCAATCCAGCATCGAAAGGCGCAACATATGTGCGGTTCCGGCGGGAATGGCCACGGCGGGGGTATCCGCGACGAAGCTAGCAAGGGTCTCTGTAATCATGAAGCGCTCCTTCACGGCGCGGGAGATGGGACCACGGCCCGCAAGGGGCACCTAGCCGTAGAGGGCGTTGGCACGGTCTTCGAAGGCGCGCACGATGCGCTGCATGGCCTCGTTGAACACCACGCCGATCACCTTTTGCAGGATGGCATTCTTGAATTCGAAGTCCACGAAAAACGCGACTTCGCAGCCGCCTTCAACATCCTTGAAATCCCAGGTGGACTTGAGGAACTTGAAGGGACCGTCCAGATATTCCGTGTCGATGCTGCGCGCGGCATCATGCAGGGTGACGCGGCTGCCGAACCGTTCGCGGAACACCTTGAAGGAAATCACAAGGTCGGCCAGCATCACGCGGGCGTCGCCCTCTGGCGTGACCGAGCGGATGCGCGCGGCGGCGCACCACGGCAGGAATTTGGGATAGGACGCGACATCGGCCACCAGATCATACATCTGCTGGGCGGTGTACGGCAGGGTACGTGTTTCAGAGTGGGTCGGCATGTCGCCCCGTTTTCTCGTGACAGTGGCCGCTCATTTCGTATGCTGCGACCGAAAAATCAAGGGGGTGTCATGACAGAGCGTCCATATGTCATTGATCAGATGATCTCGGCCAAGTCGATTGCCGCGCGGATCGAAGAGCTGTGCGGCGAGATCGCGCGCGAATATGCCAACACGGATAAGCTTGTCGTGGTGGGGCTTTTGCGGGGGTCGTTCGTGTTCATCGCTGATCTCGTGCGCGAGCTGGACCTGCCGGTCGAGGTCGATTTCCTTGAGGCATCGTCTTATGGAAACGCCATGGAAAGCAGCCGGGAAGTGCGTATTCTCAAGGACTTGCGCGGCGAAATTGAAGGGCGCGACGTGCTGGTGGTCGAGGATATCGTCGACACGGGCCACACGCTGAGCCATGTCTTGCACCTGTTGAAGTCGCGCAACCCGGCCAAGCTGCGTACCATTGCTCTGCTCGACAAGCCGTCCCGGCGCGAGGCCGAGATCCGGGCCGACTGGATCGGGTTTTCGATCCCGGATGAATTTGTCGTCGGTTATGGAATCGATTTTGCCCAACGCAACCGGAACCTGCCCTTTATCGGCAAGGTCCGGTTCACGGACTGATCCTGCATGAGTCTCAGCATGCGACACCTGCTGCGGATGGCCCGCTGGGCCCGCCGCCCGCCATCCGAGAAGATGGTAATATTTGTGCTGTCGGTGATCGTGATCTGCTTTGTCCTGTGGGCCGTGGAACGTTGGGTTGGCTGGCCCGATTGGCTGACGCCCGATCCGGTGGGGCGTGGCAGTCTGGTGAAATAACACTGGCTTAACGCGTGTTTTGACAGACCAGAATATGCGGTCTACGCTCCTCCCAGATTTTGGGAGGAAACGACATGAAATTCACGGCACCCGTTCTCGCCGTTGTCCTTGCCCTTGCGGGCGCGGCCTTTACCGCAGACAGCGCAGCGGCGAAAGACAAGGTCAAGAAACCCGTGGCCAAAGGTCAGGTCGAGCGTCAGAAAAACGGGCCCAAGGCGATTCCGCCGGGACAGGTCAAACGATATACCCGTGGCAATGCTCTGCCCAAGGGGGTACATTTCGATGCGATCACCGACCTTGACCGCTGGAATCTCAAGCCCCTGAAAAAAGGCCAGAAATACATCAAGGTCGGCGACGAAGTGCTCAAGGTGAATGACGCGATGGAGGTCATCGACGTCGTGGGCGATGTCGCCAAGCTCTTGAAATAGAAGGAAATGGGGCGGGTTCAGCCCTGCCCTAATTTCTCCGTCCGAGCGGCGCGCAGCTTTTCGAAATCATCGCCTGCATGATAGGACGACCGCGTCAGTGGCGTGGCCGACACCATCAGGAACCCCTTGCCATAGGCCGCTTTCTCGTAAGACGCGAATTCCTCGGGAGTGACAAAGCGGTCGACGCCGTGGTGTTTCGGAGTCGGTTGCAGGTACTGGCCGATGGTCAGGAAGTCGATATCGGCGGCGCGCATGTCGTCCATCACCTGCTTCACCGCCTGTGCGTCCTCGCCCAGACCGACCATGATGCCGGATTTGGTAAAGATCGACGGATCCATCTCCTTGACCCGCTGCAACAGGCGCAGCGAATGGAAATAGCGCGCGCCGGGGCGCACAGTCGGGTACAGGCCGGGCACGGTTTCAAGGTTGTGGTTGAATACGTCCGGTTTGGCCTCGACCACGATTTCCAGAACCGACGGGTCGCATTTCAGGAAATCCGGGGTCAGGATCTCGATCGTGGTCTTGGGCGACCGGTGGCGGACCGCGCGGATGGTCTGGGCGAAATGCTCGGCCCCGCCATCTTCAAGGTCATCCCGGTCGACCGAGGTGATCACGACATGGTTCAGGCCCAGTTTCTGCACGGCATCCGCCACGCGGCCCGGTTCGAACACGTCAAGCTCGTCGGGCTTGCCCGTGGCGATGTTGCAGAAGGTACAGCCGCGGGTACAGATCTCGCCCATGATCATCATGGTGGCGTGGCCCTGGCTCCAACATTCGCCGGCGTTTGGACAGCCCGCCTCTTCGCAGACAGTCACGAGCTTGTTGTCGCGCATGATCTTCTTGGTGGCGTTATACCCTTCACCCGTTGGGGCCTTGACGCGGATCCAGTTCGGCTTGCGCGGCTGGGCGTTGTCGGGGCGGTGCGCCTTTTCAGGGTGGCGCTGTTCGGGGATTTTCAGATCACGCACGGTCTTTCCCTTGGGTCAACATGGTTTCCGTGCTTGTAAACATAACGCAGAGCGACAGTAAGTACCAGCGATGCATGGCTGCTATGCAAATGCCCGTTCCGCCGGCATTTGGGGGCCGCTGCCCGGAAAATCCGAAACAGGTTTGACCTGACTCATTGAACCCCGTTTAGAATCATTTTAAACGCCGCACCGAACCAAATTTCAGGAAAGGAATCTTCCCATGCATGCAGGCGTCAAAGTCCCCGCAGTGACCTTCAAGACCCGTGTCCGCGACGAGGCCGTCGGCGGCCCGAACCCGTTCCGCTGGCAGGACATGACCTCGGACGACTATTTTGCCGGCAAGCGCGTGATCCTGTTCTCGCTGCCCGGTGCGTTCACCCCGACCTGCTCGACCTACCAACTGCCCGGATTTGAAAAAATGGCGGGCGAATTCAATGAATTGGGTATCGACGAAATCTACTGCATGTCGGTTAATGACAGCTTTGTCATGAACAAATGGGCCGAATCGCAGAACCTTGAAAACGTCAAGGTCATCCCTGATGGGTCGGGCGAATTCACCCGCAAGATCGGTATGCTGGTCGCCAAGGACAACCTCGGCTTTGGCATGCGTTCCTGGCGTTATGCCGCCATCGTGAACAACGGCGTGGTCGAAGCCTGGTTCGAAGAGCCCGGCCTGAGCGACAACCACGGCGAAGACCCCTATGGCGTTTCGTCGCCCGAAACCCTGATGGAGCACCTGAAAGCAGCCAAGGTCGACGCGGCCTAAGCGCACCAGCTCTGATGAACACGACGCCCGCGCGGTAAACCGGTGCGGGCGTTTTTTGTGAGACGCGCCCAAAAAAGGACGGCGCATCCCGAAAGACACGCCGCCCCGTCGCTTTCTGTTGGCTCAAAACTTCAAGCGAAACCCCGCACTGGGGGTCTAGCCTATCATATGGTCTGCACTCCCTGCTTGTGAACGATAATATTCGTTCAACCGCAAAAGCGCGATTCTGAGCACGATCTTGCCGGAGCGCGCCGACCAACCCAGCCGTTTTTCTGCCGTTTCCAGCCCTTCCAGGAAACAGCAGCAGCGCAGCGCGACATCCGCCAGCCCCGCGCCCAGTTCGGCCAACGCCCCTGCCAGTCGCTGCCGCGCCGCCGCGCTGGCCCCCGAGACACCCGTGTCCGGCGTATAGCGCCAGCCGCTTTCGCCAGCGAGAAAGGCCTTCCAGTTGGGGGCGGGTTGCGCGCCCATCTGCGCGATCTCAAAATCTTCGCGCAGCCGTTCGCCTGCGGCGACCAGATCTTCGCTCAGGAACCGGTCGCCATCCCGATCGCGGCGGCGGGCCAGCGCCATCAGCGGACTGTCCGAAGCCGAAAACCGCTGGGCCAGGGCATGGGCCGGCATCCCGTCAACCGCTTCGCCGAGATGCGGGTTGGCAAACCCCGCCTGTGCCTCGGCAAAACCACGCGCCCTGTTTTCCGAACGCGCCATCATCCGGTTCAGCGCCGTCCGGCCCATCGCGGTAATCGCATAGCGGGACACCCGCCCCGGTTCCGGGCAGCTTATCCAATCCTTCAGTGCCATGGCCTGCGCGATCTCGGTATCCACCACTGCGGTGCGGGCCGTGCCGCTTTCGTGTTCACGCACGACGACCGCTTTTTCCATGTCACGCGCCACCGCCAGCACCGCGCCGGTTTCGCACAACCGGCGCAGGATGCGCAGCGCCTCTTGGTCCAGTTTCTGATCCTCGGGAAGCGACGGTGAAGTGTGTGCCGATGCCATATGTCGGGTCTCCTTGATCATTCGAGGTCCGGGCCGGGTCACATAGCGGCTGGAAAGACGGCTGAGGGCGTGATCAATCAGGGGATCGTCCCGCCGCGTCTCCAGCTTGCGAATTTGACGTAGAATCGTGGAGGCATGACAGTCGGTATGCCGCGCGATCTCGCGGATCGAATGGCCGCCCTCGGTATGCGCAAGGTAATGCACCACCGCGTCCGGCACCCAGCCCGGCATCTGCCGATCACGTCTTTGAGGAGTCATCATCTGTCCTCCGCCCGTCTGCCATTCCGGGGCACGCCGCCCCGAAACCCACAATTTTCATCAAATTAGGCGCGATTTGTTACCCATCTGTTAATATTCTCGCCTTGGAACCATCATTGTTTCTAATTGGTAAACAGTTGCAAAATCTATCGTCCGGGTAAAGAAAAACCCACGCAACACCCCTTTAAGTTGTGAAATACAGATCCCCGTTCACAACACGAGGTCTGCATCATGAAAGATATTCTGAACCAACTTGAAGATCTTCACCGCCCGCGCCTGTTGATCCGCGCGGCCCGTCACGGCGCCGACAGCTATGCGCGCGAAAGGGATCTGCGCCGCCATGTCAAGGCAACTACGCCCCTACCCCGCAGCACCGAGGCCCTATACCAGTTGTTGGAGATCGAGGCCGGTCTTGACGACCAGCGCCGCGCGGGGGCGGCCGATTACAACCTGATCCGCCACGTGGACGTTCTGATTGCAATGGTGGGCGAGGCCCGCATCCTGCGGGCCACGCGCCGGGACAGGCTGCCCGTCACATAAAGGCGTCGGGCATCGCCTCTTTCTTCTGCGCCACATAGGCGGTCAGCGCCTCGTGGATCGCCGGATCCAGCGCGGGCTGTTCATAAGTCGCCAGCAACTGGTCCACGCGATTGGTGGCCAACTGATAGGTGTCGCGCGCGCCTTCTTCTTCCCAGGTCTCGAACGGCTTGTAATCAAACAGGTCCGATTTCCAGAACGCCGATTTGAAGTGGGCCTGCGTGTGGGCACAGCCCAGATAATGCCCACCCGGTCCGACCTCACGGATGGCGTCCATCGCCTGCGCATCGCTGTCCACAGAAACCCCGCGCGCCATGGCGTGCAACGTACCCAGCTGGTCGGCATCCATCACGAATTTCTCGAAATCCGCGACAAGCCCGCCTTCCAGCCACCCGCAGGCGTGCAGCATGAAGTTCACACCCGACAACAGCCCCATGTTCAGCGAGTTCGCGGTTTCATAGGCCGCCTGCGCATCGGGCAGTTTCGAACCACAGAACGACCCCGACGACCGGAACGGCAGGTTCAGACGCCGAGCCAGTTGTCCCGCGCCATAGGTCACAAGTGAGGCTTCCGGCGTGCCGAAGGTGGGCGCACCCGAATTCATATCGATCGACGACACGAAGGCGCCAAAGATCGCAGGCGCGCCAGGGCGCACGATCTGGCTATAGGCGACACCGGCCAGAACCTCGGCCAGAACCTGCGTCAGCGTACCCGCCACCGAGACCGGCGCCATCGCCCCACCCACGATAAAGGGCGAGATGATGCAAGCCTGGTTGTTCGCGGCATAGACCTCGAGCGACCCCATCATCACATCATCAAAGGTCATGGGCGAGTTGATATTGGTGAGCGAGGTCATCACCGTGTTGTTCTGCACAAAATCTTCGCCGAAAAGGAGGCCGCACATGTCCACCGAATCCTGCGCGCGGCTGGGCTCGGTCACTGACCCCATGAACGGTTTGTCCGACAGGGTCATATGCGCCATCAACATGTCGAGGTGACGTTTGTTCACCGGAATATCGGTCGGCTCGCACACCGTGCCACCGGAATGGTGCAGCCACTTGGACATATAAGCCAGCTTCACGAACTTGTTGAAATCGTCCATCGTGGCATAGCGGCGACCACCACGCGCATCGCGCACAAAGGGCGGGCCGTAAACCGGCGCCAGCACCAGGTTGCGCCCGCCGATCTCGACCGAGCGCGCCGGATTGCGGGCGTGCTGGGTGAATTGCGACGGCGCGGTCTTGATCAGCTCGCGCGCCAGACCCCGCGGGATATGCACGCGTTCACCCCGCACATCGGCGCCAGCCGCCTTCCAGCGTTCCAGCGCGGCGGGGTTATCGACGAAATTGACGCCGATCTCCTCGAGAACGGTCTCGGCATTATACTCGATGGTCTCGAGCGCCTCTTCGTTCAACACCTCGAAATTCGGGATGTTGCGTTCGATATACTTGGCGGTCTCGAAAGACACGGCCCCACGTTCCGCACGGCGGGCAGCCCCCCCGCCCCCACGTCCCCGACGACGCGCTCTTGCTTCACTCATCTTGATTCCTCACCCAAAGGCGTTGTGTTATGCCCTCTTGCTAGGCCTTTCGCGTCGAAATCCGCGGAAAGATAACGGCCATTGAGGTTGAAAAGCGACATTTCCCCCGCAAATTTGCGCCCATCTCTTTTTCTTGGGTCCAATACCTTCGGGGGTGAATTGCCCCCTCGGGGGCAAGAGGGGGCAGACAGCCCCCTTTTCCCGGCCCGCGCCGCGCAATCCCACTTGCGAAATGGCCCCCGTTTCCGTATGCGGCTTGCATGTCTGACAAATCCCATGCCCGCCTTCTGATCATCGACTTCGGCAGCCAGGTCACGCAGCTGATTGCGCGCCGCCTGCGCGAACTGAACGTCTATTGCGAAATCCACCCCTACCAGAACGTCACCATGGACATGGTGCGCGAGATGGCCCCCAAGGCGATTATCTTTTCCGGTGGCCCCGACAGCGTCACCCGCGAGGGCAGCCCACGCGCCCCGCAAGAGATTTTCGACTATGGCGTGCCGATCCTCGGCATCTGTTACGGCCAGCAGGTGATGATGCATCAACTGGGCGGCAAGGTGGAAAGCGGCCACGGCACCGCAGAATTCGGCCGCGCCTATGTCACCGAGACGAAAAAGCTTGACCTGCTCGAAGGCTGGTATGCGGACGGTCCCGAACAGGTCTGGATGAGCCATGGCGACCACGTGTCGGAAATTGCGCCAGGGTTCGAGGTTTACGGCACCTCGCCGAACGCCCCGTTTGCGATCACCGCTGACACCAAACGCCATTTCTATGCCGTGCAGTTCCACCCCGAGGTGCACCACACCCCCAACGGCAAGGCGCTGTACGAACAATTCGTGAAACTCGCCGGGTTCGAGGGCGACTGGACCATGGGCGCCTACCGTGAAGAGGCGATCAAGGCGATCCGTGACCAGGTGGGCGACGCCCATGTGATCTGTGGTCTGTCCGGCGGCGTCGATTCGTCGGTGACGGCGATCCTGTTGCACGAAGCCATCGGCGACCAGCTGACCTGCGTCTTTGTCGACCACGGCCTTTTGCGCAAGGGCGAAGCCGAAGAAGTGGTCTCGATGTTCCGCGACAATTACAACATCAAGCTGGTCCACGCCGACGAAACCGAGCTGTTCCTCGGCGAACTTGAGGGCCAGTCCGACCCCGAGACCAAGCGCAAGATCATTGGTAAGCTGTTCATCGACGTGTTCCAGAAACACGCCGACACGATTGAAAACGCCGAATTTCTCGCCCAGGGCACGCTGTACCCGGACGTGATCGAATCGGTCAGCTTCTCGGGCGGCCCCTCGGTCACCATCAAGTCGCACCACAATGTCGGTGGTTTGCCCGAGAAAATGGGCCTGAAACTGGTGGAACCCCTGCGCGAGCTGTTCAAGGACGAGGTTCGCGCCCTTGGCCGTGAACTCGGCCTGCCGCAGAGCTTCATCGGGCGTCACCCCTTCCCGGGGCCGGGCCTGGCCATCCGTTGCCCCGGCGAAATCACCCGCGAAAAACTCGACATCCTGCGCGAGGCGGACGCGGTTTACATCGACCAGATCCGCAAACACGGGCTTTACGACGAAATCTGGCAGGCCTTCGTGGCGATCCTGCCCGTCCGCACCGTCGGCGTGATGGGCGACGGACGCACCTATGATTACGCCTGCGCGCTGCGCGCCGTGACCTCGGTCGATGGCATGACGGCGGATTACTACCCGTTCAGCCACGAGTTCCTTGGCGAAACGGCCACGCGCATCATTAACGAGGTCAAAGGCATCAACCGCGTCACCTATGACGTGACCTCGAAACCTCCGGGCACCATCGAGTGGGAATAAGTCGCAGATGATCGAACACGAGAGAACGCCGCCTAAATTGGGCGGCGTTTTTGTTGCGGGAGCAAAATTCTTTTACAAGAAATTCTCCAATGCAGAATTTTCTAGAAAATTCTGCGTCTGTCCGCGACAAGGGGCGGGACACGAGGGGAAAGTGATGTTGAAACGCCTATCTGCCGCCCTGTTGCTGGCGGCCACCGCAGCGCAGGCCGAACCACCGTTCACTTGCGACGGGGCTGACCCGGACTGGCACCTGACCCTTGCAGGGCCCATGGCCCAGTTGCGCTATCTGCGCAATACCGATTTCGAGATTCCCCAATCCACCCGCGCCGAGGGCCGCGACTGGCCCCGCGCCTATACGCTGGTCAGTGAGTTCGACACGGCCATCATCATCCTGAACGAAGCCCGCTGCACCGTAAGCGGTGCGCAATGGCCGATCACCGCCCATGTCCTGACCCAGCGCGGCACCACGCCGATCCTGCTGACCGGCTGTTGCACGGTGGCAGAATGAACGACGTCGTGAAAGCCGCCCTCTGGATGAGCGGCGCAATCCTGTCCTTTTCCTCGATGGCCGTGGCCGGGCGCGCGGTCTCGTTTGAACTCGATACGTTCGAAATCATGATGTATCGCAGCTTTGTCGGTGTGATCATCGTGCTGATCGTTGCCTCATTGGCGGGCACGCTGAATCAGGTCACCCGGCGCTCGCTCGGTATCCATGCCGCACGTAACATGGCCCATTTCGCGGGCCAGAACCTCTGGTTCTATTCCCTGACCCTGATTCCGCTGGCGCAGGTCTTTGCGCTCGAATTCACCTCGCCGCTCTGGGTGCTGGTCCTGTCGCCGCTGGTGCTGGGCGAACGGCTGACCCCGATGCGTCTGCTTGCAGCCGTCATGGGCTTTGTCGGCATCCTGATCGTGGCGCGCCCGGGCTTTGGCACGTTCAATATCGGGCTGGTCACCGCCGCGCTTTCGGCCATCGGGTTTGCCTTTTCGATCATGCTGACCAAGCGGCTGACGCGGACGGAGACGATCACCTGCATCCTGTTCTACCTCACCACCATGCAGGCGGTGCTGGGCATACTGTTCGCAGGCTGGGATTTCGACATCGCCCTCCCCTCTGCCGCCAGCGTGCCGTGGCTGATCCTGATCGGCTGTGCAGGGCTTCTGGCGCATTTCTGCCTGACCACGGCGCTGAGCATCGCGCCGGCCACCGTGGTCGTGCCCTTTGATTTCATCCGTCTGCCCGCCATCGCGATTGTCGGTCTCGTGGTCTACAATGAACCTCTGGACATCTTTGTGCTGATCGGGGCCATCGTCATCTTTGCCGGCAACTACCTGAATATCCTGAACGAAACCCGCCCGCAGCGCTGATTGCGCAAGAAACGGGCTGCACCGCCTCGCGGCCCCCGGCTAGACCTGCATCATGCGCCAAACACAACAAACCACCCTCACTCCCCGCGCCTGGGGCGAACTGTTCCTGCTTGCCCTGATCTGGGGCGCGGTCTTCCTCGCCGCCCGCCTTGCCCTGGACGAGGTCGGCGTTTTGACAGCCGTGGCCCACCGCACCTTCTGGGCCGCGCTGGTACTTTGGGGCGTGGTGCTGATCGCGCGCTTTCCGGTGCCACGCGACCCCGCGATCTGGGTCGGCTTTTTCGGCATGGGGCTTTTGAACAACGTTCTGCCCTTCACCCTGCTGAACTGGAGCCAGCTTCACATCGAAAGCGGCCTGACCTCGATCTTCAACGCCACCACGGCCATCTTCGGCGTGCTGGTGGCGGCGCTGTTCTTTGCCGATGAGAAGCTCAGCCTGCGCAAACTGATCGGCGTCGGGCTTGGCTTTTTCGGGGTGGCCACGGCCATCGGCCTTGATGCGTTGCGCAGCTTTGACCTGACCAGCCTCGCGCAACTGGCCGCGATCGCGGCGACGCTGTCCTATGCGCTGGCCGGGGTCTGGGCCCGCAAACGGCTGGGCGGGCTGGCCCCACCCGTGGCGGCGGCAGGGATGCTGACCATGTCGGCACTGATGGCCCTGCCCGCCGCCTGGATCGTCGACGGCCCCCTTCAGATTAACCTTTCGGCCACCACATGGGGCGCGCTGGCCTATATGGCGGTGATTGCCACCGCCGGGGCCTATCTGCTCTATTATCGCGTGCTGGCGATGGCGGGCAGCGGCAACCTGATGCTGGTGACGCTTCTGATCCCCCCCTTCGCCATCGTGCTGGGCGCGGTCGTCCTGAAGGAATCCCTGCCCCCCAACGCCTTTGCCGGCTTTGCCCTGCTCGCCCTCGGCCTTGTCATTCTGGACGGGCGCCTGATCACACGGCTTTGCAAACGCTAGCGCTTCCACCCTCTTTTTCTTGGGAAAAATACCTCGGGGTGAATTGGCGCCCCCGGCGCCAAGAGGGGCAGCGCCCCTGCCTCCCCCCGCCACAGGCGTATTCCGTTTGACCTGCCCCGTCCCCGCCGTTACCAAACCCCAAAGACACGAGGGAATGCTCCATGATCTATGCCTCCGCAGAGGACTGGCGCAGCGCAGCGCAGAAAAAAGTGCTTCTTTTCGGCATGTCGGGGCTGGGCAAAACCCATGTCTCGGACATCTTGCGCAAGACCGGCAACTGGTTCCACTACTCGATCGACTACCGCATCGGCACGCGCTACATGGGCGAACATATCACCGATTCCTGCATCCGCGCGGCGATGGACCACCCCTATCTGCGCGAAATGCTGATGGCCGACGCGATCTATATCGCGCCGAACGTGCACACCCATGACCTGACTGCGGTCTCGACATATCTCAGCAAACCGGGCGATCCGGCGAGGGGCGGGCTGCCCATGGCTGAATACCGCCGCCGCCAGACCCAGTTTCAGGAGGCCGAGGAATCGGCGCTGGCCGACACGGCGCATTTCATCGCCCGCGCCCGCGAGGTTTATGGCTATGACCATTTTGTCTGCGACACGGGCGGTTCGATCTGCGAATGGGTGGATGCCGGCAACCCCGATGATCCGATCCTGACCGACCTTGCCCAACAGACCCTGATGATCTGGATCGAAGGCTCGGACGCCCATACCGAAAAACTGGTGCGCCGCTTTGATGCCGCCCCCAAACCGATGGCTTATCAACCGGCCTTCCTGGCCAAGGTCTGGGCGGCCTACCTGGCCGAGTTCGATTGCGCGGAAAATGCCGTCGATCCCGACCATTTCATCCGCTGGACCTATGCCAAGGCGCTGGCGCATCGCCAGCCACGCTATGCCGCCATGGCCAAATGGGGGGTGACCGTCTGCGCCGAAGAGGTGTCCGAGGTCGCCACCGCCGCCGATTTCGAAGACCTGATCGCCACCGCCCTTGAGCGCCGCTGAGCCCCGTCCTAGATTAAGATCCCACCCCATAACAGGAAAGAGACCCTGACCCATGCCGATCAAACTGCCTTCCGACCTGCCCGCCTTTGACGTGCTTTCGCGCGAAGGCGTGATGGTCATGTCCGAGAGACAGGCAGCCCGGCAGGACATCCGCCCGCTGCGCATCGGGCTCTTGAACCTGATGCCCAAGAAAATCCAGACCGAGAACCAGTTCGCCCGCCTGATCGGGGCCACCGCCCTGCAGATCGAACTCTCGTTGATCCGGATGAGCGAACACAAGACCCGCAACACTGCCGCCGAACACATGGCCGAATTCTATCGCCCCTTCTCGGAGATCAAGGAGTCGGGTGAGAAATTCGATGGTCTCATCATCACCGGTGCGCCAATCGAACATCTGCCTTTCGAGGACGTGACCTATTGGGACGAGCTGCGCGAGGTCTTTGACTGGACCCAGACCCATGTGCATTCAACCTTTGGGGTCTGCTGGGGCGGTATGGCGATGATCAACTATTTCCACGGGGTAAAAAAACACATCCTCGACGCCAAGGCGTTCGGCTGTTTCCGCCACAAGAACATGGACCCGGCCTCGCATTATCTGCGCGGGTTTTCGGATGATTGTGTGATCCCCGTCAGCCGCTGGACCGAAATGAAGCAAGCCGAGATCGACGCCGTGCCCGACCTGCACACGTTGCTGAGCAGCGACGAGGTGGGCCCCTGCCTGGTCGAGGACCCCAAGCATCGCGCGCTCTATATCTTCAATCACTTTGAGTATGACAGCGACACGCTCAAGCAGGAATATGATCGCGACGTGGCCGAGGGCACGCCGATCAACGTGCCGACCAATTATTACCCAGAGGATGATCCGTCGCGCCCGCCGATGAACCGCTGGCGCAGCCACGCGCATCTGCTTTATGGCAACTGGGTCACCGAGATCTACGAGACCACCCCTTACGATATCTCTCTGATCGGCACCTGACAGAAATGCCTCAGCGCGGGCGAACCTGCGCTGCTGCATTGAACTGAACGCCTAAGCCGTCCATATTAAAAAGAAAACGGAGAGGTTTCATGGAGCTGCCCTTCGACGGTGCAATCAGCGCCTATTTCGAGACAGACGCCCCCGACCCCGTGCGCACGGCCATTCGTGATGGCGACAAGGACGATATTCTGGACGCCGGTTTTCCCTATTCCGACCGCATGGACCGCAAGGATTACGAGCGCGAGATGGAGGCCCTGCAATGCGAACTGGTCAAGCTGCAACGCTGGATCAAGGACAGCGGCGCGCGGGTGGCCATGGTGTTCGAAGGTCGTGATGCCGCCGGAAAAGGCGGTACAATCAAGCGGTTCCGCGAAAATCTTAACCCTCGTGGCGCACGGGTCGTGGCCCTTGCCAAGCCCACCGAGGCCGAACAGACCCAATGGTATTTCCAGCGCTATATCGACCACCTGCCATCGGGCGGGGAAATGGTGTTCTATGACCGCAGCTGGTACAATCGCGGCGTGGTCGAAAAGGTCTTTGGCTTTTGTGACGATGACCAACGCGAACGGTTTTTCCGGCAGGCTCCCGGGTTTGAACAGGCGCTGGTCAATGACGGGATTCACCTGTTCAAGTTCTGGCTGAACGTGGGCCGCGCCGAACAGTTGCGCCGCTTTCTGGCCCGCGAACGCGACCCCCTGAAACAATGGAAGCTGAGCTGGATCGATGTCGAGGGGCTGAAACGCTGGGATGCCTACACGCAGGCGATTGGTGAAACGCTGGAGCGCAGCCACAGCGACGCCGCGCCCTGGACCATTGTCCGCTCGGATGACAAGCGACGCGCGCGGCTGATGGCGCTGCGTTCCGTGCTGCACGCCCTGCCCTATGACCGCAAGAACGCGGATGCGATTGGCACGATCGACCCCAAAATCTGTGGCGGCCCGGATATCTGGAATGCCTAAACGCGGCTATCATCACGGCAACCTGCGCCAGGCGCTTGTGGATGCCGCGCTCCAGCTGATCGAGAGCAAGGGCCCGACCGGCTTCACGCTCTCCGAGGCGGCCAAGCAGGCGGGCGTGACGCCTGCGGCGGTCTATCGCCATTTCGAGGGGCGCGAAGACCTGATCGCCGAGGCCGCGCGGCAGGGGTACGAGATTTTTGCCGACCTCATGCAATACGCCTATGACAAGGGTCAGCCGTCTGCGCTGGCCTCGTTCGAGGCGACAGGGCGCGCCTATCTGGCCTTTGCGCGCAAATATCCCGGCCATTATATCGCGATGTTCGAAAGCGGCATCTCGGTCAACCGCACGCCGGAACTGGCCGCCGTGGCGACACGGGCGCGCGGGGTGATGGAACAGGCCGCCCATGACCTGAGCCAGCATATCCCCCCCGAAAAACGCCCCCCCGCCAGCATGTTCAGCGCCCATATCTGGGCGATGAGCCACGGGGTCGTGGAACTGTTTGCCCGCAATTCCCCCGGCAGCCAAAGCCCCTTTCCCCCCGAAGACCTGCTGGAAAGCGGGATTGGTGTTTACCTGCGGGGTCTGGGCCTGATCACGCCGGATACCTGAGATGGCCGAGGAGTTCGACGCCCTGTTTCGCGGTGAGTTCACCTATCCCGGCGGATTCAGCAAGCTGGTCCAGGACACGCCCGAACACCGCCAACCCTATGACGGCATGGCAGAGTTTCTGGACGGGCTGAACGCGATCGGACTGGCGCAACTGCAAGACCGCCACCTGCCCGCCGATCCGCCCGAACCGCCAAAATCCCCCGTCACAGCGGCCGAGAAATACGCGCAACTGAGTGCCGAGTTTGCAGGGCGTCCGGCGCTTCTGGCGGTGCATGGTCTGGTGATTGCCGCCGCGCGTCGCGCCACCCCGCCCGCCATCGCAGAAGACATGTTCCAGACACTGTGGCAACATCACGCGCTGTTTCTGCTGGCCGAGCTGGATATCCGCTGGAAACTGTCGGCGCTGCAAACCTTTCGCGATTTCGGCACATCCGAAGCGCAACGTCGGACCGCCGCCGAGTTGACTGTGTTTTTCAACATGATGAAACTTTATGAAAGCGAGCGTCTTTTCTCAGGACACCGCGCGCCTGACCCGTTCGGACTGGATCATCGCGCAGCGGGGCGCCTGCCCTTGCGGCTGAGCGCCTATTCTCTGAAAGGCGGCGACCTGGACCGCAATATGCTGGGGCATCTTTGGCTGTCTGCCGAGGAAGACCCGGTGCTGCGCCCGCTGGCCTGTCACCTGCTGACCGCCGTGAACCGCGACAAGGGCACGGTGTTCCGGCGGTTCCGGTTGATGCGGCGCGCCCTGAAACGGCGCACAAAGGGTCAATAGAACCCGACCCCGTCAGCATCCGCCCAGAGATATCCCTTGCGATAGATCCGACCCAGCACCTCGGGCAACTGGCCTGCACGATCCTCGACACAGTTTTTCTTGAGAAACCAAGTCAGGAACTTTTCATGGGGCCAGTCGCGCGACAGGGTTTCCTGCAACGCCGCTTGCATCCGTACCGGATCGGTCAGGGTCACGGCATTGGCCGCAAAATCGGTCTGCCCGCCCAGAACCGCAGGAGTCTTGTGCAGGAAGCCCTCGAAACAGGCCGCGGAACTGAGCGAAATGCTTGCGTCACAGGCCGCCAGCAAAGCATGGATCGAGGCGTCGGTTACAATCACCCCAGCATCAGGATCATGCAGGCCCTTCAGAAAGGCCTGTTCGTCCTCGGTCTGGAGAGGGTGCGGTTTGATATAAAGTGGTCGCACGCCCCGGGCCGCGATGGCTGCGCCGATCATGTCGGGCACGGTCATGTAATGCTTGTGATAGCGCGGTGCCTCGAAAGTCTGAGCAAAAAAGCACAAGCCCCCCTTGGCGACCGGCACGCTGTCCACCGGCGGCTGGTCGAATTTGGACCGGTTGCTCTCGACAAAACGCTCGTGCAGGCGGGCAAAGACCTTGCGCGCGTAGTGGCCGCTCATCGGGCGCGGATCAAAGGGGCGCAGGCGCTGGGTCGCGTTGTTGCGGGTGCCGATCTCGTCAAAATACCAATAGCCGCGCAGATAACTGGGCACCGCGTGGAAACACCCTGCGCCATAGATCGGGACATCCTCAAGGAATACATGAAGGTGGCGGGGGTCCTCCAAAAGGCTGCGCGACGCCTCGGACGTGGTGACCACGTCGACCCGCACGCCCTGCTGCGCGGCAAATTCGGCCAGTGCGCGCATCAGGGGAAACTTGCCCGCAATCAGGGTCCGCGCCATCGCGCCACGCGCGTGAAAGAACAGGGCATCCGGACCGCCCAACAGGGATTTCCGATTGAAATCAGTCACTTTCCACGGATCATCGAACGGGGGGACAGGCATGGTTTCACCGGAACTCAGAACACGAACCTTACTGAACCACAGGCCCCGCCCAAAGAAAAGGGCCGCCCGAAGGCGACCCTTTGAATGCATATTCCAGCGAAGATTAACGCTTCGAGAACTGGAACGAACGACGTGCTTTGCGCTTACCGTATTTCTTACGTTCCACAACGCGGCTGTCGCGGGTCAGGAAGCCTGCCGCTTTCAGCGGGGCACGCAAGCTGGGTTCGTAAAGCTGCAGAGCTTTCGAGATGCCGTGCTTGACTGCGCCAGCCTGGCCCGTCAGACCGCCGCCTTTGACGGTGGCGTAAACGTCGAATTCACCTTCAACGCCGGCAACCTGGAAGGGCTGGCGCAGGATCAGCTGCAGAACGGGACGTGCGAAGTACTTGTCCTGGTCCTTGCCGTTGACGACGACCTTGCCCGAGCCGGGCTTGATCCAGACGCGGGCAACCGCATCTTTACGTTTGCCGGTGGCATAGGAACGGCCCAGTTCGTCACGAACGGGTTCGCGCGGAGCCGCGACTTCTACAACAGCTTCTTCACCGGCCACGGCGTTCAGCTCTTCAAGCGAGTTGATTTGATCAGCCATTGGTTAGCTCCGGGTGTTTTTCTTGTTCATGGATTTCACATCCAGCACTTCCGGCGACTGCGCCTCGTGGGGATGTTCGGCACCGGCGTAAACGCGCAGGTTGGTCATCTGCTTGCGCGACAGGCGGTTGCCCGGCAGCATGCGCTGAACAGCTTTCATGACAACACGCTCAGGGTGTGCGCCTTCAAGGATCTGTTCTTTGGTGCGCGACTTGATGCCGCCCGGATGACCGGTGTGCCAGTAGAAGTTTTCCTGACGCTTGTTGCCGGTCAGCTGGATCTTGTCCGCGTTGATCACGATGACATTGTCACCCATGTCCATGTGCGGGGTGAAGGACGCCTTGTGCTTGCCGCGCAGGCGCATGGCGACGATCGACGCCAGACGGCCCAGAACAACGCCCTCGGCGTCGATCAGGATCCATTTCTTGTCGATGTCTGCCGGAGTAGCAGAAAAGGTTTTCATGGTTGGTCTACCTGAGTTTTGGTTGACAGATACGCCAATGCGCGACGCACCTAAATTCGATGGGCGGGTTATAAAGGTGTGAATGACACAGTCAAGCGCAGCATCTTCAAATTATCCATTTAAAAACAGTGACTTGCAAATTAGGTATCATTATACCCCACATTTTTTCGCTGTTTTTGCCGGATTCTGCGGCCTTACTCGGGCACGCATATCTCGTTACGCAGGATGGCAACCAATGTGCGATAGATCAGACCGACCATAATGGCGCACAGCACCAGCAGAATTCCCGTCCCGATCACCACATGCGTCTGCGATCCGGTCAAAGCGGCAAAGCGAAACGAGGCGATGGTCAGCGCCGCGACTGGGAAGCTGAGCGCCCACCAAGGCAGGGCAAAGGGCAGTTTCGCGAAATTCGGGATCTGCACCACCATCAGGGCGGCAAAGACATAGCCACTGTTCAGCAGGATGCGCGCAAAGGAATCCACGCCGCCTGTCAGGTTGATATAGGCCAGAAACGCCACGGCGGGCGGGGCAATCAGGATTACCAGCGTCGGGTACAGCTTGCCCGGAATGGGGTTGTGAAAGATCAGGCGGTTGAACACCAGCGTCAGCAGGACCACCCAGAACACGAGGCCTGTCGAGAAGAACAGCCAGGACAGTTCGACAAAGCCCATCGGCGCCCCCGCGACCGGTGCCACGACATTGCCCACCGCCGGGATGAACCAGGCCGGGGTCAGCTGCCCCACCTCGAACGCACGGTGGCTGATCCAGCCCGAGATCACCGCCAACGTCAGGATGGCCTGAAGTACCGCGCCAATGATCCAAAGCCCGCGCGCCGCTTCTGGAAAGCTGGGGAACAGCGCGGTGGCAATCAGCAAGATGGAAATTGAAATCGCGGGAAAGAAGGCAAGGCGCACGGGATGGTTCCACTCGGCCTGAACGGCGGCGCGATACCGCATCACCTTCGCGATGTAAAATACTGATATTACAATGAAAGCTAAAACACCCAACCACAAAAATACGGTCGAAAGCGCCGCCAACACCGGATAGACTGCCGCGCCTGCGTGCAAGGCCAGCGTCAACCCCATCAGCCCCATGACCACCGCAAAGAACGGCACCGGAAAGTGTTTCAGTCGCGGCTCGGGGGCGGCAATCTGGCTGGGCGTGGCATCGGACATGGAATTCTCCTGCTTCGGAACACGGCGGGGACTCGGGGCCGCAGCCTCACATATCAAACTCGGAATGCGATGGCCATGCCCTGAATCACCCCCGCTCTAGGGTTTCGGTGCGGGCGGGATGGAATAAGTCATTGAGGCCCGCGCGACAGGGTCGTCCTTGCCCTCGGAATAGATCAGGATATCCGTCACCGAAAGGGTGCGCCCCAGTTTGAGCAAGGTCGCTACGGCAATCAGATCCCTGCCCGCCTCGGGTTTGCGCATGAAATCCATCGAACAGCCCGTGGTGACCGCCAGCGCCTGTTTGCCGATCCGGGCCATCGTGGCGACATAGGCGCTCACATCGGCAAGCGCGAACATCGATGGGCCAGAAACCGTGCCGCCAGGGCGTAAATGGCGGTCTGCCGTCAGCAACCGCATCACCGTTTTCGTACCGTCCATCTCTTCAATGGCGAAATCGCTTTTGACTTGCGGAAAGACCTCTTCAAGGAAGGCCATCATTTCATCTGCCGTCATCACCGCTTGCATGCTTTTCTCCGTCGCTGTCTGCCGCTAGGTTTGCCCCATACCCTTGGGAGGACAAGATGGAAATTCTGGAACGTCGCGACACCAACGCCGTCGCATACCTGAACATGAACGCGCCCGAACGGCTGAACGCCCTGTCGGACGAGATGCTGGCCGCGCTACAGGACCAGTTCTATTCGCTGAAAGAGGACCGCACGGTGCGCGCCGTGGTGCTGTCGGGATCGGGCAAGGCGTTCTGCGCCGGGCATGACCTGAAACAGATGACCGCCGGGCGCCAGTCCGAAGATGGCGGCAAGGCCTATTTCAAGGATCTGTTTGATCGTTGTGCCAAGATGATGATGACGGTCCAGTCCCTGCCCCAACCCGTCATCGCGCGCGTGCACGGGATTGCCACCGCCGCCGGGTGCCAGCTTGTGGCGACCTGTGACATGGCCGTGGCCGCAGAAGGCACGAAGTTCGGCGTGAACGGGGTGAATATCGGCCTGTTCTGCTCGACGCCCATGGTGGCGCTGACCCGCAATATCCACCGCAAACAGGCGTTCGAGATGCTGACCACGGGCCGGTTTCTGAATGCAGACGAGGCACGCGAGGTGGGGCTTGTGAACCGAGTCGTGCCCGTCGACCAGCTGGACAGCGCGGCCACCGATCTGGCCGAGAGCGTGGCGGGCAAGCTGGGCGCGGCGGTGCGGATCGGCAAGGAAGCCTTCTACAACCAGATCACCATGACCACGCCCGACGCCTATGGCTATACCGGCGACGTGATGGTGGAAAACATGCTGTACCGCGACACCGAAGAAGGCATCAGCGCCTTTCTTGAAAAGCGTGATCCCAACTGGGAACAGTAAGCGTTTCCAGACCTGCAACGGTGTTTTTCCACGTTTTTTGTTAAACACGACACCTAAATCGGGCACATTGGAAGAACAGCCCGGCGCGCGCCCTGTGCGCCGGAGTCGGGGCATCCGCCTGCTGACGGAGAACAGAATTCCGCCCCGACACCCACGGATGGTCGCCCCCACCAAGTCAGGCCATCTCGCAAGTTCGCTGTGCGGCCACCGCATTGTGGTCGTAGAAGGGGGCGATGAACCGCGCGGGCACCCTGCTTACCTCGCCCGTCGCTTGATCGCCCCCCTCTGAACCCAAGGCCCCGCGGGGCCGCGCGAAAGGAAACGGAAAAACACTGTTTCCGGATCGCGGCAGAAATGTGGCGGTTTCCCTCTGGGCCAAACGCTGCACCCGTGACATAACGGGCATGTCGTCACTGCACGGCACTTACAACACTGGGTCGCCGCCGCGCGGAAGGTCCCTCCGGGCCGTCTCTCACGGCCGCACCATGCCCGCCCGGCGACCCAGGTTCTTTTCTTCTCTCCCCTTTCCAAAGCGGTGTTTCCGCCTTATGTCCGCGCCATGACAGAGACATTGCATATCATTGGCGGCGGCATGGCCGGATCCGAGGCCGCGTGGCAAGCCGCGCAAATGGGCGTGGACGTGGTGATCCACGAAATGCGCCCCGAGGTCGAAACCTTTGCCCATCGCACTGGCCACCTGGCCGAGATGGTCTGTTCCAATTCCTTCCGCTCGGATGATGACGAACAGAATGCCGTGGGCCTTTTGCATTGGGAAATGCGGGCCGCGAACGGGTTGATCATGGCGATGGCAGACAAGCACCGCCTACCCGCCGGTGGCGCGCTGGCCGTGGACCGCGACCCCTTTGCCGAAAGCGTGACCGCCGCCCTGACCGCCCTGCCGAATGTGCGGGTCGAATATGGCGAGATCAGCAGCCTGCCCGAAAACGGGCACTGGATCATTGCCACCGGACCGCTGACATCGGCCGGTCTGGGCGCGGCCATTCAGGCCGAAACCGGCGCCGAACGGCTGGCCTTTTTCGATGCCATCGCCCCGATCGTCTATGCCGACTCGGTCAATATGGACGTGGCCTGGCTGCAATCGCGTTACGACAAGGGCGAAACCGAGGCAGAGCAGAAGGCCTATCTCAACTGCCCGATGACCCGTGACCAGTACGAGGCGTTCATCGACGCCCTGCTGGCCGCCGACAAGACCGAGTTTCACGAGGGCGAGACCGCCGGCTATTTCGACGGCTGCCTGCCGATCGAGGTCATGGCCGAGCGCGGCCGCGAGACCCTGCGCTTCGGACCCATGAAACCGGTCGGGCTGACCAACCCGCACAAACCGGATGACAAGCCCTATGCAGTGGTTCAACTTCGCCGTGATAATGCCTTGGGAACGCTCTATAATATCGTCGGCTTCCAAACCAAGATGAAATACGGCGCACAAACCGAGGTGTTCAAAATGATCCCCGGTCTTGAGGACGCGTCCTTTGCGCGTCTGGGCGGCATCCATCGCAACACCTTTATCAATTCGCCCACGCTTCTGGATGACCAGATGCGCCTGAAATCCCGCCCGAACCTGCGCTTTGCCGGTCAGGTCACCGGCGTCGAGGGCTATGTCGAAAGCGCGGCGATGGGACTTTTGGCGGGGCGTCTGGCGGCGGCTGAAATCCTTGGCAAACCGCTTGAGACCGCGCCTCTCAATACCGCGATGGGTGCCTTGGTGCACCACATCACCGGTGGCGCGGATGCCAAGACTTTCCAGCCGATGAACGTGAATTTCGGCCTGTTCCAGCCGGTCGAGGGGCTCAAGGGCGGGCGGCGCGGCCGCAAGGACCGCTACAAGGCCTATACCGACCGCGCCAAGGCGGACTGGCAGGCGTGGCTTGACGCGCAGGCATGATCACCCGCTTTGCCCCCTCGCCGACGGGCCCCCTGCATCTGGGCCATGCCTATTCGGCGCTTCTGGCGCATGACAGGGCCCGCGCGGTCGGGGGCAGGTTCCTGCTGCGAATCGACGATCTTGACCAGTCGCGAGCGCGGGTGGCTTGGGAAGAACAGATTTACGACGACCTGAGCTGGCTCGGGATCACGTGGGATGGCCCCGTGCGGCGGCAGTCCGAGCATTTTGCCGACTATGCCGCGGCTTTGGACGGGTTGACCGCGCGCGGACTGACCTTTTCCTGCCGGTGCAGCCGCCGCGATATCGAGACCGCAGCCAGCGCCCCGCAGGAAGGCGTGCCCGCCTTCGGTCCCGACGGGCGCATCTATCCCGGCACCTGTCGCGATCTCGCCCTGCCCGACACCGAGGCCACGAGCACCCGCCTGGATATGGCCCGCGCCTGCGCGGCGGGCCTGCCTGCACAGTTTACGGAAACCGGCCCCGCCCATGCTGGTCTGCACAACCTGACCGCCGAGGATCTGACCACCACCGTGGGGGATGTCGTGCTGTCCCGCCGCCAGATGGCGGGGTCTTATCATTTGTCGGTGGTGCTGGACGATGCGGCCACGGGCGTGACCCATGTGGTGCGCGGCGAAGACCTGTTCGAGGCCACCCGCATCCATGTGTTGCTGCAATCGCTGTTGGATCTGCCCACGCCCGAATACCACCATCACCGGCTGATCCGCGACGAGGCAGGTAAACGGCTGGCCAAGCGGGACGATGCCCGCGCCATTGCAACCTATCGTGCCGACGGGGCCAGCCCCGCTGACATTCGCGCCATGGTGGGGCTTTGAGGGCAGTCGTTAGGTGGCGAACTGGCGGCGCAGCTTGGTCATTTTCGGCCCCCAGAACCGCCACAGCAACAGCACCGACGCTGCGGTCAGCCCCACCACAAGACCCAGCCAGACGCCGACACCTTCCCAGCCCAGCTTGAACCCCAGCACATAGCCGCAGGGCACGCCGATGACCCAGTAACTGATCGTGGCGATGATCATGGGCGCGCGCGTGTCCTTCACCCCGCGCAACAGGCCCAGCGCCATCACCTGTGCGCCGTCCACCACCTGGAACAGGGCAGCCATGAACAGCAGGCTGACCCCCACGGTAAGGATCGCGTCGCGGTCGGGTTCGGTCGGGCTTAGGAACAGGCTGAGCAGGGCTTCGGGGAAGCTTAGGAAGATCACCACCGCCAGAAGCGCCACCCCCAGCGACATGAACAGCGCCACCCGCGCGCCCCGCGCCATATTGAGCGTGTCCTTGCGGCCCAGCGCATTGCCCGCACGCACGGTGGCCGCATTGGACAGGCCCAGATGCACCATGAAGGTTACGCTGGCCAGTTGCAGCGCAATCCCGTGCGCCGCCAGTTGCAGTGTACCCAGCCACCCCATCATGATGCTGGAGGCAGCAAACAGGCCCACCTCGGCCAGGTTGGTGATGCCAATCGGCGCCCCGAGACGAAAGACATGGGCGAACGCCTCCCAGTCGGGGCGCCAGATGCGGCTGAACAGCGTATGCTGGGGCAAGGCGCGGCGGGCATAGATCATGATCCCGAGGATCGACACGACCTGCACCGAGAGAGAGGCAATCGCCGCACCCACCACGCCCAGTTCCGGAGCGCCCCAGTTCCCAAAGATCAGGGCATAATTCACCAGCGCGTTGCACACCGCGCTGAGGACCGTGACCCAGAACACCACGCGCGTGTGTTCCAGCGCCGCAAGGTAGGATTTCAACACCATCACCTGCAGCGCGGGGATCAGCCCCAGCCCCGCCCAGCGCAGATACAGCTGCGCGGTCTCTGACACCTCGACCGTCTGCCCCGCCGCCTTGAGGATCGCGCCTGAAAACCAGAACAGCGGCAGCGCCAGCACCGCAAAAAACAGAGACAGCCACATCCCCATGCGCGTGGTGCGCCGCACGGACACTTCGTCCCCTTCGGCATCGGCCTCGGCCACCAGGGGCATCACCGCGATGGCAAAGCCCGAGCCAAGGATGAAGATCACGAAGAAATAGGTGCCGCCCAGCACCACGGCCGCCAGCGCGTCAACCGAATACCAGCCCAGCATGATGGTGTCGGTCAGGCCAACGGCAAACTGGGCCACGTGCCCCCCGATCAGGGGCAACCCCAGCCGTAAAACGGCGCGGCTGTGGTCACGATAGGAAACGGGTGCGGTCACGGGCAATCCTCGGGGCGTCATTTGTTTCTAGGTCATGGGATCCCGCCCCGACAAATGTGGCCGCCATGCGGGGCCGTAGGGATGAGATCAACCAGCAACACACGAACCGAGTCCGTCTTGCATCTTCCTGCCTACAGGATCGCGACAGAATTTCAATGGTCTGATGAAAAATCGGGCAGAGTTGACGGGGCCTATCCGCCCCCGGAACACAAGAAAGGCGGCCCGACCCCTTCGGTCATGGCCGCCCTCCCGGAACTTCTGCCCGTTCAGAGCGTGCTGCACCCCCTCCTATGGCACAGCACTGCAGAAGCCCTATGGCTTACCCTTTGCGGGTTTCCGGATGCATCGACGCGCCCAGGATGTGCTCCGACCGATGGATCACGTGGCTGGCCGTATTCACGATCAGCGGGTCGGGCGCATGGGCGATCTTGAGATCCTTGCCCGGATAGTCGAGCGAGTTCAGGAAGTGCAGCATACAGTTCAGACGCGCGCGCTTCTTGTCGTTCGACTTGACCACGGTCCAGGGCGCATCGGCCGTGTCGGTGTAGAAGAACATCGCTTCCTTGGCTTCAGTATAGTCATCCCACTTGCTGAGCGACGCCTTGTCGATCGGCGACAGCTTCCATTGCTTGAGGGGATCGGTTTCGCGGCTGTCAAAGCGGCGCTTCTGTTCGTCCTGCGTGACCGAGAACCAGTATTTGTAAAGACGGATTCCCGACCGCACCAGCATCCGTTCCAGATCGGGGGTCTGCCGCATGAATTCGAGGTATTCGCCCGGCTCGCAGAATCCCATCACGCGTTCCACACCGGCGCGGTTATACCACGAGCGGTCGTAGAGCACCATTTCACCGGCGGTCGGCAGGTGGTCGATATAGCGTTGGAAATACCACTGGCCGCGTTCTTCGTCGGTGGGCTTGTTCAGCGCGACCACACGGGCCGAGCGCGGATTGAGGTGCTCGGTAAAGCGTTTGATTGTGCCCCCCTTACCGGCAGCGTCACGGCCTTCAAACAGCATCACGAATTTCTGACCGGTCTCCTGCGCCCAAAGCTGCACCTTCAGCAGTTCGGCCTGCAGCTTGGCCTTCTGGCTCTCGTAGGCGCGGCGCGACAGCTTGGTGTCATAAGGGTATTCGCCGCTCTCAAAAGCGAGTCGCACCTCTTCAGGCGTGGGCGGACGTTTGCGCGCGGGGGCAGCAGCCACGGCAGCGGCAGGGGCTGCGCCATTGGCCTGCGGGTTGGCTGCCTCTTCAGCGGCTTTTTTGACGGCAGCGGGAGGGGTCGCAGTGTTTGCGGTCATAGAGAGACTCCTTGTTTTCTGAACGTGGCCGAACCTTACCCCACTGCCGTTGACGCTGCCTTGATGCACGTCAACAAATGTAAATGTTCTGTAAAATCCCCCCGTGAAACATCCCTCCACAAAAGCAAAAAACGGCGCCTGCGAAAGACGCCGTTTTTCAATCGTTTCAACCTGTATCAGGCGATGTCGATGCTTTCCGGCAGCACCCCTTCAACATTAACGAAGGTGTCCAGCGTGACATCCGCAGTGCCATTGTCGTCACTGTCGATTTGCACAACCAGCTGGATCTGGTTCACATCCCCGTCAAAGGCATCCAGCAGCATCACGTCACTTAGATCAGCACTCAGCCCCAGCGGACCAGCGGTAAAGTCGCCCGGATCAAGATCATAGGCACCGGTCTGGACCCCATCACTGTTGAACACAAACACATCCGCATCAACCACCGCGGATTCCGGGATCGGCGACCCCAGCAGAGCCGCCGTTAGGTCATTGGGGTTGGTAACGAGCTCGGACCCCCCCGTATTGTCGACAACATCCAGATAGTTTTGAGGCACATTGTTACCGATCCCAAAGGCCGAAATCTGCGCGCCATGCGCTTCGATCTGCGCAGCCGCCGCATCCACCTGTGAAAGAGACTGCCCAGTGGACGGCACCGGGCGACCGTCAGATAGGAAATACACAAGATTAGAGGCATCTCCGAATGCCGTTTCCAATTGCCCCACCCGTGTGGCAGTGTCCAGCAGCGCCTCGACGTAATTCGTATATCCGCCATACCGCAACCCTGTCAGAGCATCGTCAATGAGCGTGTCGGTGCCCGGTATATCAAAAAAGAAGGTCTCGACTGGACCCGCATCTGAAGCAAAGGGAACGATAGTGAGCGTAACATTTTCCGGCGGATACCCAAGCGCCTGAATATCGTCGGTCAGTGCCATCAGCGAGGCGATTTCGACATCAAGAATGGTGTTGGCACGACCATCTCTGTTTACATCGCCAACAGTTGCACCAGATACAATCTGACCGGTACTGCCAGAAACATCCACGATGTAAACCACATTGATACGCGGCTGGATCACGGCACCAAAGTTGATTTCGATACTGACATCCGCAGTTCCGTCATTGGTAAAGGCCCCGCTGGTGAGGCTGGCGGTCACGACCTGACCATTCGCGCCGGTGCCGCTGTCAGAGTTGCTCGCTGTTCCGGGATCAAAGGTGCCCGCCCCGATCACCGTGATCGTGGCTGTGGCCGTATCGCTCTCCTGACCGTCGCTGATCGTGTATTCGAAGGACACGGTCGCCGTTTGCCCCAGGGACAGGCCGACAAATTCAGTGCCTGCATCAAACTGCACCGCACCGCCAACGAGTGACACGGTCCCTTCGACAGGTTGCGTCAGTCCGGTGATCGTGATGGCATCCCCGTCCGCGTCAAAATCGTTCCCCAGAACATCCAGAATAGTGGTGCCCGTTTCCAACGCTCCGAAAAGATCATCAACCGCTTCGGGCGGCGTATTCGTGCCCACGACCGTAATCGTAACCGTGGCCACATCATCGTCACCATTCGCGTCGGTCACACGGTAGGTAAAGATCACATCTTCCGTTTCGTCCTTAAGAAGATCGTCAAACTCTCCGTTGGGATCATAGGAAAACGTCCCGTCCGGATTAAATGTCAGGACACCCTTGGACGGGCCCGCCACCAGATCCACCGACGAGACAAGATCGGGCACGCTGTCATTCACAAGCACTGTCCCCGCGACCAGCACCACGTTGTCATCAGTTTCATGCGCATCGTCGACCGCATCCACAGGGTCGTCCTCGGGCGAAATCTCGCTCCCATCAACCATGATACGGATGTTTTCGAATTGCTTCACGCGCAAGCCGATGCTGTCAAAATTCTGCCACTGGCCGGTTGCCTGCCCCGTTGGGTTAATGGCGGTCGAGAGAAAATCGAGGAAACTGTCAATCTCGGCCTGTAGCGTCGGCGCCAGGTCAAGCCATTCCGCACTGGTGAAGGACAGTGTCAGCGTATCAACGCCAGATCCGCCCATATAAGTCCGGTCTGCCCCGCCGCCGTTATGGACATAGACGACCTCGTCATCTCCTGCGCCCCCTTTGACGGTATTGCCGCCCTCACCATTGTCGGTAATGAGATCATTGCCGGGCAATCCGTCCATCTGGGACTCACCTCCTGGGATATCCAGAATGTCGTCTGTTGGCTTACCTTTATTACGTGGCATTTTAACCTCCTAATATCTTGTGATTTTTTTGAAAATAGAAATGACTGCGCTACCAAACACGGCCACAGTTTATCACAGATCACAGACTTGACCTAACATCACCTTCAATACGGACAGTCTCGCAGCCAGCTACACCCATGGGAGGCAAAGTCGAGATTATACGACAGGTCATCTCGTCGGTACGGAACCGGTCACCCGGGAAACCAAGGCGCCCCCCCGAACCGATCTCCGGCGGGACAGTTCATCAGCCCTCTTTCCCCTGCCTGCATCCCCTGCCATAATACCGGCCAACCAAAACCAAGAATGAGCAGCCCAAGCATGGCCAATGATCTCCTGACCGAGACCCAACCCACCGATTATGATGCCTCGTCTATCGAGGTGCTCGAGGGGCTGGAACCTGTCCGCAAACGCCCCGGCATGTATATCGGTGGCACGGATGAACGCGCGCTGCACCATATGGTGGCCGAGGTTCTGGACAACTCGATGGACGAGGCGGTCGCGGGCTTTGCCAACCGGATCGAGGTCGAACTGCACGCTGATTACGCGGTCACCATCCGTGACAACGGGCGCGGCATCCCGGTGGACCCCCACCCCAAGTTCCCCGACAAGTCGGCGCTTGAGGTGATCCTCTGTACCCTGCATGCGGGCGGCAAGTTCTCGGGCAAGGCGTATCAGACCTCGGGTGGTCTGCACGGGGTTGGGGCGTCGGTTGTGAACGCGCTGTCGGATTCGATGGTCGTACAGGTGGCCCGCAACAAGGAAGTCTATGAACAGCGCTTTTCGCGCGGTTTGCCCCTTGGGCCCGTGGAAAAGGTTGGCGCGGCACCCAACCGGCGCGGCACCACGGTGACCTTCCACGCAGACGAGCAGATTTTCGGCAAGCACCGTTTCAAACCCGCCCGCCTGTTCAAATCCATCCGCTCCAAGGCTTATCTGTTCTCGGGCGTGGAAATCCGCTGGAAATCGGCCATTGAGGATGGCGAGACCCCGACCGAGGCCACGTTCCACTTTCCCGGCGGTCTTTCGGATTACCTCAAGGAATCGATGAACGGCTCGTCCACCTATGCCGATCAGCCCTTTGCCGGCACGGTGGATTTCCAGGAACGTTTCAACACCCCCGGCAAGGTCGAATGGGCGATCAACTGGACACCGTCGCGCGATGGCTTCATCCAGTCCTACTGTAACACCGTGCCCACGCCCGAGGGCGGCACCCATGTCGCGGGGTTCTGGGCCGCGATCCTCAAAGGGATCAAGGCCTATGGCGAGCTGGTGAACAACCGCAAGGCCAAGGAAATCACCCGCGAAGATCTGATCACCGGCGGCTGTGCGCTGGTGTCGTGTTTCATCCGCGAGCCGGAATTCGTCGGCCAGACCAAGGACCGCCTTGCCACGGTCGAGGCGCAGCGTCTGGTGGAAAACGCCGTGCGCGACCATTTCGACAACTGGCTGGCCGCTGATACCAAATCCGCGGGCGCGATCCTTGATTTCCTTGTGCTGCGCGCCGAAGAACGTCTGCGCCGCCGTCAGGAAAAGGAAACCCAGCGCAAATCCGCGACCAAGCGCCTGCGCCTGCCCGGCAAGCTGGTGGATTGTTCGCAAAACAACCGCGACGGCACGGAATTGTTCATCGTCGAGGGTGACTCGGCGGGCGGATCGGCCAAGATGGCCCGCAACCGCAAGACCCAGGCCCTGTTGCCCCTGCGCGGGAAAATCCTGAACGTGCTGGGCGCGGCGTCGTCCAAGCTCGGCTCAAACGCCGAGATCAACGACCTGACACAGGCGCTGGGGGTTGGGTTGGGGACGAAATTCAACGTTGATGACCTGCGCTATGACAAGATCATCATCATGACCGATGCCGACGTCGACGGTGCGCATATCGCCTCGCTTCTGATGACGTTCTTCTTTACCCAGATGCGGCCCATGATCGACGCGGGCCACCTCTATCTGGCCTGCCCGCCCCTGTTCCGCCTGACGCAGGGCGCCAAGCGGGTCTATTGCATCGACGAGGCCGAGCGCGACGTCTGGCTGGAAAAGGGTCTGGGCGGCAAGGGCAAGATCGACGTCAGCCGCTTCAAGGGTCTGGGCGAGATGGACGCGAAAGACCTGAAAGAAACCACGATGGACCCCGCGTCCCGCACCCTGATCCGCGTCACCATTGACGAGGACGAACCCGGTGAAACCGGCGATCTGGTGGAACGGCTGATGGGCAAAAAGCCCGAGATGCGGTTCCAGTACATTCAGGAGAACGCTAGATTTGTCGAAGAATTGGATGTTTAAGCTCTCTTCACAATCAAGAGGGGAAACTCGGAAAAATGATTCGCACTCAGATATCCGTACTCGCACTTGTGCTGATCTGCGCCTGCACGCCATCAGCGACGCTGATAAGCCGTACTACCGGAGCGGTCGGTAAAGGAACAGTCGAGAACGCCACAATGGGGAACTCCGGTCCCTTGACCATTAGCTTTAAAAACGAAAGCTATTCCGGACAGTGGGTCGCCGTTCCGAACCCGGGTTCATATAACTTCGGGCTTTTGAATGCTTATGGTGGCGGAACGTCAGCCTACGGTAACTTCTCCAGTTACTCAGTATCAGACAGCGGCTTCGGAACTGCCATTTTGAGTTCGAACAAAGGCAATTCTATGAGGTGTGAGTTTCGATACAATACAATGTCCATGACGGCCATCGGTGTTTGCCAAAAACAAAATGGCGAAGTTTTTGATCTACAGGTTGTAACAAGCTAGTATTCCGAAATCGCACCTCGCGCCCGACCCGGGGTGGGTGCGGAACGCGCCCGCCGTCTTGCCGGAGGCAAGCCGATCATAGGCGGCGCACCTTTGGTGCGACGGGGGCGGGTCGGGCGCGGTCATTTGGGCTTTGGCCTAAATGACATGAGTGAGGCACCCTCTCGCCCTACCCTTTGTCGCCCATCCGTGCCACACTCCTCCCATGATCCGGATCACCGCTTTCCTGACCGCTCTTGCCCTCGCCCTGCCTGCGCAGGCGAATGAGATCGAGCGGTCGCCGCTCTTTTGTGACCAATATGCCCGCAATGCCGCCGGCACAGGCGGTACGCAGCGCGGCGCGATGGCGGGGAATTATGCGGGCGGGGCGGCGGGGGCCGTCAAGGGGGGCTCGAAATCGGCGCGGCGCGGCATCCTGCTGGGCGGGGCGGCAGGTGCAGCGGTGGGCAGCGGCTGGGACCGGAAGCTGTATGATTTCTACTATCAGGAATGCATTTCTCACAAACGGTTGACCTATCCCTGGCCCTGATGTGACTTGCGCGGGCGCGCGACGCTGATACGCTGATTCCATGCGCGCGCTCTGGCTTGTTCCCGTCTTTCTGATGATGTCCTGCACCCGCCCCATGACCGAGGGCGAGATCGCCTTTGCCGCCGATCTGCAGGGCGACACGCTGAACCCCGCGCCGGTGCGCATGACGCGCGATGTGCCGCTGGGGGTGGCGACCTTCACGCTGGAAAAACGCCCGCGCCTGACCTGCCGCGAACGCATCGTACCCGAACCGCAGGGCCAGACCGTGACCGTATCGCCCGCGGCGGTGGTGCTGTGGAACCGGATGCTGTTTTCGGAAAACTGGTACAGCCCCGATTACATGAAAGACTACCCCGAGAAGATGGACCTTGTCTCGGCGATGCTGTTCGCGCATGAGATCACCCATGTCTGGCAATGGCAGAACCGCGACCTGACCGGATATTCCCCCGTCAAGGCCGCGCGCGAACATGGCGGCGGGGCCGATCCCTATCTGTTCGATGTCTCGACCGACACCAGATTCCTTGATTTCGCCTATGAACAACAGGCCAGCATCGTCGAGGAATATCTTTGTTGCAGCATGCTGGACCCCGACGCGCCCCGCACCAAGCGGATGGAGGGCCTGCTGAAAGAGGTCTTCCCGCTTGACACCCTGCCCCGCCCTGACGCGATCTCCCTGCCCTGGGACGGGGTGCAGCTTGACGGGATCTGCCGCTAGGGTTCCCCCAATGAAAAAGGCCCCGCGCGGGGGCCTGTCTCGAACGCCTGTCTGGCGGGTTTACTTGTAGCCGAAGGCCGAGTCCGGGATCAGCGTATAGCTGCCGCCGGGTTTCTTCCATTCGGATTCATAGCAGGCGGTGCCCTCTTTCTGATAGTAGAACGCCTTGAAGTCATACCAGCCCGCCTTGGGTACGTTCACCTTGGGGCGACCGGCGCTGGAGCACGGGTTGATCCCGTCGAGCTTGGCCACGGTTTTGCCGCTGATCCAGACCTGAAGCCCGTCATTGGCATAGAATTCGAGATCATAGACACCGGGCGCATCGAATTTGATATAGCCGGTAAAGTTGGCGATGATGTGTTCGTATTTCTTGGTGCCGAACATCAGCGCGCCCTTGCCCTTGTCCGGCCATTGCAGTTTGCGGATCGGCTTGGCCGCGTTGGGATTCTCGGAAAGATAGCCCTTCGCCTGCCCAAGGCTGCGCGGGCGATGGCCCAGCGAAAACTGCGCTTTCAGTCCCTGTTTGACACCGCTTGGCTGCGGGTTGGCGGGTGTAAGTTCGATCACGCCGGCACTGGCCACCGTCCCGACCATCATGCCCAGCGCAGCTACGGCTGCCACAATCAGCTTCTTCATGAAACATTCCCCCTTAACACGCCCGGACGCCCCCGGGCCGGAATTCCCTTGTATTCAACTTAGGAACGCAAAGGCCCTGACACAATAGTTAACTGCCAGAGGGGCCAAAGACGGCCCGGGCGATGCGGGGGAGATCGGCGAAATCGTCGAAGGCATGATCGTGGGGCATGTCGCTGACCGGCTGCTTGCGATAGCCCTCGGTAAAAAGGGCAAAGGGCACCCCTGCGCGCACCGCCGTTTCGGCGTCGATCTCGCTGTCCCCGACATAAAGCACCTGCCCGGTCTTCATCTCGTCCATCACGCGTTGCAGGGGCAAGGGGTCGGGTTTCTTGCGCTCGGTGCTGTCGCCGCCCACCACCACGTCGAACAGGTCGGCAAGGTCAAGCTGCAGCAACACATGCAGCGCGGGCCCGTGGGGTTTGTTGGTGCAGATGCCAAGGCGATGCCCCTCAGCCCTGAGCGTATCGAGGGTCTCGCGCACCTGCGGGTAAAGTCGGGTCTGCGCGGCGCTGGCGCTGTTGTAGATGGCCAGCGTGTCGGCGGTCAGACGGGCGTGCTGGGCCATGTCCAGCCCCAGATGGTCGATCACACGCTCAACCAGCTTTGGCAACCCGTTGCCGATAAAGCCCGTGACGGTGGGCAGATCCAGCGGCCCCTGCCCTTCTTCGGCCAGCATCTGGTTGACGGCGGCCTGAATGTCGGGCGCGCTGTCGATCAGCGTGCCGTCCAGATCGAAGATGACAACGGGCATGACGGGCCTCCCTTTCAGAACAGCCCTGTCATGCCGTCATTTTGCCTGTGGGGCAAGGTGGTGTCGCCGCCTATGCGCCCTCGGGCACAAAGCGATAGGCGTCGCCCGCGCGTTCGACGTGGCCCATGCCCCCGCCCGGCAGGTGATAGCCGATCAGGCGGATCTTTTCCGAGGCCATCTGGTCCAGCAGCCCCTGCCGCGTGGCCGAGGCGGTTTCGCGGTCCTGATCCGACCCCGACAACAGTTGCGGCGCGGCAAAGGCCACATGGTGGTTGCCGATAGAGTCGCCGACGACCATCACGCTTTCGCTGCCCGAACGCAGTTCAAACCCCATGTGACCGGGCGTGTGGCCATAGGTGGCCCGTGCCGCCACGCCGGGCAGGATTTCCTCGCCATCCTTGAAGAAGGTGATGTTGTCCTCGATCGCCTCCATCCGGCGTTTGGCCCCGACCGCCATGGTCGTGCGCGCCGATTCAATGGTGTTCACGGTCTCGGGGTCCCACCAGTAATCCCATTCGGCCTGCCCCATCATATATTGCGCCTCGGGGAAAAGCGGCTCGTCGAAATCGTCCAGCACCCCCCAGAGGTGATCGGGATGGCAATGGGTAAAGACCACATGCGTGACGTCCTCGACCGCGACACCGGCCTCGTCCAGCGAGTCGATCAGAAGCCCTGCGCTTTCCTGGAAAGTGGTGCCCGAGCCCACATCGAACAGCACCGTGCGCTCGCCATCTTGCAACAGGGTCACGTTGCATTCCGGGGTCAGAGGGCCGCTGCCGACACCGTATTCGGCAAAGATCGGGGCCAGCTGATCCTTGGGCATGGGCGCAAAGATGAAATCCGCAGGCAGGGTCAGGTTGCCATCCGACAGGGTCGTGATCTTCATCGACCCCAATGTCGCCATGTCCGAGGCCAGCGCCATGCGCCCGCCCAGCCCCGCCATCGCGGTGGTGGCCGCAGCGCCCTGCAGCAGCTTTCTTCGTGTCAGTGTCATCCGCAAATCTCCCTCGATGTTGGCGAACATGCTGACATTCATATTTTTGAATTGCAAGGGCCGCGATTATCCTGCCGGACCAAAGCGCCCGGGTCAGTCCCGGTTCAGATGCACCGGCGCGCCGTGGGGTGTGGACAGGTAGGCGTGCTCCCACGCGGCGCGGATCGTCTCGGTCTGTTCGGGCGAGGTCAGGGCGCGGTCCTGAAGCAGGGTTTCCAGCGCGGCCAGCCACGCCATGAAATAATCATCGCCTCCATTCAACTCGCGCGCCAGCCCGTGCTGTTTCAAGGTCGCCCCGAACAACGCGGCCCAGTCCGGCCAGTCAAACAGCCCCTGTTCATTCAGATGAACCGTCAGCGCAAAAACCTGCGCGTGCCAGGGGGCGTCGAAAACGGGATCAGGTCGCATCATGCGGGCTCCAGATAGCTTTGCCAGAGGTCCAGCACCACTTCGTCCCGCGCCGAGGCCTCAGCCCCCCACAAGACCTGCGCCGGGATCGCCACCGCATAAAGCGGTTCGGGTTGTTCACCCAGACCGTGCGCATTGGCGTCAGGAAAGACATGGGCGCCGTGCAGGCGACGAATGGTGCCGATCCTTCCTGCAGCATAGGAAGGCAGGCGCGTATGGCCACCGGGCACCATGGCATTATGAGCGGGCAAACGGGTGCGCACGCGGTCTCCGGCGTGAAACAACGCGGCGGGGGCATCCTGGCGCAGATAAGGACTGCCCTTGGCAAGCGTCGCGGCGACCTTGTCGGCGGTCAGCCGGCGTTCGGCCAGATCAGACACCCCCTGTCCTCGACCGGCCCGCAATTCGTCCTCGGTCACGATGTCCCGCGCGACCAGCATATCGGCCAGCGCCGACATCCATTTTTCGTAATAGGTGAACCGGCTGTAATCCTTGGGCGACAGCGCCTCGCGGGCATGGCGCGACATGTCGATGTTCCATTGCCCCAGCGCCCCTGCGGCCAACGTCACGGCCAGCGCGCGAGCGTGCCAGTCGCGGGCAAAGACCGCATCATCCGCAGGGTTCACCGCCCCATCCCCATAGCGCCCGCCCATGTCATGCACGCGGGTCATGATGCGGAGTCCTGCGTGGGGGCCTGTACAATGCCGGTGCCCACCATGGAATCGCGCGTCACCAGTTTGGCCAGCGCCTCTTCATCCATACCGTCGGTGCCTGCAGGGCGCTGTGGCACCACGAGGTAACGGACCTCAGCCGTGGAATCCCAGACGCGCACAGAAGTGTCCTCGGGGATATCCAGGCCGAATTCTGCCAGAACCTTGCGCGGCTCGCGCACGACGCGGGCGCGATAGGCGTCGGATTTGTACCAGCCGGGCGGAATGCCCAGCAGCGGCCACGGGTAACAGCTGCACAAGGTGCAGACGACAACGTTATGCACGTCGTCCGTGTTCTCGACGATGACGATATGTTCGCCCTGCCGACCGTAGAACCCCAGTTCTTCCAACAGGGGCATCGGATCGGTCAGCATCGCCTCGCGGAAGGCCGGATCGCTCCACATCCTGGCCACCACCTTGGCGCCGTTCTGCGGGCCGATCTTGTTCTGGTAGGTGTCGATGATCTCGTCCAGCGCAGCGGGATCTACCAGCCCCTTGTCCGTCAGTATGGTTTCAAGCGCCTTGACCCGCAGCGCAGGCTCCGGCGGCAACAAGGCATGTGGATGGTCGTGGTCGTGATGATCATGTGGCATGGGCGGACTGTGGCAGAGAACCAAAGCCGCTGTCCAGTGCCGCTGAAAACCTATTCCTGCGCCGGGACCGGAAATGTGATAAACTCAGGCATCTGCCCGATCGACCGCCAAAAGGGGGCCTGCCATGATCAGAGGACTGTACCGCACTGACGAAAACTGGGTCATCGTGCTGTTCGAGAACGGGGAACTGCCTGTCTCGGAACAGCAATACCGTGATGCTGCCTATGACCCGCCACTCAAGGCCCTGCCGACCCAAAAGGAATATCTGGACACGTCACCAAAGGCCTGAGCGCGGTCCGCAATGGCAGATTCCCCTCATAAAAACAGGGCTGCCGCCGGCTTCTTGGATCAAAGCGGACACCGCGTGCCGAAAGCTGCTTGCCCCGCGCGGCAAAACTCCATAAACAGCGCGCTGAACCAACCGAACGCTTTGACAGGTCCTCATGGAAAACGTTGTCCTCATCATTCACCTTCTTCTCGCGCTGGCGCTGATCGCTGTCGTGTTGCTGCAACGCTCGGAAGGGGGCGGATTGGGTATGGGCGGCGGAGGCGGCGGTGCCGTCTCGGGTCGGGCTGCGGCCACGGCCCTGGGCAAGATCACGTGGATCCTGGCCATCGCGTTCATCTGCACCTCGATCGCCCTGACGATCCTGGCGGCACGCAAATCCTCGTCCAGCTCGGTGCTGGACCGCTTGGGCGAAGCCCCGGCCTCCGAGGTGGAAACCGACGCACCGGCCGGATCGGACCTGCTGCCGCCGTCGTCTGATGACACCGCGCCGCTGGTGCCGCGCGCCGACTAATCACCGGACAACCGGTTTTCCGGGGCGGTGCTGCTGCCCCGAAACACACCACAATTTGAGATCGCCCGGCAGGCCGCAACAGCATCTTGCGGTCCGGTTGCAATGTTGGTGCGAATCCTGTTAAACTTAAGTCCCGTGATGCTGCGGCAGATTCTGTCTGTTCGGGCGCCAGAAAATGACTGAATTCACGGGGGTCGCCAAACACATGGCACGGTATATTTTCATTACAGGTGGGGTTGTGTCGTCGCTGGGCAAAGGTCTTGCGTCTGCGGCCCTTGGTGCGCTTTTGCAGGCACGCGGCTATACGGTACGTCTGCGCAAGCTGGACCCCTATCTCAACGTCGATCCCGGTACCATGTCGCCGTTTGAACATGGCGAGGTATTCGTGACCGACGATGGCGCGGAAACCGACCTTGACCTTGGCCATTACGAACGGTTCACCGGGGTCCCCGCCCGCATGACCGACTCGGTCTCGTCCGGTCGCATCTATTCCAACGTTCTGGAAAAAGAGCGTCGCGGCGATTACCTTGGCAAAACCATTCAGGTGGTTCCCCACGTCACCAACGAGATCAAGGATTTCATCAATATCGGCGATGACGAAGTTGATTTCATGCTCTGTGAAATTGGCGGCACCGTCGGCGATATCGAGGGCCTGCCCTTTTTTGAAGCCATCCGCCAGTTCAGCCACGACAAGCCGCGCGGCCAGTGTATCTTCATGCACCTGACCCTGCTGCCTTGGTTGGCCGCGTCGGGGGAACTCAAGACCAAGCCGACCCAGCACTCGGTCAAGGAATTGCAATCCATCGGCATCGCGCCGGATATCCTTGTCTGCCGCTCGGAACAACCGATCCCCGAGAAGGAACGCGAAAAGATCGCGCTGTTCTGTAACGTGCGCAAGGAACATGTGGTCGCCGCTTATGACCTCAAGTCGATCTACGAGGCGCCGCTGGCCTATCACATCCAGGGTCTTGACCAGGCCGTGCTCGATGCCTTTGACATCGCTCCCGCCCCGAAGCCCGACCTTTCGGTCTGGGAGGACGTGAACGACCGGCTGCACAACACCGACGGCGAGGTCAACATCGCCATCGTCGGCAAATACACGCAGCTGGAAGATGCCTACAAGTCGATCAAAGAGGCGCTGGTGCATGGCGGCATGCACAACCGCGTCAAGGTCAACGTGAACTGGGTCGATGCCGAGGTGTTCGACAAGGGTGATGCCGCACCGCATCTGGAAGGCTATGACGCGATCCTCGTGCCCGGCGGGTTCGGAGAACGCGGCACCGAGGGCAAGATCAAGGCGGCCCAGTTCGCCCGCGAACGGGGCGTGCCCTATCTCGGGATCTGTCTGGGCATGCAGATGGCCGTGATCGAGGCCGCGCGCAACGTGGCCGGGATCAAGACCGCAGGCTCCGAAGAATTCGACCACGAGGCCGGCGCAAAACGGTTCGAGCCGGTGGTCTATCACCTCAAGGAATGGGTGCAGGGCAACGCCAAGGTCCAGCGCAAACACGACGACGACAAGGGCGGCACCATGCGTCTGGGCGCCTATGACGCCGTACTCAGTGACGGATCAAAGGTGGCCGAGGTCTATGGCGCCACCGCGATCGAGGAACGCCACCGCCACCGCTACGAGGTGGACACCACCTATCGCGACCAGCTTGAAAAATGCGGCCTGACCTTCTCGGGCATGTCCCCCGACGGACGCCTGCCCGAGATCGTAGAGTGGAAAGACCACCCGTGGTTCATCGGCGTGCAGTTCCACCCGGAACTGAAATCGAAACCCTTTGATCCGCATCCGCTGTTCAAGGATTTCGTCCGCGCAGCCGTCGAGAACTCGCGTCTGGTGTGATCCTAAGCCCTGATTTTGAAAACTGCGCAGGCTGCGGTATCCTCGGGACATGCGCAGCCTGTTTGCTTTTGGTCTGATCCTGTTACTGGCCCCCGCCGCGGTGGCTTGCCAACGGCCCGTGTGTGCCGTGCCCCCCGAAGATCTGGACCTTGCGCGCGTTATCACCTTTGACGACATGCCAAGCTCGTTCGGGATTGGCCGCCAGATCGAGGGCATTCTTGAACAAGAGGGCGTGCGTTTTGGCGAACGGTTCCTCGGGCAGGTGTTCGTCAACATGGACGGGTTTGACGATGTATCCGGTCCCGCCCGCGCCCCCCTGACCCTGCTGGCGGGAGCCCCGAACGAGACGCTGGGCATCCTGCGCCTGATGCGCACTTCGGTTCTGCAGGGGCACGGCCCCACGCAATACCCGCGCGCCGATGCGGTGGGCGAAGGCGCGATTGCCGTGGCTTTCGACCATGAACAGGGCGCCGTGGCGCTGGATATCCGGGGCGGTGAAATGGGCTTTGCCACGCTGACTTTTCTGGCCCGCGACGGCACCCCGCTGGACAGCCACAGGATCGGCCCCTTGGGCGAGGCCAGCTATGGGTTCCTGCGCGCCGGCGGTCAGCGCGACATCGCAGGGCTGGTGATCACCAACCGTGACCCCGAAGGCATCGCGCTCGACAATCTCAGGTTTGACCGCATCGCGGTGCTGGGCCTGTTGCAATAGACCGGGGCACTGTTAGCCTGATCTCATGCGACTGATGTTCTGTCTTCTGGTCTTGCTGGCCCCGCCCCTGCGCGCCGAGATCGTTGCGGTGCCCTATCTGGGCTTGCGTGACACCCTGGGTCACAGGATCAGTTTCGAGACCCTGCCACAGCGCGCCGAACCGGGGTTCAACCTTGACCATCCCTTGCGCACAACGGGGGCATGGATCGGGGAACGGTTCGCGGGCCAGTCCATCGTGGCGCGCCCCGGCCCGAACGGCGCGCCCCATGATGCGCTGGGGCAGGAAAACGGCCACCGCCCCCTGACCGTGCGGCCCGGCGCCCCACGCCGGAATCTGTCGGTCGCCTATCACAGGGGTTTCGGATCGAACGCGGTGCTGCCGCTGGGGCAGGACGGATTCGACCGGCTGTCGGGTCGTGGCGAAGGGTCTTTGGCCGTGGTTTTCGACAGTGACCAGCGCGCGGTCGGGTTCCGCGTGCACACAGACTACGCCGCCCCCCTTGGCCAGAGTGCCCCGCGCGGCGAGATCCGCCTGTATTTCATGACCCGTATGGGGCATGTTCTGGACGTCCAAACCCTGTATCCCGGTCAGGGTATCACCGAGTACGGGTTTGAAGTGGCAGATCAATCCAGGCGCATCGCGGGGCTTCTCATCACGAATACCGACCCGGGGGGGATTGCCATTGACGATATCCTCTTCCAGATTGATCTCATGCTGTTTTAACGGGAGGGAGCAGGCCATGCCAAAAGGGTACTGGATCGGAAGCGTCGAGGTCGACGACCTTGAGACCTACAAGAAATATATCGAGGCCAACGCCGCGCCCCTTGCCGAGTACGGCGCGAAATTCCTGATCCGGGGCGGGCAGTTCATCAACCCCGAGGGCACCGCGCGGTCGCGCAACGTCGTGATCGAGTTTCCAAGCTACGAGGCCGCGGTCGCCTGTTATGAAAGCGACGCTTATCAGGCGGCCAAGGCCATCCGCGAAGCCGTCAGCGTCAACAACATGGTCATCATCGAAGGATATGACGGCTGATGTTCGAATCCCTCATCAACCGCCTGCGCGGCAAGACTCCCGGCCCTGCCAAACTGCCTGAACCGGACGAACGGTTGGCGCTCGGGGCACTTCTGGTGCGGGTGGCCAAATCCGACGCCCATTATGACGCCGGAGAGATCGGCGAGATCGACCGCATCCTGTCTGAAACCTATGGGCTGAAGCCGATTGAGGCTGCCAAGATGCGGGCCACCTGCGAAAAGCTCGAGGCACAAGCGCCGGGCACACCGGATTTCGCGCTGTTGATCCGACAGACCGTGGACTATCCGCACCGTCTTGAAATGTTGCAGGCTTTGGGCCGTGTGATCGACGCCGACGGCGCCCATGCCGAGGCGGAATCCACCGTTCTCAAGGAAATTGAAACCATGCTGGGGATCGACAAGGCCGACTGGCTCGACGTCTGACAGCATCAAGGAGACGGGCATGCGGCTTGCGCTTCAGGCCAGTTGCCCTAGATCGCACACGCATGATCGGAAACTTTTTTAAACGACTGCACGAAGCTCCCAAGGACAGCCTGCAAGGCGAAGACGCGCGGCTGGCGCTTTGTGCCCTCCTGGTGCGGATCGCGCGGGCCGACGACCACTACGACGCTGCCGAGGCCACGCAGATCGACAAGGTATTGATGGGGCGCTATGGCCTGTCCCCGTTCGAAGCCACGGCGCTGCGGCGCGAGGGCGAAGAGATTGAAGCCTCGGCCCCCGACACCGTGCGCTTTACCCGCGCCATCAAGGACGCGGTGCCGCATGAGGATCGGATTGGCGTGATCGAGGCGCTGTGGGAAGTGGTGCTGGCAGACGGCACGCGCGACGCGGAAGAGGATTCCATCGTGCGACTTGCTTCGAACCTTTTGGGCATCAACGACCGCGACAGCGCGTTGGCACGGCAACGGGTCGCGACGCACCCATGATTGCGATGCTCGGCATGTATGACCGCCCGGAAACGGCAGCGGCGAACGACCGGCTCTGGACTGCGATTCGGGGGCATCTGGGCTATGGCCCGCCCCACCTGACCCGTGATCGCGACTTCTGGGAGATCTGGCAGGCCCCCAACCTTCTGTTTGCCCAAACCTGCGGTATGCCCTACCGCACCCGCCTGAAATCACAGGTGCAACTGATCGGTACGCCCGATTATGGCCTGCCCGACTGTCCGGCAGGGCATTATTTCAGCGTCTTTGTCGCCCATGTCGATGTGCCCCAACCCGCCCTGTCCGAGCTTTGTAAGACCGGCACCTTTGCCTATAACGAACCGCTGTCGCAATCAGGCTGGGCCGCGCCCATTACCCATCTGGCTCAAATCGGGCTGGCACCGCTCAAGCGGCTCCAGACCGGGGCGCATTACCTGTCGGCCCGCGCTGTGGCGGAAAAACAGGCGGATTTCGCGGCGCTGGACGCGCTGACATGGGAGTTGATCCGGCGCTATGACGGCTTTGCCAAGACGCTTCAGGTGGTCGCGCGCACCGCGCCGACGCCGACCCTGCCCTACATCACAGGTCCCACGCAGAACCTGGCCGAGATCCGCGAGGCCCTCGGCCGCGCCATCGAAGGTCTGTCGGCCAGCGACCGCGCCACGCTGGGTTTGCAACGACTGGTGCAGATTCCGGCCAGCGCCTATCTTGCGGTGCCCACCCCGCCCCCGCCGCAATAAGTGTTGCGTTCCCTTGCGTCAGCCCTGCTGCTTCGCGCACCATTTGATCATTTGAACCGACAAAACGGCACAATTCCCGCCCATACTGCCGTTTTGCAAGTTGCATTCACTCATTTTTTCGGCCCTATTAGACCCCTGATAACGCCAACAATAACGTGACTGCTGCCCTTGTCCGACACAACACCCGTTCTCGAAATCCGCAACCTCCACAAGGCTTATGGCGCGCTTGAGGTCATCAAAGGTGTCGACATCACCGCTCATCGTGGCGACGTGGTGTCGCTGATCGGATCGTCGGGGTCTGGCAAGTCCACGATCCTGCGCTGCGCCAACCTTCTGGAAGACAGTCAGCAGGGCGAGATCCTGTTCAAGGGCGAACCCGTGCATTGGAAGGGCGAAGGCCACAACCGTCGTCCGGGCGATCCCAAACAGGTGATGCGCATCCGCACGAACCTGTCGATGGTGTTCCAGCAGTTCAATCTGTGGTCCCATATGACGATCCTGCAAAACGTGATGGAAGCGCCCCTCACCGTTCTGGGCCGCGACCGCCACGAGGTCGAGGAGTCAGCCCGCAAATATCTCGACAAGGTGGGGATCGGCGATAAGTGCGACGTTTATCCGGCGCAGCTTTCAGGTGGCCAGCAGCAACGCGCCGCCATCGCGCGTGCGCTGTGCATGGAGCCCGAGGCACTGTTGTTCGACGAACCGACCTCGGCGCTTGACCCCGAGCTGGAACAGGAAGTCGTGCGCGTCATCAAGGCACTCGCCGAAGAGGGCCGTACCATGCTGATCGTGACCCATGACATGAAAATGGCACATGACGTGTCGGATCATGTCGTGTTCCTGCATCAGGGCAAAATCGAAGAAGAAGGTGATCCGGCGACATTGTTCGGCGCACCCAAAACCGAACGTTTGCGGGGCTTTCTGTCCGCCACCGCAGCGCATTAAATCCAACCAAACGGGAGTGACTCCATGAAAAAACTGATCCTTGGCACCGCCATCGCCGCGCTGACCGCGGGCCTTGCTCTGGCCGATGACCACGGCAAAACCGTGCGCATGGGCACCGAAGGCGCCTACCCTCCGTACAACTTCATCAATGACGCTGGTGAAATCGACGGTTTCGAGCGTGAACTGGGCGACGAGCTGTGCAAACGCGCGCGTCTGACCTGCGAGTGGGTCACCAACGAATGGGACTCGATCATCCCGAACCTGGTGTCGGGCAACTATGACACCATCATCGCGGGCATGTCGATCACCAAGGAACGTGACGAAGTCATCGACTTTACCCAGAACTACACCCAGCCCGATCCGTCGGGTTACATCGCGCTGGAAGGCTCGGACCCCGATCTCAAAGGCGGTGTGATCGCGGCCCAGACCGGCACCATCCAGGCTGCGTTCATCGCGGCATCGGGCGCCACCCTGGTTGAGTTCGCAACCCCCGACGAAACCATCGCGGCCGTCCGCAGTGGCGAAGCTGACGCGGTTCTGGCCGATGACGCCTACCTGCGCCCGATCGCCGAGGAAAACGACGACCTGATGATGCTCAAGAAAACCGAGCTTCTCGGCGGCGGCGTTGGCATGGGCCTGCGTGAAAGCGACGATGAACTGCGCGGCAAGTTCGACGCGGCAATTGCCTCGATGAAGGCAGACGGCACGCTCAACAAGCTGATCATGAAATGGGAAATCGGCCCGGGCTTCTAAGCCGCACGGCCTGATATACGCGGGGCCGGCCCCATGCCGGCCCCGCATTTTTGCACATGTTTTCATACTGTTCCGATCCATCGACACTTGAAGGGCTGACATGGCTCTCGTGCTACCTGACCACGGGCAAGCACATGATGTTCTATGTCTCTTTCGGCACCGTCCTGTTGTTGCTTGCCATCACCGCGCCGACCGCGCTTTTGTTCGGGTTTGGCGGGGCCATGGCCGCGCGGGCGCGGTTCGCGCCGGTGGCGTGGTTCGGCAAAGGGTATATCGCCATCGTGCGCGGTGTGCCCGATATCGCTTTTTTCCTGTTCTTTGTGATTGCGCTGGACCAGGGCATCGAATGGCTGCGCCATCAGGCGCTGTGTCCGGAATGGACCGATCCGATCCGGCAGGGCAACGATTTCCTTGTCTGTCCCGATGCCAAGATGCCGCTGTCGACCGCGGCGCAATGGGTGCACGAAGTCTATGGCTTCAGTCTTGCGGTCATCACCTTTTCGATCGTGTTCGGCGCGTTTGCCGCCAATGTGCTGTTCGGGGCAATGCGCGCCGTGCCCTACGCCCAGATGGAAACCGCCGAAGCCTATGGCATGACCCACCGGCAGGCGTTCTGGCGCATCATGGTGCCGCAGATGTGGGTCTATGCCCTGCCCGGCCTGTCGAACCTGTGGATGGTGCTGATCAAGGCCACGCCGCTGCTGTTTCTGCTCGGGGTCGAGGACATCGTTTACTGGGCGCGCGAACTGGGCGGATCGAAAACCGCGCGCTTCACGGCCTATCCCCATGGCGACTGGCGGATGTGGTACTTCTTTGCGCTGCTCGTGTTCTACCTTGCCTTCACCAAGGTCTCTGAAGTGGTTCTGGACCGGTTGATGAAACGCCTGACCCACGGACAGGCCACCGCCGCCGGTGAAGCCCAGCGGAGGGCGAACGCATGAGCTGTTGGGACACCATTGCGGATTACGGCCTGCGCTCTATCGGGATTGGTGCGCGCCTTTTGCCGAAAGAGGATTTCACGCTCTGCCAGCAGTTCACGCTGATCGGGTCAGGGATGTTGTGGAACATTTATTTCGGCACGCTGGCATTGATCTCGGGCTTTTTCCTTGCCACGGCGCTGGCCGTGGGCAAGGCCGCGAAGAACCCGTTTTTCCGCAAACCGGCGGAATGGTTCATCTTCCTGTTCCGCGGCTCGCCGTTGTTCATTCAGTTTTTCTTTGCCTACTTCCTGTTCCTGTCACTGAAACAGGTTGCGCCCGTCTTTTCGCCCTTCACGGCGGCATGGCTGGGCGCGCTGGTGGTGCTGTTTTTCAACACCGCTGCCTATTCCGGTGAAATCTTCTATGGCGCGCTTCAGTCCATTCCCAAGGGCGATATCGAGGCTGCCGACGCCTATGGCATGACCGGCTGGAGCCGCTTTCGCCGGATCGTCTTTCCGACCATGATGCGCCTTGCCTGGCCAGCCTATACGAATGAGGCGATTTTCCTGTTCCATGCCACGACGCTGGTGTTCTTTTCAGGCTTCCCGGCATGGAAGCAAAAGGGCGACGCGCTCTATTATGCCAGCTATTTTGCGGACAAGACGTTCAACCCGTTCATCCCCTACCCGATCCTTGCTGGGTATTTCATCGTACTGACGCTGATTATCGTGGGGATTTTCGGGTTGGTGAACAAACGACTGAACAGGCATCTGCCCGCCGAACGTCGCACCAAGGTTCGGTTCCGCCCCAACATCATCCGTTGAGGCGGGACCGGGTGTCTTACATCTTCGAGATGCGCTTCATGGCCGTGGCTTCGGGCTGAATGCGGAATTGCAGCTTGCCCGAGTTGGTGGCAGCGTCGAGATAGCACTCGACGAACACTGTCTGCCCAGCAGCAACCGTGATCTCGCCCGACGTATCATTGGCATCGGGCACCGAAAATTCATGCGTACCCGGCGTCACCGAAACCGGTTGCACCGCGCCCTGCTGCATGTGTGCGACGATCTTACCATTCGCATCCGCGATGTCGAAGCGCGCGTTGATGCCGGCCCCGGCACCACCTCGGTAGAACACAATCAGCCCCATTCCCGAAGCGGGCGCGGGCACCGAAGCTGCAAAGGCCGCTGCAGGCAGCACTGCCGCGGTGGCGGCGCTGCCGAGGAATACTCGTCTGGTCAGTTTGGTCATTTATACGGTCCTCTCTCAAAACTACCGTTGCAACGACGGTGCGTCGCGCCATCGGCACAGGCAAGTCAAAAAAACGTGTGCAAAACGTCATCCTTGAAGTCCGGCAGGACGGCTCACATGCCCGATTCTGGGCTTCGGGAAATTTTTTGATCAAATTTTGATGACATCCCCCTGCCTCCTGCGCTAGAAAGATTTCAGACCATCGCAGGCGCGCGCTGAGCCACCCAAGACTGCCCGCCTGCATAACACCTGGAGCCGAAGATGAAACTGTCGCAATTCCCGACCCTGCGTGTCGCAGCCGCCGACCTGAATGGACAAATGCGCGGCAAACGCGTGCCCGCGTCCTATTCCGGCAAGCTGGGCAAAGGGGCGGTGCGGATGCCTCTTTCGGTTCTGAACGTTGACATATGGGGCGCGGATATCGAGAACTCTCCGCTGGTGTTTGAAACGGGCGATGCTGACGGCATCCTGTTTCCGACCGATCGCGGCCCCGTGCCGATGCCGTGGCTGGAAACACCCTCTGCGCTGGTCCCAATGAGCATGTCGCACGAAGACGGCGCGCCTTTCCTTGGCGACCCGCGTCAGGCGCTGGCCAATGTGCTGGAACGCTATGCCGCGCGCGGCTGGTCGGTGATGGCCGCGACCGAGATGGAATTCTCACTGGTTGATGACAGCAGCAAGCATCTGCGCCCGCCCCGCGACCCGCGCTCGAAACGCCGGTTGTTCGGCCCCGACATCCTGTCGCTGGATGAGCTGGACGCCTTTGACGATTTCTTTACCGAGCTGCACAAAGGCTGTGTCGCGATGGGGCTGCCTACGCAGACCATCATCAACGAAGCGGGGCTTGGCCAGTTCGAAGTCACCCTGCGCCACCAATCCGCGCTGAGGGCAGCGGATGATGCGGTTTTGTTCAAGATGCTGGCGCGCGGAATCGCCCGCCGCCACGGCATGGCCGCCACATTCATGGCGAAACCCTATCTCGAAGACGCAGGCAACGGGATGCATGTGCATTTCTCGGTGCTCGACCGGGGCGGCAACAACGTGTTCGACAATGGCGGCCCCGAGGGCACCGAGATCCTGATGCAGGCGGTGGCCGGATGCGTGCAGGCGATGCCTGCCTCAACCCTGATCTTCGCCCCGCACGGGCCCAGTTATGACCGGCTTGTGCCCGGTGCCCACGCGCCGACTGGGGCCTGCTGGGCCTACGAGAACCGCACCGCGGCGATCCGGATTCCGGGCGGTCCGCCCGTCGCACGCCGGATCGAACACCGCGTCGCCGGGGGGGACAACAATCCCTATCTCGTGCTGGCCTGTGTCCTTGGCGCGGCGATCGAGGGGATCGAAGAACAGCTTGCCCCCCCTGCCCCGATTGACGGCAACGCCTATGATCTTGACCTGCCGCAGCTTGCCCCGGACTGGGGCGCGGCGATCGACCTGTTCGAAAGCGATCCGTTCATTGCCCGCTGCCTGCCCGCCGAACTGATCCGCAACCTTGTCATGACCAAGCGGCAGGAACAGGCCAAGCTGGCCGACCTTGCCCGAGAAGATCACTGGAAGCTTTACCTCGAAAGAGTCTGAGCCCTTCCGCGTGACGACCGGCCCGACAGGGCCACACGCGGAAGGTCGCTTGAACCCGCTGCCGCAAAACGGCCCCCTTGCCGGGCCGGAAAAGCTGCGCTAGGCTTAATTTGATCAAAAAATCGGTGACACATGAAAATCGGTATTCTTCAAACCGGACATGCCCCTGACGAGCTGCAACCGCTTCTCGGGGACTACGCGGACATGTTCAAGGATCTCTTGCACGGGCAAGGGTTCGACTACGTCGTCTATAACGTGGTGGACAATGAATTCCCCCAAGACGTCGATGACGCAGAGGGCTGGCTTATCACGGGCTCGAAACACGGCGCCTACGAGGATCATGACTGGATTCCTCCGCTCGAAGACCTGATCCGCGCCATTGCGGACTCGGGGCGGCCCCTGATCGGCGTCTGCTTCGGCCACCAGATCATCGCGCAGGCCCTGGGCGGCAAGGTCGAGAAATTCAGCGGCGGCTGGGCCGTCGGCCGTCAGGTCTATGATTTCGGCGGGGTCGAGATGGCCTTTAACGCGTGGCACCAGGATCAGGTGGTCGAACGCCCCGAGGGCGCAGTCGTGCTGGCCTCGAACGATTTTTGCGAAAACGCGGTGCTGCTTTATGGCGACCGGGTGCTGACGATCCAGCCCCACCCCGAATTCGACGCGCCCATGATTGACGGGCTGATAAACACACGTGGCAAGGGCGTGGTGCCGGACGACCTGTTGCAGGCCGCCACCAAAACCCTGACCGAAGATACGGCCAACGAAACTTTTGCAGATCAGATGGCGGATTTCTTCCGTCGGGAGCGTGCATAATGGGAAACCCGAACACCCAGGCCGAATGGCTGAACAACACGCCGGAGGCCGCGCAGGAATATATCGACGGCAAACGGTTGGACGAAGTGGAATGTATCATCGGCGACCTGCCGGGCATCGCCCGGGGCAAGGCCGTGCCCGCCAAGAAATTCGCGCGACAAAGCTATTTCCACCTGCCGGACTCGATCTTCTATCAGACCATCACCGGCGGCTGGGGCGAAGCGGCGGGCGATGACGGGTTCATCGAAAAGGACATGGTGCTGAAACCCGACTGGGCCACCGCCACCGCCGCGCCCTGGACGGGCGACTGGACGCTTCAGGTGATCCACGACGCCTATGACACCGACGGCGCGCCGATCCCCTATAGCCCGCGCAACGTGTTGAAACGTGTGGTCGACCTTTATCGCGCCAAGGGGTGGGAACCTGTCGTAGCCCCCGAGATGGAATTCTATCTGGTGGCGCGCAATATCGACCCGGCCAAGGCGATCGAGCCGATGATGGGTCGCTCGGGCCGCCCCGCCGCCGCACGTCAGGCCTATTCCATGACCGCCGTGGACGAATTTGGCCCGGTGATCGACGACATCTATGACTTTGCCGAGGCGCAGGGGTTCGAGATCGACGGCATCACGCAGGAAGGCGGCGCCGGGCAACTTGAGATCAACCTGCTGCATGGCGATCCGGTCACGCTGGCCGACCAGGTGTTCTATTTCAAACGCCTGATCCGCGAGGCCGCCATGCGCCACGATTGCTATGCCACCTTCATGGCAAAACCGATCGGGGATGAGCCGGGCAGCGCGATGCATATCCACCACTCGATCCTTGATATCGAAACCGGCGAGAACATTTTCTCGGGTCCGCAGGGCGGAGATACGGACGCGTTCTTCCACTTTATCGCCGGGCTGCAGAACCACCTGCCCTCGGCCATCGCGGTGCTGGCGCCCTATGTGAACAGCTATCGCCGGTATGTGCGCGACCATGCAGCTCCGATCAATCTGGAATGGGCGCGCGACAACCGTACTACGGGTATTCGCATCCCGATTTCCTCGCCCAAGGCCCGGCGCGTCGAAAACCGGCTGGCGGGCATGGATTGCAACCCCTATCTCGGCATCGCGGCCTCTCTGGCCTGCGGGTATCTGGGGCTCTTGGAAAAAGAACGCCCCGATGCGCAGTTCAAGGGCGATGCCTATGAAGGTGACGAAGACATTCCCCGCATCCTGGGCGGCGCGCTCGACCTGTTTGACGAGGCCGAGAAACTGCACGAGGTGCTGGGGCCGGAGTTTGCGCGGGTCTATTCCATCGTGAAACGCACGGAATACGAGGAATTCCTTGGCGTGATCAGCCCCTGGGAACGCGAACACCTTCTGCTGAACGTGTGACCGGACTGTCCTGCAGGAATTCGGGCGCGGGGCCGCGCCCGAAGCCTCCGGCGGGAGTATTTTTGGCAAGATGAAGACAGGGGGATCAGGATGGATCTTCTCTATGCGAATGACCGCAAGGGGCAGTATCCCGACAGTTGGTATGCGGCCACAGCCGAGCCGCTGGCGCCCTTCCCTGCCCTGAAGGGCGAGGTCAGGGCGGATGTCTGCGTCATCGGAGCGGGGTATACCGGGCTTTCGACCGCGCTGCACCTGGCCGAGCGCGGTTATGACGTGGTGCTGCTTGAGGCGCATCGCGTCGGTTTCGGCGCGTCGGGACGCAATGGCGGGCAGTTGGGATCGGGCCAGCGGATGGAACAAGACGGGCTGGAAAAGCTGGTCGGCAAGGAGGATGCCCACAAGCTGTGGCTCTTGGCCGAAGAGGCCAAGCAGGTCACCAAAGGGCTGATCGAAAAACACGAGATCCCCTGCCATTTGAAGCCTGGCATCGCGCATGCCTGTTTCACCGAGCGCGAAGTGCGCGAAGAGCATGCCTATGCGGACTACCTGCGGTCCGAATACGGCTATTCCCATCTTGAAAAGCTGGACTGCGACCAGTTTCACGCGATCTGCCCGTCGGAGAAATATGTCGGCGGATCGCTGGATATGAGTGCCGCGCATCTGCACCCTCTGGCCTATGCGCTGGGGTTGGCACGGGCGGCTGCGGCGGCAGGTGTGCGGATTTACGAGAACACCCATGTGCATAACATGAAGAAAGGCGCCCGCCCCGTGGTGCAGACCGATCGTGGCCGGGTCGTGGCGGACCACGTGGTCCTGGCCTGCAACGGCTATCTGGGCGGGTTGGATCGCAAGGTCGCTGCGCGGGTGATGCCGATCAACAATTTCATCGCCGCCACCCGTCCCCTGAGCGATGAGGAACTGCACGGGGTATTGCGTCGGGACGTGGCGATTGCCGACACCAAGTTCGTGATAAACTATTTCCGGCTCAGCCATGACAAGCGGCTGCTGTTCGGCGGCGGCGAAAGCTATGGCTACAAGTTCCCCAAGGACATTGACGCCACCGTGCGCAAACCCATGGCCGAGATTTATCCGCAGCTGAAGGACATCGAGTTTGAGTATACTTGGGGCGGCACGCTGGGCATCACCATGAAACGGATGCCTTTCTTTGCGCGCCTTGCCCCGAACATCATCAGCGCCTCGGGTTATTCCGGCCACGGCGTTGGCACTGCGACCCATGCCGGGCAATTGGTAGCCATGGCCATTGCGGGGCAAAGCGAAGGTTTCGACACGATGGCGCGCGTCCCGACACCGTCTTTCCCGGGGGGCAGCGCATTGCGCTCTCCGCTTTTGGTGCTGGCGATGACATGGTTCGCCATGCGGGACCGTCTGGGCTTCTGAGCCCCGCTGAAACCCTGACTGACCCAGACCCGCCGCCCCGTCGCGCGCGGGTCTTTTTTCATGGAATATTCACATCACAGGGGCGCGAAGGGGTGGAAAGCTATACGACATTGATTTATATATCCTGCAGTATGGATTAAGAAAAGTGAAAACTATGACCTTGCCGCCGAATGTCTATGATGCCGAGCCGATCCCCGAAAGCGCCCGCGCCGAGGTGGACCGCCTGCTGAACTCGGGTGATCTGTTCCGTTACACCGCCCCCGAAGATGCGCCGGTGTCGCTTCTTGAATCCGAATTCGCCGAGATGATGGGCACGAAATACGCGCTGGCCGTGTCGTCCTGTTCAGCGGCGCTGTTCCTGTCGCTCAAGGCGCTGGGTCTGCCCCGCGATGCACGCGTTCTGATCCCCGGCTTCACCTTTGCCGCGGTGCCGTCCTCGGTCGTGCATGCCGATTGCGTGCCGGTCCTGTGTGAGGTGGGCGAAAACTATCGCATCGACATCTCCGATTTCGAGGCCAAGCTCGACAGCGTGCAGGCCGTGATCATCAGCCACATGCGCGGCCATACAAGCGACATGGATGCGATCATGGCCCTGTGCGACGCGCGCAATATCCCCGTGGTCGAAGACGCCGCGCACAGCCTTGGCACAACATGGCATGGCAAGAAGATCGGGACGATTGGCCGTGTGGGCTGTTTCTCGTTCCAGTCTTACAAGCTGGTCAATGCGGGCGAAGGCGGCATCCTGATCACCGATGACGCCGACCTTGTGGCGCGCGCCGTCATCATGTCGGGTGCCTACGAGCATAACTGGCAGAAACACAAAGCGCCCGCCGGCGACAATACCGGCGATCTGGCGGCCGCCTTTGCCCGCTGGCAGAACAAGTTGCCGCTCTATAACCTGCGTCTCAACAACTTGTCGGCGGCGATCATCCGCCCGCAACTGGCCGAGGTACCGCGCCGTGTACGCGATGGCCGGGCCAACCATGACTATGTCGCCGGATTGCTGAACCGGTCGCCCTGGCTGCACGTGCCCGAGAAACTGGGCCCGGAAGACCGTGCGCCGGACTCGATCCAGTTCAACCTGGACGGCATGGACAATGACCAGATCCTGGCCTTTCAGGCGGCGGCAAATGCGCGTGGCGTGAAGGTTCAGGTCTTCGGCCAATCCACCGACAACGCGCGGGCCTTTTGGAACTGGCAATTCATCGAGGATCTGCCGGAACTGCCCCGCACCCGTGAGATGCTGATGGCGGCGTGTGACGTGCGTCTGCCGGCGCGGTTGAAACAGGACGAGCTGGACGTGATCGCCGACGCCCTGACCGGAGCCGCCGAAGATGTCATGGGGCCGCTGCGCGCCTACGGGACGTAAGGGACGCCCCCTAAAAACCGACAGCCCGAAAAACCAAAGCCCCGGATCAGGTCCGGGGCTTTTTTCATTTCATCTTGTTCAGCTTGCTTTGCAATTCGGCGAGTTGTTTCTTGATATCATCAAGGTCTTCGCTCTCTTCGTCCGAGTCATCCGAGGATTGGGGCGAAGTCGATCCTGCGGTCCAGGGATTCATGCCGCCGGTCATGGCTTTCATGAACGCCTCTTGCTGGGCCTGCATCGCCTCGAGCCCGGGCATCTTCATGCCGCCGCCCATGCTTTCCATCATCTTTTCCTGCCCCTCGCGGAACATCTCGAACGAGGCTTGCAGAAATTGCGGCACGACACTGCCGGCCTGGGTAGTATAACTGCGCACAAGATCGTTCAAAACATTCACCGGCAGCATGTTTTCGCCACGGCTTTCGTGTTCGGCAATGATCTGAAGCAGGTATTGACGGGTCAGGTCGTCGCCGGTCTTGAGATCAACGATCTGCACCTCGCGCCCATCGCGAATGAAACCCGCAATATCGTCGAGTGTCACGTAATCGCTTGTTTCGGTGTTATAGAGCCGGCGGCTGGCATACCGCTTGATCAGGAGCGGCTTTTTTTCTTCACCCACGGGTATCTCCCTCATTCCTTATGCGCGCTGCAGAAAACCTTATGCGACTGCAGCAGAAAAGGAAACAAAAAGAAAGGGCGAGCCAGAGGCTCGCCCACGCGATTGGCACCTGATAGGGAGGAGATGGGTGCCAGGTAGTTTCGCGTTCTTACTTAGCAGTTGCTTTCTTGGCAGCTGCAGTCACCTCTTCGGTGGCTTTTTTGACTGCGGCTTGAGCTTCTTCCGAAGCGTCTTTGCCTGCGGCCATCATCAGTTCGACGGTTTCCATCTGAACTTTCTTGGCAACTTCTGCGAAGGCCGCCATGTTCTCGGCAGCAACTTCAGCCTGTGCCGAAGCGAAGTCGGTCATGGCTTTGGCATAGTCGGCCGGCTCGGCTTTGGCTTTCGACATCTCTGCCAGTTTGGCCAGGGTGTCTTTGGTCCACTTGGACGAGATCTCCGACGATTTCTCGGCGGCGTCCAGAGCAACACCAGCCAGTTTCTCGTTCAGAGTGGCGGTGTTTTTGAATGCGTCTTCCATTGCCGAAGTGTCAACGGGGAATGCGCCCATCATGTCTTTCAGCATAGCGGTCATGTCTTGGTTCTTAGTCATTTTGTAGTTCCCTTTAGCGATGTTTGCGGGGTGTCCCGCTGTCTGCGTCTGGGAATAATATGCTTTCTGCAGTGCAGCATTTCAAGATATTTTTTGCTGCACTGCAGAATATTTTCAATTAACAAGCATTATCAACGGGTTGCCTTTGCCAAAACATAGGTACCCGGAGCATCGCACAGGGCTGGATGCTCCGAATCACCGGGTTCGCGGGCCGCGACCTGCTTGCCCGAGCGTGTGGAAAGCCACTTGTCCCAGACCGGCCACCACGATCCTTCACTATAGGTCGCGTTCTCCATCCAGGTTTCGCTGTCGGTGCTAAGGTCCTTGTTGGTGTAATGGCCGTACTTCTTCTTGGACGGCGGATTTACGATGCCCGCGATATGGCCGGACTCGGACACGACAAAGGTCTTGTTCTTGCTCGAGGTCTGCTGGAAGCCGCGATAACAGTCTTTCCAGCGGGCGATATGGTCGGTCTCACAGGTGACCGACATCAGCGGGATATCGACATCGGAAATATGCAGCGTCTCGCCGCAGAACTCGACCCCGTCGGTCACGAACTTGTTCTCCTGACACAGGCGGCGCAGGTATTCGTGCGCCATCTTGCCCGGCAGGCCCGAACCATCCCCGTTCCAATACAGAAGGTCAAAGGCCGGGGGTGCCTCGCCCATCATATAGCTCTTGATCGCGGGACCATAGATCAGGTCGTTCGACCGCAGGAAGCTGAAGGTGCGCTGCATGATAAAGGACCGCAGGATCCCCTCTTCCCCGATTTCCTCGTCGATGCCGTCGATAAAATCGTTCTGCAGGAAGGGGGTGAATTCGCCCTGATCGGCAAAATCGGTCAGGCAGGTAAAGAAGGTCGCGGATTTGACCGACTTGTCCTTGCGCTTTTTCATCAGCGACAGCGTCAGGTGCAGCGTTGTGCCGGCAATACAATACCCCACAGCGTTGACCTGTTTCTGCTTGGTCAGCTTCTTGGTCTCTTCAATCGCCTTGAGGAACCCGTCTTCGATATAGTCGGCCATGCCGATATCCGAATAGGACCGGTCCGGATTGATCCAGCTGACGATGAACACGGTGTAGCCCTGTTCGACCGCCCACTTGATCATGCTGTTCTGTTCCTTGAGATCCAGAATATAGTACTTGTTGATCCAGGGCGGGAAAATGACCAGCGGCGTTTCATAGACGGTTTCGGTCGTCGGCGAATATTGCAGCAGTTCGAACATGTGGTTGCGGAACACCACTTTGCCCGGTGTCGTTGCGATATTGCGCCCGATCTCGAAGGCGTTTTCATCGGCCAGCGTGACCATCAGTTCGCCGTTGTTGGCTTCAAGATCCGCGATCAGGTTCTCGAGCCCCTTGATCAGCGACTTGCCATCGGTCTCGACCGCCTTTTCCAGAGCGTCCGGATTGGTGCTGAGAAAGTTGGTCGGCGACATCATGTCGATGATCTGTTGCGAGAAATATTCGATCCGGTGTTTTTCAAGCGGCTCGAGCCCTTCCAGCCCGTCGACCGCATCCTCGATCGCCTTGGCGTTGAGCAGGTATTGCTGCTTGATGAAATTGAAATAAGGGTTGGACTGCCACATCGGGTTCGAGAACCGGCGATCCTTGGGCGTGGGGTCTTCGGGCGCTTCCAGCTTGCCCTGCGCAATAAGATGTTGCGCGTCGACGAAATGCTTTACCGATTTTGCCCAGAAATCCAGCTGCTGTTCCAGAACCTTTCCGGGATTATTCATCATCTCGGTCCAATAGGCGGTCGCGGCGTTGGTGAATACTTCGTGATTCGGGGCATTCAGGTCTTTGCGCAGGGGTTTGCGGCGCGCCATCACCTCGATCAAACGCTGAGAAAGACGCTCAACCTGCGCTAAATTCTCGTTTAGCCGCTCTAAATTTTCGCCTGCGGCATTCTCGTTTGTTGTCATATTCAATATTCCACCGTATCCTCGCTGCCACGCAGCATGAAATTTTGCCCGTTCGGACCTGGGCAGGATAACCCCGGTATGCCCGGGCAGTAAAGGAGACGCCGATGCGGTACATGGCCACGTACGACCTCATGGAGACCATGCGGAACACGAACCAATGGTTGGGTGCCTCGGCCCTTGCCATGGCATCCTACCCTGTTTTTGCGATGGCGCCGAACCCGATGCTGCAATGGGTGCGCGCCTGGGGCGAAGTCACCGAGCGCACCTTCCAGCGCATTGTCGTCAAGCCCGACTGGGGCATTCGCACCTTCACCTGCGAAGACGGCAAGGACCATCTTGTCAATATCGAGACCGTGGTCGAACGCCCGTTTGGCGATCTGATCCACTTTAACGTCGCGGGCCGCGAAACCCAGAAACGCAAGGTTTTGCTGGTTGCTCCGATGTCCGGCCACTATGCCACCCTGCTGCGCTCTACCGTCAAAAGCCTGATCGTGAATTGTGAAGTCTACATCACGGATTGGCATAACGCGCGTGACATTCCCGTCTCCGAGGGCAAATTCGACATTGAAGATTACACCCTGTACCTTGTCGACTTCCTGAAAGAGCTTGGCCCCGACACGCACGTGATCGCCGTGTGCCAACCTGCCCCGCTGACGCTGGCCGCCACCGCCTATCTGGCCGAGGAAGATCCAGCCGCCCAGCCCCGTTCGCTGACCCTGATCGGTGGTCCGATCAACCCCGATGCAAACGCCACCGACGTGACCGATTTCGGCAACCGCGTCACCATGGGCCAGCTTGAGGAAATGATGATCCAGCGCGTCGGCTTCAAATATCCCGGCGTGGGCCGCATGGTCTATCCGGGCCTTTTGCAGCTGACCTCGTTCATGTCTATGAATGCGGACCGCCACTCCAAAGCGTTTTCGGACCAGATCATGCGCGTTGTCCGTGGCGAAGCGTCGGATCACGATGCCCATAACCGGTTCTACGATGAATACCTGGCCGTGATGGACATGCCGGCAGAGTTCTACCTGTCCACGGTCGAGCGTATCTTCAAGAACTGTGAAATCGCCAAGAACGAATTTGTGGTCAATGGCCGCAAGGTCGACATGGGCAAGATCACCACCGTGGCGGTCAAGACCGTCGAAGGCGACAAAGACGACATCACCGCCCCCGGTCAGTGTATCTATGCGCTGGAGCTGTGCACCGGCCTGCCCGACGAAAAGAAAGCCAGCCATGTCGAACCCGGCGCAGGTCACTATGGTATCTTCGCGGGTAAAAGCTGGCGCAACAACATCCGCCCCCTGGTTCTGGACTTCATCGACACGGCAAACGCCGAGGCTGCCAAGAAACCGGCCAAAGCCGCCAAACCGGCGCCTGCGAACAAGAATACTGCGGCTTAAGCTGCATCCGCATATTTTCAGGAAAACGGGGCCGGTCTGGCCCCGTTTTTCATTTCCTTTTGCGGTTGCGCCAACGCGGCGACAGGTCCAGCGCCATCACCGCAATGCCCAGCGGAATCATCCAGAACCCCACCACGGGCAGAAACCCGACAAATCCGAACAGCATGATCACCAGCCCTACCGGCCAGCGCCAGCCCGGCGGGATGCGTTTGCGGATCCGGACAAGCCAGCGCGCGACAACACCGCGCCAACCGTCCGGCGGGCGCAGGGTTTTGCGGGGCTGCTCGGTCATTTCAGAACGTAGGGTTGCGTCATCCAGTCACGCAGCGCGGCGGTGGTCGCGGCGGGCTGTTCGAGGGTTGGCAGATGCCCTGCCCCCTCGATGATCCGCAACTGCGCATAGGGAATCAGTTCGGCCATGAAATTGTGCCGCTTGACTGGGGTCAGCCCGTCATGTTCGCCACACAGCACCAGCGCAGGCACCTTGCATTTGCGCAACGTGCCCTGTTGGTCGCCCCGTTTTTGCAGGGCGCGGGCCTGGCGCACGAACACCTCGGGCCCGAGGAACAGGCCCATATCCTGCACCAACGCAAGGATCTCGGCGCGGTACTCGGTCGGCGCGAGATAGTCGGGCTTCATGAAATCCGCCAGTACATCGCCCAGTCGCCCCGCGCGCGCACCGACGATCATCGGCTCATAAGCCGCGGCAGACTGGGGGGTTTCTGCCAAGGGGTTGGTGTCCATCAGGGCGATCCGCGTGACCCGGTCGGGCGCGCGACGCAGAATTTCCATGGCCACGATCCCGCCCATGCTCAGCCCCGCCAGCGCGAATTTATGCGGCAGCAGGTCCAGCAGACCCGAAGCGATTTCCTCGATCCGTTCCCCTTTGGTAATCGGGGCGACTGTCACGGCAAATTCCGCGGATAATTCCGCAATCTGAGGACCATAAAGCCGCGCATCGCACATCATGCCCGGCAGCAGAACCAAAGGTTCGCGCATTACTCTCTTGCCCCGTCAAAACCATTTCGTTTTGCGCACTCTCGCACAGAGCGGGCCAAGGTCAACACCGCCCGTGCCCCGGCTGGCCATTATTCGCCATATCCCAGCCAACGAAACGCGCCTGCCTCGGAAAGGGGCGAAAACGGATTATGCGCGATTTCCCAGACATGCCCGTCAGGATCGGCGAAATAACCGTGGAACCCGCCCCAGAACACCTCTTGCGCAGGCTTCAGAATACGCCCACCCGCCGCCTCGGCCCCCGCCAGAAGCGGGGCCACCTCGTCAGGGCTGCGCAGGTTGTGGGCCAGCGTGATCCCCGAGAACCCGCCGATCGACTCGACAGGCACGCCCAGATCCTCGGCCAGTGCCGTCCTTGGATAAAGGCCCAGTGTCTGGCCGATCAGGTCAAAGGCAATCACCCCATCGGGGCTGTCGACCCGTGTCCATCCAAGGGTCTCGTAGAAACGGGCGGACCGTTCCATGTCGGTCACGCCAAGGGTAATCAGGCTGATCCGCTGCTCCATTTCACATGAACCTCTTACTCTAAGCCATTGATCCAGTTTACGAATGCAGAAACCGTTTCGACATTAGCCGACGGCGACAGAACATCCCCCGCAATCACGTGGTCATATGGATCATCCCCCGCCGCCACTGTGACCTCTTTGATCACCGCCGGACCGCCCCAGACGTTGGCGATTCGGTCGGTTGCGCTGTGATCTACAACTTGGTCGGTCGGCGCATACCAAAACAGCGCCGGCACCGTGGCCTGCTGGTATGGCAAAGCGGCAGCATGTTTCACAAGAGCCGCCATCTGGAACAGGGCCTCGGTTGGATAGCTGGTCGTCCAATATGTGCCGTGCAGGTCGTTCTGCGGTGTCCAACTGCGGGTTGTGCCGGCCACCATCGGCACCCAGTGTCGCGCCGCCGGCAGGGTCAGCACCGCCGACGCCGGATCTCCCAGTGCGAAATTCGGCGAGATCAGGATCAGCCCCGCCACATCCTGCATAAGCTGTGGTTGCAACGCCGCCTCGGCTGCAACGGTGGCCCCGGTCGAGGTGGCCATGATCACGACCTCGTCGCCGATCAATCGCGCCACGGCCAGCGCCTCGGCCAGGTCGGTCATCCAGGCTTTCGCGCTGCCCTCGACCATGGCCGCGCCGCCCCGTCCATGGCCCGCAAGGCGTGTATAGACAAGGTTGGCGCCAATCTCCGCCGCCACCAGATCGGGCACGGGGCGGATTTCCTCGGACGTGGCGGAAAAACCGTGCACATAGACAATCACCTTGTCGGTGCGCGCGCCTTCGTCACCGGCCCAGATGATGCGTTTTTCGGTGCCGGGCGTGATGTCGTCAAACCGCGCTTCCTGCGTTGCCAGATACCCCGCGGGATCATCCCCGATCACCGCAGGATCGAAATCGGGGATCACCGAGATTGTTTCATACGGCCCGAAAATCCACATTGCCCCGATCACACCGCACAACAGCAGAAGCAACCGCCCGAGAAACCTGCCAAAACTCCGCATCCCGCGCCCCTAGCCCCGTGCCAGCACTTTTTCGAGCGACTTCTCGATCAGGGTCAGGCATTCGTCATCCGAGAACCTGTGATCCGCCCCTTTGACCAGCGTCAGGCGCATATCCGGCCCCTCGGCATGGTCCAGCAGGCGGATCGCGGTCTCGGTGGTGACCGCCGTGTCCTCGGTGCCCTGCAGGAACCGCACCGGAAACGGCATGTGCAGGGGCGCGCGCAGCACCAGATGCTGGCGCCCGTCCTCGATCATGCGCTTGGTGATGATGTAGGGTTCCATGTAATCGCTGGGCAGTTCCACGTGGCCGACATCTTCCAGCGCCTGTTTCTGGGCATCCGTGAAAGACGCCCAATAGCCGTCCTCGGTGAAATCGGGTGCGGCGGCAATCGTTACCATGCCTGCAATCCGCTCGGGGATGGCACGCGCCAGAAGCAACGCCTGCCAGCCACCCATGGACGACCCGACAACAATCAGCGGCCCCGCGGTCAGCGCCTCGACCGCGGCCAGCGTGTCCTGATGCCAGTCGCCGATACAACCCTCTTCGAACTGGCCCGAGCTTTCGCCATGGCCGGAATAATCGAACCGCAGGAACGCCTGCCCCCGCGCCTTGGCCCATTGCTCTAGGTGGATGGCCTTGGTGCCTTCCATGTCGGATTTTAGCCCGCCAAGGAACACGACAGTGGGTTGGGCAGTGCCACTTTTATGATAGGCGATGCGGCGGCCTTGGGGGCTGTCGAAAAACTGGGTGATGCTCATGTCGTCCTCATCTGTCTTTGTTTCGACACTAGCGCCGCCGTCGCGCGCTGGAAAGGCCGCTTGACTTGTTCCCGTCAAAGGCGCAAAACCGCCGCGAACCATATACCCGCAACCGGGCGTTCCGTGGGCGCCAAACTGACGAGGAGCTTGAGGCTGATGGCCGATATTTCCCTGACTTTTCCCGATGGCAATGCACGCAACTATGCGGCAGGTATCACCCCTGCCGAAGTAGCCTCTTCCATCTCAACCTCGCTTGGCAAGAAGGCGATCTCTGCAACCGTGAACGGGCAGCACTGGGACCTGCAATGGCCGATCGAGACGGATTCCTCGATTGCCATCAACACGCTCAAGGACAATGACGCCGAGGCGCTGGAACTGATCCGGCACGATTGCGCGCACATCATGGCGCGCGCGGTGCAGGAAATCTGGCCCGACGTCAAAGTGACCATCGGCCCGGTGATCGAGCACGGCTGGTATTACGACTTTGACCGCGAAGAGCCCTTCACCCCCGAAGATCTGGGCGCGATCGAAAAGAAGATGAAGGAAATCATCAACCGTCGCGACCCCGTCACCACCGAGGTGTGGGAGCGCGACCGTGCGATCAAGTTCTACGAGGCCAACAACGAACCCTATAAAGTCGAGCTGATCGACGCCATCCCCGGCGACGAGCCGCTGCGCATGTACTGGCACGGCCACTGGCAGGATCTCTGCCGCGGCCCGCACCTGCAACACACCGGACAGGTGCCTGCGGATGCGTTCAAACTGATGCATGTGGCGGGCGCCTATTGGCGCGGCGACAGCGACCGCGCGATGCTGCAACGGATCTACGGCGTCGCCTTCAAGAACAAGGAAGACCTCAAGGCCCACCTGCATATGCTGGAAGAGGCCGAAAAACGCGACCACCGAAAACTGGGCCGCGAGATGGACCTGTATCACCTGCAACCCGAAGCGCCGGGCCAGATCTTCTGGCACCCGAACGGCTGGACCATCTACACGATGCTGCAGGATTACATGCGCCGCGCCCAGAAACGCGGCGGCTATGTCGAGGTGAACACCCCGCAGGTGGTGGATCGCAAACTGTGGGAAGCCTCGGGTCACTGGGACAAATACCAGGAAAACATGTTCATCGTCGAAGTTGACGAAGAGCACGCGCGCGAGAAATCGATCAATGCGCTGAAGCCGATGAACTGCCCCTGCCACGTGGAAATCTTCAAACAGGGCCTGAAATCCTATCGTGACCTGCCCTTGCGCATGGCCGAGTTCGGGTCATGTGCGCGGTATGAACCGTCGGGTGCACTGCATGGCATCATGCGGGTCCGTGGTTTTGTGCAGGATGACGCGCATATCTTCTCGACCGAAGAACAGATCGGTGAAGAATGCGCCGAGTTCATCCGCTTCCTGTCGGCGGTCTACAAGGATCTCGGCTTTGAAGAGTTCCGCGTCCTGTTCTCGGACCGCCCCGAAAAACGCTCGGGCAGTGACGAGGTCTGGGACAAGGCCGAAAGCGCCCTTCTCGAAGCCACCCGCGCCGCCGGTGTCGAACCCGAGATGAACCCGGGCGAAGGGGCGTTCTATGGTCCCAAGCTTGAATTCAGCCTGACCGACGCGATTGGCCGCGTCTGGCAATGCGGCACGTTCCAGGTGGATTTCGTGCTGCCCGAACGTCTGGACGCCACTTACATCGGCGCCGACGGCGAGAAACACCGCCCCGTCATGCTGCACCGGGCCTGCCTGGGGTCGTTCGAGCGCTTTATCGGCATCCTGATAGAAGAGCATTCGGGGAAGCTGCCGTTCTGGCTGGCGCCGCGTCAGGTCGTGGTTGCGTCGATCGTGTCCGAGGCCGACGACTATGTCTATGAGGTTGTCAAAGCACTGCAAGCGGCCGGGGTCCGCGCCGAAGCCGACGTTCGCAACGAAAAGATCAACTACAAGGTGCGCGAACACTCGGTCGGCAAGGTGCCGGTCATCCTGGCCATCGGCAAGAAAGAAGTCGAAGAGCGCACGGTGTCGACTCGGCGTCTGGGCGAAAAGCAAAGCAAAGTACAGAGCTTGGACGAAATCGTGAGCCAACTCGCGAAGGAAGCAACGCCACCTGACCTTGCGTAACTTTCTTTGCAACAATCCAGCGGGCGCGCCACGGGAAACCGGGCGCGCCCGGTTCATTTTGGAAATATTTCAGGGGTTCCAGCACTGGAATCTTCACGAAACCGTCACGTGGACTGACGGCGGCGTGATACACGCCCCCGTGATTGGTCAGTGACGCCCCGGCGGATTTACGGTTGAAGCAAGCCGCCCGAAACGGTGGCCCGAAATTCACAAACCGACCTAAGGGAAGAGAAAACCATGTCGAAAACCGTAAAAACCCTCGCCGTTGCCAGTGCCGTTGCCGCAGCCCTGACCGCCACCACTCACACCGCTGCCCACGCCGCAGAGAAAGAAAAATGCTATGGCGTGTCGATGGCCGGCAAGAATGATTGCGCCGCCGGCCCCGGCACCACCTGCGCGGGCTCGTCTACCGTGGACTACCAAGGTAATGCATGGACGCTCGTCGACAAGGGCACCTGCATGGACATCGAACTGCCCGCACAGGCCGACGGCACCGCGCGCAAGGGGTCGCTGGAAGCGCTCGAGCGTGACCTGCCCGCATAATCCCATCACAGCTTTCCGTCCCCGCCTTTCGGCGCGGGGCGGAAATTCCCAAAGTTTCAACGCGATGTGCTAGACTTGGACCAAGCCCGACCACCGTCGGCGCCATGCCCCGGACCATTCAGCAAAAAGGATCTCTTATGTCACACCCCGTAAAGACCCTCACCATCGCCGGCGCCGTTCTGGCCGCCGTTGCCTCGCAGCCCACCCCAGCCAAGGCCGCCCAGCAGGAAAAATGCTATGGCATTGCCAAGGCCGGAGAAAACCACTGCGCCGCCGGTCCCGGCACCACCTGCGCCGGATCGTCCAGTGTCGATTATCAGGGCAACGCCTGGACACTGGTCGACAAGGGCACCTGCCTTGAGATCGAGCTGCCCGAAACGGCCGATGGCACCCCGCGCAAACCGTCTCTGGAAGCGCTCGACCGCGATCTGCCCTCCTGACCCTGCGCCCCCGATACCTGACGAAAGCCCGCGCCCATGTTTGATGCAAATCCCCGCTTTCCTGACCTCCCGAATGCGCCCGGGGTTGGCTACAAACCGCAGCATTTCCAGAACATCATGGACGATGCCGGGTCCGTGCAATGGCTGGAAATCCATGCCGAGAACTATATGGGCGCGGGTGGACGACCCCACGCGCAGATGCGCCTTTTGGCCGAGCGCTTCGCCATCTCGGTGCATGGCGTGGGTCTGTCCATCGGTGGCGAAGGCCCTCTGGACCCCGAACATCTTGCCCGCCTGAAACACCTGTGCGACTGGCTTCAACCCACTGTATTTTCGGAACATCTTGCGTGGTCCAGCCACGATAGCGCCTTTTTGAACGATCTGTTGCCGCTACCCTATACCGCCGACACCCTGACCCGCGTCGCCAGCCATATTGACCAGTTGCAGAACACGATCGGGCGGCAGATGATGCTGGAAAATCCGTCCAGCTATCTCGCCTTTTCCGAAAGCACATGGTTCGAGCCGGACTTCCTGCGCGAAGTCGCAAACCGCACCGGCTGTGGTCTGCTGCTGGACGTGAACAACGTGTTCGTGTCGGCCACCAATCTGAACTATGATCCGCGCGACTACATCGCCGCCTACCCGCTTGAGAAGGTAGGAGAAATCCACCTCGGCGGGCATGACGAGGACGAGGACGAACACGGCGCGCCGCTTTTGATCGACAGCCATGGCAAAGCTGTGGTTGATCCGGTCTGGGCGCTACTGGATCACACGCTGGCGCTTTCCGGCCCGCGCCCTATCCTGATTGAATGGGACAATGATGTGCCGGGTTGGCCCGAACTGAACGCCGAGGCCGCGCGTGCCGCCGCCGCCCTTGCAAAGGTACCGGCATGACTGTCACGCAAAGCGTATTCCGCAAGGCTCTTCTGGATGCGGCGCAACCGGCCCCTGATGGGCTGACCGATGCCACGGGACACGCGGCGGGCAAACGGTTTGACGTCTATCGCAATAATGTTGCGGTGTCGCTGGGCGAAGCACTGGAAACCGCCTTTCCAGTGATTGCCAAACTTCTGGGCGATGAGAATTTCAAGGGGATTGCCGCCATTTTCCTCCGCCAGCACCCGCCGGAAAATCCGATGATGATGCATTACGGCGCCCGCTTTCCCGCCTTTCTGCGGGATTTTGCCCCGCTGTCCCATCTTGCCTATCTGGGCGATGTGGCCGAGGTCGAACAGGCCCTGCGCCGGTCCTACCACGCTGCCGACAGCACACCGCTGGCCCCCGAGGCCCTTGGCAGCTTTGCCGAGGATCAGCTGGAACATGTCAAACTGACCCTCGCGCCCAGCACCGAAGTGCTGCGCTCTTCCTGGCCGATCTATGACATCTGGGCGTTCAACATGATCGAAGGGGCACCCAAACCGCGCCCCGAGGCGCAGGATATCCTGATCACACGGGAAGATTTCGACCCCGCACCCCATCTTCTGCCCGCGGGCGGCGCTGCTTTCCTGTTGGCCCTGAAGGCCGGCTTGCCCCTCGGCCAAGCCGCCGCACAGGCCACGGAAAAGACCGGGGATTTCGATCTCGGACCCTGTCTTGCCTTACTGCTGTCCACCCAGGCGCTGACCAGCGCAACACTTTAGGAACTGCCATGACTGCCTTGATTTCCCTTCACAATTCCGCATTCGCACGCACGGACAAGGCCGAATGGCTATTGCCAAGCCTTGCCCGGCTGGTGTTTGTGGCGGTGTTTCTGGTCTATTACTGGAATTCGGCCACGCTCAAGATTGACGGGTCGATTTTCACGCCCTCTGCCGGGGCCTTCGGACAGATTTTTCCCAAAGCCGCCGAGGCCGTACTTTATGACGTATCGCAGATGAACATCCTGCAACGCCTCGTGGTCTTTGCAGGCACGGTGGCGGAATTCGTGCTGCCCTTCCTGATCCTGATCGGACTGCTGACTCGGCTGTCCGCGTTGGCGATGATTGGCTTTGTTGTCGTGCAGACGGTGGTGGACGTGGCCGGTCACGGGGTCAAGCTTGGCGGGCTGTTTGACAATGCGGTGACCCTGCTCGACGAACGGTTGCTCTGGGTGTTCCTGTTCGCTGTGATCGCGCTCAAAGGGGCTGGCCCCCTGTCACTCGACCGGCTGTTCCGCCTGACCTGAGCCTAGAAATGCGCCTTGGGTTCGTCTGGTTTGCCGGCGGCAATCGCGAGAATCCCGCCGAGCGCGGCAAAGCTGATCGGGAACATGGTGAACACGTTGAAATTAAAGGCTGCGTACATGCCCGCAGCCGACACCAGCAACAGGATCCCGCCCCACAGCGCCCGTGCCCGCGCCATCGCGCCCCCGGCAATTGCCAGCATCGGCGCGAGCAACGCCCCGGCCCGCACGAGTTCGACATTTTCAACCTGGCCAAAGACCTGACCCACCTCGTCATAGCGGGCGATCACCTCGGTATAGCCCCAGCTGAAAAAGCCGACCAACATCCCCACCAATCCGGCGATGATCCCAAGAACAAGTGCAGCGTTACGCATGACGGCTCCTTTTTTTAGCGTGAAGGCGACATATGCAGTCGCTCCCGCTTATCCAAGGGCTGACTGTACGTCGCGGGTCCAACCGAGGAATAATTCCCCGTCACGCTCGATCAGCGGTCGCTTCATTAGCGTCGGGTGTTCCGCCAGCAGATCAAGCGCAGGGCGGGCACGTTCCGCCTCGTCCAAACCACGCCATGTGGTGGACCGCGTATTCACCAATGCGGCGCCAAATTCATCATATGCCTTTTGCAGAATTTCGGCCGGCACCCCGTCGGCGCGCACATCGACAAGTTCAATATTTTCAAGCGCTTTCAATGCCTTGCGGCACGTATCGCAGTTCTTTAGACCGTAAAGTTTCATCTTGTCACTTCTTCCTTTTCGCGAATGTGATCGGGATTCGCGATTTTTCGCATGGCTTTTGCTTGCTTTTTACATAAACCGTGCAACCCTTTCATCCAGCATTTGTTTCCCAGGGCCGCCATACACGCGCGGCGCACCGGATCAGGTGCGCCGTGACGTGCAGTTCCGCATCACGGGAAGTAAGACATAGGAAGGAGACACGGGATGCCCAGCGGCACCGTAAAATGGTTCAACACCACCAAAGGCTACGGCTTTATCGCACCTGATGACGGCGGCAAGGACGTATTTGTCCACATTTCGGCCGTCGAACGCTCTGGCATGACCGGCTTGGCCGACAACCAGAAAATCGAGTTTGAATTGTCCGAAGGACGGGACGGGCGCCAGATGGCCACCGACCTCAAAGCCCTGTAAGGCAGGCGGGGCGCGGTTCGCGCCCCTTCCCCACTCAGCTACACCCCTTGACACCTGCCGGACACGACGGCGCTGCTTTGCTATGGCCTGCGGGGTTGCTGTAGCTCGCATTTGGTGTGCCGCAGCAGATTACGCCGCCAAGCGTGATGGGCTGCAAACCTTGTGGGCAATAGTTTGCCGCAGCCGGATAGGCCTGGAAAACGACCCCCTCGGGCTGGTTAACGGGGCCGATCTTGGGGGCGTTACTGCTCCAGGTCTGGGCCATCGCCGGCGCCGCCGAGAGAGAGAGCACGGCGCAAAGTTTCAGAAATTTGGACATTGGGAATCCTTCCCATTTTCAGGACAAAAACCATTGGTAATGTCCTGAAACTACGTGCTTTGTCCCGTAGCTGTCAATTTCCACACTGCGGACGCATTGTTTCCGGTTCGGAAACGATCAGGCAATCATCTCCTGGAACTCGCGCCATTCGCGCGCACTCATCCCGCTGGACGCGGCGGTGACCTCTTCGCCTTTCAGCATCAGGCGCAGCGCCTCGACCATTTGCGCCGACAGGGTGACGGCGCCCATCCGGTAATCCTCGAACGCCTTGTAGGCCGCAGGCACCCAATCCGCCACGACCTGACAGATCGCATCGGCATAGACGCGGATTTCGTATTGGGCATGCGCATCGGCGCGCAGGCGCAGGAAGTGCAGCAGGTTGTGCAGATCCACCTTCCAGTACCATTGGGTATAGATATTCGCGGGCAGGTTCATGCGGGCCAGTTCACGCGCAAGGCCGATGCCGTCTTCGTCGATCATCGCCTGGTAATTCTCGTAACACCGCGCCGAATCCGCCTTGAGCAGTTCCAGCACCCGCGCTGTGTCGTCTGCGCTCAGCAGCTCACCCCGTCCCTGGTTGTTCACGACCGACTGCGCGTTGATGTGTTCGGGCGCAGGGATATAGAATTCGCGATCAAGGATCGAGTAGCGGGCGGAATATTCATTCACGTTGGCGGTACGGTGGCGGATCCACTGGCGCGCCACGAAGACCGGCAGTTTCACGTGCAGCTTGATTTCGCACATCTCGAACGGGGTCGAATGCCAATGGCGCATCAGGTAACGGATCAGGCCTTCGTCATTCTGGACTGATTTCGTGCCCTTGCCATACGACACCCGCGCCGCCTGACAGATCGCGGCATCGTCACCCATATAGTCGATTACGCGCACAAAGCCGTGGTCCAGCACCGGGATCGCCTTGTAGAGATGTTTCTCCATCCCTTCACTGACCACGCGCAGGGTCTGGTTGGGCGCGGCGCGGAGTTCGTCGATTTCGGCCTGTTGTTCCGGTGTCAGCGACATAGAGGCGATTCCTTCGGATTTCTTCTGACTTTTGCCGCACTATATCTTGTGATCCGTCTGCAATGGAACACATGAATTTGGCGTTCTTGTCGCAACACCTGCGTGCCTGATCCGGCACACGCCCACGGAACGCGTTGACTTTTGGGCGGGGCTGGTCGATTCTGTGTCAAATGACCCGGAGAACCGGGCACAGCAGTATTGAGGCATTAGTATGATCCGCGCTTTCCTGTGCATGGCCGCAATGGCCAGCCTGACCGCTTGTGGCGGCAGCAATCCGTTTGCCGAAACCCCGGAAGACGATGGCACGGGCACAGTCCCCGAGGCCATCGCGGGCAACCTCAAATCCCTGAGCTATGACGCCTCGGCGCAGACGGTGACCGCGCAAATCTGGGCGCTGGACTCTACCCCGGTAGAAGTCGTCTATCAGCGCAACGCCGCCAAGGATATCGGCGATTACGAAGCCTATAGCGTGCAGGAAGACAGCCTTGACCGGTTCTTTGTTGCCGTCGTCGGCGAAAGCCAGGACGGTTCCGTTCAGGCCGGACTTGCCGGGGATGGCGGACAGTTCAACCGCGTGCTGCAAGGTGCCTTCTATCAGCGTAATGGCAATTTCGATGCCCCGCCCATCGGCACCGGCCCCGCAGCCGGTCAGGTGTCCTATGCCGGGGATTACGCGGGCATCCTGAACGGCGGCACGACACCGGCAGGCGCACCTGCGGTGGATGACTCGATCCTGCCCGGCGAACCCCTGCTGGTCAGCGGGCAAATCCTGATCAATGCCAACTTTGCCGACATGGCGGTGAATGGCGGCATTTACAACCGACAGATCGTGCTGAACACGCCCTTTGCCCTGCAAGACCTGTCGCTGATCGTGACCGATATCGAGGCCGATGGCAGCTTTGTCGGCGACGTCGAAACCCACGGCGAAGTGGAACAGGATCGCGGCGATTATGGCGGCGTCTTCGGCGGGACGGATTCGGCCGCGGTCGCGGGCGCGCTCTTTGCGGAAAACCACGAGGAAAACCTCGACAACGAACAGGAATACGGCTTCTTCGTGCTGACGCAATGTGGCCTCGCAGGTGACGCCGCGCTTTGCGACAATGCTGCGCCGTAAGTTTCTTGGCTGTGCACTCGGGCTGTGTGCCGGTGTCGCATCGGCGCAGCCCCAGACCGAGACGCGGCTGACCGGGCTGACACAGGCACAGGCGCATCAGGCGCTGTCCTATGCGCTGACCCACAACAAAGCCAACGCCGCCTACCAACTGGCCATGGGGCTGTTGCAACATGATCCAACCGATCCGGCGGCGCATTACGGGCTGGCCATGGTGTTTGCCGGCATGGGCGACCCCGAGGCGGCCCGCAAGGCCTCGCGCGCGGCCTTCCGCTATGCCCGCAGTGATCTGCAAAGCTATTCCGCCGCCAATCTGAGCGCCAGCCTGGCCATGCGCGATGAGCGCTATACGCAAGCGCAATACTGGCTGCGCCGCGCCTATACCAACGCCGCGACACAGGACCAGCAAGAAGCAATGGCAAAGGCGTTCAAGCAGGTACGGGCGCGCAACCCTCTGAAATTCAACCTGTCCGGGTCAATCAGCCCGTCATCTAACGTCAATAACGGTTCCTTGTCGCGCTTCATGATCATCGACGGCGTACCGGTGGTGGGGGTGAATGTCGGCGACGCGCTGGCGCTTTCGGGGATCGAGGCGATGCTGAACGCCGCGATCAGCTATCGCCTGTCCCAGACTGAAGCCAGCGAAACCCGCGCAGTGGCGCGCCTGTTCACCCGGCAGGTCACCCTGTCGAGCGAAGCCAAGAGCATCGCGCCCACGGCGAAAGGGTCGGATTACGCGTTTACCGTGCTTGAAGGGGGGGTGCGCCATGCCTTTCGCTTGAAACCCAAGGGGCCTGTCTGGTCGCTGGGCGGGATCGCGGGGCGCACGTGGTACGGGGGCGATCCGCTTTACGACCAGATGCGGCTGGAAGGCGGCTGGGGCTGGAGCCCGCAGCCAGGCAACCGCCTGTCCTTCAAGGCTGTGAACGAATGGCGCCGCCCCGATAATGGCAGTGGGCAGGATATCTTTACCAGCATCGGCGCCAGCTATGCGCACACGCTGGCCAGCGGCAATCGGATCTCGACCGCGTTTACCCTGAACCAGACCGATGATGCCAACCCGGTGTTTTCCTCACGCGGGGCGATTGCGCAGATCGGCTATAGCTTCAAGGATGCCTTCGGGCCGGTCCGTCTGAGCACCTCGCTCAAGATGGGGGTCAGTGACTATCCCGATTACCGTGTCGGCTTTATCAGCGTGCCCGGCGGGCGCAAGGATACCTCGGTGGCCGGTGAGGTCGAACTGATGTTCCACAAGATGCATTACGCGGGCTTCGCGCCGACCATGACCTTCCGCGCGCTGCGCACCGAGTCGAATGTCAGCCGCTTTGATACGGAACAGCTGTCCCTGACTTTCGGCATCCGTTCGGCTTTTTGAGGCGCGCGGCGCTCGACAATTCCGGCCAGCCCTCTAATCTGTCAGCAAATCGCGTGTCGAAGGGAAAAACGATGCATCTGAAATATCTGCACACCATGGTGCGTGTGGCCGATCTTGAAAAATCCATGGCGTTTTATGAACTGCTGGGCCTCAAGGAAACACGCCGCTGGGACAATGAACAGGGTCGGTTCTCGCTGATCTTCATGGCGCCCGAAGGACAGGAAGAATGCCCGGTCGAGTTGACCTATAACTGGGACGGGGACGAAGGGTTGCCCAGCGATTCCCGCCATTTCGGGCATCTCGCCTACGAGGTCGGCAATATCTACGAGGTCTGCCAGCACCTGATGGACAACGGGGTCACGATCAACCGCCCGCCCCGCGACGGGCGCATGGCTTTTGTGCGGTCGCCCGACAATATCTCGATCGAGCTTTTGCAACAGGGCGAGGCGCTGGCCCCGGCCGAACCTTGGGCCAGCATGGAAAACACCGGGCACTGGTGATGTGGCGCGCGGCCGTTGCGGCCATGATCGCGACAGCCGCCGTGACAGAAGCCGAAGCCGCCTGCCGGCAGGCACTGGCCCTTGGGCTGGATGTGTCGGGGTCGGTTGATGCGGGCGAATACCGGCTGCAGCTTGACGGGCTGGCCAATGCTCTGGAGTCGCCCGAGGTGCGCGAGATCCTTCTCGGGGCGCCGGACTGGCCCGTGCGCATTGCTGTTTATGAATGGAGCGGCCCACGCAATTTCAATCGCCGGCTTTTGGTCGACTGGCAGGACATCCACACCGAAACCGACCTTTCCCACGTGACGACGCGGCTGCGCGATACCCAAAGGCGCCCGGCTGATCCCTCGACCGCACTTGGGGCAGCGATGGCTTTTGGCCTGTCCCTGCTGGAGCAGCAAAGTGAGTGCCCGAAACGCACGCTGGATATTTCGGGTGATGGCAAGTCGAACACCGGACCGCGTCCCAGGGACATTCCCCTGCCCGACTGGATCACCATCAACGGGCTTGTGGTGGTCCCCAGAGACCAGGGCCAGACCCCCGACGCGGCGGAACTGACCGCCTATTACACTGCCAACGTGCTGCATGGGGTGGACGCCTTTGTCGAGGCCGCTGACGGGTTCAAGGATTATGAGCGTGCGATGCGGCGCAAGCTGTTGCGGGAACTGCAGGGTCTGAACCTGTCACAGTTTTTCAGAAACGGGCACCCACACTTGTGAACCTGAACCGGGCGCCGTGACCCGGGTGCCCGCCGCGCCCTAATAGATGTAGCGGATCTGATCCGTCCAATACCGTTCGACCCGTTTCAGGGCAAAGGTGATCGTGTCGATGCCTTCACAGCTCAGCACGCCCTTGCTCTGCAACCCTTCGGCGTGGCGTTCGAACAAGGCGTTCACGATATCGCGAATCTCGCGCCCGCGCTGTGTCAGGCGCACCCGCACCGACCGGCGGTCAATCTCGCACCGCTGGTGGTGCATATAGCCCATTTCGACCAGCTTTTTCAGATTGTAGCTGACATTGCTGCCTTGATAGTAACCGCGCGATTTCAACTCGCCCGCCGTTACCTCGTTATCGCCGATATTGAACAAGAGCAGCGCCTGCACCGCGTTGATGTCCAGAATACCGACCCGTTCGAATTCGTCCTTGATGACGTCCAGCAAAAGACGATGCAAGCGTTCGACCAACGCCAGCGAATCCAGATACCCGGTCATGAACCCCTTGTCCGAGGTCGCCCCAACTGGCGCGTGCATACTCATATTCGTCTCCGACACTCTTTGCTTTGATCGGAAACTGACGGGAAAAACCCAAGAATCGGTTAAGTGGGTCGCAGGTGTCTAAAATGCGAGTAATTACGCGCGGTTGAAGGTCAGCGAAATGTCATGCACCAATGCGCGGAATTTCTCGGGGGTTTCCACCTGTCCGGTCACCCATTGGTAAAGATCCTGATCGTTTTCATAAAGCAGCGCGTCATAGAGATCGAGCGTCGCCTCGTCCATCTGTTCCAGATTGTCCTGACAAAACTGTTGCAGGATCAGGTCCATTTCGCGAATGCCGCGATATTTCGACCGCATCCAGATACGCTTGAGACGGTTTTCGCGGGTTTCACTCATGCGGGGTGCCTTCATTCACTTTCTGGCGCAGACGTTTTTCCAGCCGTGCCAGATGGTCCAGGTTGCTTTTCATCTGGATGCGGATACCGCGGATTTCCCGCAGAAGTCCAGACAGGTCGGCGTCGTCTTCGGTGGTCTGATCGGGATCTGTGTTCAGCCCTTCGCCCTCGCCCATGAGCAGCCACACCACCGACACGTTCAAAAGGCCGGCCATCATCTGCAGCTTGTTGGCACGGGGTTCGCTGAAATCATCTTCCCAGCTGCGCACGGTGGACAGTTTCACCCCAAGACGTTTGGCAAACTGGCGCTTGGTCATGCCTGCCTTCTGGCGCGCGGCGGCCAGCCGGTCGCCAAAGGTGGCGACATCTTCGCCGTACCAATTCTCTTGCGTGTCTTCGGCGTCGAAATCCTGGGCCATGCGGTGTCCTTTCCTGCCTTCGCGCTTGAATGGGCGTTGCGGGCAACCTAAGACATGACGGCATTAAATTCAAACGAGGCCCGCCATGACTTTCCTGTCCGCGACACTTTCCCGCGTCAAACCTTCGCCCACCATCGCCGTGACCACCAAAGCGGCCGAGCTGAAGGCGGCAGGGCGCGACGTGATCGGCCTCGGCGCGGGCGAACCCGATTTCGACACGCCCCAGAACATCAAGGACGCGGCCGTCGCCGCCATCACGGCGGGCAAGACCAAATACACTCCTGTAGACGGTATCCCAGAGCTGAAACAGGCGATTTGCGCCAAACTGAAACGTGACAACGGTCTGGACTATGCGCCGAACCAGATCAGCGTCGGCACCGGCGGCAAGCAGATCCTGTATAACGCCCTGATGGCCACCCTGAACCCCGGCGACGAGGTGGTGATCCCTGCCCCTTATTGGGTCAGCTACCCCGATATGGTGCTTTTGGCCGGGGGGGAACCGGTGATCGCGCCCGCCACGCTTGAGAACAATTTCAAATTGACGCCCGACCAGCTTGAGGCGGCGATTACGGCGAAAACCAAGTGGCTGATCTTCAACTCTCCGTCGAACCCGACCGGCGCAGGCTATAGCCGGGACGAGTTGAAGGCGCTGACCGATGTTCTGATGCGGCATCCCCATGTCTGGGTCATGACCGACGACATGTATGAACACCTGGCCTATGACGATTTCACCTTCTGCACCCCGGCCGAGGTTGAACCCGCCCTTTACGAACGCACCCTGACCTGCAACGGCGTCAGCAAGGCCTATGCCATGACCGGCTGGCGTATTGGATATGCGGCGGGACCGGTTGAACTGATTGCCGCCATGCGCAAGATTCAGTCACAATCGACCTCGAACCCCTGCTCGGTGTCGCAATGGGCGGCGGTCGAGGCGCTGAACGGACCGCAGGACTACCTGCCCGAGAACAACGTGATCTTCCAGCGCCGCCGCGACCTTGTCGTGTCGATGCTGTCCGCGATCGACGGCATCACCTGCCCGGTGCCGGAAGGGGCGTTCTACGTCTATCCCTCCATCGCGGGCCTGATCGGCAAGACCACCCCGGCGGGCACCGTGATCGACAGTGACGAGGCCTTTGCCACCGCCCTTCTGGAAGAAGCGGACGTCGCGGTGGTGTTCGGCGCGGCATTCGGGCTTTCGCCAAACTTCCGCGTCAGCTACGCTACCTCGGACGAGGCGCTGAAAACGGCCTGTGGCCGGATTCAGGATTTCTGCGCTGCGCTGACGTAAGGGGACTGCATGTCGACCGATCTGCCCGAGTATTATTTCCGTGTCCGCGAAAACGGGGCGCTGGTCTATCGCGTGGATACAGAAAACCGCCAGCGCCGCATCGACATGGACCAGATCGCCGTTGTGAACATTCGCAACGGCGAGATCAAACCCCATGGCGACCGCATCCTGTCGGACAAGGATCTGGACGTGATCCGCGAGTGGATGACGGAACGGCAGGAATTGCTGGCCTATCGCGATATTGACGACATCCTGCGCGCGGTCGACCACATGAATCTGACCGCGCAATGGGCGCAATCCCGCGCGACCGAGGAACAGCTTGAAGAGGTCACCGACGCGCTGCTGCTGGCCATGCATGACCTGCGTTCGGTTCTGGTGCGCAAAAAGGCGGACCGCCTGATGAAAGACAGCAAGATCAAGGCGGGCTGACCCCCGCCCTGACCTGTTGGGTCTCAGACCATCGGCGTCATCAGTTCGACTTCTTCACCATTCCGCACGGCAGTATAGAAACAGCTGCGCCGGTTGGTGTGACAGGCCGGACCGGTCTGGTTCACGGTCACGAGAATGCAGTCGCGGTCACAATCCACGCGGAAATCCACCAGCGCCTGCACATGCCCCGAGCTTTCCCCCTTGACCCAGAACGACTGGCGCGAGCGCGACCAGTAGGTTACCTTGCCGGTGTCCAGCGTGCGTTGCACGGCCTCGGCGTTCATCCAGGCCATCATCAGGATCTCGCCGGTTTCGGCATCCTGCGCAATGGCCGGGATCAGGCCCGCATCGTTATAGGTGAGGGTCGCCGGGTCAAATGACATGTCAGAATTCCTTTGCATCTTGGGCTGTGCCCTCTATCTAGGAAAGACGTGGCAAAGGAAATATCGGATGTCCGAAAACGATCTTATCAAGCTGTATTCAGGGCGTATTCTGGCGCTGGCCGCAGAGATTCCGCACACCACGCGCCTGTCGGATCCGGATGCCACGGTCAAGAAACGCTCGCCTCTGTGCGGATCGACTGTGACCGTGGACGTCGATGTGAAAGACGGACGAATCGTGGATTTCGGACAGGACGTCAAAGCCTGCGCTCTTGGGCAGGCGGCGGCCTCGGTTGTGGGGGGCCATGTGATCGGGCGCACCCGCGCCGAGTTAGAGGCCGCGCGCGATGCGCTGAAGGCCATGTTGAAGCAGGATGGCCCGACACCGCCCGCCCCGTTTGAGGAACTGGAAGTTTTGCGCCCTGCCCGCGACTACAAGAACCGGCATGCATCTATCATGCTGGCGCTCGACGCAACGGTCGAGGCGCTGGAACAGGCGGAACAGGCCGACTGCGCCTGACCCCCCTCGTTTTTGAGCATCACACAAAAAAACCGCCGCACTGCTGGCAGGCAGGCGGCGGGCAAGGTGTGCATGATGATGTGGGACCCGGAGGCGTTTCTTCGAAGGGGGATGAGGCAGTCCCTTCCAAGACCGTAAGACAGGCAGTGTCAGTCGCGTAGCATCAAATTGGGGACAGGATGCGTGAAAAGCGCCGGCACCATCATGCGGGCAGAAACTCAGGCAAAGACAGGCAGATGCAGGACAACCACCATCATCACGATCAGAGACACAGCGCCAATCGCATCCTGAACCAGTGTGTCGCGGGAATTGCGAAGAACGGATTTGATTTGCTGTACCATCAGGTGTCTCCTGCTCGAAACGTCTTTGTTGCTACTTTGTTCTCATATCTTTAACGGTCTGTAAAGAACTTTATGAGAACATTTGCGAACAAAGTGGAACGCAGGCTGTTAACCCACTGATATCAAACGAATGGCTTGGTCCTGCTCCATCAGCCACAACAGAACACGCGCCGCCCGTCCCCGTGCGGTTTCCAACGACGGGTCGTCATTGAGCAGTTTTCTGGCGTCGCTCTGGGCCACCGCCATCAGCGCCGTCTGCGATTCGAGGTCTGCAATCCGGAAACGCGGCACACCGGATTGGGCCGTGCCGATCAGGTCACCCGTGCCCCGCATTTCCAGATCGGTCTCGGCAATGCGGAACCCGTCCTCGGTTTCGCGCAGGGTGGTCAGGCGTTTTTCGCCGTTCTCGCTCAGCGGGGCCTGATACATCAACAGACAGGTCGACGCCTGATCGCCCCGCCCCACCCGGCCGCGCAGCTGGTGCAGCTGGGCCAGACCAAAAATCTCGGCCCGTTCGATCACCATGATCGTGGCATTGGGCACGTCCACACCGACCTCGATCACCGTGGTCGCGACCAAAACACTGGTGTCACCGCGCTGGAACGCCGCCATTGCCGCGTCTTTTTCGGCCGGCGGCATCTGGCCATGCACCAATCCCACCACCCCTTCGCCAAGGGCCGCGCGCAGGTGTTTGAACCGCTCTTCCGCGGCGGTCAGGTCGACGCTTTCGCTTTCATCCACAAGCGGACAGACCCAATAGGCCTGTTTGCCCTCGGACACGGCCTTGCGCAGGTGCTCGACCACCTCTTGCATACGGGCGGTCGAAATCAGCGCGGTCTTGATCGGTTGGCGCCCCGGCGGTTTCTCGTCAAGGATCGAGACATCCATATCCCCATACTGCGCCAGCGCCAGCGAGCGCGGGATCGGCGTCGCCGTCATCACCAGCACATCGACCCCCGCGCCTTTCTTGCCCAGCTCCAGCCTTTGGCGCACGCCGAACCGGTGCTGTTCGTCAATGATTGCCAACCGCAGATCGGCAAAATGCACATCGGGCTGAAACACGGCATGGGTACCCACAAGAATGTGGATATCGCCCCGCGCCAGCGCATCAAGCTTGGCCTTGCGCTCTTTCCCCTTGTCACGCCCGGTCAGCAGTTCCAGCACCACACCGGCGCTTTCGGCCAAGGGGCGCAACCCGGCAAGATGTTGACGGGCCAAGATCTCGGTCGGGGCCATCATCACCCCCTGCCCGCCAGCCTCGACCGCGACCAGCAGCGACATGAACGCGACCAGCGTTTTGCCCGCGCCCACATCGCCCTGCAACAACCTGTTCATCCGCAGCGGTTTGGCCATGTCGCGCGTCACATCGGCAATCGCGCGCCCCTGCGCATCAGTCGGGGTATAAGGCAGCGCCGACAACACCTTGCGCTGCAACGCACCGGTGGCCTCGCTGATGATGCCCTTGGCCCGCTGCAGTTTTGACCGCGCCAGCGCAAGCGTGACCTGATGGGCAAAAAATTCGTCATAGGCCAGCCGTTCGCGCGCCGGGGCCGTCGCCGCCAGATCAGCCAACTGCGTCGGGGTGTGCGCCTTGGCCATGGCGGCGTGCCAGTCGGGCCATTTGGCCTGCGATTTCTGGCTCGGGTCAATCCATTCCTCAAGCACGGGCAGTTTTTCAAGCGCCGCGCGCGTGGCCTTGTGCATCGTCTTCAGCGTCACCCCCGCCGTCAGCGGATAGACCGGTTCAAACGCCGGGATCTCGGCAGCTTCGGCCTCGGTCACGATGTGGTCGGGATGCACCATCTGGGGCACACCGTCGAACAGTTCGACCTTGCCCGACACGATCCGGCGTTCGCCTTCGGGCAGCACTTTCTTGAGGTAATCGCCCCGCGCATGGAAGAATACCAACTGAAACGCCGTGCGTGAATCCTCGACCGTGACGCGATAGGCACCGCCACGATTGCGTGCAGGCCGGTGCGCGCCGATCAACACTTCGACCGTCACGGTATTGGGCAGTTCCGCATCCAGAACCGAACTACGCCTTTGTCGGTCGACGCCGGAATATGGCAGCGAAAACAATAGGTCACGCGGCCTTTGAATGTCAATCTGGGCAAGATTTTGTGCCACTTTCGGGCCCACCCCCGCCAGCGTGGTGATGTCGGCAAAAAGCGGAAACAGGAGTTCCGGCCGCCCGGTCATAGCCCCTCGATCAACGCCAGCCAGGCGTCCTCGTCAATGGTTTCCACTCCCAGTTCCGCCGCCTTCTTGGCCTTCGAGCCCGCCCCCGGCCCCGCCACCAGTAGATCGGTCTTGCCAGACACCGACCCTGAAACCTTGGCCCCGAGCGATTCCGCCCGCGCCTTGGCCTCGGCCCGTGTCATCTTTTCCAGCGTACCGGTAAAGACCACCGTTTTTCCAGCCACGGGGCTTTCGGCAGCGGGGGCTTCGGGCGGGATGATCGTCAGTTTTTCCACCAGCCGGTCAAAGGCTGCGCGCTCATCTTCATTGGCAAAGGCGTCCGAGAGCGACAGGCCAAGTGTCGCGCCGATCCCGTCCACCCCGATGAGATCCTGCCACGCCGCCATCGCCGCGTCAGAGACGTCACACTCGGCCATCGCTGCGGCGCGGGTTTCGGCAATGCGCGCACGGCGGCCTTCCTCCGCCGCCTTCTGGCGTTCCGCGTCCTCGGCCATATCGGCCGCGCGATGGGCCAGTGCCGCCGGACGGGCCTCATCGACCGAGGTCGCCATGGCCTCCCATGTCTGGAAATGTAGCGCCAGATCCCGCGCGCCGACCTCCCCCACATGGCGGATGCCCAACCCGAAGATGAGCCGCGCCAAAGCGATTTCACGCTTGTCCGCGATGGCGCGGAACAGGTTGTTGGCCGAGGTTTCCCCCCAGCCCTCGCGGTTCTTCAACTGTTGCAATCCCGAACCGTACCTGTCCTCGAGATCGAAGATATCGGCGGGCTGGCGAATCCATCCGTCGCCATAGAACTGTTCGACCTGTTTCGCGCCCAAGCCTTCAATGTCAAATGCCTTGCGCGACACGAAATGTTTCAACTTTTCAATGGCCTGCGCGGGGCAAATCATACCACCGGTACAGCGGCGCACCGCGTCGCCCTCTTCGCGCACCGCGTCGGATCCGCATTCCGGACACACGGTCGGAAAAGCATAAGGCACCGCATCACCGGGGCGCTTGGAAAGGTCCACATCGGCCACTTTCGGGATCACGTCGCCCGCCCGATAGACCTGCACCCAGTCGCCCACGCGGATGTCCTTGCCCCCGCGGATCGACGCCCCCTTGCTGTCGCGCCCCTCGATGTAATCTTCGTTGTGCAAGGTCGCGTTCGACACGACCACGCCACCCACCGTCACCGGTGTCAGCCGCGCCACAGGGCTCAGCGCGCCGGTGCGTCCGACTTGGATGTCGATCCCTTCAAGCCGGGTCCAGGCCAGTTCCGCCGGGAACTTATGCGCTACGGCCCAGCGGGGCGTTGTGGCCCGGAACCCCAGACGCGCCTGAAGATCCAGCCGGTTCACCTTGTAAACCACCCCGTCGATGTCATAGCCCAAGGTCGCGCGTTGGGATTCAATGCTACGATAATGGGCGATCAGGGCCTCGGGTCCTTCGCAGGCGCGCGTGAGGTCATTCACCACGAACCCGAAACTGGCCAGACGCTGGATCGCGTCCCATTGGGTGTCGGCCAAAGGCGCGCTGAGCGCGCCCCAGGCATAAGCGAAAAAGCGCAAGGGCCGGTCCCGCGTGATCGCGGGATCCAGCTGGCGCAGGCTGCCCGCCGCGGCATTGCGCGGGTTGGCAAATTTCGACAGGGTGCGTTTGCCCGCCTGTTCCCGCGCTTCGTTTTCCCGTGCAATTCGGTCGTTCAGCGCCTCGAAATCGGCATGGCTCATATAGACCTCGCCGCGCACCTCGAGAATCTCTGGCGCATCCGCGATCTCTTGCGGGATGTCCCCGATGGTGCGGGCATTTTCGGTGACGTTTTCGCCGGTGGTCCCGTCTCCGCGTGTTGCCGCGTATTTCAGAACGCCCTTCTCATAGCGCAGCGACAGGCTCAGCCCGTCGATCTTGGGCTCGGCGGTATAGGTCAGGTCATCGTCCCGCCCGAAGCCAAGATACTTGCGAATCCGGTCGTCAAAATCCGTGACGTCCTCGTCGGCAAAGGCATTGCCAAGCGACAGCATCGGGATCGCATGGGTGATCTTGCCAAAGCCCTCAGACGGGGCGGCACCCACCTGATCCGAGGGGCTGTCGGCGCGTTTCAGGTCAGGAAAGGCAGCCTCTATCGCCGCATTGCGCCGTTTCAGCGCATCAAATTCGGCATCCGACATGACCGGCGCATCGGCCGTATGATAGGCGGTGTTGGCCTCGTCCAAGATCTGCGCGAGCCGCTCCAGTTCCTGTTGCGCCTCGGCCTTGGTCAGTTTGGAAATGTCGTTGTCGCCGCTCACGCCCGGCCCCTCCTGTCGCTTTCCTCAAGTGATAGGCGCGCAGGCCTCCAAGGTCCAGCGACAAGCGGGCGGATTACGCCCTCAGGGCAAGCCGTTCTTCATCCTCGTGGATCACAGGTTGGGGATCGCGCAGCACGTATCCACGCCCCCACACCGTTTCGATATGGTTGTCACCGCCTGTCGCCTCGGACAGTTTCTTGCGCAACTTGCAGATGAACACATCGATGATTTTAAGTTCGGGTTCATCCATACCGCCATAAAGATGGTTCAGGAACATTTCCTTGGTCAGGGTTGTCCCCTTGCGCAGAGACAGAAGTTCCAGCATCTGGTACTCCTTGCCGGTCAGATGCACGGGCTTGCCGTCCACATCCACGGTCTTGGCATCAAGGTTGACCGAAATCTTGCCGGTGTGAATGACAGACTGGGAATGTCCCTTGGAGCGCCGGATGATCGCGTGAATCCGTGCCACAAGTTCTTCGCGGTGGAAAGGTTTGGTCAGGTAATCATCGGCTCCGAACCCGAACCCCTTGATTTTGCTGTCAGTATTGTCATCCCCTGACAGGATCAGGATTGGCGTGTCGATCCGCGCTAGGCGCAACTGGCGCAGCACCTCGTGGCCATTCATATCGGGCAGACCCAAATCAAGCAGGATCAGATCGTAATCGTACAGCTTGGCCAGATCGATCCCTTCCTCCCCAAGATCGGTCGCATAGACGTTCAGGTTCGCATGGGTCAGCATCATCTCAATGCTTTTCGAGGTTGCCGGATCGTCCTCTACCAACAATACGCGCATGGAAAGCTCCTTGCTCAAAGGTCCAGATTGCGATCAACCCTGATCAAAAATAGTTAATTCACGGTTACTTTAGGTCAGAATTATCAAAACAACCTAAAGTTGTCTATACCTTTGCGTATTCGTGGCCTTGAGAGCATCAACGCCATGGTTGCTGACCGCGCTGACCCATTCCTGGAATTCTTCTTCGCTCAGACTGTAGCGGCGCAGGGCGTCTTCCTTGGAAATCAACCCATAGGCCACCCCGCGCACCACCGCCGCCTTGCGGGACGCCACCCAGCGCCGCGTGTTGGCCGGTGGCAGGTCTGCAAGGCTCATCACCTCACCGCCTTTGGTCGTCACTGTGCGCGGCCCATCCACTTTCTTGAGATACATCACCCGGTCCCTCTTTACCCATTCCCATGAAACATCGCCAAGATGCTGCCCAATCCGGCTTAACGAGCGGTGAAACTGCCTCTTGAGAGTAGTTAGGATTTTCCTATATTCTTGACGACTTCCTACAGGAGCGACTCACATGGCGCTGGACAGCGATACAAACCTGAATTCCCTTGGCTTTGCCAAACCCCCGTCGGAAACCCGTGTCGTGGTGGCCATGTCGGGCGGCGTGGACAGTTCGGTCGTGGCTGCGCGTCTGGCGGACGAAGGCTATGACGTGGTCGGCGTGACGCTGCAACTCTATGACCATGGCGCGGCGCTGGCCAAGAAAGGCGCGTGCTGTGCAGGGATCGACATTCACGACGCACGCCGCGTGGCCGAGGAAAAGGGCTTTCCCCATTACGTGCTGGATTACGAGAATATCTTTCAGGACGCCGTGATTGATGAGTTCGCAGAAAGCTATCTCGCGGGGGCGACGCCCGTGCCCTGCATTCGCTGCAACGAGCGGGTAAAGTTCAAGGATCTGCTGGAAACGGCCAAGGATCTTGAGGCTGACTGCATGGCGACGGGGCATTACATCCAGCGCAAGATGGGACCGAACGGGCCGGAACTGCACTCGGCCGAGGATGCGCGCCGCGATCAGAGCTATTTCTTGTTCTCGACCACGCCGGAACAGCTGGATTACCTGCGTTTCCCGCTGGGCCACCTGCCCAACAAGGATGCGACCCGCGCCCTTGCGGCGGAATATGGCCTTGCCGTGGCCGACAAGCCCGACAGCCAGGACATCTGTTTTGTGCCCGACGGCAACTATGCGTCGGTGATCGAAAAGCTGCGCCCCGGCGCGGCCGAACCGGGCGAGATCGTCGACCCAGAAGGCAAGGTTCTGGGCCAGCATGACGGCGTGATCCACTACACGATCGGACAAAGGCGCGGCCTTGGCATCGGCGGCCTGAGCGAGCCCCTATACGTGGTCAAACTGGACGTGGACAAGAAACAGGTGGTGGTCGGCCCGAAAGAAATGCTGGCCACTCGGGTGATCCCCGTGCGCGAGATCAACTGGCTTGGGGATGAGCCCTTTGGCAGCCGCCCCGAATGGCATCTCAAGGTCAAGGTCCGCTCGACCCGTCCGCCGCGCGACGCCATCATCCGCCCCACCGGCCCGACCACGGCCGAGGTGGAACTGCTGACCCCCGAGGAAGGTGTCTCACCGGGGCAGGCCTGTGTGTTCTACGCCAGCGAAGGCAGCCGCATCTTTGGCGGGGGCTGGATCTGGCGCGGCTACTAGCGCGCCGCTAGCCGCAATCGGTCAGGTTTTCCAACGGCATCCAGCCGTAAAGGCCGCTTTGCCAAATGTCCCGCTGGGTCTTGTCATGGCGCACCCACGCCCAGCCCGCGGCCTGTTTGGGGGCAAGGTCCGCTTGCGGATAGAGCACCAGATCGCCTGAGGGCACCTGCCGGAGTGGTGCGGCAGCGGCATCGGGGGCGGCGTAAAGCGTCACGGTGGTTTCGGTCACGGAGTTGTTCAGAACAGTGCAGGCGACACTGGCCTCGGCACCGTGAGAGATCAGGGATGCGCAAGCCCCCGCCCCAATCAGCCAGAACTGCTTCATTGCGCCCTCCTCTCATGCTGCGTCGGAAAGACTGCCAAGTTAGGGCGCGGGCGTCAAACCATATCAGTGCCGCTGTTGGCCAGCACGTAAAGACCAACGGCGATCATGGCATAGGGGCCAAGCTGTTCTAACCGGCGCACCCAGCCGCCACCCTGTCGCGCCCCCTCGGACAGGGCCAGCCCCACCGCCGCCAGCCCCAGCGCGGCCAACGCGGCCCCGATCAGGGCCGACACACGAAAGGCTGGGGCACTGTCGGCCAGAAGCGGCGCAAAGGCTGCGAAACTGTCGGTCGAAAGACTGGCAAACAGAACCACACAAGCCAGGAACGTGCCGCGTGTCGTCCGGGGCTTGTCCTCGGGCCCGTTATCTCGCCACTGTCCCCAGACGCCCCACAAGCCCAGCGACAGAGGGATCACCCCAAGGTATCCGGTCCATCCGGGCATCGCGGTGTCTGCCCCTTCCGCCACCAGCAGGGCAAGCCCGAGCACCAACGCCTGCGCCGTTGCATAGCCGCCCACGACCCGCAGGCGCGGCGTGGTCAGCAACAGCGCGACCATGACTGCCAGATTGTCGAGATTGGTCGCCACAAGCGCCAGCGCCGCCGACAGTGCCATTCCCAGATGGGCCAGCATGATCAGCCCTCCAGACCGTCCAGCACCGCGCGCGCCGCGCGCAAACCGGGCGGATCTTCCCCGCGCCCCAGACGCCGCATCGTGACCTCCATGGCCTCGGCCTGCACCGAAGGGTGATCCAGCACGTCAAGCAGCGCAGGCGCGATATCGACCGGCTTGAAGGCCGGACCAAGGAATTCCGGCACGACCCGTGTCTCGGACACAAGGTTCACCAAGGTCACCGTATCAATCAGGGCGGCGCGGCTCATGATCTGCCAGCTGAGCCAGCTCATGTCATAGGCAATCACCATCGGCGTGCCACTGGCCGCCAGTTCTAGCGACACCGTGCCCGAGGCCGCCAGCGCCACATCCGCCGCGCGAAACGCCGCGCGCTTGGTGGCCGGCGCCACGTCGTCCGGCATTTCGTTGGGGTCCAGCACGATGGGTGCTTGGTCCCAGTCCTGCACCAGCTCGCGCACAAGCCCCGCCACGGGGGCCGCCGCAGGCAGGACAACCCGCAGATCGGGGCGTTCGGCCACCATATGTGTGACCACGTCGCCAAAGGCCGGTGTCAATCGCGTCACCTCGCTGCGCCGAGATCCCGGCAGGGCCAGAAGGACCGGCGCATCACCGATGCCATGGCTGGCCCGAAACCGCGCCACGTCGTCCTCGGTTGCGACAGGCTCGGACACGACCGGATGCCCGACAAAATCACAGCGCATGCCCTCGGCTTCCATATAGGGCGGCTCGAACGGCAGCAGCGCCAGCACCTGATCAATCATCCGCGCCATCTTGGCCGCCCGTTTCGGACGCCACGCCCAAACCGAAGGGGCCACGTAATGCACGGTGCGAATGGCGCTTTTGGCTTTAACCTCTTTCGCGACACGCAAGCAGAAATCAGGGCTGTCGATGGTGATGAGCACATCCGGGCAAGCAGCTAGAACGGCTTGGGCCGTCTGGTGCATCCGACGTTTCAGATGCCGGTATTTGGGCAGCACCTCGGCAATACCCATAACGCTGAGTTCTTCCATGGGGAACAGGCTGTCCATGCCATGCGCCTGCATCAGGGGGCCACCTACGCCGGAAAAGGTCACATCCGGCACCAGCTCTTTCAGCCCTGCCATGAGGGCCCCGCCCAGCCTGTCGCCAGACGGTTCTCCGGCAACAAGAAAGACTTTCATCACAGGACCCGCGCCATCAGGAACAGGCCGGTCTCTTCCAGCGCAGCAAGGGTCGCCGCGCGGTTCAGCACCAGAACCTTGCCTGCGGACACCACGATCCCCTCAAGCCCGGCCGCAGCCGCGTTCTGCACTGTGTTAGGGCCAATCGCCGGCATGTCGACGCGCAGGTCCTGCCCCCGTTTCGGGGCCTTGACCAGAACGCCGCCCTTGCCGCGCCGCAGATGCGCGGGCGTCTCGCCCACAAACCGCAAAAGGGCATCCGTACCCTGCAAGGTCTCGATCCCAAGACACAGCCCACCTGCCACAACCGCGCCCTGCCCCACATCCAGCGGCGACAACGCCAACAGGATATCGGTGGCGCGGCTGGCATCAGCCAGTTGCGCGTCACTGGGGGGTGGGCCCGCGATCACGCCTTCCTCGGCGGTGATCTGGGGCAGCACCTCGTGCGCGCCGATCACGGTAAAACCCTGTTCCTCGAACACGGCAATGATCAGGCGCAGGATGGCATCATCGCCGCCCTGCATCGCCGCCATCAGGCGCGGCGCCAGTTGCATCATGAAAGGGTCCAGCTGCGCCGGGTCCAGTGCCGGGCGCGCCATCGCCCCGGCCAGCACAACCCGCGTCACGCCGCGTGCTTTCAGATCTTCGAACAGGCTGCCCAGTTTTTCAAAACGATGTTCCGTCAAAGGCGCGGACATGGCATGGTCCACCCCGTTGAACACGACCCGCACGGCCTGAGGTTCGGCCTCAGCCAGCATGACGGGCAAAGCCCCCGCCCCGGACAGGATCGCAAGATCGCTCATCGGCTCAGCCCGGCGTCAGGAACGACCGGTCCGTGTCGCCCGTGATGAATTGCACGATTTCGTCCACGTAGGGGCTGTCAAACTCGGTGCCCATACGCTTGGCCCGATCCTGAAACGCGCCTTCGCCTTGAGCCATCATCTGGAACGCAGCCCGCAGCGCGGTGATGTCGGCCCGGGACACACCCCGGCGTTTCAGCCCGACAAGGTTCAGCCCGTCCAGCTTGCCGCGCGGCCCCTGCACAAGGCCATAGGGGATCACGTCATTGGTCACCATCGACACCGCGCCGATGATGGCCCCGCGCCCGATCCGCACCCATTGATGAATGCCCGAAAGGCCGCCGATAATCACGTCATCCTCGATAATGCAGTGCCCTGCCACGGCCGAGGAATTCACCACGATCACGCGGTCGCCGATAATCGCGTCATGGGCGATGTGACAGCCTGCCATGAACAACCCGTCATCCCCGATCTTGGTGACGCCGCCACCACCCTCGGTGCCGGTGTTCATGGTCACATGCTCACGGATGCGGTTGCGCTTGCCGATAACAAGCCGCGAGGCTTCGCCCTTGAATTTCAGATCCTGCGGGATCTCGCCGATCACTGCGAACGAGAACACCACCGTGTCGGCGCCGATCTCGGTATTGCCCTTGACGACAACGTGGGATTTCAGTTCGACGCCCTCGTGCAGGGTCACCTCGGGGCCGATATGGCAGAACGGCCCGACGATGGCACCGGCGGCGATTGTGGCGCCGTCCTCGATCACCGCTGAGGCATGCACCTGCGCCTGTTCGGAAATGGCCATTGGCGCTTACTCCTTGGGCAGGTCCATCATGGCGGTGAATTCGGTTTCACAGGCCATTTCGCCATCCACCGTGGCCACGCCCTGGAATTTCCAGACCTTGCCGCCGGGTTTGCCGCGCACGGTGGTCAGTTTCATTTCCAGACGGTCGCCCGGCACCACCATGCGACGGAATTTGCATTTGTCGATCGACATGAAATAAACCAGCAGTTCCTTGTCCGCCATGTCCAGCGCCACGCCCACCATAACGGCGGCGGTCTGGGCCATGGCTTCGGCAATGGTCACGCCGGGCATGATCGGCTTGCCCGGGAAATGGCCCTGAAAATGGGGCTCGTTCATGGTGACGTTCTTGATGCCCGTGGCCGAGTGGTAGCCGTCGATATCCACCACCTTGTCCACCAGCAGGAAGGGATAGCGGTGGGGGATGATCCGCTGGATCAGATCGATATCGGCTGTCTTGAGGGACTCGGTCATGGTGACCTCCTGGAATTTGCTTTTGTTCTTTGGCGATAGCCCTAGCAATACCCGCCCTTCAGGGCAAGCGGATCAGGGGTCGCGGCGCAACTCGGCGCCGTCGCCAATCGACTCGTTCAGGCGGGCAATCGCCTGATCCGTAATGTCGATGGCATCGTTCGAGGCAAGGATCGACCGCCGCTCGAGGATCACCGACGCCCCGGCCTCGCGCATCAGTTCGACAAGGATGGGGCGCGCCGCCTGGATGAAAACCGACTGTTCGCGGTCGCTGCGTTCGTTGATCGCAAGCGCCTTGGCATCCTGAATTCGGCGGATTTCTTGAACGCGCTGGTCAAAAGCATCGGCCACGGCCCGGAAATTCTCGGAGGTCATATCCTTGCGCTTTTCGGTCAGGGTCTTTTCTTCCGAGGCCAGCTCGGCCTCGATCTTGCGGTTTTCGGCCAGCAGCACGGATTGCTCTGCCTCGATCTCGTTCGCAACGCGGCTGCCAAACTGCGACTCGGCATAAAGACGCTCGGAATCAATGGTCAGGATCGGGGTAATCACCCGCACGCCGTTCTGTGGCTGCTGTGCAGATGCAAAAGCGGTCCCGATCACGAGGACCAGAACCGCCAGGACATAAGTATATGCCAGTTTCATGTCGGATCAGAACCGCGCTTCGATGGTGAAGTCGAAATTCTGCTCCTTGTCGAAGGCTTCTTTCTTGAGCGCCTTCGAGAAGTTAAAGCGCATCGGACCCACCGGCGTTTCCCAGAAGACCGAGAAGCCGATCACATGGCGCAGGCTGAAGCCCTCATAAAGGATGGTGCCCGTCGTGGCCGAGGAATCAAGCCCCCAGACCGAGCCCACATCATAAAAGACACCGCCGTCCACGCCGTATTCCTCGGGCAGACCCAGCGGGAATTCAGCCTCGAAACGGGCCACGGCAAAGTAGTTGCCGCCGAGCGCGTCGTCCTGCGTCGCGGTCACACCAATCTCGCGCGGGCCGATCCCGAAGGGTTCAAAACCGCGCATCCGCGACGGACGGATGTTGAAGCGATCGTTGATGCGGCCGTCCTTGTTCGGAGAGTACAGCGCCCCGCCCTCGAATGTGGCCCGCAGCGTGACCTCCTCGTGGAAGACCTTGGTTTCGGCAATGGCTTTCGCGGTGGTGCGGATGAAGTCATAATCCCCGCCAAGACCACCGAAATCCTGCGACAGTTCCAGAAGCACGCCGCGGTTCGGGTCAAGCCCCCGGCGGCGCGTGTCGTAGGTGTAGGTATAGCCGATCGAGCTTTTCCAGATGTCAGAGCGCGCAGCCTCGGTGTCGATGATCGAACCGGGAATGGTCTGGGCCGGATCGACCACCATCTCGACATTCTGCAGGGTATAGCGCAGGCCAAGATTGCCAAACTCGCTGACCGGGAAGGCCAGGCTCGGGCGGAATTCGCCCACGGTGTTGGCAAAACGCACCTGATCGGGTTCCGCTTCCTGATAGCTCAGGTTGAACCCGGCCGCGAGGTTGCGCCCAAGGAATGCCGGCTCGGTGAAGCTGAACACATAATCAGCGATTTCAGACGCGGTCGCAAAAGACAGGCTCAGCGCCTGGCCACGGCCAAGGAAGTTGGATTCCGAGAACCGCACGACGATCCCGAGACCGTCATTGGTCGAATAGGTACCACCGAAGGACAGCGACCCTGTCGGCTGTTCCACGACGTCCACATCGACCACGACCTGATCGGGCGATGACCCTTCGCGCGCATTCACTTCGGCGGTTTCAAAGAACCCCAGCGCGCGGATACGCTCGGCGCTTTCGCGGATTTCACGCGGGTTGAACGGGTCGCCTTCCACGGCGCGGAACTGGTGACGGATTACACGGTCCAGCGTGGCGGTGTTGCCCTCGATGTCGATGCGTTCGATGAAGATGCGGGGGCCGCGCACAATGGCAAATTCCACATCCAGCGTCAGGTCGCGTTCGTTGCGGGTGATGCGCGGATCAACACGAACGAAATCAAGCCCCTGTTTCAGAGCAAGGTTCTCCATCCGTGCGATCGAGTTTTCGACCAGCGACGGTGAATAAATCACACCGGGTTTGATCTTGAGCGCGTCCAGATATTCGGCCGGATCGGCTTCGGCGATCTCGCTGGTGGTGGTGATGTTGCCAAACGCGAATTGCTGACCTTCCTGCACATTGAAGGTGATGAAATAGCCGTCACGCTCGCGGGCCAACTCGGCGCTGACCCCGAGGGTGCGGAAATCGACATATCCGCGCGACAGGTAGAAATCACGCAGCACCTGCTGGTCAAAGTCGATCCGGTCGGCAACGAACGTATCTGACTGGATCAGGCGGCGCAGCAGACCGGCCTGCTTAGTGCCGAGCACACGGCGCAGGCGGCGGTCCGAAAATTCTTCGTTTCCGACAAAGCTGACGCGTTCCACCTCGACAACGCCACCTTCGAAAATCTCGAAGACAAGATCGGCACGGTTGTCACTGCGGCGGATGACACGCGGTGTCACGCGGGCAGCCATCCGGCCCGACTGGGAATAAGCTTCGGCGATGTTGGCGGCGTCACGTTCAGCCACCGTGGGGTTCAACACGCGGCGCGGCTGGGACTGCACGATCGAGAACAGCGCGTCATCCTTCAGTCGCTCGTTCCCTTCAAAGCGCACAAGGTTGATGGTGGGGTATTCGACCACCTTGATGACCAGCGTATTGCCCCGAGGCGTCATTTCGACGCTTTCGAAAAGACCGCTGCCCAAGACGCGCTGATAGGCCGAATTCAACTGACCGGCGTTCACGGACTGCCCGCGGGCGATTCCCGCGTACGTCTCGATCGCACTAGATTCGATCCGTTGGTTGCCCTCGACCGTGATCGCGTTGAACGTGTAGTTCTGTGCCATGGCAGTGGCAGGCAGAAGCAACAAAACAGTTGATAGTAATAGCAAAAAGCCGAGTAGGTGCTGACGCAGCCAAGAGTTTTCTACGACCTTGGTCTGTGTCTCTGCTCGTGGAAGAGTTTTCATACCCCAAAATCCTGCAAGACATCCCAGATGGGACGTCACTAGCGGGAAAGCGGCCACTTGTCAAAATCACACGCGGTCGCGGTTGGGTGAAAGTTATCCACAGGCTTATCCACAAAATGCAACACCCCCGCACGGCACAAGCCCGGCGGGGGTGGTTTCACACTGTCCGTTCCCGGACAAGGCTGGCGGTCAGAACAGACCCAGCGACCCCAGATAAGCCGCGCCCATCAGGCCAGCCAGAATGGCCATCGGAAACAGCAGACGGTCCCAGTTGATGTCAATCAACAGTCCCAGTGCGCGGTAGCCTTGTTCGATGGTGTGCATGGTTCCAATCCCAGATTGCGTTTGTCCTTGTCAGAACGCTAATCCGGGATTCGGGCAGAAATTGGGCAGGTTTGTGCTCTCTCTGCGACCCCCCTGCCCTCTTGACCCGATTACGGGCAGCCGATCGTGTCATTAAACAGACCAAACAGCATCATCGACAACACGAGGAACAGACCAATGGTCATCAACAGCTGCATGGTCTTGTCGCGTGGTGGACGGCCGGCGACGGCCTCGAACGCGTAGAACATCAGGTGCCCGCCATCCAGCATCGGGATCGGAAACAGGTTCAACATGCCAATCGCCGCCGAAAGCACGCCGATGAAATAGATGAACTCCACAAGGCCCTGGCTGGCCATTGCGCCCGAAGTTTCGGCAATCCCCACCGGACCCGAAAGGTTACAGGTCGAGATTTGACCGGTCACGATATGATAGAGTCCCGAAACCGACCCCTTAATAATTTCCCATGTCTGGGCAATGCCGCCCCAGACCGCATCAAAGAACGGCACCTTTTCGGTGGCGGGTACAAATGCCTCGCCCCCGGCAATGCCGATGCGCCAATGGGTCTTGAACCCGCCATCGGGTTGGGGTTCGTCAACGCGGCGCGGCACCAGCACGAATTCAAGCTCTTCGCCAGCGCGCCACACATTCAGACGCAGCGGCACGCCATTGCCGGTCTCGACCGCCTCTTTCAATTCCGAGAAGGCCACGATCGGGGTTTCGTTGATCGCGGTGATGACGTCGCCCTCTTCCAGCCCGATGTCAAAGGCCGCAGAGCGCGGCACGACCCGTGCCACCAGCGGCGGATACAAATAAGGCCCCGTCACCTCGATGTCGCGCCCGTCACGGATCACGCCATAACGCATCGGGTTTTCCACCGGCAGGCTGTCCCACAGGGCGCGCAGGGTCGATGCCTCATCCTCGGGGTTCAACCGCTGTCCGGCCACGGCGACGATCTCGTCCCCGACCATCAGGTTGCTGACCACGGGCAGATCGCGCTGTTCGCCCACGATCAGGCGCTCGCCCACCTGCCCCTGGTTCAGGAACACGGCGGCGAAAATGAAGGTCGACAGGATAAAGTTGAACACCGGTCCGGCGGCCACGGTGGCGGTCCGCGCCCAGAGCGGCGCGCCATGCATGGTGTGGCGGCGTTCCTCGTCGCTGAGCGTACTCATGGCCTCGGCGTCCTTGCCGCTGGCGGCGTTGGCATCGCCCTTGAACTTGACATACCCGCCCAGCGGCAGCGCCGCGATCTGCCACTTGGTGCCACGCTTGTCGAACCGCGACCACAGCACCGGCCCGAACCCGACCGAGAACACATCCGCGCCGATCCCCGACCAGCGCCCCACGATGTAATGCCCGTATTCATGGATCGCGACGATCACCGAAAGGGCGATCACAAATGCGATGATGACCCAGAACGTGTTTCCGAACCCCGAGATCAGACCAAAAATATCCACGTGTTATCCTATGCTTGCCACTCTGCCATGACCTCGTCAGCCGTCTTGCGTGCCAGATGGTCGGTTTGCGAGACCCTATCAAGGGTCATTTCGGCATTAATAAGGCAAGTGTCCACTGACAATCGCGTTAAAACCTCTTCCACGGTGTCCGCCATTTGCAGAAAACCGATCCGCCCCGAGATGAACCCGTCCAGCGCGCGTTCCTTGGCGGCGTTGAAAATGGCGCCGCTCAGACCACCAGTTTCCAGCACCTCATGCGCCAGACGCAGCGCCGGATAGCGCACCAGATCGGGATCGCGGAAATGGAAGGTGCCGATCCGCGCCAGGTCCAGCCGCTCGACCGGCAAAGTGCGCCGTTCGGGCCAGTGCAGCGCAAAGCCGATGGCATGGCGCATGTCCGGTGGGCCGACATGGGCCATCAGCGCGCCGTCGTTGAACCCGACAAGGGCATGGATCATGGATTCGGGATGCACCAGCACCTCGATCATGTCGTGCGGACAACCAAAGAACTCTTTTGTTTCAATAACTTCCAACGCCTTATTGAACATGCTGGCACTGTCGATGGTGATCCGTTGCCCCATATTCCAGTTGGGGTGCGACGACGCCTGCGCGGGGGTGGCCTTGGCCATGTCCTCAAGCGACCAGTCCCGGAACGCGCCACCGCTGGCGGTGATGATGATGCGTTCCACCGCGCCCATGTCTTCGCCGATCAATCCCTGGAATACGGCGGAATGTTCGCTGTCCACTGGCAGGATGCGGGCCTCATGTTTTTTGGCCGTCCCCATGATCAGCGGCCCCGCCGTAACCAGAGATTCCTTGTTGGCCAGCGCAAGGGTCGCGCCCTGTTCCAGCGCCCGCAGGCCGGGCTTCAGCCCGGCAGCCCCGACAATCGCGCTCATCACCCAATCAGAGGGGCGCGACGCGGCCTCGTCAATAGCCTCCGGTCCGGCGGCCGCCTCGACGCCCGAGCCTTGCAGAGCAGCGCGCAGATCGTCCAGCAGGGCGGGATTGGCCGTGACCGCCACATCCGCCTTGAGGCGGCGGGCATCCTCTGCAAGTTGCGCGATGTTCTGCCCCCCGGTCAGCGCCACCACGTCATATGCGCCGGGGTCGCGGGCAATCAGGTCAATCGTATTCTGCCCGATCGACCCGGTAGCCCCGAAAATGGAAACTTTTCTCATCAGCGTCCCGCAGGCAGGCCCACAAACGTGCCGACCAGCAACACGAACAGGGCCGCCCCCATCATTGCATCGAACCGGTCAAGAAACCCGCCATGGCCGGGGATCAGGTTCGAACTGTCCTTGACGCCGGTATGACGTTTGATCGCGCTTTCGGCGGCGTCGCCCATCTGGGAAAAGAACGAGGTCAGCACGCTGATCACCACCAGCGGCCAGCCCCCGAACGCGGCCCCGACACAGGCGGCGGCAATCCAGCCGCCCATGGTGCCCGACCAAGTTTTCTTGGGCGAAACCTTGGGCCAGAATTTCGCCCCCCCCACCAGACGCCCGACAAAGTAGCCTGCCACATCAGTGGCGATCACCACCAGCACCAACCACAGGATCCATTCGATCCCGCGCAGGTCACGCAGCACGATCAGGCCGTAACAGGCCAGCATCAACGCCGCCATGTAAGCCCCGAAAATCAAACGGTCTTTGCTCAGCTGCGTTGCCCCGACCAGCGCCGGTGCAAGCAGCACCGGCAGAATGGCCTGGGGTGGCAGGAAGGAAGACCCCACAAACAGCGCGGCACAGGCCAGCACGCCCATCGGCACGGGCATCGCCGGTTTGTCCGGCCCCAGCATCCGGGTCAGTTCCCAGGTCATCAGACCGGCAATCACCGCCACGAAGCCGTGGAACCACATGCCACCTAGCCAGACCTCGACAATGCCGATCGCCGCCAGCACAAGGGCCGAGACGATCCGCTTGGGCAGATCCCCCCACTTGCCTGCGGGTTTGCCGGATGCCTCGCTCATGCAGGCACCGCGCCAAAGCGTCGGTCGCGTCCCCCATAGGACGACACGAGGCGATGGAATTCCTCGGCGCTGAAATCCGGCCAGAGCGTATCGATGAATTCGTATTCCGCATAGGCCGATTGCCACAGCAGGAAATTCGAAATCCGCGCTTCACCGCTGGTCCGGATCACGAGGTCCGGATCAGGCAAAACACAAGTATCCAAATACTTTGGCAGGGTTTCTTCATCTACATCCGCCGGATCCAGCTTGCCATCCGCCACATCCTGCGCCAGACGCTTGGTGGCGCGGGCCACCTCGTCGCGGCCGCCATAGTTCAGCGCGATGGTCAGATTGGTTCCGGTGCAATGTGCGGTCAGGGCTTCGGCCTCGTCCATCAGGCCGCGCAGTTTTTCATCCAGACGCGGGCGGTCGCCGATAAAGCGCACGCGCACGTTCTTTTTCACGAAATCCTGCATTTCCTTGAGAATATAGCGGCGAAACAGGCTCATCAGCCCGGCCACCTCGATCTGGGTGCGTTTCCAGTTCTCGGTCGAAAAGGCAAAGATCGTCAGGTATTTGACCCCGTTCTCAGGGCAGGCCTCGACGATTTCGCGCACGCGGCGTGCCCCGGCATGGTGCCCGAACAGACGTGGCCGCCCGCGCGCCTGCGCCCAGCGGCCATTGCCATCCATGATGATCGCGACGTGGCGCGGTCCATCGGCGGGGGTCGGGTCGGAACTCACCTCTCGGGTCCTGACCAATCAGACCTGCATGATCTCGGCCTGCTTGGTCTCAAGCGCCGAGTCCACGTTCTTGATATACTGGTCGGTCAGATCCTGAACCTCAGACTCCCAAAGCTTCTGGTCGTCCTCGGACATGTGCCCTTCGTTTTTGCCCTTCTTGATCTGGTCCATCCCGTCGCGCCGCACGTTGCGGATGGCGACACGGGCATGTTCTGCATATTGCGCGGCCACGCGGGCCAGTTCGGCGCGGCGTTCCTCGTTCAGTTCGGGGATCGGCAGCATCACGATGGTCCCGTTGGTTTGCGGGTTGATGCCCAGACCAGAGTTCATGATCGCCTTTTCCACGGCGCTGACCAGAGACTTGTCCCAGACATTGATCGTGACCATGCGCGGCTCAGGCACGTTCACGGTGCCAACCTGGTTGACCGGCGTTTTCTGGCCATATGCCTCGACCATGACGGGTTCCAGCATATTGGCCGAGGCGCGGCCCGTGCGCAGAGAGGCAAATTCGGTCTTGAGGGCGCCCATTGCCCCTTCCATGCGGCGGGTCAGATCGTCGGTGTCGAGTTCAAAATCTTCTGACATTGTTTTGCTCTTGTTGTTTTCTGTGTGGCCCGGCCCTTTTGCGCGGGGCCGGTTTCAGGTTTCACTCTAACGGGATCAGCCGACCTTTGTATAGGTGCCCTGTCCTGCCAGAATCCCGCGGAACCCGCCGGGTTCATCCAGCGAGAACACGATCAGGGGCAGGTTGTTGTCGCGGGCAAGCGCGATCGCGCTTGCATCCATCACCTTGAGGCGCTTGGCCAGCACGTCGTCATAGCTGACATGGTCATAGCGCACGGCGTCGTCATGCTCGGCGGGATCTTTGTCATAGACCCCATCGACGCCGTTCTTGCCCATGAAGATCGCCTCGCAGGCCATTTCATTGGCGCGCAGGGTCGCGGCGGTGTCGGTGGTGAAATAGGGGTTGCCGGTGCCGGCGGCAAAGATGCAGACGCGTTTCTTTTCAAGGTGGCGCACGGCGCGGCGACGGATGTAAGGCTCGGCCACCTCGTCCATTCGGATCGCCGAGATCACGCGGGTGAATACGCCCAGCCCTTCCAGTGCCGACTGCATCGCCAGCGCGTTCATCACGGTGGCCAGCATGCCCATATAGTCGGCGGTGGTGCGTTCCATGCCCTGTGCCGAGCCGGACAGGCCGCGGAAAATGTTGCCACCGCCAATCACCATGCAGATTTCCACACCCAGATCGTGAACGCGTTTGACCTCTTCGGCGATGCGCTGCACCGTGGGCGGATGCAGGCCAAACCCCTGATCGCCCATCAACGCCTCCCCCGAAATCTTGAGCATCACGCGCTTGAAGGTGGTTTCGGGTTCGGGGGTTGCCTCGGCCATGTTGCACTCCATCTGCGCAAAGATTTAGGATCGCGCGCAAAATGTCGGAAAACACGTCCGGGTTCAATGGCGAGATACCCCGTCTGCGGAAAACGGACCGAAAAAACACCAAGGCGCTTATGACTTCCCTGCCCCTGATCCCCGCAGACCGCCCCGTTTTGATCGCAGGGCCCACCGCCAGCGGCAAAAGCGCGCTGGCGCTTGAGATCGCAGAATCACAGGGCGGCGTGGTCGTGAATGCCGATGCGATTCAGGTGTACGAGAACTGGCGCATCCTGACGGCCCGCCCTTCGCCCGAGGACGAGGCCCGCGCGCCACATGCGCTGTATGGTCATGTGGCGTTTGATGCCAACTATTCGGTGGGGCACTGGCTGCGCGAGGTGCAGCCGCTGCTGACCGATGGCGCGCGCCCGATTATCACGGGGGGCACCGGCCTTTATTTCACGGCACTGACACAAGGCTTGGCCAAGATCCCGCCAACCCCGCCAGAGATTCGCGCCGAGGCCGATGAACGGGTGGCGCGGGACGGGTTTCAGGCGTTGCTGGCCGAGCTGGACGCCGACACGGCGGCGCGAATCGACCGGCAGAACCCGATGCGGGTGCAACGCGCATGGGAGGTGCTGCTCGCCACGGGGCGCCCGCTGGCCGCTTGGCAGGACGACACCCCGGCCCCGCTTTTGCCGGAAACGGATTGCGTGCCGATCCTGTTCGACGTGGACAAGGATTGGCTCAACACGCGTATCGCCCATCGCTTTGACCAGATGCTGGCCATGGGTGCGCTGGACGAGGCGCGCGCCAATCTGGACCGCTGGGATCCGGCCCTGCTGTCCTCCAAGGCCATCGGCGCGCCCGAATTGATCGCACATTTGCAAGGCGACATCCCACTGGACGAGGCCCGCACACGGGCCACCATCGCCACACGGCAATTTGCCAAGCGACAGCGGACATGGTTCCGGTCGAAAATGAAAACCTGGTTCAAATACCGGCCGGATTCCGCCGTTTAAAAGGATTCCCCGCTTGCCCGTATCGAACGTTTCTGTCACGAATACGGCCCAATGGCCGACAGAACTGTACAAATTCCATCATTTCTGACGAAACCGCCGCAATCGGCGGGCACGCAGGGAATCCACCGTGTAACCCCTTCCGAACCAGCCGCAACGCCCGCTGACCCAACTGCAATCCGGGTCATGACGCTGGCCCAGATGACGCGTGACGGGGCGTGGCAGCTGGAACAGTTGCATGTGCGCGACCACCACCTGCTGATTTGGATCACGCGCGGACAGGGACGGCTGCTGCTGCACGGGCTGCGGCGCGGATTCGGCGCACACAATGCGATTTACATTCCTGCGGGCAAGCTGTTTGCGATGGATACAGGGCGGCACATTCAGGGGCAGGCCCTTGTCGTGCCTGCGGACGGGCGGGTGCAACTGCCCGACCGGACCCAGCAACTGCGCTTGCAGGACGGGCTGGCACAGGCGGAACTGACCGGGCTGTTTGACGACATGCGCCGCGAAATTCATGAAAACCGTCCCTTCCTGGCCGAGGCGCTGGTGGCGCAGGCGTCTTTGATGTCGATCTGGCTACGGCGCCAGATCCAGTTGCACGGCCCCGCCCCGCGCGCCAGTGCTGCGGAACGGCTGGTGCGCCGCTATAGCGATCTTCTTGCCGAATCGTTCCACACCGGCCGCGCCATGGCGTCCTATGCCGAGGAGTTGGAGATCACCCCGACCCATCTCACGCGCGTCTGCCGCCAATGTGCCGGCATGACGGCGGCGGATATGCTGTCGCAGATGGTCCAGCACGAGGCGCGCTGCCTTTTGCGCCAGAGCGACATGCCCATTAACGAGATCGCCAGCGAGCTTGGATTTGGCAGTGCCGCCTATTTTTCACGCTTTAGCCAGCAACATTTCGGGGCCACCCCCAGCCAGATTCGCAAAGGGCCCGCCACCCTGCCAAACCGCGGGTAATTCGACGCCCAACTTCGAAAATGTCGGAAAATGACGATCCCGATGTCGTTTTTATTCCTTCAAATGACGATACGGAACATTGACCTGCGTCGGTTTCTCGTGCCGAATGGGGTCCATGCCACCCTTGCGGCGCGATCCACCGGATCACGCCGGACCCAAAATAACAAAATCAAGGTCCGCCGGGGTGCCGGACCATCCAGGGGAACACCATGACGCCAGCCATTGCCAGCGCCGCCATTCTTGTGACAGCCTTGATGCTGATGCTTGCCACACAAGCGACGCCGCAACCGCGCGCCGTGCGGGTCAAGACCACCCCCCAGGAGTAATGCGTTTCAGGCCGCCCGGCATATGATGGGCGGCTTTTTTGTCTGGGCCTGGGCATCAAAAGCCGCCCTTGCCCACCGGACACAACAAGAACAGACCAACAGGGGACCACATGGGACTGTTTATACTCAGACGGGTCGGCATGATGATTTTCACGGCGCTTTGCCTGACTTTCATCGTGTTTTTCATGACCAACCTTTATCCCAACCTTGAAAAGCTCGCCAAATCGCAAGGCAACTTCCGCATGAGCGACGAAGCCGTCGAGACCTTTCTCGGGGAACGGGGCTATCTGCAACCCACGCCGATCAAATACGCGCAGTGGCTGGGCCTGATGCCCGGCTTTGTGTCCGAAAAAGAAGACGGCACCATCGTTGGCAAATGCGTGCGCCCCGGTGTGTCGCCCGAGGAAACGCCGCGCTATTGCGGTATCCTGCAGGGCGATTGGGGCTTTTCCACCGTGTCCAAGGCACCCGTCGCCGATGTGCTGGGGTCGCGGCTGGCCAATACGGGCAAGCTGATGTTCTGGGTGATGATGGTGATGGTGCCCTCGGCGCTGATCATCGGGGTTTTGGCCGGGATGAACGAAGGCAGTCGCACCGACCGGTCGCTGTCGACCGTGTCGATCCTGTCCACGGCGACGCCGGAATATGTATCTGGCGTGATCTTCATCGCCATGCTGGCTTCGACCCGGCACGGGCTTGGGCCTTGGCTGAACGAAATGGGGATCATCGAAGGCAAGGCCCTGTTCAAGGGCACTGCCAGAACGGCGATGGACAATATCACCTTCGAGAACTTCACCCTGCCCGTTCTGACCGTGGCCCTGTATGGCATGGGCTATATCGCGCGGATGACACGCGCGTCGATGGCCGAAGTCATGACCGCGCAATATATCCGCACAGCGCGCCTCAAAGGGGTCAGCTTCCGCAACATCGTCATGAAACACGCGCTGCGCAACGCGCTGATCGCGCCCTTTACGGTGATCATGCTGCAGTTCCCGTGGCTGTTGAACGGCGTGGTGATTGTCGAGACGCTATTCTCGTATAACGGCTTTGGCTGGCAACTGGTGAACGCTGCGGGCAACAACGATATCGAGATGTTGCTGGCCGTATCGGTCGTCTCGGTCGTCGTTGTCCTCGTGACACAGCTGATCTCGGATATCGGCTATGTCTATCTCAACCCGCGTATCCGCATTTCTTAAGAAGGAGCCAGACCTATGGAACCATTGACCTGGACTGGCGCTCTTGGCCCCGTTCTGAACCCCATCTTTACATGGGCCGGGATTGCCTTCGTGATTGCGGTCGCCTTGCAGATTGTCGCCTCTTTCGTGTTCCGTCCGGCCCCTGTCGGCGCGGTGATGAGCGGCGGCGTCACCAACGGCCCCAAGGAATACGCTGACATGCTGGCGAAGTACCTGTTCTTCGCCCTGATCGTGCTGGTGGTGATCTATCTGGCCGCAGGGCTGTTCATGCCCTTTGGCAAGGCTGGCATCATCGGCGCGGTGTCGGCGCGGCTGGCACCGGTATGGATCGCGTTGTTCGTGACCTTCGTGTTGTCCTTTGTCTACAAGCGCCGTCTTGGCCTTTATGGCAAGCTGTTTGACAGCACGATCGGCATGATCGGCTTTGGCTTGGTGATGTTCTGGGTCTACATGGCGGTGTTTGCCGGCGTGTTTGACCTGATTTCGACCCATGACCCGCTGACGCAGGTTGCCGGCATGAAAAACAAACTGCCCGGCACACCGGTGCGCGGCGCCGATCCCGAAACCTGCGGTCATGCCTGCTGGTATCTTCTGGGCGGCGACAACCTTGCGCGTGACGTCTTCAGCCGCATGGTACATGGCAGCTGGATCGTCGTACAGATCGCGCCGCTGGCGACGCTGTTCGCTTTCATGGTCGGCATCACGCTGGGCCTGCCAGCAGGGTATTTCGGCGGCAAGCTGGACACCTTCCTGTCCTTCCTCGCCAACCTGATCCTCGCCTTCCCGGTGATCCTGCTGTTCTACCTGCTGGTCACGCCGGAAATAGTGGCGACGGGCATTCCGAACTATATGGCGACAGTGCTGTTCATCTTCCCGCTGGTCTTTGTCGGCGTGTTGCTGAACTCGCGCTTTTACACACGCCCACGCCTGCGCACCCCGCTGTTGAGTGCGGTTCTGCTGGTCATGGGGTGGCTGTACCTGTCGCTGATCTCGGCGCCCGGCACCAAGATCCACGTCCTGCCCGGATCGCTGGACCTGTTCAACATCCCCGGTGGCATCCTCGTGGTGTTCGTGTCGGTGGTGTTCGTGAACTCGCCCACGGTGTTCCGCATCGTGCGTGGCCTCGCGCTGGACATCCAGACCCGCGACTACGTGGCAGCGGCGCAAACCCGCGGTGAAGGCCCATGGTACATCATGCTGTGGGAGATCCTGCCCAACGCACGCGGCCCGCTGATCGTCGATTTCTGTCTGCGCATCGGGTACACGACCATCCTCTTGGGGACCTTGGGCTTCTTTGGCCTTGGCCTGCCGCCCGAAAGCCCGGACTGGGGCACCACGATCAACGACGGGCGCAGGTTGCTGGCACTTTATCCGCACCCCGCGCTGGTGCCGGCCTTCTCGCTGCTGAGCCTTGTCCTGGGTCTGAACCTGCTGGCCGATGGCCTGCGCGAAGAAAGCCTGCGTGACTGATAAGGCCGGAGGCCGGGGGGCCAGCCCCCCGGTCCCCCCGGAGTATTTTGGGCAAGATGAAGAACAACAGGGGCCCTGCCCCACATCTCCAGACAGGGAGACTGACATATGAGTAAACTGGAAGACTATGACGGCCCGATCCTCGAGATCGACAAGCTGTCGATTTCCTTTTTCACCCGCCTGCGTGAAATTCCCGCGGTAATGGATTTTTCGGTCAGGGTGCAACCCGGAGAAGCCGTTGGCCTTGTCGGGGAATCCGGCTGTGGCAAATCCACCGTGGCACTGGGGGTCATGCAGGACCTGGGCAAGAACGGGCGCATTGTCGGCGGCACGATCAAGTTCAAGGGCCGTGACCTTGCCGAGATGAGCGATGAAGAGCTGCGCGATATCCGCGGCAACGAGATCGCCATGATTTATCAGGAGCCAATGGCATCGCTGAACCCGGCCATGAAGATCGGCAAACAGTTGATGGAAGTGCCGATGATCCACGAAGGCATCGGCGAGAAAGAGGCCTATCAACGTGCGCTTGAGGTGGTGACCGATGTACGCCTGCCCGACCCCGAGCGGATGCTGAACTCTTTCCCGCACCAATTGTCCGGCGGCCAGCAGCAGCGGATCGTGATCGCGATGGCGCTGATGTCGAAACCGGCGCTTCTGATCCTGGATGAGCCGACCACCGCGCTGGACGTGACGGTCGAGGCGGCCGTGGTCGAACTGGTCAAGGATCTGGGCAAGAAATACGGCACCTCGATGCTGTTCATCTCGCACAACCTTGGCCTTGTGCTGGAAACCTGTGACCGGCTTTGCGTGATGTATTCGGGCGAGGCCGTGGAACGCGGCAGCATTGAAGACGTGTTCGACCACATGCAGCACCCTTACACCCAAGCGCTGTTCCGCTCGATCCCGTTGCCCGGCGCCGACAAGAACGCGCGGCCCTTGGTGGCGATCCCAGGCAACTTTCCCCTGCCCCATGAACGCCCGCCGGGTTGTAACTTTGGCCCGCGCTGCGACTATTTCGAGGCTGGGCGCTGTGACGCTCAGGACATCCCGATGTTCAACGTGCAGGGTTATGAACGTCACAGCACGCGCTGCGTGAAATTCGAGGAAATCGACTGGAACGCGCCGATCGAGGTGGGCGAACAAAAGGAAAAAGGCGAGGTCGGCAATGTTGTCCTCAAGATGGACAACCTCAAGAAATACTATGAGGTCGCGGCCAACGCCCTGTTCGGCGGCGGCGAAAAGAAGGTGGTCAAGGCGAACGAGACCCTGTCTTTCGAGGCGCGCGAATCCGAGACGCTGGCCATCGTGGGTGAATCCGGTTGCGGCAAATCCACCTTTGCCAAGGTGCTGATGGGGTTGGAAACGGCGACTGACGGCCAGATCCTTTTGGATGGGGGCAATATCGAACAGATCCCGATCGAGAAGCGCAACACCCAGACCGTGGCCGATGTGCAGATGGTGTTCCAGAACCCGTTTGACACGCTGAACCCGTCAATGACCGTGGGCCGCCAGATCATGCGCGCGCTGGAAATCTTTGGCGTGGGCGAGACCGAGGCAGACCGGCGCAAACGGATGCTGGAACTGCTGGATCTGGTGAAACTGCCACGGGCCTTTGCCGACCGGATGCCGCGCCAGTTGTCGGGCGGGCAGAAACAGCGCGTTGGCATCGCCCGTGCCTTTGCGGGCGACGCCCGTATCGTGGTGGCGGACGAACCTGTTTCGGCGCTGGACGTATCGGTGCAAGCGGCCGTAACCGACCTGTTGATGGAGATCCAGCGCGAGCATAAGACCACGCTGTTATTCATCAGCCACGACCTGTCGATCGTACGCTATCTCAGCGACCGCGTGATGGTGATGTATCTGGGCCATGTCGTCGAACTGGGCACCACGGATCAGGTCTTTGCCCCGCCCTATCACCCCTATACCGAGGCGCTGCTCTCGGCGGTGCCGATTGCGGACACCTCGGTCGAGAAGGAACATATCGTGCTGGAAGGCGATATTCCCTCGGCCATGAACCCGCCGCCGGGCTGTCCGTTCCAGACGCGCTGTCGCTGGAAATCAGAGGTGCCGGGCGGATTGTGCGAACAAGAGGTGCCGCCGGTGCGCCACCTGGCCGAGGGCCATCAGGTCAAATGCCACCTCGCCGAAGACGTGCTGGCCCGCATGACCCCGGTCATCAAGATCGCCGCCGAATAGACCACTGGTGCGCGCCGTCAGCCCCGCGAGGCGGGCGGCGCGGCCTGCTTTTGGGCCAGGATCCCGTTCCAGAACCGCTCTTGCATCGGGGCGGGACGTCCGAGGCGCCGCGCGATGCAGATGTTCCAGCGCAGTTCTTCTGTCAGGGGCAGGCGTCGCAGCGCTCCGCTTACCAAGAACTCTGCAAAGGTTTCGGGCATTCCCCCGACCACGAGGTCGCTGTTGCAACACAGATCGGCCAGCAGGGCATAGTCATCACATTGCATCGCAGGCAGTTGCGCGGCGAGGTCGGCTGCGGCCTCGTCCCCGCCAAGGGCCATGGCCAGCGCGGCCTGCCAGTGTTTGTGCAAAAAGGGCGATCCCATCGGGAACCGGTCCAGTACGTCGCGCAGGTGATGGGGGCCACCCGATTGAAGCGGATGGCCCCGTCGGATCACGAAAATCACCTGCCGCCGCTCCAGTATCTGGATCTCTATCTGTTCACTGCGTGGCGTGTGGGTCAGGTCGCCCACGAACACGTCGATCTCGCCGCGTTCGAGCATGGCAATCGGTTCATTCGCGGCGCTGACATCGATCCGGCACCGCAAGGTCGGGGTCTCGGCCAGCATGGCTTGCAAGACCGGCGCCACCAGCGTGCGCGTGGTCAGCGGCCCGCAGCCAACCGAAAGCGTCGTTTCTCCCCCGAACCGGATAGCCGCGCTGGTCTTGTGAAACCGTGCCAGATCACCCAACAGGCGCTCGGCCAGCGGCAGGAAAGCGCGCCCCTCGGATGTCAGGGCGGATCCGGTGCGCCCGCGCTCGAACAGGACCATGCCCAATTGCTCTTCGGCGCGCTGGATAATGCGCGTCAGGGTCGCGTTGGACACTGCCAGTTCTTTGGCGCTTTCCTGAAAGCTGCTGGTTTTGGACAGGCTCACAATGGCCCTGAGTGGGGTTTCGTCGATCATTGGCACTCTTTGATTTCACAATTTTCTTTCACTATTCCGCATTTTGAAACCAACTCAAAGTTAAATTGTTCGACACGGGATCCCCTATGTAGCCTGCCCCGACCAACCGCTCGTAGCGGTTTTCCTTTATTGACCGGTAACATCAGGAATCCAGATCAGTGTTCGAAAGTACTTTTTCCCACCTGCCTCGCGCCGTGATCGCAGGCGTCGGGCTGGCGCTTGCCACGGCCTTCGGGGTTACGGCCGAGACCGCCAAACCCAATATTCTTGTCATCATGGCCGATGACGTCGGCTGGGCCAGCCTTGGCAGCTATCATCAGGGCGTCAAAAGCATCCAGACCCCGAACCTTGACCAACTGGCCTCGGAAGGTCTGCGCCTGACCGATTACTACGCACAGCCCTCTTGCACCGCCGGACGTTCGGCCTTTATCACCGGCCAGTTCCCGGTGCGTACAGGCATGCACACGGTCGGGTTGCCGGGCGATCCCGTGGGTCTGGCACCAGAGGACCCCACCCTTGCCAACATGTTGAAACTGATGGGCTACACCACCGGCCAGTTCGGCAAAAACCATCTGGGCGACCAGAACCGGTTTTTGCCCACCGTTAAGGGGTTCGATGAATACTGGGGCTGGCTCTATCACCTGAATGCCATGGAATACACGTCCGACCCGGATTGGCCGGACGATCCGGCTTTCTCCGATCAATTCGGACCGCGCAATATCATCCATGCCTGGGCAACCGAGGAAGAGGATGAAACCGTCGATCCGCGCTGGGGAAAGGTGGGCAAGCAACGTATCGTGGATGATGGCCCCGCCCCACCGGAACGCCAGAAAACGCTCGAAGATGAAGTCACGGCCAAGACGCTCGACTTTATTGACCGCGCGGTGGAGAGCAACACGCCGTTCTTTGTCTGGATGGCCCCGGCACGCGCTCATGTCTGGACTCATCTGAGCCCGAAATACGAAGCCATGCTGGGCAACGGACGCGGCTTGCAGGATGTGGTGATGCAGGAACTTGACGATAATGTCGGCAAGGTGCTTGGGCACTTGGACACGTTGGGGATCTCTGACAACACCATCGTTGTCTTCACCTCGGACAATGGCCCTGAAACCATGACCTGGCCCGATGGCGGCACCACGCCGTTTCACGGTGAAAAGGGCACCACCTGGGAGGGCGGCTTCCGTGTACCCGCGATCATCCGCTGGCCGGGTCACGTTCCGGCAGGCACCGTCGCAAACGGAGTCTTCGACGGGTTGGACTGGATGCCCACCCTTGTTGCCGCCGCCGGGGGCCCCGAGGATCTGCCGGCACGTTTGAAGGAAGGCTACGAGGGATACCAGGTGCATCTGGATGGCTATAACCAGATGTCCTTCCTGACCGGTGAAACAGGGTCGAACCGGGACGAAATCATCTATTACGAAGGTACCAACCTGCAAGCCGTACGCTATCGGGACTGGAAAGCGCATTTCGTCATCCAGGAAAAGGGCTGGGCCGGTCCCAAGGAGGAACTGAATGCGCCCCTCCTGTTCAATCTCCGACGTGACCCCTACGAAAAGGCCGCCGAAGAATCCGGTATGTATACCCGCTGGATGGGTAACAAAATGTGGGCCTTTGGTCCCGCCGCCCGTCTGGTGCAGGCGCATCTGAAAACCTTCGCCGCCTTCCCGCCCCGCGGGGCCGCGGTCAAGAACCAGGACCACGTGCAGGAACAGACCTCGTCCGAGGGCGGTTTCTCGCAATAACCCCACTCACGACAACCCTCCGGCGCGGCTTCGTGCTGCGCCGGCTTTTTCTTGGGAAAAATACCTTGGGGTGAATTGACGCCGCAGGCGTCAAGAGGGGCAACGCCCCTGTTCAAACCCCGTGCCACGACCTATCCTGCCCGTATGTCCCGCTTTGCCCCCCTGCCCGATCCGCCCTATTATGCCGTCATCTTCACCGCGCAACGCACCGAAGGCGATCACGGCTATGACGCCATGGCCGCACAGATGGTGACACTGGCCGAGGATCAGCCCGGCTATATCGGTGCCGAGAGCACCCGCGACGCAGGCGGCCTTGGCATCACTGTCAGTTACTGGGCGGATGAGGACAGCCTCAAAGCGTGGAAAGAGGTGGCGCAACACCTGCTGGCGCAGAAGCTGGGCAAAACACGCTGGTATCAGCACTACACGCTGCGGGTGGCCAGGGTGGAACGGGCCTATGACGGGCCCGAAGGGCGCTAGGGCGGCGTCAGTCCTCTAGCAGATGCTCGTAACGGGCATCGGTCAGGGTTTTCATGAAAGCCACGAGCGCATTAATCCGGGCGTCGTCCAGCGCGGGCCCTTCGGTCAGTTCCGCGAAAGACAGCGAATGTGCCACCTCGGGCGGGGCCCAGGGCTGGCCGGTTTCGGGGTTGATCTGCCGCGCGGCCGCACGGGTGTTATAGCGGTTGTAAAACAACACCACCGTGCGCAGATCCTCGAACACGCCGTTGTGCATATAGGGGCCGGTCACGGCGACGTTGCGCAGGGTCGGCACCTTGAACTTGCCCTCATGCGCCTTGTCCGTCACCACCCGGTTGGCCAGCAAACCGGCATCCACGAAATCCGCCCCGATCCCGTTCAGGCCACGCACGCGGGCATTCACCGGCGTGCCGATATTGTGATATTCGTAATTCGTAAAGGTTTCCTCGGGGTCGATCGCGCTGCGCTTCAACTGGTGGCATAGGTTGCAGTTGGTGAATTGCTGCGAAAAGAACAAAAGACGGCCCAGTTCTTCCTCGCGCGTCAATTCCACCTCGCCGCGCAGGAAGCGGTCGTATTTTGAATCAAACGGCGCGAACAGGTCCGTGCGCTCGAACGCGGCAATGGCGCGGGTCATGGCCCCGTAAGAGGCCTCGACATCTGCGAACAGATCGGCGCCGAACAGGGCTTGCATCGACTGGATATAGTCGGGATTTTCCTGCAAACGGGCGACGACGCTCGCCTTGTCGGGCATGCCCATCTCGATCGGGTTCAACGGTGGCCCACCCGCCTGCCCCTCAAGATCGGCTTCGCGTCCGTCCCAGAACATGCCCCCCACATACCGGCCATCCTTGTCGACATGAAACCGCGGGGAAAAGGCCGCATAAGACGCCGTCGGTGCCGAACGATCGCCAAGCGACTCGCCATCATCGCCAAGGCTGACCGCGCGCCCTGCCTCGGTCTCGCGCGGGTCGGCAAAGCCATACTCGGGATCATGACAGGTCGCGCAGGACTGGGTCCGATTGCGCGACAGATTCACGTCAAAAAACAGCGCTTCACCAAGGGCTTCGATGCTTGGGTAAGCAGGCTCGGCCATGGCGACCCCGCTTGCTGAAATCGCGATCAGGCCACCCGCAAAGGCAGTCAGGACAGGGCGCATCTGAGGAACTCCGAGCAGGTCAATGTGCCCTTGATAGGGGCTCTGCGGGACATAGACCTTAATTCAGATCAAAACACTAGGGTATTTTTACCCACCCCAGATGATCCGCACGTAATTGCGCGTTTCTTTGTAGGGCGGCACCCCGCCATGTTTACGCACGGCCTCGGGACCGGCGTTATAGGCCGCCAACGCAAGACGCCACGACCCGAAATCCTTGTACTGGCGCGACAGGTAGCGCGCGCCGCCATCCAGGTTCTGATAGGGGTCATGCGGATCCACCCCCAGCATCTGCGCGGTCTGCGGCATCAACTGTGCCAGCCCCAGCGCGCCCTTGTGCGACTTGGCCTTGGCGTTCCAGCCCGATTCCTGTTGCACCAGTTTCAGGAACAGGTCCACGGGAATCCCGTGCCGCAACGCGGCCTCTCGGGCCATAGCCAGATAAGGCCCGTTATATTTGCCCTTGAAACTGCCATTGCCCCATTTGCTGGGCGTGTAGATCGGGGCCGGTTTCAGACGGACCGAGTTCTTGTATTGCTGTTTGGCCCGCGTATCGAGCACCTTGGTCTGCGCCTTGAACAGGCGCTTGCTGGATTTGGACGATGTGTAATCCGCCGCCGCCAGGGGCGCGACGCTCAAGCCGGTCAATATTCCGGCAACAATCAAGCTGCGCAACATCTGCTGTAACCTGCCTCACGAAGGTCAATCGCGCGCAAGATACACGATTTTGCGATGCAAACACCAGTTTCTTCTGTGACGCACCGGAAGTGGCCGGATTTTGCCACGCGGCAAACCGGGGACCAAAGCGGATTTCACACGAATTAGGGTTTTATTCACCCTGTTGGAATGATCTATGCTGGCGCGGACCAAACAAGATTCTGAGGGGAGTAAGGCGTATGGCCGGTTCTGTGAACAAGGTAATCATCGTGGGCAATCTGGGGCGCGATCCAGAGGTGCGCACCTTCCAGAACGGCGGCAAGGTCTGTAACCTGCGCATTGCCACCTCTGAAACCTGGAAAGACCGCAACACCGGCGAACGCCGCGAACGCACCGAATGGCATACGGTCGCGATCTTTTCCGAAGGCCTCGTGCGGGTGTGCGAACAATACCTGCGCAAGGGATCCAAAGTGTATATCGAGGGCAAACTCCAGACCCGTAAATGGCAGGACCAGTCAGGTCAGGATCGTTATTCGACCGAAGTCGTTCTTCAAGGCTTCGACGGCACGCTGATCATGCTGGACGGCCGCAGCGGCGGTGGCGGCGGCGGTGACTACGGCGGCGGTCAGGGTGGAGGCTATGGCGGCGGCTATGGCGATCAGGGCGGCTATGGCGGCGGTTACGACAGCGGCCCGTCCGGCGGTCCGTCGGGCGGCGGCAGTGCCCCGGCCCGAGATCTGGATGACGAAATCCCGTTCTGATTTTCGTGAGGCTGTGATGACACTTCCCGATTTCGATCGCGCGCTTGAAACGCGCCTCGTCACCTATTGCGCCATCGACAGCCAGAGCGACGAAACCTCGCCCACCCAGCCCAGCACGGCAATCCAGCTGGACATGCAGCGCCATCTTCTGGCCGAGCTGGACCGGATCGGCGCGTCGGATGTGTCTCTGACCGACTATGGCGCGGTGCTGGCCACGGTGCCCGCCACGGTCAAAAACGCCCCGACCATCGGGTTCTGCGCCCATGTCGATACGGCCCCGCAATACAATGCGAGCGGCGTGAAACCCCGTGTGCACCGGGCTTGGGATGGCCGCGATATCGCCTTCCCCGACGCGCCCGCACTGCGCCTCGGGGCGGACATGTCCGACTATCTGGCCGGCAAGGTCGGCGAGGATATCATCACCGCTTCGGGGGCCACGCTTCTGGGCGCGGATGACAAATCAGGCGTTGCCATCATCATGACAATGGCAGAACACCTGCTGTCCACGCCCGGCCTGAACCATGGCAAGATCCGTTTGGCCTTTACCCCGGACGAGGAAATCGGACGCGGGGTCGACCCCCGCCTGCCCGCCGATTTCGGCGCAGACTTTGCCTATACGCTGGATGGCAGCCGGGCTGGCAGCATCGAGTTTGAAAGCTTTTCGGCAGATGGCGCCACGGTGACGATCACCGGAGTGTCGGCGCATCCCGGCTGGGCCAAAGACAAGCTGGTCAATGCCTTGCATGTGGCCGCAAAAATCGTCGCCGATCTGGATCAGGACGGCCAAACCCCCGAAACCACGGACGGGCGCGATGGCTTTATCCATGTGTATGGGCTGGAAGGCGGCTCCTCCGAGGCCACGATCAAGTTTATCCTGCGGGATTTTGAGCTGGACGGTCTCGAGGCGCACCACGCCCGCCTGCAACGGGTCTGTGCCGACGCCGAGGCCACCTTTCCGGGGGCACGGGTGGCATGCGAGATCACCAAGCAATACCGCAACATGCGCTATTGGCTGGAAAACGACATGACCCCTGTCGATCTGGCGCGCGCGGCCTATCGCGCCGAAGGGCTTGAGCCGCTGTCGATCCCGATCCGCGGCGGCACGGACGGCTCACGCCTGACCGAGCTGGGCGTGCCGTGCCCGAACCTGTTCACCGGCATGCAGGAAATCCACGGACCGCTGGAATGGATCAGTGTCCAGGACATGGCGCTGGCCACGCGCATCTGCCTGCAACTGGTGCAGAACGCTGCCCGCTAAACCCGGACATCCGTCTTCATCTTGCCAAAAATACTCAAAAAAACGGCCCCGCCTTGGCGGGGCCACTTCTATTCAAGCGGGCTCTTTCACCGCTCGACGCTGAACCCGTAAGTCTCGGTCACATAATCGATATCCTTGTCCCCGCGCCCGGACAGATTGATCAGGATCGACTTGCCTGGATTTTTGGGAGCCTCGCGCATGGCAAAAGCCACGGCATGGGCGCTTTCCAATGCCGGGATGATGCCTTCGTGACGCGACAGATCATAGAAGGCCTGCAGCGCCTCTTTGTCATTGGCCGCCGTGTAATTCGCGCGTCCTGAACGATAGAGATAGGCATGTTCCGGCCCCACCCCGGGATAATCCAGCCCCGACGCTACCGTATGCACCGGTGCGGGTTCGCCTGCCTCGTCCTTGAGCACCATCGTGCGGAAGCCGTGAATGTCGCCATCCTCGCCAAAAGTGATGGTCGCGGCGTGGTCGCCGAGATTGGACGAGGTGCCCATCGGCTCCACGCCAAAAAGCGCTACGTCCTCGTCGTCGATAAAGCCCGCAAAAAGGCCCATCGCGTTTGATCCGCCGCCGACACAGGCCGCCACCATATCCGGCAGGTCGCCTGTCATTTCAAGGAACTGTTCGCGCGATTCAATCCCCACGACGTGCTGGAAATCCCGCACCATCATCGGGAACGGATGCGGCCCCACGACCGAGCCGATGGCAAAAAGCGCGGTGTCGGCCTGCGGCACATAGGATTGGAACGCGCTGTCCACGGCCTCTTTCAGGGACCGCCCACCAAACCCCACCGGCACCACCTCGGCCCCGAGCAACTTCATGCGGGTCACGTTGGGGGCTTCCTTGGCTATGTCGATCTCGCCCATGTGGATCTCACACTCCATGCCGAAATAGGCCGCCGCCGTGGCCAGTGCCACGCCGTGCTGCCCGGCGCCGGTTTCGGCCATCAGCTTGGTCTTGCCCATGTGCTTGGCCAGCAACGCCTCGGCCATGCAATGGTTCAGCTTATGCGCGCCGGTGTGATTCAGGTCCTCGCGCTTGGCGTAGATCTGGGCCCCGCCGCATTTGACGCTGAGGTTTTTCAGATGCGACACGGGCGTCGGGCGCCCCTGGAAATGCTTGCGGATATACCGCAGGTCGCGGATGAATTTGGCCGACTTTGAAATCGTGTCGTAAGCCTTTGCAATTTCTTTGAAATGCGGTTCCAGAACAGGGGGCAATTCCGCCCCACCGTAATCGCCGAAAAAGCCATCACGGGTGGGGTGGGATTTCAGGTAAGAGGACATGCGGTTTCCCTTCAACTTTTCGTGAAGCGGACGATTGCCCAATTGTTACGCTAAAGTGAGATGTCACTTTGACGCGGTAACGCGTTGCGCCCCGCGCGTCGCTGCTGACAGGGGAAAGGCCGGCGTCAGCGCCGCGCCAGTTCATCCACCAGCAGTTGATGCACCACGTCGCGGGGCACATCCGCCGTCACAAAGGCCTGACCGATCCCACGCGCGAGAATGAACCGCAACTGGCCATCCACGACCTTCTTGTCCTGCGCCATCAGATCCAGCAGCCCGTCAGCATCCGGCAGATCACCGTCAATGTCGCGCAGGTCCACCTTCATGCCCATGTCGGCCAGGTGAGCGCGCACGCGGCTCGGGTCTTCCTGAGCGCAAAGCCCCAGTCGGGAACTCAGCTCGAACGCCAATGCACATCCGATCGCCACGCCTTCGCCGTGCAACAGGCGGTCCCCATAGCCCGTCGCCGCCTCAAGCGCGTGACAGAAAGTGTGGCCAAGGTTCAACAGCGCACGGTCGCCCTGCTCGGTCTCATCGCGGGCAACGATCTCGGCTTTCATCTCGCAAGACCGTTTCACCGCCGCGATCCGCGCGGCCATGTCGCCAGACGCCAACGCTGGCCCCCGCCCTTCGAGCCATTCGAAAAACGCCGCATCGCCCAGCAGCCCGTATTTCACGACCTCGCCATAGCCGGCCAGAAAATCGCGCGGCGTCAGCGTGCCAAGAACCTCGGTATCGGCGAGCACCAGCGCGGGCTGGTGGAACGCGCCAATCAGGTTCTTGCCCTGCGCCGAGTTGATGCCGGTCTTGCCGCCTACCGAACTGTCAACCTGCGCCAGAAGCGAGGTCGGGATCTGCACAAAACCCACACCCCGACGCAGCACGGCCGCCGCGAACCCGGTCAGGTCGCCAATGACGCCGCCGCCGAAAGCCACGACCAGATCGCGCCGCTCGACCTTTTGCTCCAGCAGCCATTCAACCGTGCGGGTGAAATGGGGCCAGCTCTTGGTGCTTTCCCCCGCGGGCAGCACAAGCACCTCGATCGAGATGCCCTCGGCGGCCAGCCCCGTGCGCAATGTCTCGATATGCAGGGCAGCGACGTTTTCATCGGTGACCACGCACAGCTTCTTGCGCTTCAGCAGCGGTGCAATCAGGGCGCCCGCGCGGGCCAGAAGGCCCGGACCGATGTGAATGTCATAGGCGCGCTCGCCCAGTCCGACATGTACAGTTTCCATCAGGAAGTCTTCTCCAGAACGTCAGGACGGCTCAGAAGCACATCCGCGACACGCTCTGCCATCTCGTCAATCGTATAGGCCGGGTCGGCTTTGACCGACAATTCCGCCTGTTTGTAAACGGGCACGCGGGCCTCGAAAATCTCGGTCAGGGTCGCCTTGGGATCGGGCGTGCGCAACAGGGGCCGCGTGTCCTTGTGACGGACCCGGTTCCACAGAAGGTCAAGGTCGGCATCCAGCCATACCGCCGCCCCTTTCTGGGAAATCATCGCGCGGTTTTCATCACTGAGGTAAGCTCCGCCTCCGGTCGAAAGAATGCCGCGCTCTTCGTCGAGAAGGCGCTCGATCACCTGCGTTTCCTTGCGGCGGAAAAACGGCTCGCCGTCACGGGCAAAAATCTCGGCAATGGTCATGTTGGCGGCTTTTTCGATCTCGGCGTCCGAATCAAGGAAAGGAACGCCAAGACGGGCCGCAAGGGCACGCCCCACGGCGGTTTTTCCGGCGCCCATCATGCCCACCAGAACCACCGTCTTTTTCAGCTTCAATCCCATGTCACCGTCCGCAATCGGCCAAGCTTTGCCCAAATTTCATCTTTCCTCACTGAATGACGTGATATTGCGGAAAAGGCCAGTTATAAACTGGAAAAAACAGGCAGAGAATAATCGGGGTAAACCATGGGCAGACTGATCCGCCTTCTTGTTGTGCTGATCGTATTGGGGGCTATCGCTTTCGTAGGATATGCCTATCTCGGCCCGATTCTCGGGGCAGATTTCTCGGCCCCGCAGGAAGAAATCCGCGTGCCCGTAATCCTGCAGGGCGGCGATGGCAGCTAGGCCTCTTCTGACCTCTGGTTTTGTATGTCTCGCCTCGGCGGTGCTGTCGGACACGGCGCCCCTGTCGGCGATCGACTGGCTGAACCAGACCCCTACGGTCACCATCGACATGGGCGCCCCCGACGACGCGCCCGCGGTTTCAACCGGCCCGGTTTCGCCGCCGATCACGGTTGATCAGCTGGATGCCCCCGGACGCGATGCGGTCGGGTTACTGCCATCCTCGGTCACGGGCCTGCCGGACACGCTCTGGCAGTCGAGTTCCTCCGAGCGTCTGGCCGACCTGATCGCGCGGCAACGCCCCGAGTTGATGCCGGCCATGCAGGCGCTGCTTTATACGCTGCTTCTGGCCGAGGCGAACCCGCCCCGCGACACTGGGCAAGGCGACATTTTCCTGCTGGCGCGGATCGACAAGCTGATGGAAATGGGCGCGCTGGAACAGGCTGCGGCCCTTGTGGCGCGCGCCGGTCCCGAGACCCCTGCCCTGTTCGCACGCTGGTTCGATATTTCGCTTTTGATGGGGCAAGAGGCCGCCGCCTGCGAGGCCCTGACCGCCGCGCCGCATCTTGCGCCGGGCTATGCCGCGCGCATCTTCTGTACCGCGCGCGCCGGAGACTGGAGCGCCGCCGCGCTCACTCTGGATACCGCCAATGCGCTGCACTTGCTGACCGAGGAAGAAGACGCGTTGTTGCTGCGGTTTCTTGACCCCGAGCTGTTCGAGGGCGAGGCGATGTTCTTCACGCCGCGCGACCTGACGCCGCTGACTTTCCGCCTGTATGAGGCAATTGGCGAACCCCAGCCCACCACCGCGCTGTCGCGGGCCTATGCCAATGCCGACCTGCGCAGCACGGCAGGCTGGAAGCCCCGCCTTGAAGCGGCCGAACGGCTGGCCCGTACCGGGGCCCTGCCGGAAAACCGGCTGATCGGCATCTACAGCGAAGGCAAACCGTCGGCTTCGGGCATGATCTGGGATCGGGTCGGCGCGCTTCAGGCCTTTGACGCGGCACTGGCCGCTGGGGATGCGCGCGCCGTCGCCGAGACCCTGCCCAAGGCATGGTCGGCGGTGCAATCCGTGCATCTTGAGGTGCCATTTGCCCGCCTGTTCGGCGAAGACCTTCTGAACCTGAACCTGACCGGCGTGGTCGGCAAGCTGGCCCGCGACATTGCCCTTTTGTCGCCTGCCTACGAGGCTGCGGCCCGCAAAGGCCCCCGCGATTTCCTTGCGGGGCTGGCGCTTGGTAATCCGCCACTGAAACCGCAAACCCCGCTTTATCGTGCGATCTCCGACGGGTTCCACGGCGCGCGGGTGCCGATTGAGGTATCCTCCATGCTGGCCCGCGGCCAGTTGGGAGAAGCGATCCTGCACGCGATGACCCTGATGCAGGACGGTGCCAATGGCGACCTGACCTCGCTGACCGATGCGCTGGCCATTTTCCGGGCCGTGGGGCTTGAGGATACGGCGCGGCAGGCAGCCCTGCAGGCGGCCATCATCGACACGCGGGGCTGAGCATGAGTGACCTGCGCTGGATTTCGACCTTTCTGGACGCCCAGGCCGCCGAACATGGCGCGGCCCGCAACACGCAAGAGGCTTATGCCCGCGACCTGCGCGATGTGTTCGAGTGGACCGCGCGCGAAGGCAGGGAACTGGCCACGCTGACCCGCGCCGATATCGAAGCCTACCTTGTGCATTGCGAGGCACAGGGTCTGGCCAAATCGACACGGGCACGGCGTCTGTCGGCGATCAAGCAGCTGTACCGCTTTGCGTTTGAGGAAGGCTGGCGCGCGGACAACCCTGCCATCCAGATCAAGGGCCCGGGCCGCGATCAGCGCCTGCCCAAGACGCTTGACATGGTCGAGGTCGACGCGCTCTTGCAGGCCGCCCGCCAGTTCGGCCGGAACGAAGCCGACCGGCTGCGCAATACCTGTCTGCTGGAACTGCTTTACGCCACGGGTATGCGGGTGACCGAGCTTGTCTCGCTGCCTGTTTCGGCCACGCGTGGCGATCCGCGCATGTTGCTGATCCGGGGCAAGGGCAACAAGGAACGCATGGTGCCCCTGTCCCCGCCCGCGCGCGACGCGCTGGCCGCGTGGCTGACCCAGCGCGATACAGCCGAGGACAAGGCCCGCCTTGAAAAGGGCAAGCCCGCCTCGCGGTTCCTGTTTCCTTCGCGCGGCAAACTGGGGCATCTGACCCGCAACCGGTTCTACCTGTTGATCAAGGACATCGCGGTTCAGGCAGGGGTGTCGCCCGCCAAGGTCACGCCCCACACGTTGCGCCATGCCTTTGCCACGCATCTTCTGGCGAACGGCGCCGACCTGCGCACGATCCAGACATTGCTGGGCCATGCGGACGTGGCCACAACCGAAATTTACACCCATGTTCTTGACGAACGCCTGCGCGAACTGGTCGAGACGCATCATCCATTGGCAAAATCGGGAAAATAGCAGCGCGCCCGCTTGATTGCACGCCATGGGATGCCCATAACCCATTGCATGAGCACAACCGTCACCGATACCGTCACCCTTGCCGCGTCCACCCCTTTCGATTCCGCCTTCTGGATGACAGCGGGGGCCATTCTGGGCCTGCTGGTCCTGTCCGGGTTTTTCTCGGGCTCCGAAACCGCGCTAACCGCGGCCTCGCGCGGGAAACTGCGCACGCAGGCCGACAAGGGCAACCGCGGCGCGCAACGCGCACTGGACATCACCGAAGACAGTGAACGTCTGATCGGATCTGTTCTGCTGGGCAACAACCTCGTGAACATCCTTGCCGCGTCGCTGGCCACCGCCCTGTTCACGCAGGCGTTTGGCGAATCCGGCGTGGCGCTGGCCACACTGGTCATGACCCTGTTGGTGCTGATCTTTGCCGAGGTCCTGCCCAAAACCTATGCGATCACCGCGCCGGAATCGGCGGCCTCTCTTGTGGCGCGCCCGATCAGTATCGTGGTCACGGTCTTTGCACCGGTCGTGTCCGCCGTGCGGATGCTGGTGCGGCTGGTGCTGCGCATTTTCGGCGTTCAGACCGACCCCGACAGCCATATCCTTGCCGTGCGCGAAGAAATCGCGGGCGCGATCCAGCTTGGCCACTCGGAAGGCATCGTTGAAAAAGAAGACCGCGACCGGATTCTAGGCGCGCTGGACCTGTCGGAACGCGCGGTCGAGGAAATCATGCTGCACCGCTCGGGCATCGAGATGATCGACGCCGACAGCGCCCCGGCCGACATCCTGAACCAATGCCTTGAGAGCAACTATACCCGCCTGCCCGTCTTCAAGGATGATCCCGAAAACATCGTCGGCGTGGTGCACGCCAAAGACCTGTTCCGGGCGCTGTATAAAAGGGTCTCCAACGCGACCGGACCTCTGGAAGGGCTGACCGATTTTGCCATCGCAGAGGTGGCCAAGGAACCCTATTTCGTACCGGAAACCACGTCGCTGGATGACCAGATGCGCGAATTCCTGCGCCGCCATTCGCATTTTGCGCTGGTGGTGGACGAATATGGCTCGCTTCAGGGGCTGATCACGCTTGAGGATATTCTCGAGGAAATCGTGGGCGAGATCACTGACGAGTTCGACATCGACGACCAGCCCGAAATCGCCCGTGCCGAAGATGGCCAGTTCCTGATCGACGGGGCCATGACCATCCGCGACCTGAACCGCGCCACCGACTGGTCCCTGCCCGATGACGAGGCGAACACCGTGGCCGGGCTTGTCATTCACGAGGCCCAGATGATCCCCACTGTAGGGCAGGTGTTCTCTTTCCACGGCTTCCGCTTCGAGGTCATGGAACGCGAGGCCAACCGGATCACCGTGCTCAAGATTCGTCCTCTTTGACGGCGGCGCATCACATCCCGTGATGCCCCGCCCCACAAAATTCACTTGTTAATTGTCGCGAACCTGCTTGATCCTGTCGCGAGAAAGCCGCTTTTGATGTTCTCGAAAGCGCGCACAGGAGGCGGGACGTGAACAATCTTCGGGGCATTTTGATGATCATCCTCGCCATGGCGGGGTTCACGATCGAGGACATGTTCATCAAGTCCCTGTCGGCCACCTTGCCCACGGGGCAGATCATGATCGGCATCGGGCTGGGCTGCGCTTTGTTGTTTGCGGGTCTGGCGCTGCGCAATGGTGAAAACCTGTTTGCCCCTGCCGCATGGCGCCCCCTTCTGTTGCTGCGCGCCGCATCCGAGGCTGTTGCCACGATCTTTTTTATGTCGGCGCTGGCACGTGTGGATATCTCGACCGTGGCCGCCGTGTTCCAGGCGACACCGCTTGCCATCGCGATGGGCGCAGCGCTGTTTCTGGGCGATCAGGTGGGCTGGCGCCGCTGGAGCGCGATCGGGCTGGGCTTTTTCGGCGTCCTGCTGATCATTCGGCCCGGTCTTGACGGGTTCGAACCGGCCAGCCTTCTGGTTCTGGTCACCGTTGTGGCCGTGGCCATGCGCGACCTTGTCACCCGCTTCATCGACAGTTCGGTTTCGTCCAGCATCGTATCGTTCCAGGGCTTTGGATCTATGGTGGTGGGTGGCGCGCTGCTGCTGCCGTTCTCGGGACAGGCTCTTGTCCTACCACAGGGAAACGAACCCCTGATGTTCGCAGGCGCCATCCTGTTCGGGGCGATCGGCTATTTTGGCATCGTCACCGCCATGCGGGTCGGCCAGCCCGCCGTGGTTGCACCCTATCGCTATACGCGCCTGATCTTCTCGATCCTTGCGGGGATGCTGGTCTTTGGCGAACGTCCCGACCTTCTGACACTGACCGGGGCGGCGCTGATCATCGGATCTGGCCTTTACACCTTCCTGCGCGAACGCAGGCTAGCGGAACCTGCCGCCGCCTGAACGGCCCATGGCGAGCAGCCCGTTGCGTGATCCTGTCGCTGTTAGCCCTAACCTTTCCGCCTTGCGCCCCGCGCCGTGTTTACATTCGCCGCGCCCCTGCTATGAACGCGGCAAATGCCCATATTTCCGAAGGAACCACGCCTCATGAGCACCATTATCGACATCCACGCCCGCGAGATTCTCGACAGCCGCGGCAACCCCACCGTCGAAGTCGACGTGATCCTCGAAGACGGCACGCTGGGCCGTGCCGCCGTGCCTTCGGGTGCCTCGACCGGCGCACATGAAGCCGTGGAAAAACGCGACGGCAACAAGGACCGCTACTTTGGCAAGGGCGTGCTGGAAGCCTGCGCCGCCGTGAACGGCGAAATCGCCGAGGCACTGGTGGGCATGGACGTGACCGAGCAGGTCGCCCTCGACGCTGCCATGATCGAACTTGACGGCACCCCCAACAAAGGCCGCCTTGGCGCCAACGCCATCCTCGGCGTGTCGCTGGCCTGCGCCAAGGCCGCTGCAGATTTCACCGCACAGCCCCTGTTCCGCTATGTCGGCGGCACCTCGGCCCGCGTTCTGCCCGTGCCGATGATGAACATCATCAATGGCGGCGAACATGCCGACAACCCGATCGACATCCAGGAATTCATGATCATGCCTGTGTCGGCCGCCAACATCAAAGAGGCCGTCCGCATGGGCGCCGAGGTGTTCCACACCCTGAAAAAAGAACTCTCCGCCGCGGGCCTCTCGACCGGCATCGGTGACGAAGGCGGCTTTGCCCCCAATATCGGCTCGACCCGCGACGCGCTCGACTTCATCAAAACCTCGGTGGAAAAAGCCGGCTACAAGCTGGGTGAAGACATCTACCTCGCCCTCGATTGTGCCTCCTCGGAATACTACAAGGACGGCAAATACGAGCTGAAAGGCGAAGGCAAATCGCTGACTTCGGAAGAAAACGCCCAATACCTCGCCGATCTCTGCGCCGACTACCCGATCATCTCGATCGAAGACGGCATGGACGAGGACGACTGGGAAGGCTGGAAACTGTTGACCGACAAGATCGGCGACAAGGTGCAGCTGGTCGGTGACGACCTGTTCGTGACCAACCCCACCCGTCTGGCCGATGGCATTGCGCAAGGCGTCGCCAACTCGATGCTTGTCAAGGTGAACCAGATCGGCTCGCTGACTGAAACGCTGAAGGCCGTCGATATGGCCCACCGCGCGCGCTACACCAACGTGATGTCGCACCGCTCGGGCGAAACCGAGGACGCCACCATCGCCGACCTCGCCGTCGCAACCAACTGCGGCCAGATCAAAACCGGCTCGCTGGCGCGTTCGGACCGGCTCGCCAAGTACAATCAGCTGATCCGCATCGAGGAACTGCTGGGCGAGACAGCCGAATATGCAGGCCGCTCAATCCTGAAATAGGTCAGGACCACTAAATCCCCGATAGGGGAACCGGTGAAAGCCGGTTCCCCTTATTTTCGAAGTCGAAATTGCCCGTATATCTTGAATTACCTCCCGCAGTCGCAGCGCTGATCGAAGCACAATCACAACTTCGAAGGCAATATGCCGGAACCAATCTGCAATTCACGCTGGACGGCAAACTGGTCGGAGACATTGGTGAAGCGGTCGCGGCCCAGGCCTTTGATCTTGAACTGATCGGTGGAAATGCCACGGGCGTGGATGCCAGAACATCCCAAGGCAAATCCGTGCAGATCAAAGCCACAGGCAAACCGAAAGGGTCTGCCCATTTTCGCCCCTCAGGCGTCACCGCTGACTATTTGATCGTTCTCTTCCTGAACTATGCGGACCGGCGCGCTGAATTGATTTATAATGGCCCAGAAGCCCCGGTACGCAAGCATCTGTACAAAACCCCGTTCCTTGCTCAAAAAGCTGTTTCCTTAAACCTTCTTCGCAAGTTGCAAAAGACCGTGGCGAAGGATGACCAGTTGAACGTCAGGCAACACCTTCTCGGAACAAACTGAACCCGGTCACGCAGACATATGGCCCCCTATCGACGAACAGGGCATAAACAGGACCAAGTCACGATCTTCCCTGACCAATATATTCTGTGAGACTCCAATGACCGCCACCGAGATCATCGCCCATCTGAACCTCTCCCCCCATCCCGAAGGCGGGCATTACCGCCAGACATGGATAGGAGGCGGCGATGGCGCCCGCCCGGCCGGGACCGCGATCTTCTTCCTGCTTCAGGCAGGCGAACAAAGCCACTGGCACAAGGTCGATGCTACCGAAATCTGGCACTATTACGCAGGTGCGCCGCTGATCCTGTCCCTAAGCGCCACCGATCAGGGTCCGAAACAGGACCACACCCTCGGCCCCGACCTGATGGGCGGTCAGTCCCCGCAGATCACCGTGCCTGAACACCACTGGCAATCCGCCCGCAGCACCGGCGACTGGACCCTGGTAGGCTGTACCGTGTCGCCCGCCTTCCGGTTCGAGGGTTTTACCCTCGCCGCCCCCGACTTCGACATCCCCTAGGCTTTTTCCCGGGCAAAATACCCGTAACGCCCCTGCCCTACTCCGGCCAGCTTACCGTGCCGCCCCCGACAAGGGCCGACACCCCGGTCGTGCCCGGACAAGAGGTCGGCAATCCCTTGGCCACGCGCACCGCGAGATAGGCAAAAGCCTGCGCCTCGAGCATGTCGCCGTCCAGCCCTACCTCTTCCACCGGCGCTACCGGACAATCCAGCGATACGCCCAGCATCTCCATCAACACGGGGTTGTTCCGCCCGCCCCCCGTGACCAGCACCCGCTCCGGCGGCACTGGACAATGCTGCATCCCCGAGGCCACCCCGGCCGCACACATCGCCGTCAGCGTCGCCGCCGCATCCGCATCCGACAATTCTTTCACCAGCGCGACCATCTCGGCGAAATCGTTGCGATCCAATGATTTCGGCGGAATTTTTGCAAAATAGGGCTCGGCCAGAAACAGTTCGAGCGCGCCGGTCTCCACCGTGCCGCGCCGCGCCAGCGCGCCATCCGCATCATGGCTCTGGCCCAACCGTTCGAACATCAGATCATTGATCGGCGCATTGGCCGGCCCGGTATCAAAGGCCAGAAGCGCCCCGTCGCTCTCGGGTGCGGGTTTCCGGGGGTCCACCCATGTCAGATTGCCCACCCCGCCGAGGTTGAGAAAGCATAACGGCTTATCCGCGCCGATCCAGCGGGCACAGGCAAAGTGGAAAAACGGCGCCAGCGGCGCGCCTTCACCGCCAAGCTGCACATCGGCAGACCGGAAATCCCAGACCACCGGCAGCCCCAGTTCACCGGCCAGCCACTGCCCGTTGCCCACCTGGCAGGTGCCGCGCCCCTTGGGCTCATGCGCCAGCGTCTGGCCATGAAACCCGACCAGATCCGCGCCTTCAAACCCGCCCAACAACGCCAGATGCGCCGCCTCGACCACCTGCGCCGCCGCCTCGGCCTGCGACCCCGCCCATTGGCCCAGTGCGGCCTTCAATACCGCCCGCTCTTCGGCCCCATAGGTCCGGTAGGCGGTTTCCCCAAACTCGAAAATCTCGTGCCCGTCCGTCGTGACCAGTGCCGCATCCACCCCGTCCAGCGAGGTCCCCGACATGGCCCCAAGCGCCGTAACCCGATCTTTGCCCGATTTGCCCCGAAACATGGCTTTTCCTTTGCCCCGTCGCCGCCTATACACGGCCCGTCACATAATACGGGACCAACACCATGACCTACCACCCCAAATCCGACTTCATGTCGGTCATGATCGAACGCGGCTTCCTTGCGGACTGCACCGATTACCAGGGCCTCGACGAGGCGCTGGTGAAGGGCGTGGTGCCGGGCTATATCGGCTTTGATGCGACGGCCAAGTCCCTGCATGTGGGCTCGCTCATCCAGATCATGATGCTGCGCTGGCTGCAAAAGACCGGACACAAGCCGATCACCCTGATGGGCGGCGGCACCACCAAGGTGGGTGACCCCTCGTTCCGCGCCGATGAACGTCCCCTGCTGACCCCGGAGCAGATCGACGCCAATATCGACGGCATCAAACGGGTGTTCGCCAAGTACATCTCTTACGATGATGGCCCAACCGGAGCCCTGATGCTGAACAACGCCGAATGGCTGGACGAGCTGAACTATCTCGACTTCCTGCGCGACATTGGCCGTCATTTCTCCGTCAACCGGATGCTGTCGTTCGAGTCGGTGAAATCGCGTCTGGACCGCGAACAGTCGCTCTCGTTTCTCGAGTTCAACTACATGATCCTGCAGGCCTATGACTTCCTTGAACTGAACCGCCGCTATGGCTGTCTGGTGCAGTTCGGCGGCTCCGACCAGTGGGGCAATATCGTCAACGGCATCGACCTGACGCGCCGCGTTATCGACCAGCAGATCTTTGGCCTGACCTCGCCCCTGCTGACCACCTCGGACGGCAAGAAGATGGGCAAATCCGCCGATGGTGCGGTCTGGCTGAACGCCGACATGCGCAGCCCTTACGAGTTCTGGCAGTTCTGGCGCAACACCACCGATGCGGATGTGGGCCGTTTCCTCAAGCTCTATACCGAGATGCCGCTCGATGAATGCGATCGCCTCGGCGCGCTGGCGGGATCCGAGATCAACGACGCCAAGATCATCCTCGCCAACGCGGTGACCACCCTGTGCCACGGTGCCGACGCCGCTGCAGCCGCCGAAGCCACCGCACGCGAAGTGTTTGAAAAGGGCGGCGTGGGCGACGACCTGCCCACGCTGACGCTGTCCGCAGACGAGTTGCCCACCTCGATCGTGCAGTTGATCGTCAAATCCGGCCTCGCCAAATCCGGCAAAGAGGCCAAGCGCCTGATCTCGGAAAATGGCGCCAAACTGGACGACGCGCCACTGACCGACGCGGGCCTGATGATCGACGCCGCCGCGTTGGCCTCACCGATCAAGCTCAGCGCCGGCAAAAAACGGCACGCATTGGTGCAGCTGGGGTAATCTCCTCACACAGATATATCCAAGTTCAGGGCCCTTCGCGGGCCCTTTTCTTCATCTTGCCGAAAATACTCCGGGGGCGTGGGGGCTGGCCCCCACATGCAAAACACTGGACACGTACGCCTCGCCCCTGTTATTTGAACACATGTTCATTTCATAAGGTGCGGAGGAGAGCCCCCATGAAAATCGAAAACACCTGTGCTGTCATCACCGGCGGCGCGTCCGGTCTGGGCGAGGCCACCGCCCGCCATTTCGCCGCCAACGGGGCCAAGGTCGCTCTGTTCGACTTGAACGAAGAGCGCGGCAACGCCGTTGCCGCCGAGATCGGCGGCACGTTCCACACGACCGACGTGACAGACGAAGCGTCGGTTCAGGCCAGCATCAACGCCGCGCGCGACGCCATGGGTACCATCACCGCCGCCGTGAACTGTGCCGGGATCGCACCTGCCGCGACCACCATCGGCAAAAAGGGCCCGCACCCCTTGGACATGTTCCAGAAGACCATCGACATCAATCTGGTGGGCAGCTTCAACGTCGCCCGTCTGGCCGCCGAGGTGATCTCGCAAAACGAGCCCGAAGAAGACGGCGCGCGCGGTGTCATCATCAATACCGCCTCGATCGCCGCCATGGACGGCCAGCGCGGACAGGCGGCCTATGCGGCTTCCAAGGGCGGCATCGTCGGTCTGTCGCTGCCCATGGCCCGCGATCTTGCCAAGGCGGGCATCCGCGTCATGGCGATTGCGCCGGGCATTTTTCTCACGCCGATGCTGATGGGCCTGCCACAAGAGGTGCAGGACCAGCTGGCGCAGGACGTGACCTGTCCAAAACGCCTCGGCCGCCCCGAAGAATACGCGCAACTGGCAAAATTCATCGTCGAAAGCGGCTATCTCAACGGCGAGGTCATCCGCATCGACGGCGCATTGCGGATGCAGTAAACAGGTCTGCTCTTACGTACAAAGTTGCCCCCGGCTCGTGCTGGGGGTTTCTTTTTGGGTCCGCCCCTTGGCGAGGGCAGAACAGATCAGGATAACGCCCGGTCTGTTTGGGGATTGCGCAAAGCGGTCTTGCACGGCACGGCAATCCCCTGCAAGCATGTCCCCATGCCCCTGCGAAACCGCGTCCAACCCACCGGAGAGATCCTTGCCCATCCCGCCCGTGGCAGCTTCATGGGCAATCGCGGGATCTTGCATGACGAACGCCAACGCCTGACCAAGGCGCGTTGGCGGCACAAGGCGTGGGTCTGTTGCCTGACCGACTTCAAAAGCCGCAAGCGCAGGCTGATGGCGCCCAACCGCTATACCGAGTTGTTTTTCCATGACGAGGCCGTGGCGCTGGCCGCGGGGCACCGCCCCTGCGGTGAGTGTCGCCGCGCCGACTATCGCGCCTTTCTGGCCGCAGCGGGGCATTCCGGCCCGATCAAAAATTTTGACACGGCCTTGCACACTGCCCGCGCCGTACCGCGTGTGTTCAGGCAGCGTCGCCATCACGCCGAGGCAGGCACCCTGCCCGACGGCGCCTTTATCCTGACCGACACCTGCCCCGCCCTGCTCTGGCAAGGGGCGCTGCACCCGTTTGTCCCCGGCGGCTATGGTCCGGCGCAGAACATCCAAAACGGGATTGTGACCGTTATCACGCCGGAACCCACGCTGACGGCTTTGAAAAACGGCTATCGCCCAGACGTGAAAATCTCTTAAAGACTTTCCAACCCACAAATTTTCCCAGAAAACCCTTTACCCGCTCTCGGCTTTCTCCTCGAGCATCAGCCATTCTTCCTCGGCCTCCGCCAGGGCGGTTTGACGTTCGACCAGCGCATCTGTGGCTTTCTGGAATTTGACTGGTTCCTTGGTAAACAGGTCCGGATCCATCAGGAACTCTTCCAGCTTGGCGATCTCGGCCTCTAGCCGTTCCATCACGCCGGGCAGCGCCTCGAGCCGGTGTTTCTCGGTAAAACTCAAACCCTCTTTCGGCGTTTTCTCCTGCTTGACCTTTTCCGCCTTGGGCTTTGATTTCGCGCTCTTTTCTGCGGCATCGTCGCCCTTCTGGGCCTGATAATCACTCCAGCCGCCGGCATAGACGGTCGCGCGGCCATTGCCCTCCATGGCGATGGTCGTGGTGGCAACACGGTCAAGGAAATCGCGGTCGTGGCTGACCAGCAGCACGGTGCCGTCATAGGTATCCAGCAACTCTTGCAACAGGTCGAGCGTTTCCACGTCCAGATCGTTGGTCGGTTCGTCCAGCACCAACAGGTTGCTTTCGCGCGCCATCAGCTTGGCCAGCAAGAGCCGCGCCTTTTCCCCGCCCGAGAGCGACCGCACCGGCGCGCGGGCCTGACGTTCATCAAACAGGAAATCCTTGAGATACCCCACCACGTGTTTCGGATTGCCCCGCACCATGACCTGATCGGCCTTGCCTGACACCCGCATGTCGGGATCCCCGGTCAGGCTGTCCCAAAGGCTCATCTCCGGGTCCAGTTGTGCACGGGATTGGTCAAAAATGGCCGGCACCAGATTTGTGCCCAGCGTCACCTGCCCCGCATCCGGCGATTCCTGCCCCATCAGCATCTTGATGACCGTGGTCTTGCCCACCCCGTTCGGGCCGACAAAGGCCACGCGGTCGCCCCGCTGGATCGTCAACGAGAAATTGCGCACGATATCTTTGTCACCGAACGCTTTGGCCAGATCCTTGGCCTCGATGACCTTTTTGCCCGACTTCGGACCGGCAGCCAGCTCAAAGGCGGCGGTGCCCTGTCGTTTGATCTGTGCGGCACGTTCGGCCCGTAAATCCCCAAGGGCGCGCACGCGGCCCATATTACGTTTGCGCCGGGCGCTGATGCCTTCGACGGCCCAGCGCGCCTCGGACTTGATCTTGCGGTCCAGCTTGTGACGGGCCACGTCCTCTTCTTCCCAGACCTTGTCGCGCCAGCCTTCGAACGCCTCGAACCCCTTTTCTTGCCGACGCACCATTCCCCTGTCAATCCAGAGGGTTGCACGCGTCAGTGCACGTAGAAAGGCGCGGTCGTGCGAGATCAGCACATAGGCCGCGCGTGTCGAAGACAGTTCGGATTCAAGCCAGCCGATCGCCTCGATATCAAGGTGGTTGGTCGGTTCGTCCAACAGCATCAGTTCCGGCGCCTCGGCCATCAGCCGGGCCAGCGCAGCGCGGCGACGTTCGCCGCCCGAGGCGGTTTGAACCGAGCGGGCGGGATCGAACTTCAGGCCCTCGCCCGCGCGTTCGACCTTGTAAAGCTCGCCGGGGTCCAGCGCTGCCGAGGCGAAATCGCCCAACGTGGCAAACCCCGCCATGTCCGGTTCCTGCTCCATATAGCCAACCGTCACCCCCGGCGGCACCACGATGTCGCCGTGATCGGGTTCGACCAGACCGGCCATGACCTTCATCAGCGTGGATTTACCCGACCCGTTGCGCCCCACAAGCGCCACGCGATCGCCCGGCTGCACCACAAGGTCCAGCCCGTCGAATACCGGATCCCCGCCAAAGGTCAGGGAAATGCCGTTCATCTGCAACAAAGGAATACGTGCCATGCCAGAGGGGCTAAACCGCCCGCAAGGAGCCGTCAACAGGCCGCGTTTGATCGCAGGTGATTATCCGGCCAGTCTCAGGCCCCGATGGCCCGCAACAGACGTTTGCGCGCGGGCGGGATGGCGGCGATTTCCAGCCCCGTGAAGACATGCAGCGTGTTCATCTGGCGGTCGACGACGGCATGGTCGCTGACCCATCCCCCCATCAAGAGATAGGTGCGCAAGAGGGGCGGCATCCGCAACTGGGCCTGTTTCAGGTCGGGCTTGCGCCGCAGCCGCGCAGCAAACCGGAACACATTCGGGGCCTTGACCTTGGGCAACCAGCGTTTCGGCGCAAGGTGCCGGTCGCGCAGCATCGCGAAAGCGTCCAGATACTCGTCCGCCTCGGTGCCGGAAAAAGACGAACAGCCGAACAGCAGTTCGACCCCGTTCTCGTCCACATAGGTGGTCATCGCCCCCCATGCCACCCGCAGGATATCCGGATCCGAATAGTCAGGATGCACGCAGAACCGCCCCATCTCGACCATGGCGCCCTCAAACGCCTGCAGCGCGCTGAGTTCGTAAAACTGTGCGGAGTAGCTGCGATCGATCTCGCTGCCGCCTGCAAGCGGCAGAAAGCGGAAACAGCAGACAAGCGTGCCCGTCGAGCGGTCTTCGACAAGGATATGCGTGCAGATCGGATCAAACGAATCCTGATCAAGGTCGCCGTCGTCGCCATGAAACGCCACTTGGCGCAGCTTCTGCGCCGCTGCAACGTCATCTGCGTTTTCTGCTTCGCGGGCGACATAGCGCCCTTTGACCAAAGCTACCATCCCAAGCCCCGCCGGTTGATCCGCCGCCTGTATAAGACACCAGAGGTGACACCAGAATGACAGCCCCGGCGCGCCGCGCCAAGTCTCTTGTCACGTCCGGCTTACAGCGATCAGTTGGAGCCGAGCGCGCCCGGAGCGAAGTTGCCGATATTTGCGAGAACCTGCGACAGGACCGATTGGTCCTCGACACCGTTGTCGGTCACGCGGCGTGCAAGCGGTACGGCCTGCCCGTCTTCCAGTGCGTATTCCGAGATGTTGTTGACCACACCGCGCGTATCAAAGGTGATCGCGACCATCCGGCGTTCGACCACTTGCGGCTCGCGCGCCCCGTAATGACGCACCCGCGTGCGGACGTAATAATAGCCCCCGTCATTGGTCACACCTGACGCCGTGGGCGTGCCAACCGACTCGGCCACCGAGTCGCGTGTGTCGACGCCCACGGTGATATTCGACAGATCTTCTGCCGGGGGGACATATCCGTGATTACGGTACTGGGTGGTGCAGGCCACCGAGACAGAAAGCGCGAGGCCCAGAAACGCGAGTTTCGTGCGATTGCTGCGTGCTGTCATGACTGCCCTCTTGTCTTGGCTTGTGTCGCCTTCTATCCCGCTTACATAATGAATCCCTCTGGTTCAAGAATGGAAGCACCCCTGCCGATGGTCGAGACCCCCGAAAAACCGCTCAAATTCCGCGTGGCGGACCTGCCGCAGAATCAAAAGACGCCCTTCGAACTGCGTCCGGGCAAGGCGGAACTCGATAAACTGGCAGCCGGTCTGGACTTGCTCGGATTGCGCAAAGTGGCGCTGATCGGGCAAATCAGCGCATATGGCAAATCCGACTGGCAACTGATCGCCCATCTGGGCGCTACGGTGGTGCAGCCCTGCGTCGTGTCCCTCGATCCCGTCACCACGCGGATCGAGGCCGAGGTCGAACGCCGCTTCCTTGCGGATTTGCCATATGTCGATGAAGACGCCGAGGAAATCGAAATGCCCGAGGATGAAAACGCCGAACGGCTGGGCGCGGAAATAGACATTTCCGCCATCCTTTCCGAAGCACTGGCACTGAACCTGCCACTATATCCGCGCGCCGACGGGGCCGAGATTGCGGAAAAGGTCTTTACCGAACCGGGAAAAAAGGCCATGACGGACGAAGACGCGCGGCCTTTTGCCGGTCTGGCGGGGTTGCGTGATAAACTTGCGGATGAGGACGAAAAATAGCCCTTGCGATTTGGGAAAATCGCAGTATTTTCGCGCGCTCATTGGAATTTAGAGTTGGACTCGGGCGTTCATTACGCGTAATGGCTCGGGACACTCAGGAAATCGGGCCCACAGCGTCGTCTTTGGCCCCCTAGAACATCGAAGGTTGCGACATGGCTGTCCAGCAGAACAAAGTTTCGAAATCCCGCCGCAACAACCGTCGTGCCCACGACGCTCTGGTTGCTGCAAACCCGAATGAATGCCCCAACTGTGGTGAACTGAAGCGTCCCCACCACGTGTGTGCGTCCTGTGGCCACTATGACGACCGCGAAGTCGTCGCCATGGTTGAAGACGTCGATCTGGACGAAGACGCAGCATAACCACTCTGGGATTGCGCCTGCATGACCGCTTTCAGCGAAAACGCTAAGTCGGGTGCCGGGCGCACCACAATCTCGGTAGACGCCATGGGTGGCGATCGCGGGCCGGCAGCAGTTGTTGCCGGCATTTCGCATTCGGCCAAGAAAAATCCAGATATCCGGTTCATCCTGCATGGTCCCAAAGACCAGCTGGAACCGCTTGTGGCCAAGAAAAAGCCCTTGGCCGGGCGGGTCGAGATTCGCGATGCCTTGGGCGTCGTGTCGATGGATGACAAGCCCAGCCAGGTCATGCGGCGTCAGGATACCTCGATGCGCTCGGCGCTCGACTCGGTCCGCAATGGCGAGGCCGATGTCTGCGTGTCCTGTGGCAATACCGGCGCGCTGATGCTTTTGTCGGTGGTGCGTCTGCGCAAGCTGCCGGGTGTCAACCGCCCCGCCATCGCAGTGCTGTGGCCCTCGCGCAATGCACACGGGTTCAACATCATGCTGGATGTCGGCGCCGATATCCGCGCGGATGAACAAGACCTTCTGCAATATGCTCTGATGGGTGCCTCCTATGCCCGCAACGGCATGGAGCTGAGCCGACCTCGAGTCGGTCTGCTCAATGTCGGCACCGAGGAACACAAAGGCCGGGCTGAACTGAAACTCGCCCATGAAATGATCGCCCAGAACGCCGAGGCCGCACATTTCGATTTCGTGGGATTCGTTGAAGGCAGCGACATCCCCGGCGATGTGGCCGACGTAATCGTGACCGACGGGTTTACCGGCAACGTGGCGCTCAAAACCGGCGAAGGCACGGCCAGCCTGATCGGCAGCCTGCTGCGCGAAGCGTTCAAGTTCTCGCCCCTGTCGCGACTGGCGGCGGTGCTGGCCTATACCTCGCTTAACCGCCTGAACAAGCGAATCGACCCGCGCCGCGTGAATGGCGGCGTTTTTCTGGGCCTGAACGGCACGGTCGTGAAATCCCACGGCGGCGCCGATGCCACCGGGGTCTCTGCCGCCGTCAAACTGGCGTTCAAATTGTCACAGTCCGGCTTCTCGGAAAAACTCGCGGCACGGGTTGCATCCGCCGTGAGCCTGCCCCAAGATGCCGCGACGTCAGCGGACAATAACGGAACAACATCATGACACTACGCGCCGTGGTCAAAGGCGTTGGGCACTATCTTCCTGATCGGGTTGTTCCGAATTCGGAATTTGAAAAATCTCTCGACACATCAGACGAATGGATTCGCTCGCGCTCGGGCATTGAACGCCGTCATTTTGCTGCCGAAGATCAAACCACTTCGGATCTTGCATTCGAGGCGGCCCGTCACGCGCTGGAAAACGCTGGCATGCAGGCCGACGACATCGACGGCATCGTGGTCGCCACCTCGACCCCCGACCTGACCTTCCCGTCCGTGGCAACCATGCTGCAACAAAAACTGGGCATGACGCGCGGCTTCGGCTTTGACGTTCAGGCGGTCTGTGCGGGCTTCATCTATGCCCTGACCAATGCCAATGCGCTGATTCTGTCGGGCCAGTGCAAAACCGTGCTGGTCGTGGGGGCCGAAACCTTCAGCCGCATCATGGATTGGGAAGACCGGGCCACCTGTGTGCTGTTCGGCGATGGCGCCGGGGCTCTGGTGCTGCAGGCCGAGGTTGGCAATGGCAATACCGAGGATCGCGGCATCCTGTCCGCGGACCTAAACTCCGACGGGCAATACCGTGACATGCTGTTCGTAGACGGCGGCGTGTCGACCACCGGCACGTCGGGCAAGCTGCGCATGCAGGGCAATGCCCTGTTCCGTCAGGCCGTGGAAAAGCTGACCTCGACGGCACATACCGCGCTGGAAAAGATCGGGCTGACCGACGACTCGGTCGACTGGATCGTCCCGCACCAGGCCAATATCCGCATCATCCAGGGCACCGCCAAGAAAATGGGCGTCCCGATGGATCGCGTGATTGTCACCGTTCAGGACCACGGCAACACCTCTGCCGCGTCGATCCCGCTGGCGCTGTCGGTGGGGGTGGAACGTGGCCAGATCAAGCAGGGTGATCTGCTCGTGACCGAGGCAATCGGCGGCGGTCTGGCATGGGGATCGGTGGTTCTGCGCTGGTAACTAGCCCTTTCACGCCGGAAACCCCGAACTATTCCGTCTAAACTGCTCTTTCCAAGTCGTTGATATTGACTCGGAAAATTCCTTCCCCCTAAAGTTGGTCCAGACAACGAGGGGGAAATGCAATGAGCGAGAAAACACTGACGCGTATGGATCTGAGCGAAGCCGTCTTCCGAGAGGTCGGTCTCTCCCGCAATGATTCCGCGCAGCTTGTCGAAAGTGTTCTGGCTCATATGTCCGACGCGCTGGTGGATGGAGAACAGGTCAAGATCTCGTCCTTTGGCACCTTCAGCGTACGGGACAAGGCCGCCCGTGTAGGCCGCAACCCCAAGACCGGCGAAGAGGTTCCGATCAACCCCCGCCGCGTGCTGACCTTCCGGCCGTCCCATCTCATGAAGGAACGGGTCGCCAGCGGAAACAAGAAATAAGGCAGGGCCGTCGCAATGGGCAGCAAATCCCCCAACGCCTTTCGCACCATCAGCGAAGTTGCGGATTGGTTGGACACGCAGGCCCATGTCCTGCGCTTCTGGGAAAGCAAGTTTTCACAGGTCAAACCTGTCAAACGCGCCGGCGGGCGCCGTTACTACCGCCCGGCCGATATGCGCCTTTTGGGAGGGATCAAGAAACTGCTGCATGACGACGGCATGACCATCAAAGGCGTGCAGAAACTGCTACGCGACAAAGGCATCAAATACGTCTCGGGCCTGTCGCAACCGATTGATGACGAAGATGAAGAGGTCATCTCGGCAACTGCCACCCCCGCGATTGCTGAAGAACAGCCGCCGGAAGAGGCGGGCACGATCCTGAGCTTTCAGCAGCCCGCCGCACCGGCGCCCGCTGACGACGACACCACACCCGAAGATCTGGACGAAGTGGTGGGCGATCTCTTTGCCATTGCCGCCAAGCAGGACACACCAGTCGAGCCTGCGGCAGACCCTACTACCTCCGAGCCCGCCCCTGTAACAGTGGCACAAGACACCACGCCCCCCGTGGAAGAGGCCACTTCCGAGGAAAACGACGCTGACCCCACCGAGGCGCTCGTTGCGCAAACGCTGGCCGAGGCAGATGCAGAAGACGACACACCCGAGGTGGAAGACATCCCGGAGATGCCCGACATAACAGCGGCCCCCACCGAAGAACCGCAGCCAGAGGCCCGTGTCGAAGAAGACGTGGCCCCGGCCGCCATGGAGGAAGCTGCAGACTCTGCACCAGAGGCGCCCCCTGCGCCCGAGCGCGACTCCACCGAGATGGACCTGTCGGTCAGTTACCTGCCGATCCTTGCCCGCGCGCGCGCCATTCGCCCCGAACACCGCGAGGATGTCGCCGCCCTTTTGCAGAAGATCAGGGACTGGCAGGCACAGGTGGCCGAAAAGGAAAATGCCTGAACAAAGTTTGCGTTTTTTGACTTGCCCCCGTCCGCAAATACGTTATGAACGCCCCATCGTCGGGCTATGGCGCAGCCTGGTAGCGCGTCCGTCTGGGGGACGGAAGGTCGCAGGTTCGAGTCCTGCTAGCCCGACCATACAAAACCGCCCGTGGCCTTCGTGGTCCGGGCGTTTTTTGTATCCGGCACGACAGTTTGGGAGGATTTCATGACCGGCGTATTGCCCAGCCAGACCATCGAAGCGATGCTGCGGGATGGCGAAATCCTGGCCTCCCCTGCCCCTGTTGAAGGCCAAGTCCAGCCCGCCAGTCTTGATCTGCGCCTTGGCACCGTGGCCTATCGCGTGCGCGCCTCATTCCTGGCCGGTCAGGGCCGCAGCGTGATGCAGCGGCTGGACGAATTTGAAATGCACCGGATTGATCTCAACGATGGCGCGGTTCTGGAAAAGGGCTGCGTCTATGTCGTGCCCCTGATGGAATCTCTGGACCTGCCGGAAGATGTGCAGGCCGTGGCAAACGCCAAAAGCTCGACAGGGCGGCTTGACCTTTTGACCCGCACCATCACCGATGGCGGGACCGAGTTCGACCGCATCCCGCAAGGCTATTCCGGCCCGCTTTATGCCGAAATCTGCCCGCGCTCATTCTCGGTACTGGTCCGGCCCGGTATGCGCCTGAACCAGATTCGGTTCCGCAAGGGACAGAGCATTCTTACCGATGCCGATCTCGGCGTCCTGCATGAACGCAGCCCGCTTGTGGATGGCGAGGCGGTGATTGATGACGGGCTCGGGTTTTCTGTCGATCTCAAACCTGCCGCGGGCGATCTGGTCGGCTATCGCGCAAAACCCCATACCGGGGTGATTGATCTGGACAATATCGGGCATTACGACCCCGCCGAATACTGGGAAGAAGTGCGCACCACCGATGGCAAGATCATCCTTGATCCGGGCGCCTTCTATATTCTGGTCAGCCGCGAGGCGGTGCATATCCCGCCCGCCTATGCCGCCGAAATGGCGCCCTATCTGGCCATGGTCGGTGAATTCCGGGTGCATTATGCGGGCTTTTTCGATCCCGGATTTGGCCATGACGCAGCTGGCGGGTCCGGATCACGCGGCGTGCTCGAGGTGCGCTGCCACGAGGCACCTTTTGTGCTGGAACACGGGCAGGTCGTGGGGCGTCTGGTCTATGAACGTATGGCAGATGTCCCCGAACAGCTTTACGGCGCGGGCATCGCCTCGAATTATCAGGGACAGGGTCTGAAACTGTCCAAGCATTTCAAGGCGGTATAACCTCTATTTCAGGTGATCACCCTGCGAAAGTTCCGGCGTGATTCCGGCTTGCACCCCGCGTTCAAGGTGGGTGGACAACACCACGTAAGTCCGCGTCGAACGCACCCCCGGCATGTCGTAGATGCGCCACAGAAACCCCTCCATCGCCTCGGGGCAATCCATGCGCACCTTGAGGATCAGGCCGGTGTCTCCGGTGACTGCGTGCACCTCTTCGACTTCGGGCAGTTCAGCCATTTGCATGACGCCCTCGGTCTTGCCCCAACCTGCTGCCTCGACATGCACGAAAGCCAGGAAATCCTTGCCCAGAGACGGCCCGTGCAGATCAGCACTGGTGCGCTTGATCACGCCACTGGCCCGCAAACGTTTGACCCGCTCATGCACGGCAGGTGCGGACAGCCCCACTTCGCGCCCGAGATCGGCATAAGATCGCGTGGCATCCTCGGTCAGGGCGCCTAATATTTTTCGATCCAGACCATCCAGCGGCTTGGCCCGTGGCCGGGATGACTGAAGATTATCTGTTTCTGCATCGCGCTTGGCCATTAGAACTTCCCTGAACATGGTTTTGTCGAATACTGCCTAGCCGAACCTTATTCATGTCATCAAGGGGATGGCCTATGATTCTTTTGCTGATGATCTGTGTCGGTCTCATCGGGGCCAATTCTCTGGTGCTGTCCCCCATCGCCGCAGAAGTGGCCACGGGATTGGGTGTCGCGCGCACGTCGGACGTGATGACCGCCGCCGCCATCTATGGCGTCGGGGTGGCGTTGTCGGCACTGTTCCTCGCACCGCGCGCCGACCGGGTGGGGCCGCATGTCGCCATGCAGACCGGGTTAATGCTGGTTGTGGCGGGGCTGACCCTGAGTGCTGCGACCCCCTCTCTGCCCCTGCTCAGCCTTGGCCAGGGGATTGCGGGCGTGGGGGTCGGCATGTCCCTGCCCGCGATCTATTCCCTTGCCGCGATTCTTGCGCCCGAGGGGCAGGAATCGCGCACGATGGGCATGGTCCTGACCGGCTGGACGCTCTCTATGGTGGGCGGCGTGACCCTGTCAGCCTATATCGCCGACCTTGTGCATTGGCGCGCGGTTTTTGCGGTGTTGGCGTTGGGGATCGTAATCGCCCTTGTCATCCTGCGTCGCCGCGCCTTTCCGCCCCACATTCCGGCCAAAGAGGTCACGTCACCGCTGAGCGCGCTGCGCGTGCCGGGCATCTTGCCTGCCCTGTTCTCGGTGCTGATGTTGGGCACGGGGTTTTACGGAATCTACAATTACCTCGGCGCGCACCTGACTGACACGTTGCAGCGCGACGTACGCGAGGCGGGTTGGCTGACGCTGTCCTATGGTCTGGGCTTTGGCGCGGCGATGCTGTTCGATCCGTGGCTGGACCGTGTCGGTCCGCGGCGGGGTCTGCTGGCGGTGTTCGCGGGGCTTGCGGCATATTACGTGGCCATGACCCCTTGGATGGGATCCTTCGCCATGATTGTCGGGCTGATGTTCGGCTGGGGTGTCTTGCAGCATCTGGGCCTGAACCTGACCGTCAGCCGCCTCAGTCGCCTTGACCCGCGCCAACGCGGGGCTGTGATGGGGCTGAACTCCACCACCATGTACGCAAGTGTTTTTGCCGCAACGGTGCTCTACCGTCCCGGTTTTGAAACAATGGGGATCACCTTTTGCCTCTGGGTGTCGGCGACATTGGCTGCACTCGGGGCGTCAGAGGCCCTTTGGGCCCGCCTGATCCGGACCCGGGAAGATGGGCTGGCCTGATGGCGTCGTCAGAAACGGCCCATCCGGCGCGCCATCCGCATGGCCTGTTTGGCCTGCTTGGCAGTCTGCTGGCCGTTATGGGGCACGTTGCGCTGCTGGCGGTTCTGCTGTGGCTCGGCCCGGCCTGCGCTGTCCTTGGTTTTGGACATCGCGTCCACACCGGCATTCACGCCGAAATTTACAAAACGGCGCACCAACTGGCGCATGACCATGTTGATAATCTGGTTCGCGTTCATCACGCTCTCCTAAACTCTTTATTTACTGCCTCATCATGACAGATAGGCAGCAAATGTGCCGAGATTAAGGCACAGGCGGGCGTTTTCGATCAACTCCTCGTTATTTCAAGGGATTGTTTCTATTCCTCGAACATTTCCGACTGGCCCTCGGCATCGGTGTCGTCTTCTTCGCTGTCCTCGCCGCCCAGTTTGGGCATCGTCCCCGGCGGCGGGCGGTTTTCCAACAGACCAGCCGAGCGCAGCTCTTTCAGCCCGGGCAGGTCGCGGGCGTTTTCCAACCCGAAATGGTCAAGGAATTCAGCCGTCACGACAAAGGTCACGGGCCGCCCCGGAGTCATCTTGCGACGGCCAAAGCGGATCCATTCCATTTCAAGCAACTGGTCGATCGTGCCCCGGCTGACGCTGACACCGCGGATTTCCTCGATCTCGGCGCGGGTCACTGGCTGGTGATAGGCGATGATGGCCAGCGTTTCGATGGCCGCCCGCGACAGTTTGCGGGTCTCGACCATTTCCTTCTGCATCAGAAAACCAAGGTCGGGCGCGGTGCGCATGGCCCAGGCATCCCCCACCCGCACAACCCGCACGCCCCGCCCCTCATAGCGTTTGCGCAGATGAACCAGCGCCTCGGCGGCGTCGCACCCATGCGGCATCCGGCTGTTTAGTTCCTTGACCGTGACCGGCTCGGCGCTGGCGAACAGGATGGCCTCGCACATACGTTCCTGCTCGGCGATGGGCGGTGCCTCGAACAGGCTTTCTTCTTTTTCTTCAATCTCTTCAGACATGGTCTTGATCTTTTTTCCGTAGCTGGATCGGCGCGAAAACCTCGGTTTGGCGGATCTCGGCCTTGCCTTCCTTCACCAGTTCCAGCGAGGCCGCAAAGGTCGCCGCCGTGGCCGACCGGCGTTTCTTGGGGTCGTTTTCCCACCCCACGGGCAGATAGCTCAGGATATCGGTCCACTGGCCGGAAAACCCGATCATCCCGCGCATCCGGTCCAGCGCCTCTTCCATTGTATAGACCGAGTCCCGGTCAAGCACGAAGGGGCGGAAGTCGTCGCGGGTTCGGATGCGAGCATAGCCCTGCATGAGGTCCAGCAGGGTCGCCGTATAGGTCACGCGCCGCACGCGGGTCACGTCCTCGGGCACGCCGCGCGCAAAAAAATCGCGCCCCAGACGGTCGCGGGCCATCAGCTTGGCGGCAGCGTCGCGCATGGCCTGCAAGCGTTCCAGCTGAAACGCGAGATGCGCGGCCAGCTCCTCGCCCGAAGGCCCCTCTTCTGTCGGGTCGGGCGGCAAAAGCAAGCGGGATTTGAGAAAGGCCAGCCATGCCGCCATTACAAGATAATCCGCCGCCAGTTCCAGCCGAAGCTGCTTGGCCTTCTCGACAAAGGCCAGGTACTGACGCGACAATTGCAGGATGGAAATCTTCCGAAGGTCCACTTTCTGGGTGCGGGACAGGGTCAGCAACAGGTCGAGCGGGCCCTCGAACCCGTCCACATCCACGATCAGCGCCTCTGCCGCGAGCCGGTCGGCGACGGACAGCTGAAGGTTTTCCTGACCTGTCTCTTCGGACATACGCCTACCCTGCTAAGAGGGCTTCAAGTTCGGCAGTGAAGGCCGGAATGTCAACTGTTTCGGGTTGTGGGCGGCGGTCAAGCACGGCCTGCGCACGGGTTTGCGCCGCCTCGGTCATCTCGCCGCTTGCCGCGGCGACCTCCTGCATCTCGGCAAAATCACCGTTGCAGTGCAGCACCACGTCACATCCGGCGGCAATCGAGTCGCGCGACCGGGTGGCAAGTGGCCCTGACAGGGCCTGCATCGAGATGTCGTCGGTCATAATCAACCCGTCAAACCCGATCTCGTCCCGGATCAGGCCCATCATCACCTGAGAGGTCGTTGCGGGGGCTTCGTCCAGCGCCTCGTAAACCAGGTGCGCGGTCATGCCCATCGGCAGATCATTCAGCGCCTTGAACGGGGCAAAGTCGCGGTCCAGCGCGGCGCGGTCTGCCGACACGCGTGGCAGGTCCAGATGACTGTCGGCCTGTGCGCGGCCGTGACCGGGAATGTGTTTCAACACGGAATAGACGCCGCCGGCGGCCATGCCCTCGGCCACGGCCCGGCCAAGGGATGCGACCAAGTCTGACGACATGCCATAACAGCGGTTTTTCAGGAACGGGTGCGTTTCCGCGCAGGCCACATCGACCAGCGGTGCACAATTGGCATCAATCCCAAGCGCGCGCAGTTCATGCGCCGTGATGCAATAACGCAGGTACATGGCACGTTCAGCGGCATCACCCGCAGCCGCCACAAACTCAAGCGGCGGCGTCCATTCGGTGGCCAGCGGCTGGCGCAGCCGTTGAACCCGCCCACCTTCCTGATCAATCAGGATCGGCGCATCGTGGGCCACGCAATCACGCAACTCGTCACACAGGGCGCGGATCTGGTCGGCGGTGTCGATATTGCGTGCAAACAGGATGAACCCGAACGGGCGCACATCGCGAAAAAACGCCTTTTCGTCTGCCGTCAGGCGCAGCCCTTCGCAGCCCAGAATGGTCGCTCCGAACCGCGTCACCGTGTGGTCACCGGAATACAGTCAGCCCCTTCGGCCTTGAGCGCGGAACACAGGCGGCGGGCATCGCTGAGATCAGCAAAGCCCATCGCGCGCAGGCGATAAAAATCACGCCCGCCGCTGCGCGCCTTCTGGATCACGCGGGTCTTGTCGCCAAGGTAATCCTCGTATCGAGTGTTCATCTTGTTCCATTCCGCCGCGGCGATCTCGGTGCTGGCAAAGGCGCCAAGCTGTACCATGTGGGTGCCCGCGGGAATGGTCTCGGGGTCGGTCACGGTCGGGGCGGCGGCAATCGGATCGGTCGAGGCCACCTGAACCGGCGCCGCAGCCAGACCCGCAGGCCGGACCTGCGGACGCAGGGACCGCTTCAGACCGCCAATGATCTCGGGCTTTTCCTCTGGGGCTGCTGTGGGCGCCTCGTCTTCGGGCGCCACCGCCACATCGCTCAGCGAGACCTTGACAGGGGTTTCTTCGGCCTCGGTAGCCGGGGCCAGCGGGGTCACGTTGCTGGCCAGCTTGTCGGCCAAAGCTTCGATCGATTCAAGCTGGGTCAGGTCCAGCGGTGCCGGGGCCTCGATGTCAATTGTCTCGGTCGCGGGTGGGGCGTCGGCGGTCACGGTGGCCTCAGTTGCAGGCACCTTGACCGGCGTCGCTGTCAGGTCGTCCTGCCCCAGATTGATTGGGGGCGGCGCAAGGATCACCCGATCCGTCGGACCGGCCGCTTCGCCATCGGCAGCAATCGCGTTGACGGCAAGGCCCTGATGCGCGGCCTGTTGTCCGCCGGGGTCTTCGGGGCGGGTGCGCATCGGTCCTTCGACCGCGCGCACCACCGGCACGCCACTCACGTCACGCACAAGCAACTTGTAGCCCCAGACACAGGTGCCCGCCACAAGCGCCAATGAAACCGCCGCACCGGCCCAGTTGACCAATATCCCCATCGAGCGGGCCGACCGGGGAGACTCCCCCTGTTCTGCCGCTGCGTATTCCGCTGGAAAATCTGTCATGCTCGCCTCGCTCCACCGGCGAAGCCGTGTCGCCGGGGTTGTCTTGCCTAAACCTCAACCCCGCGCGACGTGCAGTTTTATCGCATCTCTTGCGCGGGCTTGACCCCAAGAATACCAAGACCAGCAGAAATAACAACGGCTACGGCGCGCGCGAGGGCGATTTTCGCCTGCGACGTCACAACATCGCCGTCTTGGATAAAGCGCAGCGACGCGTCGTCGTTGCCCTTGTTCCAGAACGCGTGCAATTCGCTGGCCAGTTCATAGAGATAGAAGGCGACGCGGTGCGGTTCGTGGGTGCGGCCCGCGATTTCCACAAGGCGCGGCCACTCGGCGATCTTTTTGGCCACCGCGATCTCGGCCGGATGGGACAGTTTCGACAGGTCGGATGCCGCCAGCGTGGCGTCGTCGGCGGCGATGCCCGCCTCGCCCGCCTTGCGCAGCACCGAACACACCCGCGCATGGGCGTATTGCACATAGAAAACCGGGTTGTCCTTGGACTGTTCCAGCACCTTGTCAAAGTCAAAATCCAGCGGCGCGTCGTTCTTGCGGGTCAGCATCACGAAACGGGTCACGTCCGACCCGACCTGATCGACCACGTCGCGCAGGGTGACAAAATTGCCGGCCCGTTTGGACATCTTGAACGGCTCGCCATTCTTCCACAGCTTGACCAGCTGGGTCAGCTTGATGTCCAGCGGTACGGTGCCGTCCGACAGGGCCGACACGGCAGCTTTCATGCGTTTGACGTACCCTCCGTGGTCCGCGCCAAATACATCAATAAGCTCGTCGAAGCCTCTGGAAACCTTATCATAATGATAGGCGATGTCCGGCGCGAAATAGGTCCACGCCCCATCTGATTTCTTGACCGGGCGATCCACGTCATCGCCATGGTCGGTCGAACGGAACAGGGTCTGTTCGCGCGGTTCCCAATCTTCGGGTTTCTTGCCCTTGGGCGGCTCGAGCACGCCTTCATAGATCAGGCCCTTTTCGTCCAGCGCATTGAGCGCAGCCTCGATCCGGCCCGTGCCATAGAGCGACTTTTCCGAGAAGAATTCGTCCATCTCGACGCCAAGCGCCTTGAGGTCAGCGCGGATCAGATCCATCATCGCCTCGGTTGCGAACTCGCGCACCTCGACAAGCCAGACATCCTCGGGCTGGTTGACATAGGCATCGCCCACCTTGTCCTTGAGCGCCTCACCCACCGGGATCAGATAGTCGCCGGGATAGGTGCCGTCTTCGAAGGCGACGTCCTGACCATGTGCCTCAAGATAACGCAAGTACACCGACCGCGCGAGCACATCGACCTGCGCCCCGCCGTCATTGATGTAATATTCGCGGGTCACGTCATAGCCAACGAAATCCAGCAGGCTGGCCAGCGCGTCGCCAAACACGGCCCCGCGCGTGTGGCCCACATGCAGCGGGCCGGTGGGGTTGGCCGACACGTATTCAACATTGACCTTTTTGCCCAGTCCCATGGTCGAACGGCCAAATCCGGCGCCGGTGTCCAGTGTCGCCTTGATCAGTGCCTGCCACAGTACCGGCGCCAGACGCAGGTTGAGAAAACCCGGACCAGCCACTTCGGCGCTGGTCACGCGGTCATCTTCGGCCAGCTTGCCTGCCAGCACATCGGCGATGTCGCGGGGTTTCATCTTGGCGGGTTTGGCCAGCACCATCGCGGCGTTGGTGGCCATATCTCCATGCGCAGCATCGCGCGGTGGCTCGACCGCGACATTGGCGAAATCCAGGCCCTCGGGCAACGCGCCCTCGGTTTGCATCTGTTCCAGCGCGGCAATCACCAGCCCGCGCATTTCGGTGAAAAGGTTCATCTGAGCCGTCCTTGATAGGTTTGGACGGGGTTTACCACCACTGGCGGTCAGGTCAACCGATCACACCGTCCGCCCCTTGTAGGTGCCGAACAACCGCTCGTGCTCCTGCAGCGCGTAGCGGTCTGTCATGCCCGCGATATAGTCGGCCACGATCCGGGCCAGCGCGGTTTCATCACAGGCGCTGTCGATCTCGCTGCGCCAGTTCTCGGGCAGCAGCGACCGGTCGGCCATATAGGCGGGAAACAGATTTTTCAGCACCTGCGTGACCTCGGCCCGTTTCACCATGACCGTGGGCGCGCGGTACATGCGCGTGAACAGGAAGGCGCGGATCTGTTTCAGATCGGCCCAGAGCGTCGGCGAGAACTGCACCACAGGCGCACCGTTTGCCCGGATATCCGCCACAGAGCTGGCGCCGCTTTCCTTGATGAGATGCTGTGAGGTGTCGATGACATCGCCCACCATCACGCCAAAGACCCGGCGCAGCGCCTCGTGGCGGCGGCGCACCCGCGCAAGGCCGGGGTATTTGCGGTCCACGGCGGCGTAAGCCTCTGACAGGATCGGCAGTTCCGCGACCTCGTCCTCGGTGAACAACCCGGCCCGCAGCCCGTCCAGCAGATCATGGTTGTTATAGGCAATGTCATCGGCCAGAGCGGCCACCTGCGCCTCGGCGCTGGCGTAGGTATGCAGTTCAAGGTCGTGTTTGGCGTTATAATCCGCCAGTGCGAAAGGCAGCGTGCCGGTCACCGGCCCGTTATGTTTGGCAATGCCTTCCAGACACTCCCATGTCAGGTTCAACCCGTCGAAATCGGCATAATGCCGTTCAAGCGAGGTGACAATTTTCACCGCCTGCGCATTATGGTCAAAGCCACCGTAGGGCTGCATCAACTCATCCAGCGCATCTTCTCCCGTATGGCCAAAGGGCGGATGGCCAAGGTCATGAGCCAGCGCGACTGCCTCGGTCAGGGAATAATCCAACCCCAGCGCACCGGAAATCGTCCGCGCCACCTGCGCCACCTCAATTGAATGGGTCAGGCGGGTGCGGAAATAATCGCCCTCATGTTCGACGAACACTTGGGTCTTGTGTTTCAGCCGCCGAAAGGCGCTGGCATGGATGATGCGATCGCGATCCCGTTGAAAACAGGTGCGAAACGAGCTTTCCTCTTCCGGCACGCGCCGTCCCCGGGCGGTGCTTGGATCGGATGCATAAGGCGCGCGCATGTCTGCTGGTCCTTGTGGCCTGTGCTTATGGTTTCTATATTGCACATATGACCGGGAAATGAACCGGCGAAATTGGCGTGACCTTCTTAACAAGCACCTGTCAGGAGTGACAAAATGCAGCTGCCACCGAAAGTGACGGAACGGGCCTTTGAACGTTTGGCCGAAATCGGTGCCGCGTCGCAGGGCCAGGGCCTGCGCGTGGCCGTAGAAGGCGGCGGGTGTTCGGGGTTTCAGTATGAAATCAAGCTTGACGCGCCGGCCGACGACGATCTTGTTCTGGAAGGGGGCGGCGAAAAGGTTCTCGTGGATTCCGTGTCGCTGCCGTTTCTGGCAAATGCCGTGATCGACTTTACCGAAGAACTGATCGGCGCGCGTTTCGTGATCGAGAACCCGAATGCCACGTCGTCCTGCGGGTGCGGCACCAGTTTCTCTATGTAAAACAAAATTTTGTCAGGCTTTCTTCAGCTTGAGATGAAACCCTGAAAGGCGGGTTTTCAGGCGCGGGGCCAGCGGGCCTGGAGCGTTGTGCGGTTGCATCTGGTCATAGATCAGGAAGATGCCCGACCCGATGACAATTGCGACGCCCAGATAAATATGCGGGCCCGGGATTTAATCGAAAACCCATGCCCCGAGGATCACCATCCAGACGAATTGCAGGTTCATCAGTGGGGTCACTGCATAAGCGGCCAACATCCGCAGCGACACCACCAACAGCCAGCGCGCAACGAACAGCACGCCCCCATAGGCGGCGACCCAGACCATGTCTGTGAGTGGCATGGATTTATATACAAAAGGCAGGGCCGCCGCCATAACCGCACCTAGCGCGAGGTTCGGATAGAACACCTGCGCCAGCGCATTGGTTTCAAACCGGCCGATATAGCGCGCCAGCACCATCGACAGGGTGCCACAGAGGCACGCCGCCAGAGCGATCAGGTGCCCCGTGGAAACCGACGCCAGCCCTTGCGGAAACAGGCGCAACACACCGATGAACCCGGCCCCAAGCGCCCCCCAGGCCAGCGGGCGGACATGTTCGCCAAGGAACAGGCCGGAAAACAGCCCTGCGAACAAAGGCATCATACCGATGAAAACAAAGACCTCGGCAAAGGGCAGCAGGCGGAAGGCGTGGAAAAAGGCGACCGATCCCGCAATCGTCACCCCCGCCCGAAGCGCCATGGCGCGCGGACAGGTGGTACGCAGGGTCTGCCGTTGGTGCCCGAACCGGGCCGACAGCACCGAAAGCGCGGCCACCAACAGGCCCGAAACCGCAAAGAGCTGCGGGGCGGCATAGCCATGGGACAGGAATTTGGTGATCGCATCCGCGGATGAAATCATCAGCGTGTAGATCACCACCAGCGCCGTTCCGGTCAGGGCTGCCTTGTGCATACCCCTGCCCTCACAATCCGACCACGGCGGCATCCGCACGCGCGAACCCCTGGAAAAAGGCACCAAACCGGTCACAAGAGGTTTCGGCCCAAGAGACAACGGCCTGTGCATCTTCGGACAGGTTGTCCAGAACGGTCGCGCGCATCTTGCCCCAGTCGTCGCTGCGGTCATCCATGCGGAACATGCATTCAGACAACTCGCGCAAGGGCCCCGGCCCGCCTTCGGGACGGAAAAAGGCCATGCGTTCGGCGCTGACGGGCTTGGCAAAGGCGGTGTCGCCAGTGTCGGCCAACCGCCAGTTGCAGACCAGAAATTCGTGATAATCATCCTGCGGCAGGCCCGGCGCGCCGGTCTCGACCTCAAACAGGTGGGTGTGGCGATCCAGCCAGCGCGCCCAGACCTCGGGCACGTCGAACCCGCCATAGCGCATGGCAATACAGACCTCGGCCAGAAGGTCGGCATTCTGTTCCAGAAACGCCAAAAGGCCTGTGAATTCCAGCGAGGTGCCGGTTTCGGCATCAAGCATTGGGTCTTTGCGCCCGTATTCCGACAGGTAGAACACCGCGTGGGTCAGCTCGTAGGCGGCTTTTTTGTTGGGCATCGCAAAGGTGGCGGAACGCGCGATAAAGGCGCGCATCCGGTCTTCGAGGCCTGCATCTTCGGCCAGCGGATCCACCCCCCGGCGGGTCATCAGGCGACGGGCCTCCATGCGTTGCAGATCGGATAGTTCGGCGCGGGCAAAGCCCTGCCTGGCCACCCAGTCGGCCAAAGCGGGCCCCTTTTGTCCCGACATGCCAAGGTCTTCGAGATCAAGACAGATCGACAGCAGGAAGCGGTAATATTGCGGGAAAAACTGAAGTCGTTTTTCCACCTTGTCGTAAAACCCCTGATAGGCGGCCAGCCCCTGTTCGGACACGGGCGCGCCCGTGCATTCCAGAATATTCAGAAGCTCGGCATTTTCCTTGAGCCAGAACACGTCATCCCCGAACCGGCGATGGCGTGCAAAGCTTTGCATCAGGGCAGCGGCGCGCTCGGCACGGGGCAACCGACGGGACGGGACGTCAAGGTGCACGATATTGGTCATGTCAAATCTCCCTCTTCTGTGTGAAGGGGCGCAACCCTGCGCCCCGTTCCCGCTGGCAGGTCGGATCAGAGACCCGAGGTGAACAGTTCGGCGCCTTCGCCCGCCTCGGCCGTGGCATCGGCCTTGGGGGCCAGACCGCTGGTAAACATCTGCACCAGCCCCGAAGTGAACATCTCGGTTGCGTCTCCGGCATCGGTCGACGTGCCGCTGGCCGACAGACCGCTGGTGAACATCTCGGTGCCTTCACCTGCGGTGGCGTTGGCCGTCGCCTTGGGGGCCAGACCCGAGGTGAACATCTGTACCAGACCGCTGGTGAACATTTCGGTCGCCTCGCCTGTCCCGGACGAGGTGCCGCTGGCCGACAGACCCGAGGTATACATCTCGAGCCCTTCCCCAGAGGCCGTGGTCGCCGCCCCGGTTGGAGCAAGGCCGCTGGTAAACATCTGGACAAGGCCCGAGGTGAACATTTCGGCACCGCCCCCGGTCAGGGCATCAGGCGCCATGTCGGGCGACAGGCCGGACGTGAACATTTCAGTCTCGAGACCATCATGCATACTGGTCCCTGAACGGTGCAGCGCACGGTTCGCAAAGACTTCGTTAACCATTTGGGCAGACTTTTGAGCGAGCATTTTGGAAACCCTCCAGTGGTAGTTTCGTGTTGAAGTTTTGAGCCTCTTCACGCTTGCACGTTAAACGGGTTTTGCAAAACTATTTTTCCCCTTTTTGGTGTTTATTATCCCTCCAAACACATCAAAAATCACCCCCAAACACCTGAAATATAGTGACTTTTTGCGGTGTAATTATTTGCCATTTTTATGCCGCATTTATGCCACATTTGCGCCACATTCGGCCAAACGGCATGATCCAAACGCGTTTCTCGCACCGGTTCGACCGGAAAAATTCGCAGAATCGGCAGGGGTGATTCCTCGGGGGAACGCCTGTGCTCTCTCCATGACTTGCAGGGGCGAATCCCCCCTTGCATGCCCCGCCCCCCTGCGGGATACAAAAGAGGCAGGACAACGGGAGAGCCGCCATGAAAGTCGCAACCTTCAATATCAACGGCATCAAGGCGCGTATTCTGGCTCTGCCGCAATGGCTGGACGAGGCCGACGCGGATGTGGTGGTGCTTCAGGAAATCAAATCCGTGGACGAGGCTTTCCCCCGCGAGATTTTTGAAGATCGCGGCTATCAGGTGGAAACCCACGGCCAGAAGAGTTTCAACGGAGTCGCGATCTTGTCGCGACTGCCCCTAGAGGATGTCACCCGCGGATTGCCCGGTGATGACGCCGACGAACAGGCGCGCTGGATCGAAGCCACAGTGATGGGAGAGGTGCCAATCCGTGTCTGCGGCCTGTACTTGCCCAATGGCAACCCCGTCGAGATCGAAAACGGCGTGCCGGTGGCAGGGGGCAAATATGCCTATAAGCTCGCCTGGATGGAACGGCTATATGCACGGGCGCAAGAGTTGCTGGCGCTGGAGGAACCGTTCCTTATGGCCGGGGATTACAACATCATCCCGCAAGACGAGGACGCACGCCGCCCCGAAGCCTGGCAGGAAGATGCACTGGCTCGCCCTGAAAGCCGCGCCGCCTTTCGCCGGATCGTGAATCTTGGCCTGACAGAGGCGTTTCGCGCCACCACCCAAGGCGGCGGCCATTACAGTTTCTGGGATTACCAGGCAGGGGCCTGGAACCGCGATGACGGCATCCGGATCGACCATTTCCTGTTGAGCCCGCAATGTGCGGACTTGCTGCTGGATTGCCAGATCGACAAGGACGTACGCGGACGCGAAAAACCGTCGGATCACGTGCCCGTCTGGGTCGATCTGGCGGCCTGACCTGTCAGGGGCAGAGGCAGGTCAGTTCAGGTCGGGATCTTTCCAGTACTTCGTGCCGGTGGCCGAGGTCGCAACCCGCCAGCCCTTTTTCGAGAGATAAAACACCCTGCGCCCGTCCACGAACTGGGCCTCTTGCCGCTGCGCATCCTCGCCCGACATGGCGCTGGCGCGCGCGGTGGCGTCATAGCCGTTTTCGACAAAATCCTGAAACAGTGCGGCCTCTTCGAACAGGATCACCAGCTTGCGTTCAAAGCCGCCAATGCCGAAGGCGATCCCGACACCGCCGGTGCCCATTTTCATATAGGTGCGCGCGCCACTTTCGCGCGCGACGGCGACCCCCCGCCCATAGCCTGCCGCGGCCCCGGCCAGCGTGATCTGCCGCGCGTCAAACGCAGCATAGCCATAACTTTTCTGGAAAAGCGCGGCGGCCTCGGGGTCTTCGGCCAGAAGTTGTGCAAGGGTGTCATCCGCCACCGCGTCCATGCGGGTGCGGGTGGCTTCGGGGGTGTCCTCGTTCGAGGCCATTTCGACCGCCGAATCGAGGCTGTCGCCCACGGCAGTGGCGGCCTTGTCGACCACCTTGCCCACATCCTGGGCGGTGTTGCCGACCGCCGCGCCGGCCTCGCTCGCGCCTTCTTTGACCTTTTCCCATAGGTTTTCGGCAGACAGGGACAGAGGAAGAAAGCCAGCCGCAACAGCGGCAAGGATCACGTGGCGCATGGGTAAAGTCCCGTTCAGGTTCGGTTGAGAAAAGGATAGCACGCGCGCGAGGCGGGCAAAGGAGAAATCTGTCGGGGGGACCGGCAGCCCCCCCTGCCCTAGCCTTCCGCTGTGACGTCGTAGCGATAAATCCAGTCGAACTGCTGCAACAGTTTCTTGGGCGCCAGACTCGAGGCCACACGCAACCCAAGATGGGCCCCGAAACGCAGCGGTGGTAGCGACAGGTGGTATTTCCATGCGTTGCCATTGGCGGTTTCAACCACCTTGGACGCGCGGGCATGACGACGCGCCTGATAAGCGGCCAGCCCCTCGGGAAGGTTATCGGCCTTGTCCAGCGCGTCGGCCAGAACCCAGGCGTCCTCCATGGCCATGACCGCCCCCTGCGCCATGAAGGGCAACGTCGGATGGGCCGCGTCGCCCAGGATCGCGGTATGCCCCTTGTGCCAGCTGCGCGCCACCGGATGCCGGAACAGGCCCCAGACGCCTACGTTCTCGACCGCGCCAAGCAACCGGGCAGTGTCGCCGCCGAAATCGCCAAACGCCTTACGCAGGTTGTCGGGATCGTCGCGATGGGTCCAGCCCTCTTCGGCCCAGCCCATCCGTTCCTGCACGGCCACGATATTAACGATTTCGCCGCCCCGCAGGGGATAGCTGACCACATGCCGGTGCGGGCCCATGTGCACGCGGGCCACGTTCGGATGGTTCATGGTATTGGGCACGGTCGCCCGCCATGCCACCTGCCGTGTAAAGAATGGCGCGGTCACGCCGTTCAACTCGGGGCGCAGTTTCGAATGCAACCCGTCCGCCCCGACTACAAGATCGGCGCGCGTCTCGGCCCCGTTGGCCAGATGGATCACGGGGGTGTCGGTCGCCTCGATCCGCGCGACCCTTTGCAACAGGCGGATCTTGATCCCCTGCGCCCGTACGGCCTCTGCCAGAAGGTCGATCAGGTCGGCGCGGTGCAGGAAGAAATAGGGTTGATCGGCCGGCAGCAAACCAAGGTCCAGCCGCGACACCAGCCTGCCCGCTTTGTAATCACGCAGTTCCACCGCCTGCCCCTGCACGGCGCGGGCACGCAAGGCGTCTTCCAGACCCAACGCGCGCAGCACGACAAAACCGTTCGGGCTGACCTGAAGTCCCGCGCCGACCTCGGTGATGGCCTCGGCCTGTTCCAGAACCGTGACCTCGGCACCGCGCGCCCGCAGGGCAAGCGCCGCCGTCAGGCCGCCGATACCGGCGCCGACAATCTTGATTTTAAGACCTGCGAGACTCATGCGTTCCTTTTGAAACGAAAAACGCCGGGGCAAAAGCCCCGGCGCCCGAAATTTTTCGCAATCACGACGGTTTAATCGTCGCGGTGCACGCGCTCGCGGCGTTCGTGACGCTCTTGCGCTTCAAGGCTCATGGTGGCGATCGGACGCGCATCCAGACGCTTGAGCGAAATCGGTTCACCCGTCACTTCGCAATAGCCGTATTCGCCTTCGTCGATCCGGCGCAGTGCCGAGTCGATCTTGGCAACCAGCTTGCGCTGGCGGTCGCGGGTGCGCAATTCAAGCGCGCGGTCGGTTTCCTCGGAGGCACGATCGGCCACGTCCGGAATGTTGCGCGTGCTTTCCTGCAACCCTTCGATGGTGTCGCGGCTGTCTTCAAGAAGCTCATCCCGCCACGCGATCAGCTTGCGGCGAAAATACTCGATCTGACGATCGTTCATGAACGGTTCGTCCTCTGCCGGACGATAATCGTCAGGCAGGAAAGTTTCTGCTTTCATGCTAGTTCCCTCGTCGTGGCTAACGTCCGTCATCGTGACTTCCTCAGACATCAGACCCCCCTTAACTCTGGGCACGGCAATAGCGGGTTCCCAAGGGATTGTCACTAGTCAAAGCACTGTTTTGCCCGGTTTCACGTAAATGCGATGCAAAAGAAAGCAATCCACCGTTTCCGTATAGGAAACAAGCCAGTACCACGTCAGCGGGCCTCCGGCAGGCGGCAGGCACAGAGAAACCTGCATCACTTTTCCGCACCTCCAACGAATCCACCCTGCCGCGACGCCACGGCCCGCCTTGCCAAAGCGCCCTGCCCCCTTTACCTCGTTGTCTGACAAATCAAGGACTGACGCGCGCTTGCAAGACTTGCAGGAAGGGATGAACATGACGCACCGTTTTGAAGGGACAGCCAGCTATGTGGCGACAGATGACCTGACCGTGGCCGTGAACGCAGCGGTGGCGCTGGAACGCCCACTGCTGGTCAAGGGTGAACCGGGCACCGGCAAGACCGAGCTGGCCAAACAGGTGGCCAACGGGCTTGGCCTGCGCATGATCGAATGGAACGTGAAATCCACGACCAAGGCACAACAGGGGCTTTATGAATACGACGCCGTCAGCCGCCTGCGGGATTCCCAGCTTGGCGAAGAACGCGTGCATGATGTGAAAAACTACATCAAGAAAGGCAAGCTTTGGGAAGCCTTCGAGGCGGATGAAAAGGTTGTGCTGCTGATCGACGAGATCGACAAGGCCGATATCGAGTTTCCGAACGACCTTTTGCAGGAGCTCGACAAGATGGAGTTCCACGTCTACGAGACCGGCGAAACCATCAAGGCGCGACAGCGCCCGATCATCATCATCACCTCGAACAATGAAAAGGAACTGCCCGACGCCTTCCTGCGCCGCTGTTTCTTCCATTATATCCGCTTCCCCGAGCATGACACGATGAAACAGATCGTCGAGGTCCATCACCCGGGAATCAAGGAGTCGCTGCTGACCACGGCCCTGACGCGGTTCTATGAAATCCGCGAGACGCCGGGTCTCAAGAAAAAACCGTCGACCTCGGAAGTGCTGGACTGGCTGAAACTGCTTCTGGCCGAGGATCTTGATGCAGAAGACCTGCAGCGTGACGGGGCCAATGCCCTGCCGAAATTGCACGGCGCGTTGCTCAAGAATGAACAGGATGTGCACCTGTTCGAACGCCTGGCTTTCATGGCGCGATCACAACGTGGATAATTCTGGGCGAAAGGGCGTGATTATTTCTGGTTCACGCCCTATTGTCGCCTAACTAGCCCCCTAGCCATGGGGCATGCCACCTGCGGATCGCCCGCGCCGGGAGAACGGAATGCCGACAGATCAGAACGGGAAAAACACCATTGTGATCCGTGCGTTACGCGCCGAAGATCAAGCGCAGTGGCGTGGTCTCTGGACGGCATATCTCGACTTTTACAACACGACCGTGCCGGAAGAGGTTTATGAAAGCACTTTTGCGCGGCTGATCGGCGACGACCCGCAGGACTTTTCCTGCTTTGTCGCGGAAAGGGATGGCACCCTTGTCGGGCTGACCCATTACCTGTTTCATCGCCATGCGTGGAAGGTCGAGAACACCTGTTACCTGCAAGACCTTTACGCCGCCCCCGAGGCGCGCGGCACCGGCGTTGGCCGTGCCCTGATCGAGGCCGTCTATGCCGCCGCCGATGCGCAGGGCAGCCCCTCGGTCTATTGGCTGACACAGGATTTCAACGAAACCGCGCGCAAACTCTATGACCGTATCGGCAAACTGACACCCTTCATCCGGTACCAGCGGCCGTTATGAAACGTTTCGCGCTTCCCCTTTGCCTGCTACTGGGTGCCTGTATGTCAGCCCCGCAGAGCGAGCCGCCCACACGGGCCGCGGTGGCGGACACAACCCTGCCGCCGATGAAGATCTTTGCAAGCCCTCAGCCGGCCCCGCCCCTGCGGTCAAACCGCGACATCGCGCGCGATTTTCTGGACCTGTCCTTCAAGATGGAGAGCGGGCGCACCCTGCCCATCCTCACCCGGTTCGAAGGCCCGATTACCGTGCGCGTCACCGGCCGCCCGCCTGCAAGCCTGCAACCCGATCTGACGCGCCTCATCTATCGGCTGCGCAACGAGGCGCGGATCGACATCAACGTCAGCAATGCCAAGGACGCCAATATCACGATCGAGGCGATCTCGCGCCAGCAGATCAAGCGCAGTCTGCCGCATGCCGCCTGTTTCGTGGCCCCGAATGTTTCGACCATTACGCAGTACCGCAGCGCCCGCAATTCGACCAAAACCAACTGGTCGCTGCTGCAAGGGCGCAGCAAGCTGGCGATTTTCCTGCCCAACGATGCCAGCCCGCAAGAGGTGCGCGATTGCCTGCACGAGGAACTGGCACAGGCGCTTGGCCCCCTGAACGACCTCTATCGTCTGTCTGACAGCGTCTTCAATGACGATAACGTGCATGCCGTGCTGACCGGGTTCGATATGCTGGTGCTGCGCGCTTATTACGATCCGTCGCTCGCCAATGGCATGACCCGCGAACAGGTCGCGGCACGTCTGCCTACGATCCTTGCGCGGATCAACCCGCGCGGACAGGGGCGGTCGCCGGTCTATCTCAAGGAAACGCCGCGCGACTGGATCAACGCGATCCAGCGCGCCCTTGGACCCGGCACCGGTGCCGCCGAACGGCGCGCCGCCGCCCAGCACGCCCTGAACATCGCCCGCCGCGAAGGCTGGTCCGACCATCGCCTCGGGTTCAGCCATTATGCGCTGGCCCGCCTGTTGCAATCGGTTGATGCAGACCGGGCGCATACGCATTTCCTTTATGCCGATCAGGCCCTGCGCCGCGCGCCGCATGCCGAGCTGCACCGCGCCTTTGTCGCAACCCAGCTGTCGGCCTACAAAATCTCGGCCGGACGCGGCAACGAAGCCCTGTCGATCATCACGCCGCAGCTTGACGTAGCGGCCCGGTCGGAAAACGCGGCCCTTTTGTCAACGCTGATGCTCTTGCAGGCCGAGTCGCTTGAGCTAAGTAACCGCGCTCAAGAAGCCGAAACCGTACGTCTGGACAGTCTGGGCTGGGCAAGATACGGGTTTGGCCCGGACTGGGCGGTGCGCGCCAAACTGCGCGAAATCGCGGCGCTCAGCCCGCTCAAAGGGAGATACTGAGCCAGATGATCGTGATCTTTTCGACCATATTCGGGGCGCTACTGGGCACCCTGATCGCGAAGCGACGCAAGGGAAAACGCCTTGATATCTTGCAATATGCAGCCGCCTACGCGATTGCTTTTGCCATCCTCGGTCTGTTTTTGACCATTTTCGTACATCGCCTGGCGGTCTGATCCCATGTTCCTGCCCTTCTTCGAAAACCTCAGAAACGGTGGCGTGCCGGTATCCCTGCGCGAATACCTGAGTTTTCTGGAAGGGGTGAAATCGGGGCTGGCGACCTATGATATCGAGGCGTTCTATTTTCTGGCGCGCACGATCATGGTCAAGGATGAACGCAATCTCGACAAGTTCGACCGCGCCTTTGCCGCGACCTTCAAAGGGCTTGAACAGATCAGCATGCAGGACGTTCTGAACGCTGTCGACATCCCCGGCGACTGGCTCGAGAAGATGGCCGAAAAGCACCTGTCGCCCGAGGAAATGGCCGAGATTGAATCGCTTGGCGGTTTCGACAAGCTGATGGAGACGCTGAAAGAGCGGCTCAAGGAACAGGAAGGCCGTCACCAGGGCGGCAACAAATGGATCGGCACTGCCGGCACATCACCCTTCGGCGCCTATGGCTACAACCCCGAAGGCGTGCGCATCGGCCAGAAAGAAAGCCGCCACCAGCGCGCGGTCAAGGTCTGGGACAAGCGCGAATTCCGCAACCTTGACGACAATATCGAGCTTGGCACCCGCAACATCAAGGTGGCGCTGAAACGCCTGCGCCGCTGGGCCCGTGACGGCGCCCATGACGAGCTGGACCTTGACGGCACCATCCGGGCCACCGCCGAACATGGCTATCTTGATGTGAAAACCCGCCCCGAGCGGCGTAACGCGGTCAAGGTGCTTCTGTTCCTTGATATCGGCGGCTCGATGGATCCGCATATCCGCGTGGTCGAAGAACTGTTCTCGGCGGCGCGATCGGAATTCAAGCACATGGAGCATTTCTACTTCCACAACTGCCTCTATGAAGGCGTGTGGAAAGACAACCGCCGCCGCTGGGACCAGCAGACCCCGACATGGGAGGTTCTGCGTACCTACGGGCCGGATTACAAATGTATTTTCGTGGGCGACGCCTCAATGTCCCCTTACGAGATCGCCTATCCCGGCGGTGCCAACGAACACTGGAATCAGGAGGCCGGGCAGGTCTGGCTGGAACGGGCCCGCGACCAATGGGCGTCTCACCTCTGGATCAATCCTGTCCCCGAGAAATACTGGGGCCACACCCATTCGATCCAGATGATCCGCGAAATTTTTGAGGACCGCATGGTCCCGATGACCTTGCAAGGTATCGAAGCGGGCATGAAAGAACTCACCCGCTAACCCATCAACCCCCAAAGTCCCAAGAACGCCACTGGCACGAACAGCCAGCCCTGCGGCAGTTTCGCATAGGAATTCTTGCGGATCGGCACGATGAGCAACCCGATCACGGCCACACAGCCCGCCATGGCCGTGCCTGCGGCGCCCAGACCTTCATTGCCAAGTGCTCCGAAGAACAGGAACAGGCTGGTCAGCACCAGGAACCCCGTGACCAGATGCCAGCACAACAGCATGGTTTCGCGCACGATTGGCAGAACATGCTCGTCCGTGGACAAGGGTTTTGCGCATTCGCGCCCGCCCATTACGGCATGGACCGCGGCCCAAAGCCCCGCAAGCGCAGCTGCCAGAAAGAGCGCAAAATTCATCAGGATTACTCCACCAATCAATTCAATCATATATGCGCAGAAGGCATATGAGAACGCATCCTGTCAACAAATCGAAAGCTTTTGGTGATGTTGCTTGCTGAGCGCCCCTCTCTGCCCCATATCTAGGCCATGTTGCGATTTACTCCGATCCTTCTGGCCCTGATGTATGGCTGGCTGATGTTCCGCATGTCGGCCTGGCGCACCGCGCGCGAACTGGACGAACGGTCCACGGAACTGGCCGATCCGACCCTTGTGCCCCTGATCCGCAAGATGGCGCAGGCGCTCGATCTGCCGCGCATTCGGGTGCATATCTACGAAATCGACCCCGTGAACGGGCTGGCCGCGCCGGACGGGCGCATCTTTATCACGCGCGGGTTCTACAACCGGTACCGCGCCGGCGAAGTCAGCGCCGAAGAACTCTCCAGCGTGATCGCACATGAACTGGGCCATGTGGCGCTGGGGCATTCGCGCCGCCGCATGATCGACTTTTCCGGCCAGAATGCCCTGCGCACGGCCATGGCGATGGTGCTCAACCGGTTCCTTCCGGGGATCGGCCCGCTGCTTGCGGGTTTTGCCACCACCCTCCTGGCGGCCCGCCTGTCGCGCGGCGACGAATACGAGGCCGACGCCTATGCCGCAGCCCTGCTGACCAAATCCGGCATCGGCACCGCTCCGCAAAAATCCCTGTTCCACAAGCTGGAAGACCTAACCAAGACCAAGGGCGGCACCACTCCCGCCTGGCTCTTGAGCCACCCCAAGACAGCGCAGCGGATCAAGGCAATCGAGGACCTTGAACGCAAATGGGGCACGATCGCGCCCTGACTTTTTCTTGGGTAAAATACCTTGGGGTGAATTGACGCCACCGGCGTCAAGAGGGGCAACGCCCCTCCCTATCTGCCACCCTGCCCGCTGACTGCCTTGGCCAGCCGTGGCAGGCGCGCCTTCTTCAACAAACGCCGCATGTCCCACGCCTCGCCCGACAGGCGCTCTGCCTCGCCCCGGACCGCCTCGGCCACGCCCTGCACCAGATCGGGCTGGGCCTGCCAAATGCCAAACAGCAGTTCATCCGGCGCAATCCGGTCCAGCCCTTCCTCGAACAGGATGTGTTTGGGAAAATCCTTGGCGTTCACAGTGACAATCGCATCTGCAGACCCGGCAATCGCCGCCGCCAGGACATGTGTGTCGGACGCATCGGGCAAATAAAGCCGGTTTTCCAGCGACGAGGGCCAGCTTACTTCGGCCTTGGGCCAGGCCGCACGGGTCAGGGCAATCTCTCCACGCGCCTGCGCCTCGCCCTGCGGGCCGATCTTGCGCGCCGCCCGCGCCCATTCTTCAAGGATACGCGCAGACCAGAGCGGCTGGAACGCCCCTGCCCCCGCCACGCCCAGCAGCATTTCACGCATAACCGTCGGATAGATCACGCAAGTGTCGAGCAGGTAGCGTTTCACAGGCGGAAGAACAATGACTTGAGATAACCGCTCTCGGCCAGTTGCGGCATCAGGGGATGGTCCGGTCCGGCAAAGCCCGTGTGGATCAGTTGCGCATTGCGCCCCGCACGCCCGATGCCGCGCACCGAGGCCCCACGGAACCGTGTCAGGTCTGCCGCGTGGGAACAGGAGCAGAGCACCAGATAGCCACCCTCGGCCACCAGCGGCGCCGCAAGGCGTGCCACACGTTCATAAGCGCGCAGCCCTTTTTCCATTGCGGGTTTCGATGGTGCAAAAGCGGGCGGATCACAGATCACAACATCGAACTGTGCGCCCTCTTCGCCAAGCGCGGCCAGCACGTCAAACGCATCGCCCTTGCGGGTCTCGAACCGATCGGCAAACCCCGAAGCCTGCGCCCCCGCCTCGGCCAGGTCAAGCGCTGCTGCGGACCCGTCCACCGAGAGGGCCGAGGCCGCGCCACCGGCCAGCGACGCCAGTGCAAAGCCGCCCACATGGCTGAACACGTCCAGAACCTTTGCATCTTTGCAAAGCCGGGCGGCAAATGCGTGGTTAGGACGTTGATCATAGAAAAGGCCGGTCTTCTGCCCGCCGGTCAGGTCGGCCATATAGGTCGCGCCATTCATCACGACCGGCAGGGGCGCGTCGGGCGCGGTGCCGATCAGAGTGGCGTTTTCCTCATCCAGCCCTTCAAGGGTGCGGGCGCGGCCCGATCCGTTCTTGAGCACGGTGGTCACGCCGGTCGCGCGCTGCAAGGCATCCGCCATTGGGCCGATCAGGGCCTCGGCCCAGGCGGCGTTGGGCTGGATCACGGCAGTGTCGCCGAACCGGTCTACCACAACGCCCGGCAACCCATCGGCCTCGGCATGGATCAGGCGATAGAACGGGGCCGGAAACAGCCGGTCGCGCATCTCGACGGCCCGCGCAAATTTCGCAAAAAGCCACGCCTCGTCGATCACGGCTTCGGGGTTGCGGTCCAGCATCCGGCAGAAAATCTTGGAATTCGGGTTGACCGCGACAATGCCCATCGGGCGGCGCTCGCCATCTTCCAGCAGCGCAAGCGCGCCCGCGTCGATCTTGCGCGTACGGCGGTCGATCACAAGTTCATTATCATAGACCCAGGGAAAGCCGTGCCGGATGGCGCGGGCATTGGCTTTGGGTTTCAGGCGGACAACAGGCAAAGAGGACGGCATCATGCCGTCCTCCTAAAGTGTTTCGGGGCGCCTGAAAAGGTCAGATCGGTTTGACCGGAGACAGCGGCGTAATGCGCGCGGTCACGCCACCCTTGGGCGCCATCCAACCATGCGGCAGGCTCATCTCGTCATGGATAACGCGGGCCAGATGCTGGGTGATGCGGTATTTCTGGGTTAGACCACGGGCCTCGGCCTGCAGCGCCTTCGAGCCGCCATAGCCTTCGAGATCGGCCTTGATCTCACGCGGGCCACGGATCACGGCTCCGGTTTTCGGGTCGCGGATGGTCATCACGAATTCGATCGAATGCACACCGCCAACGCTATAGCGGGTTTTCTCGGTCAATGAATGGAAACGCTTGACCTCGATCTCGACCGCAACGGGCATTGCGCCGTCAAGATCGGCCGACCCCAGCTGGATCGCGCTTTCAAAGATCGCGCCAACCTGGTCATAGCGGTTGCCATAGGCATCGCCGCGCCAGACAATATCGCCCAGCGGATAATAGCTGTTGGCTTCGGACACTTTCAGCGTGGTGGGCACGTTCACATCCATCGCGACCAGTTTGAAAGACGGGGCCGGAACCGCCATCTCGGTCGGGATATTCTCAAGGGGCGCATTTCGGGTTGCGGTATCAACGGTACCACATGCAGCAACGCTCAGCCCCAGAGCGGTCATCAGCGAAATCATTCCAACACGTTTCATCTCAGGTCTCCTTGGACCCCCAGGTCCGTTAAGCACGAGAGACAATTTGATCCTGAATTGAGGCAAGATTGCGTCAAATGCGGTTCGATTCAGTGGAAATGTGGCTAATTTCCCGGTGTTTCAAGGAAAATCAGGCCGGATCAGCGCGGGCGTGACCGCCATCCGCCACGCCGCCGGGGCGTGGTCAGCGTGACCAGACCCTGCCGCAAAACCTCGGTCATGGGGTGGTCTGCGTGGTCGGGCGCGTAGTGTTCCAGAAGGGCTTCGATCGCGGACTTGTTGTCGTGGTCCACGGGGATCGAGAGTGCCCAATCCAGGAAAATAGACCTGCATTCGCCCGCCGTGATCCCCTCGATCCGATAGCTTTCGCGGATCAGCCCCTTGGGATCGACCTCTTCCACAGCCATGTCACGCCCCTTTTCCCGGTGCCCGCGTCAATGCGGCGTCGATGATTGCGGCGGCCTGCGCGCCTTGACGGGTCAGCGCCTGTTCCAGATCGTCCAGCCGCTCCATCCCGGTTTCCCGCAACAGAAAGGCCGCCCCGCCGACACCGATCACACTCTCGGACAAGTCCTGTTCGTTCAGCAATTTCGACACCACCTGCACCTGCCAGAAAAGCGCATAAGCCTGTTCCAGCACAGCACAGTCTGCGGCATCAAACCAGTCAATCGCGACACCGTCGCGCAATCCGTCCACTACGGACCGTTTCGGACTGCCTGCCAACAAGGCACCGGTCTGTGACAGAAGCTCGATATCCTGCAGGCGACCCTTGCCGATCTTGGCGTCCCAGATGCCGCTTGGGGGTTTGGCGGCGGCGATGCGGTCGCGCATCTCCTGCACATCGGTACGGATCTTGGCCTCGTCCCCCGGCTCGGCCAGCAAATCCCGCCGGAAGGTTTCGATGTCGTCCTTGACCGCAACATCACCGGCCACGGGGCGGGCGCGGGTGAGCGCCAGATGTTCCCACGTCCAGGCCTGCGTCTTCTGATAATCCATGAATGACGCCAACGAGGTCGCCACCGGACCCTGCGTGCCCGACGGCCGCAGGCGCATGTCGACCTCGTAAAGGCGTCCCTGCGCCATCGGCGCGGTCATCGCCGTGACCATGGCTTGCGTCAGCCGCGCGTAATAGGCGCGCGAGGCCAGCGGGCGGCGCCCCTCCGAATAATCCACACCCGCAGCGTCATAGATCACGATCAGGTCAAGGTCGGAATTGGCATTCAGCCGCCCTGCCCCAAGTGATCCCATGCCCAGCACGGCGGCACCGCGACCCGGTGGGGGCCCATGTTTCTCGGCGAACTTGGCGACCACCTCGGGCCAGAGCGCAGCAAGGCTGGCCTCGGCAATATCGGCGTAGTGCGCCCCGGCCTCGGCCGCCGAAATCAGCCCGCGCAGATGGTGCACACCTACGCGGAAATGCCATTCCTTTGCCCAGCGGCGTGAGGCATCGAGCTTGCGTTCATAGTCATCACCTTCACGTGCAAGAATCGCGGACAGTTCCTGTTGCAGACCGTCCGCATCGGGCCAGGGCGTAAAGAACGATCCGCCGATCACCGCGTCGAACACGCTGGAATTGCGCGACAAATGGCGCGCCAGCGCGGGCGCGGTGCCCACGATATCGACCAGCAGATCCACCAGTTGCGGATTGGCCTCGAACAGCGAAAACAGCTGTACCCCTGCCGGAAGACCGGCCAGAAAACCGTCGAGCGCGACCAGCGCCTGATCGGGATGCGCGGTCTTGTTCAGCCGCTGCAGGAGGTCTGGTTTCAGCCTTTTGAAAATCGCCACCGCGCGTTCGCTGCGCAGGGCCGGATAGGTCTGCCAGCGGTTGATGATCTCTTCGTCAAAGGCGTGATCGGTTTCGGCCTTGGCGGCATCCGGGGCAAAAAAGCCTTCGGTCAGTTCATGCACTTCGGTCAGACGCCCGGTGATCTCTGCGCGCAGGGCGTTCAGGTCCTGCCCCATCAGGCAGGCGATCCGCTGCAACCCGTCCTCGGATTTGGGTAGGTTATGGGTTTGGGCGTCATTGATCATCTGGATGCGGTGTTCGACCTCGCGGTGGGCGCGATAGTGCCGGGCCAGCGTGTCAGCCACGTCTTCGGGCACCCAGCCCTTTTCGGCCAGCTTGCCCAATGCGGGCACGGTGCGGTTGTCACGCAGATAGGGATCCCGTCCGCCCGCGATCAACTGTCGGGTCTGGGTAAAGAACTCGATCTCGCGGATCCCCCCGCGCCCCAGTTTCATGTTGTGCCCCTCAAGGGCGATCTCGCCGCCGAGACCTTTGTGTTCGCGGATGCGCAGGCGCATGTCATGGGCATCCTGAATGGCGGCAAAATCCAGATGCTTGCGCCAGACAAAGGGCGTCAGTGTTTTGAGGAACCGCGCGCCGGCGTCAAGGTCACCCGCCGAGGGCCGCGCCTTGATATAGGCGGCGCGCTCCCATGTGCGGCCCAGGCTTTCGTAATAACGTTCGGCGGCTTCCATCGCCATACAGACCGGCGTGACCGACGGATCAGGCCGCAGGCGCAGGTCGGTGCGAAATACATAGCCCTCGCCCGTCAGGTCGTTCAGCATCGCCGCCATCTTGCGGGTTGCGCGTACGAAAGACGCGCGGGCATCGTGGAAATCATCGGGGTCGAAACGGGTTTCGTCAAACAGGCAGATCAGGTCGATATCCGAGCTATAGTTCAACTCGTGCGCGCCCATCTTGCCCATCGCGATGCTGACCATGCCTCCTGCGGTGGCAACGTCGTCTTCGGTCTGGCCGGGCAGTTTCTTGCGGCGGATTTCGTTCGCAATCGCCGCCTTCAGGGCCAGATCGCTGGCCAGATCGGCATAATCGGTCAGGGCACCCGTCACCTGCTCCAGCTGCCAAACGCCGGCGATGTCGGCCAGCGCGGTCAACAGCGCCACGCGCCGTTTGCCCTGCCGCAGCGCATCGGCCAGTTTGTCCGGCGCCACCTCTTTCAGATCCTCAAATAGTATCTCAAGCGCCGCCTCGGGTGCGTCGAAGGCACCGGGCAACCAGTCTTTCTCTTTTCCGATCAGAGATTTGAGGTATGGGCTGCACCCTGCGGTGCCATGTATCAGCTTGCCAAGATCCCCGGTCAGAGAAGGCAGTTCGGACAGCGCGTCGTCCCCGCGTTCAGGGTCAAAGGCTGTGGGAAGGCGGGTGATGCGGCTTTGAAAATCCATGGCGTGAAAATGCGAATCCCTGCGCTGATCGTCAATGATCTGGCGCAAGCAAATCGCCGCGCCTCATGCGGCGGGTGTATCCTGAGAAAAGCTGTTGCGCCAGCCATCGGGCGTCTGCCGCCAGATCGAGGAAATATACATGCTCTGCCAGTCCGCATTTCCGACGGACAGATACTTGGCGCGATAAGCCAAGAGCACCAGACCCGCCGCCAGTGGCACAAGGCGGGCCTGCTCGATCCGGTAGTCCTGCATGGTGGGGCCATGCTCCAATTCGGCCATATGCCCGGCCCGGTCCGAAAACCCGCTGGGATAGACGCCCAGAAAATCGGGGGTGAGCAAGGCCCCGTCTGCCTGCGGGTCGCCTGCGACAAGCGCCTTCCAGACGGTTTCTTCCAAAGCAAGGATGGTGTCGAGTGTAGGGATTTCGGTCATGGGATCAGGATTGCCCGTGCGGCCCTTCTGGTCAATCGCGGCTTTACCTTTTCCGGCCCCCGTGCCCTAGTGCGCACCAAAGATGCAGGGAACGGATCATGAGCAAGAGCCTGAAACGGGTGCGCGCAGCACTGGATGCGGCAGGGGTGCCGATCGACATCCATGAAACCCATGGCGCACGCACGGCGCAGATGGCAGCCGATGCGGTGAGCTGCGCCGTCGACCAGATCGCCAAGTCGATCATCTTTCGCGGCGAAACCAGCGGAGAGGCGATCCTGTTCCTGACCGCAGGCGGCAATCAGGTTGACGCCGACAAGGCCAGTGCGTTGGCCGGGGAACCGCTTGGCAAGGCGGATGCGGCGCTGGTGCGGGCGCAGACGGGCTTTGCCATCGGGGGTGTGTCGCCTGTCGGGCACTTGTCGCCGATCCGCGCCTTTATCGACCCGCGCCTGATGGCATTCGACGTGATATGGGCCGCCGCCGGGACGCCGAACCATGTCTTCGCGGTGGCTCCTGACGTGCTTGTGGACCTGACCGGCGCGCAGCAGGCAGAGTTCACCGCCTGACCCCGTCAGATCGCCGCGACCACCTTTTGTAGCAACCCTCGGACCTCGCCTGCGACGGCGTGCAATTCAGGATTGTCGATGCCTGACATCGAGGCCACGGGATCCACTGCGCTGACCTCGACCCCGCCCGGCACCTTCCGCAGGATCACGTTGCAGGGCAGCATCGCGCCCACGCGCGGCTCCATCCCGATGGCCTGAAACGCCATGTGCGGATTGCAGGCCCCGAGAATGCGATAGCTGTCCATGTCCGCGTTGATCTTGGCCTTCATGGTAGCCTGAACGTCAATCTCGGTCAGCACGCCGAACCCTTCGGCCTTGAGCGCCGCGCGCACGCGGGCATCCACCGCTTCGAAATCGGCATCTGGCATCAAGCGGTCGAGTGTATATCCCATGTCGCGCTCCTTTTTTTCAGGGGGGTCGTGCGTAGGATACATCGAAAACCGAATGAAACGTGAAATAAATAAGTTCACAAAATCAACGTGATATATGAAAATGTAAAAAAGATTCACATCAACGCTTGCAAAGCCGCCCACAAAGCCCAATCTAGGATATGTGAAAGCGATTTACATTCCAACACACGGAGACTGATGATGACACCTACTGCCACCGCCCCCGCCACAACCGGCCCGACCGGGTGGTTTTCGCGCGGCGAAGCCTGGCTGGACAGCAAAGGCAAAGGCGCCTGGATAGCTGCCATGGTCCTTGGCTTTATCTTCTTCTGGCCGGTCGGACTGGCCCTTGTTTTCTACATCACTTACACCAACCGCTGGAGCAACAAGATGTTCAACAAATCCTGTAGCCGCCGCACATCGCGGGCCCGTATGCATGGCATGACCCCGACCGGCAACAGCGCGTTTGACGCCTATCGCGAAGACACGCTGCGCCGCCTTGAAGAGGAACAGCGGTCTTTCGAAGACTTTCTCGAGCGTCTGCGCGAAGCCAAGGACAAGGCCGAGTTCGACCAGTTCATGGACGAACGTGCCCGCAAGGCCTCGCAGGATCGCGACGAGCCGATCGACGCCTGATCCCTGTTTTTCCTCCCTTACCTCCGGGCCTCGCACTGCGCGGGGCCCTTTCCGGCGCGCCAACCTGCGCATCTTTGACAAGTACCCCACAACACCTGGACACCCTGATGTATTCCGACGCCTCCGCCCTGCCCGATCCTGACATGCAGTCCGAATTCTATGCCGATGTGCCGACAAAGCGGCTTTTGGCGTGGCTGGTAGACTTTGTGGTGATCGCCCTGTTCTCGGCGCTGATCGTGCCCTTCACTGCGTTTACCGCCCTGTGGTTCTTTCCGGCGCTGTTGCTGGTGGTCGGGTTCGTCTATCGGACCATCACGCTGACCACGAAATCGGCCACTTGGGGGATGCGCCTGTTCTCGATCGAGTTCCGCGACCGCACCGGCCGCGCCTTTGACTTCGGCAGCGCCTTCCTGCACACGCTGGGCTATCACGTGTCAATCTCGGTCTTTCCGTTGCAGATCGTTTCGATCATCCTGATGCTGACCTCGTCGCGCAAACAGGGTCTGACCGACCATTTCATGGGGTCGGTGGCGATCAACCGCGCTGCGCGGTTCTGACCGATCCGCAACCGGCAAAGGGGGGTTGGCGCGCTGGAGAAGCGTTGTTATCGTCACGTGCGAACAGACCAAACGGAAACCCATGCGCCACACCCTGCCCCTTGCGCCCCAGTTCTATGTGACGGCCCCGCAGCCCTGCCCCTATCTTGAGGGGCGGATGGAGCGCAAGCTGTTCACCGCGCTGCAAGGGGACCATGCCACCGCGCTGAACGACACCCTGTCGCATCAGGGGTTCCGCCGATCCCAGAACGTGCTGTATCGACCGGCCTGTGCCGAGTGCAACGCCTGCCTGTCGGCCCGCATCGACGTGGCAAAGTTCAAGCCTTCGAAAACCCAGAAACGTATCCTCAAGCGCAACAGCCATTTGCACCGGCGGGTGTCTTCGCCCTGGGCCACGGATGAACAATACGACCTGTTCCGCCGCTATCTGGATACGCGCCATGCCGACGGCGGCATGGCCGATATGGACGTGTTCGAGTTTGCCGCGATGGTCGAGGAAACCCCGATCCGCAGCCGTATCATCGAATATTCAGATGCCGAGACTCAGGATCTGATCGGGGTATCGCTGACTGATGTGCTCGAAGACGGGCTAAGCATGGTCTACTCTTTTTACGACCCGACGCTGCCCCGCCAGAGCCTTGGCACCTATCTGATCCTTGACCATATCGCCGTCGCCCAAGAGGCGGGCCTACCCTATGTCTATCTGGGCTATTGGGTGCCCGGCAGCCCCAAGATGGGCTACAAGGCGCGCTTCTCGGGGCTTGAGGTCTATAGCGGCGGTCAATGGCAAGCCATGAACGACCCGTCGCAATTCGATGTGACTCACCATCCGCTCGCAAGCGAACCGATTGCGGAACAGGTGGCCAATATCACGCTGCCCGACGCCATTCCCCACAAGGGCTAAGTTGGAAACACAAAAATCGCATAATACTTGACAGGATTCGCGCCTCTCAAGCGTCGTTCACACACGCATATTTTCTCCATCGCAACGCACATGCCAACATGATGGAGAACACCATGAAACTGCCAACTGTCACCGCTTCTGCGCTTCTTATGGCCTCGACCGCATTGGCTGATATCCAGACCCGCGCCGTGACTTTTGAAAACGAAGGCGCGCTCTTGCAAGGCACGCTTTATTTTCCGAAAGACCACGATGGCACGCCGCTGCCAGCGGTTGTGATCACCGGTGCTTGGACTTCGGTAGAAGAGCAGATGCCAGCTACATATGCCCGTGAAATGGTGGCACGGGGCTTTGCCGCCTTTACCTTTGACTTTCGCGGCTGGGGCAAATCGGGCGACCTGCCCGATGGCGTACGCTTCAAGGAAAGCCCCGAAGCAAAAACCTCTGATATTCGCGCTGCTCTGTTAACCGTTGCCACCCTGCCCGAAGTGGATGCCAGCCGCATCAACGGCCTCGGGATCTGCGCCTCTGCCGGTTACATGGTCGACGCGGTGTCCGGGAACCCATTGGTACAGAAACTCGGGCTCGTCGCGCCTTGGTTGCAGGACGAAACAATCGTGGAAGCTGTCTATGGCGGCAAAGAGGGGGTCGCGGGCCTGATCTCGGTTTCGCGCAGCGCAGAGGAGTCCGGCGGTCAGATCATCCCCGCAGCAGGCCCCGAGGGCGCCGAAGGCGTCCTTATGCCAATCGGCGGCTATTACTACGAGGCCGATCGGGGCGGGATCCCCGAATACGACAACAAATGGAACAATGCGAGCTGGGAAAGCTGGTTGACCTATCACCCTGCCGACAACCCGCAACGGCTGGACAAACCGCTAGCCGTCGTGCACTCGGAAAGTGCAGCGATCCCGCAGGGACTCCAGAAATTCTTAGGCGATTTCGGAGGTAGCGTGACGACACAATGGCTGGAAGATGTGACCCAGTTTGACTTCTACGACAATCCCGAGGACGTGACACGCGCCGCCGACAGCGTCGCCGCACATTTCAAGAACAACTGATCCTTGTAGGGGGACCGCCACGTGCGGTGCCCCTATTCAGGGGATTTCTCATGTTTCGCAAACTCTTCTTCTCAACCGTCTCCGCCACCGCCTTGGCTATACCAGCCACTGCGGAGGACATTTCCGATCACGCAGACATTTCTCGCCTGATCACGGACATCGCCGCCGGGGCGGACCGCCACGAATGGTCCAGGGTTCGTTCTGCCTTTGGCGAGACCGTCACCGTGGACTACAGTAGCTTGTGGGGCGGCATGCCTTTGACACAATCCGCCGAGGATCTTGTCGCAGCATGGGCCGGTTTTCTTCCGGGTTTCGACATCACACATCACATGGTGACCAATCACACAATCACCGCAAAAGAAGGCAATACCGCCACAGCCGAGGCGGATTTCACCGCCACGCATCGCATCGGCACGGAAATCTGGGTGCTCGGCGGCCGCTATTCCTATGGGTTCGAGAAAACGGGCGCTGACTGGGCGATCACGTCATTGACTATGACTGCGTTGTGGGAGACCGGTGACAGGTCACTTGTCACGATAGCGGGCGCGCGCGCTGCTGCGGATTAACGGCTGCGCCTGTGGTCAATCCTTGCGATAGGCCGCAGGCGATACTCCGAACTTGCGCTTGAAGTGCTGGCCGAAGCGGCTCAGGTCACCATAGCCCACCCGACTGGCGATCTCAGCCACTGTCAATGTTCCGGTTTTCAACAGGGTTGCCGCCATATCCAGCCGCTCTGAAATCACGTATTGCAGGGGCGTGCGGCCAGTTTCTTTCTTAAACGCTTTGGAGAAATGTGTACCGCTCATCGCTGCAATCCCGGCCATCGTTTCAATCGAAAGGTCGTTGGCCAGATTGTCGTGGATGTAATCCAGCACGCGCCGCAGACGAACATCTTCGATCCCGACACGCCATTGCGGGGTCGGGCTCAGGGTTTCGACGATCTGCGCCGTCAACGCCCGCTGCAGGGTCTCGCGGTATAGACGCCCGCCCCCCAGTGCCGTGCTGGCCGTCAGGCTCAGGTTCAGGATAAGCGGGTCTATGTCGCCGACGATGGCGTCGAACTCAAAGGACCGGTCAATCCCGAATTCTTCGAGCAGCGCCTGATCAAGCGAGACCATGACAAAGTCGAGGTCATCATCATACTCGCAAACCCCATTGCTGCCCGCGGGCAACATCCAACCCTGGTGCCTGACCAGCGGCTTGGCGGTTGTGCGCGATGCACCAAGGGAAAAGCGGTGCGAGGGTTGGTCATTCAAAAAGATCCCGACCGAAAGAGTGGGCAACTCGAACGTTCCCCCACCTGCAGGCAAAACCGTTTTCTGCGACACAATCTTGGACATGATATCAAGTTACGTGCTCTGGGCCATTTTTCAACATTTGCACGATGTCACGTTTTGCTCTTGTCCGGACATATGCCGAGGCGTTCACGGTTGAAAATCTGGCCGACTGACCATCAATGATGTCCGACAAAAAAAGGGCCGCCCAATTTCTGGGCGGCCCTGTCTTTAAATTGTTCCTGTCAGATCAGTTCGGGATCAGATCCGGCAGGATCGTCACGATCGACGGGAAGTACCACAGGATCGCCAGACCCGCGACCTGGATCAGGACGAAGGGAATGATCCCGCGATAGATATGGCCCGTCGTAACCTCTTTCGGCGCCACGCCCCTGAGATAGAACAGGGCAAAGCCGAAGGGTGGTGTCAGGAACGAGGTCTGCAGGTTCACCGCGATCATGATGGTCACCCATTTCGGATCGAAATAAGAGCCATAGATCACCGGCCCAACAATCGGGATCACGATGTAAATGATCTCGAGGAAGTCGAGCACGAAGCCCAGGATGAACAGCACCAGCATCACGATCAGGAAGGCCGTGGCAGGATTGTCGAACGACTTCAGGAACTGCTGGATATAGTGTTCCCCACCGAACGAGATCACCACGAGGTTCAACAGCTGCGAGCCGATCAGGATGGTGAACACCATCGACGTGACCTTGGCCGTTTCCCGCACGATGGGCGTCAGTACCTTGCCGCGGAACAGAACCCAGCAGGAATACAGGATCCCGAACATTGCGAACAGATAGGCGCATTTGGCGACGACGAAGGCGATCCAGCTTTCGGTGCTGACATCATCCACGTTGACACGCAGGTCAAAGTTCACGCCGACCAGGATCATGATGATGATCGCGAAGGTCGCCCAGATGATGATCGCGCCGGATTTCTCCTGGTCGTGCAGCTTGCGATAGGCCGCGAGCAACAGCGCACCACCGGCCCCCAGCGCCGCAGCGGGCGTCGGGTTGGTGATCCCGCCAAGGATAGAGCCGAGCACAGCCACGATCAGAACCAGCGGCGGGAAGACCACGCGCAGCAGTTCGTTCTGGCCCAGCAGGCGGGTCGCATAGCGACAGCCATAAAGCGTCATCAGGATCGGGATCGCCAGATAGATCAGCGTCCAGCCCGGCGTGGTTTCCGGGGTGATGACAATCGCATCCACCGCCAGACCTAGCACGATGCCCGCGCCACCAATCAGCAATGGCGTGGTGTCACGAGACGGCGCCACCCCGCGTGCCGTGGTCAGGACAAAGGCCAGCAGCAGGAAACCAATCGCAATGCCCGATCCGATCGGCGCAGCCGAGGCCAGTTTCTCGACATAGGCGGCGGCGCGTTCTTCATCCGTCAGCGCACGCGCTTCCTGAACACCGCCCGCAGCGTCGATTGCAGCCTGCTCGGCCACCGCCGCATCCCAGGCTTCCTGTCCGTGCAGCTCGATCATCGAGGCCTGACACTGCTCGCCCACCTTGGTGCGCAGGCTTGCCGTCTGCCCAGCGTCCGAGAAGCTCTCGATCGTGACATCCTGATCCCCGATCAGGCCGACATTGGTCAGACCGATCAGGCCCGCCACCAGAAGCGCCGGAACCCCAAGGAACCAGACGATACCGTGGTTACGGCCAATCGGTTCGCTGTTGGCTGCGCCCAGTTCGACCGCAGGAGCCTTTTTCGGGTTCAGAAGTGCAAAGCCAAAGGCATAAAGCGCATACAACACCGCCAGCATGATGCCCGGGATCAGGGCCGCCTGGAACAGCGTCCCGACCGAGACCACCGCCGGTTCTCCGAGGAAGGTCAGCGCATCCGAACATCCGGCAAGCTGCGCGCGTTCTTCCTGTGCGGTCGAATAGAGGTCACCTGCAAGCGTGCCCAAGAGAACGATCACGATCGAGGGCGGGATGATCTGCCCCAGCGTGCCCGATGCGGCGATCACACCCGTGGCCAGTTGTGGCGAATAACCGTTGCGCAACATGGTTGGTAGCGACAGCAGCCCCATGGTCACAACGGTCGCGCCCACGATGCCGGTCGATGCCGCCAGGAACGCGCCCACAACCACAACCGACACGGCCAGACCGCCGGGTAGCGGGCCAAAGACGCGCGCCATGGTGGTCAGCAGTTCGTTTGCGATCTTCGAGCGTTCCAGCGTGATGCCCATCAGAACGAACATCAACACTGCCAGCAGGGTCTCGATCGAGGCCCCCGCGATCACGCGTTCGTTCATGCGGTTCACGATGAACGACAGGTTGCGGTCCATCGCCTGTTCCCAACCGCCGGGAAACACCGCTTCTTCTATGCGCGGAAGTTCCGGGTAGCGGAATATAGAGATGGCATCGGGTTTGATCCCCTGCGAGATCAGGTCCCCGTACATGGCCGACGACGTGTCGATGGCCTGGTGGATAAGGATGCCGGCGCTGTCCAGCGCAGCGATGATCGCGAACGAGATCACCCCTGCCCCGCCGATGGCGAACGCCACCGGGAAGCCCGACAAGATGCCTCCGAAGAGGCAGAGAAAGACGACAATCAGGCCGATTTCGACCCCATCAAGTCCGAATAGCATTGGTTCTGCCCCTTAGATCAGTGTGTGCCTTCGTAGGCTTCTTCGCCTTCGCCGAGACTATCCCGGTCGAGGTATTTGCCTTCGCTGGCTTTGCCTTCCTTCAGCTCGAGATACGAGCGGTAGAAGAAGGCGATGGCCTGCAGGAACACCATTGCGGCAAAGGCCACAAGAAGTACCTTGAACAGGAAATACGCGTTGAAGCCGTTGGGCGAGAAGCCGATGGTCTCGACATTCCATTTCACGATGCGGGATTTCTTCATCAGCAGCTCGACCTTGTCACTGGCCGAAACCTTGGGCGTGATCAGGTGGCGCCACATGAAGTACCAGCCATACATCCATGTCAGGACCGCAGCGGGCATCATGAAGACCATGGACCCGAACATGTCGATGATCTTTTTCACGCGGTAAGACACCACGGAATAAACAAGGTCCACCCGCACGTGGCCGCCCTGCACGAAGGTATAGGTCGCGCAAAGACAGACGATCATGGCATTATAGAGCTTCAGTTCTTCCGCCCACCAGCTGACGTCGTGGGTCAGGAAGTCGACATTCCAGATCAGCGAAATCTCGGCAACGGTAAAGATCCGCTGCATGAACACGATGACGATCTGTTGCAACACCATGAGCAGACCCGCCCAGGCAAAGAACCGTCCGACCGTGTTGGCAAAGCCTTCGAGCACACGCACACAGCCCCACATGAAGCCGTTGCGCCACAATCCGATGGCTGTGAAGATCAGGAAGGTCGTGAAGATCACGAAAAAGAATTCGACCGAACCACCATAGTAGATGAACCGCATCAGCGATTGCTTGTCTTCTACGGTCTCAAGGCCGCCGATCCAGGCCAGCCACGACCCCGGATGCGTGATCGCGTATCCGAAGTTGACAAAGGCTTGGCCGATATTGGTGAAAAACCAGACAATTGCGTCCAGCATATCCCCTCATCCCCTTATTGTTTTCATGAGGTGCGCTGTGCGACTTTTTGGAAAAGGCCCCCCGAAACAGTTCGGGAGGCCTCTCTTTTGGCTAAGGCTGTACTTAACCCAGTACGCGGTCGCGTTGTGCGCGGTAGGCGCTTTCCGACTTCTGGATCCAGCCCGACGAGGCGGACATCGACGCGGCGAAGCTGTCGTAGATCTTCTTGTAGATCTCGTCGCCCATGTTCTCCTGGTGTACTTCCATCGACGCTTTGCCGAAGGCATCCCAGACGCTGTCGGGGAATTCCAGAGTTTTCACACCGGCCGACTGCAGACGCTGCAGCGCCGCACCGTTGTTGTTCAGGAATTGCGCCAGGTTCCACTGGTGGGTTTCCGCACAGGCGATCTCGATGATCTTCTGGTGTGCAGACGACAGCGAGTCAAAGACTTCGCGGTTGGTCGCAACCGACAGACCCGCACCCGGCTCGTGGAAGCCCGCAGTGTAGTAGAACTTGGTGATTTCCTGGAAGCCGGCTTTTTCGTCCGCCCAGGGGCCGATCCACTCGGTGCCGTCGATCGCGCCCGATGCCAGTGCCTGGTACACTTCCGAACCCGGCAGGTTCTGAACCGATGCGCCCAGTTTACCCAGAGCTTTGCCGCCCAGACCCGGCATACGGAACTTCAGACCGTTAAAGTCTTCGGGACCATTGATTTCCTTGGCGAACCAGCCACCCGCCTGTGCACCTGTGTTACCGGCCAGGAAGGATTTCAGGCCGAAGATTTCGCCCAGCTCGTCATGCAGCGCCATACCGTCGCCATGGTAATACCAGTTGGCCAGTTCCTGCGCGGTCATACCGAAGGGCACAGCGGTGAAGAAGGCATAGCCCGGGTGCTGACCCACGAAGTAGTAGTCGGCAGCGTGATACATGTCGGCCTGACCGGCGGTCACGGCGTCGAACACTTCGAAAGCGCCAACCAGTTCACCGGCGGCTTTTACGTCGACGGTCAGCTGACCATCAGACATCGCGGTGATGCTGTCGGCGGTACGCTGTGCAGCGTCAAAAACGCCTGCCAGACCGCGGCCCCAAGTGGTGACCATGGTCAGGGTGCGCTTGCCTTGGGCATACGCCGGTGCCGCCAGAGTGGTGGCTGCAGCTGCGCCGCCAAGTGCCGAAGTTTTCAGAAAAGAACGACGATCCATAGAGTTCTTCCTCCCAGAATTAGTACATCCCCACGCTCTTCCGGCATGGGAACGGATCGTTGCAAGTGGGGCGAGCCTAGCTTTGGTGCCTGCAAGTTGGAATACCTATTACTGCGTAGAAACGGGGCAGCGTGGTAAATTTTCTGAACAAATGCCTCCGTAAAACTACGCAGAAACGCTGCCGCACTGGCCATTTCCCGCGAATCAACACTAGGATTCGCCCCCCGAACCAAGCTACGAATCAACCATGCGCCGGATTTTTTCGCATATGCGCCTGTCCTACGGGCAAAAGCTGGGCCTGTTGGCCACAGTGCCGCTGATTCTCGCGGTGGCCGCGATTTCGATCATCGTGGCGAACCAGTCGCGGCAGTTGGCCGACCGCGAGATCAAGGCGCTGGAAACCCAGTTGATCGAAGCGAAGAAGGCCGAGCTGAAGAATTATATCTCGATTGCGCGCACGGCATTTGTGAACATCTATGGCCGCGCGGCGCCGGACGATGAAGAGGCTATGCTGGCCGTGACCCAGATCCTGTCATCGATGATCTACGGGCAGGACGGATATTTCTTTGTGTTCGACTACGCGGGCAACAACCTTGTCAGCCCGCGCCAAACCTATCTGATCGGCAAGAACTGGACCGGGCTTGAGGACCTGAACGGCACCGCCATCACTGACGAGTTGATCCGCATAGCCCGCCAGGGCGGCGGCTACCATTCTTATGACTGGCCCAAACCGTCGAGCCGCGAAACCGCGCGTATGGTGACCTATGTGGTGGGCCTTCAGGACTGGCGTTGGGCGATCGGCACCGGCATTTTCATTGACGACGTGCTGGAGACCGTCGCGGCGGCGCGGGCCGAGGTGGAACACCGCGTGCGCCAGACGTCGATCTATATCGTGGTCATCACAGTGGCCGCCCTGTTCGTCGTGTTCCTGTCGGGGCTTGTTATCAATATCCGCGAACGCAGACTGGCCGATGCCAAGCTCAAGGAACTGACCCAGCGCGTGTTCGACGCGCAGGAGGAAGAACGCGGGCGCGTGGCGCGCGAATTGCATGACGGCATCAGCCAGCTTCTGGTCGGGGTGCGCTATGCGCTGGACAGCGCGCTGCGCCGATTCAAGTCGGGCGACGACCGCGCTCTTGAAACGCTAGAGAGCGGGATCGACCACCTGTCCGGCGCCATTCAGGAGGTCCGCCGGATCAGCCGCGACCTGCGCCCCGGTGTGTTGGACGACCTCGGTCTTGGCCCTGCCCTCAAGGCACTGACCGATGACTTTGCCGAGCGCACCGGTATCGAGACCGATTTCCACACGGTCGTCTTCCGAAACCGGCTGGACAAGGATGCCAAGAACGCCCTCTACCGGATTGCGCAAGAGGCCATGACCAATATCGAACGCCACGCCAATGCGACCCATGTGTCGATCGACATCCGTGGCCACAAGAAAGGCGCGACCCTGCGCATCGCCGACAACGGCACGGGCATGCCCCAGACCAGTTCGCGCCGCAGCGGTGGGGCCGGTTTGGGCCTGCGCAACATGCAGGAACGTGTCGAACAGCTGGACGGGACATTGCGCATCTTTTCCAGCCGGACAGGAACCATTATTGTGGCCGAAGTCCCGCTGTCGCACATGTTGCAACCCGAAGAACAGTCCCCGGGCAACCGAAAGGCCAGTGCATGAATGCTGAACCCGTCCGTGTCGTGATCGTCGATGACCACCCGATGGTCGCCGAAGGCATCCAGTCGATCCTCGAAAGTTATGACGACATTGCGGTGATTGCCACATTGTCAAACGGACGCGAGGCCGTGGACCGGATGCAAGCGTTGAACCCGGACGTGGTGCTGATGGACCTCAACATGCCCGAGATCGGCGGGTTGACCGCAACCGAAATGCTGCTTGAAGCCAAGCCGGACACCCGGATCCTGATCCTGTCGATGCATGACAGCCCCGAATATATCTCGACCGCGCTGTCCCATGGCGCGATGGGCTATGTGCTCAAGGACGTGCCGACCGAGGAAATCAAGACCGCGATTGATGCGGTGATGGAGGGCCGCCGGTATCTCTGCACCGGAGCCAAGGGATCGCTTGAACCGCAGGGCAGCGATGACCGCGAACCGTTGACCAGCCGCGAACAGACAGTGCTGTTGCAACTGGCCGCCGGAAAATCGAACAAGGAAGTGGCACTGGCCCTGAACATCTCGGTGCGCACGGTCGAAACCCATCGCAAGAACATCAAGCGCAAGCTGGGGATCAGTTCGACCGCCGGTCTGACCCGCTATGCGATGGAACATGGGGTCTTGCAGGGCACGGGTGTGAACGGGCTCTGAGTCATCATGTTGGCCGCATCGGCGTGCCGGACGGGGGCCAGCCCCCGCACCCCCGGAGTATTTTGGGCAAGATGAAGCCTTATTGATGGGAGGAGACGCGCCCGAATCCCAATCAATCGGGACATATCCGCACGGGCCTTTGCCGCAAATGTCCGAAAGCCGGTGGATTTGCGCAACTTTCGCAAAGTTTTTTACGGCCCAAGGACATTTTTTGCGATCTTTTTGCAGTTGCGAAAGGATTTCGCGGTTGACGCCCCTGCAGCAGGCTCATAATGTCCGCCCACGCAAACCAAGGAGCACCCAACGTGCAACCGCTAGTCGTCATCGTGGTACACAGGCGCATGGGCCGGTAACGGACACCATAACGGAACCCCATGCGCCCCCGTCAGACGATCGGGGGCTTTTTTATGCGTAAGATTTTGTGGCGTTGTAAACGGAGAGACAGATGACACGTCAGATGACCGGAGCAAGAATGGTCGTTCAAGCCCTCAAGGACCAGGGCGTGGACACGGTATTCGGATACCCCGGCGGGGCTGTCCTACCGATTTATGACGAGATCTTTCAGCAGAACGATATCCGCCACGTCCTCGTGCGGCACGAACAGGGTGCAGTGCATGCCGCCGAAGGCTATGCCCGGTCGACCGGCAAGGTGGGCGTGGCGCTTGTGACCTCGGGGCCCGGCGCGACCAATGCCGTGACCGGCCTGACAGACGCTTTGCTGGACTCGATCCCTATCATCGTGCTTTCGGGTCAGGTACCGACCTTCATGATCGGCTCGGACGCGTTCCAGGAAGCCGACACCGTGGGCATCACACGACCCTGTACCAAACATAACTGGCTGGCCAAGGACACCGAGACCCTGTCCGAGACCATCCATCAGGCGTTCCATGTGGCACGCTCGGGTCGTCCCGGTCCGGTCCTGGTGGACATCCCCAAAGATGTGCAATTCGCCAGCGCGGACTACACCCCGCCCCAGGCGGCCAAGACCGCGCATTACCAGCCGCAGATGAAAGGCGATATCGAAGCCATCACCGAACTGGTCGAGGCCATCGAGAAAGCCGAGCGCCCCGTGTTCTATACCGGGGGCGGCGTCATCAACTCGGGGCCCGCGGCCTCGCAGCTTCTGCGGGAATTGGTAGAGGCTACGGGTATTCCAATCACCTCGACCCTGATGGGGCTGGGCGCCTATCCCGCCAGCGGTGCGCAGTGGCTGGGTATGCTGGGGATGCATGGTCTTTACGAGGCCAACATGGCGATGCACGATTGTGACCTGATGATCAATGTCGGCGCGCGGTTCGACGACCGGATCACCGGCCTGATCTCGGCCTTTTCGCCGAAATCCAAGAAAGCCCATATCGACATCGACCCCTCGTCAATCAACAAGGTTATCAAGACCGACATTCCGATTGTTGGCGATGTGGGCCATGTGCTTGAGGATATCCTGAAGGTCTGGAAGGCCCGCGGCCGCAAGACCAACAAGGAAGGTCTGGCCAAGTGGCATGCCCAGATCACGCAATGGAAGAAGGTCGACTGCCTGAGCTTCAAGCAGGAAGGCAAGATCATCAAGCCGCAATACGCGCTGCAACGCCTTGAGGCGCTGACCAAGGACATGGACCGTTACATCACCACCGAGGTGGGCCAGCACCAGATGTGGGCCGCGCAATATCTGGGGTTCGAGGATCCGAACCGCTGGATGACATCGGGCGGTTTGGGCACCATGGGCTATGGCGTGCCGGCCTCGATCGGGGTGCAGATGGCGCATAAGGACTCGCTGGTCATTAATGTCGCGGGCGAGGCATCTTGGTTGATGAACATGCAGGAAATGGGCACCGCTGTGCAGTTCCGCCTGCCTGTAAAGCAATTCATCCTGAACAACGAACGTCTGGGCATGGTGCGCCAGTGGCAGGAACTCTTGCATGGCGAACGTTATTCGCATTCCTGGTCCGAGGCGCTGCCAGACTTCGTGAAACTCGCCGAGGCGTTTGGTGCGAAGGGTATCTATTGCGACAACCCCGACGATCTGGACGACGCGATCATGGAGATGATCAACTATGACGGCCCGGTGATCTTTGACTGTCTGGTGGAGAAACACGAGAACTGTTTCCCGATGATCCCGTCGGGCAAGCCGCATAACGAAATGCTTCTGGGCGAAGCCAGCACGCAAGGCGCGATCGAGGCCGGCGGCGCGGTTCTGGTGTAAGGAGAAAAAAGATGGCTGCTCTAAAAATCAAGAAAGGCTCGACCAAGCATTCGGCCTATAACCTGCGCCCGAACTTCTCGGACGTGCAGGAAACCCATACTCTGGCCGTGCTGGTCGACAACGAACCGGGCGTTCTGGCCCGCGTGATCGGGCTGTTCTCGGGGCGTGGCTATAACATCGAAAGCCTGACTGTGGCCGAGGTGGACCATCTGGGACACATGTCGCGGATCACCATCGTAACCAAAGGCACCCCACAGGTGATCGAACAGATCAAGGCCCAGCTGGGCCGGATCGTGCCGGTGCACGAGGTGCACGACCTGACAGTGGAAGGCGCGGCGGTCGAGCGCGAACTGGGGCTGTTCAAGGTCTCGGGCGTGGGCGACAAACGGATCGAGGCGCTGCGCCTGGCCGAAATATTCCGCGCCAACGTGGTGGATTCAACGCTTGAGAGTTTTGTGTTCGAGATCACCGGCGCGCCCGAAAAGATTGACGCCTTTGCCGAATTGATGCGCCCGCTGGGCCTCGTCGAAGTAGCCCGCACCGGTGTCGCGGCCCTGTCGCGCGGTGCGCAATAACCCTGCAGCAATACTTGCGGTACAAAACTAAAGGGGCGTCCAACCGGGCGCCCCTCACCATTTGCTATGACAATGCAATCACGCGACGACAAGATCTGATGTCCGCGATGACCGCTTCGGACGCATGAAAGGAATGACGTCGCAGGCGGTGCGCTTTCGCCGCGCGGGCGCGACCGGTTCGACAGCTTTCGGCGCCGAGGCCGCTGCATGAAGATCATCAGGCAAGCCCGCATAAGCCCCCTGCTCGATCCGGCGCGGGTTCTTGGCGTATCGCAAATGCCGTTCCTGCTGCAGCTCGAACTGCACGAGATCACCGGCATCCAGATCCAACATTTCCAACGGCACCTCGTCCCCCCCGTTGAAATAGGCCAGATCGCCCTGGTCTTCGCACCAGATGACCGCTTTGTTGTCTTGATTGTTACTCCAAAGAACCACGCCAAGCATTTGAGATCATTCCCCTTTCTGCCTCTTTCCAGAGTGTCACAAATGTTTTGACGCTAAGACATGAAAAATTGCGCGTCGCTTGCATCGGAATTGTGTCGACATTGACCAAACTTGATGCAAAACTGCATCAAGCTGATGCGATACCGCATCAATACATTCCACGACTGCGCATCAGATGCGCGCAACGATACGTATTCGGCGCCAAAGGCCCGCGGAGATTGACGTGACGGTCAAGAAAAACCCTCAAAACACACAGGTTTCCCCTGCTGAGCTGCGCAATATGTTCGGCGCGAATCTCCGTATTCTGGCGGACAGCTTTCCGTCCGTGTCCCAACTTTGTCGCGAGCTGGGAATCAACCGCACCCAGTTCAATCGCTACCTGTCAGGCGAAAGCTTTCCCCGCCCCGATGTGCTGCACCGGATCTGCACCTTCTTTGACATGGATGCCCGTATCCTGCTCGAGCCGATCGACAAACTGTCCGAGGGGCGTTCGGTTTTGAACCACCCGCTGATCGCCGACTATGTCGGCACCGGAATGACCGACATTCCGCAGGATGTGTTTCCAGACGGATTCTATCGCTTTTCACGGCGCAGTTTCACAGAAACCGACCTGATTGTCGTCGGCCTGGTTTATGTGTTCCGAAAGGACCGCCATACCTTCATTCGCGGCTACGAGGCCAAGGACGCCATGCGCCAGCACGGCCTGCCCACCGACCCGGAAACCCGCGAGTTTCGTGGCGTCTTCATTCCGCAGGAAGACGGGGTCGCCGCGCTTGTCTCGCACAAACAGACCATGGCCACGTCGTTCAACTATCTCAGCCGTGTGTCCTCGTTCCAGAACCATTTCTGGATCGGCTATGCTACGCGCACCGTACGCGAAACGGTTGATGGGCGCCGTGCGGCCCGGCTGGTCTATGAACATCTTGGCAAGGACACCCACGCCGTCCTGTCTGCGGCACGCTCGGTCGGGTTTTACAACGCCGAAAACCTCTTGCCCTATCACAGGAAATTGCTGAACCTCGATCAGCCTTTTGCCTGAACCTGCGAAGGGTCAGGGTCAGGCTTCGGCCACCTGCAATACCTCTTCGGCGGCCTCTTGCTTGCCTGCGGCCTTGATCAACGCATAAAGATGCCAGGTGGCATGCCCAAGCACGGGCAATGCGATCAACAGCCCCAGGAAAGCCGGCACCATTGCGACGAATGTTGTCACAGAAATGAACACAGCCCAGAAAATCATGATCACGAAATGACTTTGCACATATTGGAAGCTTGTGATCATGGCCGTGACGAAATCCACCTCGCGGTCCAGCAGAAGTGGCAGCGAGAGCACCGTGATCATATAAAGCAGCAGGGCAAACAACGCGCCCACCACCGTGCCGACCCCCAGCATCATCAGCCCGTTTCCGGTAAGGTACACCTCGAAGGATGACGACACATTCGTCATGGTCGACAACCCGAGGAACAGCGCAAAAATCATATGCGCCAGAAAGAACCAGAACAGGAACACGATGACGATCACGGCACAGATCGACGGCATCTGCCGTTTGGTCTGCCGACCGATCACCCCGAAAATGGCGTAGACGTCCATCGCCTTTTTCTGTTCCAACCTTCGCGACACCTCGTATAACCCCACGGCCGCGAACGGCCCGATCAGAGGAAACCCGATCGCCGCAAACACCAGCCAATAGCTGTGGCCCGTCTTCATGGTGATCCACGCCAGAATCCAGCCCACGATCATGTAAAAGCTTGCAAAGATCAGGCCAAAACCCGGCTTGGCCAGGAAATCCCGCCACCCGCGCGCCACGGCTTCTTTCAACATGGCCGGGGTCACATCCCCCAGGTCGGGCACGCCCAGTTTCGGTGTTTCCGGCATCCATCCCTCCCAAAATGTCTGTCGTTCTTACGATAAGACCCGCAGAACGTGCACAAATCAACCGTCATGAATATGAGGTGGGGATTTTTGCGGCCAAAGGGTGGCCTCGTGATAGGTCTGGGCCACGTTCAGCAACGACAGATCCGCGCCCTTTCTGGCGAACAGCTGCACCCCCATCGGCAGACCCTGATCCGAAAAGCCACATGGCAACGAGATGCAAGGCACCCCGGCCAGGCTGACCGGAACCACCACCTCCATCCAGCGATGATAGGTGTCCATCTGCGCACCCGCAATCTTCTGTGGCCAATCCCATTTGGCCGGGAACGGCCAGACCTGCGCCGATGGCAGGGCAAGAAAATCATAGGTGTCGAACAACCCTGCCAGCAGGGTGAACCAGCGCGACCGCAACGCTGCGGCCTTGGCAATCTGCTGACCGGTCAGGGTCAGACCGTTCTCGATCTCCCACACCGCCGCCGGTTTCAACTGCGCGCGCGTCGCCGGATCGCTGTAAAGCGGTGCCAGATCCGAGGCCACGGCCCAATGCCGCAGCACGGTCCAACTGTGCCACAGATCTTCTGCGGCGAAAGGAGGCGCAACCGTTTCAAGCTCGGCCCCGATCCCTTCGAACACTGACAGGCCCTGTTCACATTGCGCCAGCACACCCTCTTCCATCGAATAGGCGCCGCCCCAGTCGCCCAGCCAGCCGATCCGCACGCCGTCCAACTTTTCAGGTGCGTTCAGGGTCCAGTCCTGCACCGCCGCGTTGTGCGGAACGGCAAGGTTGGGGCGCGCCATCACCGACATCAGCAACGCCAGATCACGGGGGCTACGCGCCATCGGCCCATTGGTTGAAAGCTGCTGCAAGAACGTCTCGCCACCTGGCGCCCGCGGCACCACGCCCCAGCCAGGCCGGAACCCGTAGACATTACAAAAGGCCGCCGGGTTGCGCAGCGAGCCCATCATGTCGGACCCGTCGGCCAGCGCCACCATGCGCGTCGCAAGGGCCGCCGCCGCACCGCCAGACGATCCGCCAGCCGTGCGATTGCTGTCGTAGGGGTTTCTTGTCACGCCATAAACTGGGTTGATGCTGTGTGATCCCAACCCGAATTCCGGCACATTGGTCTTCCCGACAAAAATCGCACCCTCGGCGCGCAGATGCGCGACCATGGGGCTGTCGACCTCTGCCACGCGATCAGCGAACAGTGGTGATCCGTCGGTTTGCACCACGCCGGCGAGTGGCTCAAGATCCTTGACCGCAAATGGCAGCCCCCAAAGCGCCCCCTGCGCACCACGTGCATCTGCCGCCCGCGCCTCGGCCATCAGGGTATCGCTGTCGCGCAAAGCCACGATTGCGTTCACGGCGCCGTTTACGGCCTCGATCCGCTCCAGCGTCGCTGCCATGACCGCCGCGCAGGTGGTCCGGCCTTCTCGCAGATCGGCCAGCAAATCCACCGCGTCCTTGTCCAGAATATCCATCACACCCTCCCTTTTGCTCAAAACATGAAAGGCCCTGCAAAGACTTGCAAGGCCCCATCTTTTTCTTGGTCAAAAATACCTTGGGGTGAATTGGCGCCGCAGGCGGCAAGAGGGGCAACGCCCCTGCCCTCATCCAGGGTCCCTAGTCTTCGGCCTGCGCGTCTGCGCGGCTCTTGCCCGCCACGTCCATCGCCAGCGTGGCCGCCATGAACCCGTCCAGATCCCCGTCCAGCACACCCTTTGTGTCCGAGGTTTCATGGTTGGTGCGCAGGTCCTTCACCATCTGGTAAGGCTGCAGCACGTAAGACCGGATCTGGTTGCCCCATCCGGCATCGCCCTTGGCCTCGTGGGCCTCGTTGATGGCGGCGTTGCGGCGGTCCAGTTCCATCTGGTACAGGCGCGATTTCAGCGCCTTCATGGCGATATCACGGTTCTGGTGCTGGGATTTCTCGGAACTGGTGGTCACGATCCCGGTCGGAATGTGGGTGATCCGCACAGCCGAGTCCGTCGTGTTCACGTGCTGCCCGCCCGCACCGGACGACCGGTAGGTGTCGATACGGATGTCGGCCGGGTTGACCTCGATCTCGATATTGTCATCCACCACCGGATAGACCCAGACAGAGGAAAACGAGGTGTGCCGCTTGGCGGCCGAGTCATAGGGCGAAATCCGCACCAGACGGTGCACGCCGGATTCGGATTTAAGCCAGCCATAGGCGTTGTGCCCCGAAATTTTGTAAGCAGCGGATTTGATGCCCGCCTCTTCGCCCGGAGTCTCGGACTGCAACTCGACCTTGTAGCCCTTTTTCTCGGCCCAGCGGACATACATCCGCGCCAGCATCGACGCCCAGTCGCAGCTTTCGGTGCCGCCCGCGCCCGAGTTGATCTCGAGGAAGGTGTCGTTGCTGTCGGCCTCACCATCCAGAAGCGCCTCAAGCTCTTTCTCGGCGGCCTTCTCGGCCAGCGCCTTGAGCGCGGCCTCGGCATCGGCGACGACCTCGTCATCCTCTTCCATCTCGCCCAGTTCAATAAGCTCGATATTGTCGTTCAGATCGGTCTCGATCGCATTGACCGTGTCGAAGGCATCGACAAGGCTCTGGCGTTCGCGCATCAGTTTCTGCGCGCCTTCGGGGTCGTTCCAGAGGTCGGGATCTTCGACGCGCGCGTTGAATTCCTCAAGCCGGTACTTGGCGGTTTCCCAATCCATGCGCTGGCGCAAAAGCTCAAGCGATTTCCTGATTTCCGCAACGATATTCTGGGTTTCAGCGCGCATCGGGGGATCCGTTTCTGTGATGTCAGATCAGGGTGATACCGCACCTCTTGGGCACGGGCAAGGCAATGCGCGGCGGGAACCTCATGAATCCGGGGCACTTTACAGACTTGGCACAGGACCGCGCCGGATATGACGGATCAGTACAACCCGCCCGAACTGAGCGTGCCAAAATCGGCCTTGGGTCCGACCACAGCCTTGCGTCCGCTTGAGGTCGTGACCTCGCGCCCGCCATAGGACTCCACCTCTTTCACCAAAGGCAGGTTGGCCCCCATCGCAAAGCCGCCATCATAGGTGATGCCGAACACAGGCTCTTCGCCGTCACGGAAATACTCGGCCACCACATTCGGCCCACTGGCGTCATCCGCCAGACGCGCGCCGGTGTAGCGGTCGATCTTGATGAAATGCCCGCCCGGCGGCACGCGGAACTTGCCCGAGCCGTATTTCTCGACAGCCTCTTTCATGAATTCCTGGAACACAGGGCCACAGGTGTTGCCCCCATATGTGCCCCGACCCAGCGGACGCGGGCGGTCATAGCCGATATAGCACCCCGCCACGATTGAGTTGGTGAAGCCGACAAACCACACATCCTTGGCATCGTTGGTCGTGCCGGTCTTACCGGCGGTCGGCACCGGCAGGTTGATCGCGCTCGAGGCGGTGCCCCGGCTGACCACACCCTGCATCATCGAGGTGAGCTGATAGGCGGTGATGGCGTTCATGACCCGTTCGCGGTTCGAGACAATCCGCGGGCTGCGGTCCTCGGCAATCGCAGGGTTGTCACAATCGGTACAGTCGCGCTGATCGTGGCGATAGATCGTCTTGCCATAACGGTCCTGCACGCGGTCGATCAGGGTCGGCTCAACCCGTTCGCCGCCATTGGCAAACATCGCATAAGCCGCGACCATCTTGTAAAGCGTGGTTTCCTCGGACCCGAGGGAGTTGGCCAGGAACTTGCCCATGTCGTCATAGACACCGAACCGTTCGGCATAATCTGCGACCACATCCATCCCCACTTCCTGAGCCAGACGAATGGTCATCAGGTTCCGCGAAAATTCGATCCCGGTGCGCAGCGGCGTCGGCCCATAGAACTTGTTGGACGAGTTGCGAGGCCGCCAGACACCCTGCGGTGTGTTGATTTCGATCGGGGCGTCGATGACGATGGTCGCAGGGCTATAGCCACTGTCCAGCGCCGAGGCATAGACAAAAGGTTTGAACGAAGAACCGGGCTGGCGTTTGGCCTGTGTGGCGCGGTTGAAAACCGAATCCTGATAGCTGAAACCGCCCTGCATCGCCAGAACACGGCCGTTCTTGACGTCCATCGCCATGAACCCGCCCTGCACCTCTGGCACCTGCCGAAGGGTCCAGCGCACAAAGCTGCCGTCATCATCCTTGGTCATGGCCCGCACCAGCACGACGTCGCCCTGTTCGAGAAGATCACCGGCCACGGTTGCCTTCTTGCCACGCGATCCATCTGCGTTCACCTTGCGGGCCCACTGGACATCCTTGGCGGGGATGAAATGGCCGTCCGCATCGTCCTCGACGCCCTCGATCCCGATGCGCGCATCGTTCCGGCCCACCTCAAGTACCACGGCGGGGTGCCATTGCCCTTCAAGGTCGATGTCGCGGGGCACTTCCAGTTCGGCCAGTGCCGCACGCCACGCGGTCTCGTCGCCCAGCACATCTTCTGGCAAACGTGCGCCGGTACCACGCCACAGGCCTTGGCTGCGGTCGTATTTCTCAAGCGCGCGCTGCAGGGCGTGGGCCGCGATTTTCTGCATTTCCGGGTCCACGGTGGCACGCACTGTCATACCGCCCGAGAAAAATTCATCCTCGCCGAAATAGCCGCTGGCCTGCCGACGGATTTCGTCGGTGAAATAGTCACGCGGCGGCAGGGTCGATTTGAAGCTGTCAAAATCGCCATTCTGGACCGAGCGCAGCGGCTTGGCCCTTTCGGATTCATAGGTGGCGGTGGTGATGTAGCCGTTTTCCGCCATCTCGCGCAGCACGTAGTTGCGCCGTTCCAGCACCCGTTCCTTGTTGCGCACCGGATGGAAGCGACCCGGCGCCTTTGGCATCGCGGCGAGCGTGGCGGCCTCGTGTGGTTCAAGATCCGTCAGGGACTTGTTGAAATAGGTCTGCGCTGCAGCGGCCACACCGTAAGAGTTCTGCCCCAGGAAAATCTCGTTCAGATAGAGTTCAAGGATTTGGTCCTTGCTCAGGGTTTCCTCGACCCGCGTGGCAAGGATGATTTCCTTGATCTTACGTTCGATCTTGCGGTCCCCACTCAGAAGAAAGTTCTTCATCACCTGCTGGGTGATGGTCGAGGCCCCGCGCACGTCGCGCCCGCGCGACTGTACCGCTTCGACCGCGGCGGCAGCGATCCCGCGCGCGTCATAGCCGGAATGGTGGTAGAAATTCTTGTCTTCCGCCGAGATGAACGCCTCTTTCACCATGTCGGGGATTTCGTCAGCCGGCACGAACAGGCGACGTTCCTTGGCGAATTCGTCGATGATCTGCCCCTCGCCCGAATAGATCCGGCTGATCGTGGGGGGCTTGTATTGTGCAAGGCTTTCGTGGCTTGGCAACTCGCGCCCATAGATCCAAAACACCGCCCCGATCGACAGGGCGATCACGGCGGCACCCATCGTCAGAAACGTGAAGATGGTTCCGAAAAAGGAAAGAATGGCTCTCAGCACCGGGGTCTCACAATCGCACTAGGGTCATCGGGTGTTGTGCCTCTATACAGTCAGGCGTCCGAGGGGTCAAAACACAACCGCGCGCGCGATGGGCATCTTTTCGCCGTCAGAGCCTGTCTTTACTGGCGCACAAGATCTCGCAGGACTTTGTCTTCGGCCACCCATTTCAGCACGCCATCGCGCAGGCCGCCCGCCATGGCCGCCCGCCAGTTCGGATCCTGCAAGCGGGTCATATCGCGATTCGACGACAGGAACCCCACCTCGATCAGAACCGAGGGCACATCAGCCGCCTTGAGCACGGAAAATCCCGCCTGCCGCAAGGGTTTGCGGTTCAAGGGGCCCGCCGCGGCCTCCATCGCATCAACCAGAGATGAGGCCAGAAGCCGCGAGCGGGGCGCGGTTTCCAGGCGCGCGAGGTCAAGCAGCACATCGGCCACCTCGTCCTCGGCCCCGGTGAGGTCGATCCCGGCAAGAATATCGGCCCGGTCGTGCCGTTGCGCCAGAATGGCCGAGGCCTTGTCGCTGGCGTCCTTGGCAAGCGTATAGACCGTAGCCCCCGACGCGCCGCCCTGCTGCAAGGCATCGGCATGCAGCGAGATGAACAGATCAGCCCCGACTTCATGAGCGATGGACACCCGCCGCTCAAGCGAGACGAACACGTCTTCATCGCGGGTCAGGATCACCTCGAAATTGCCCGACCGCCGCAGGGTATCGCGGATTTCACGGGCAAAGGTCAGCATCAGTTCTTTTTCCACGGCGTTGCCGCGCTGTGCCCCGGGGTCGATCCCGCCATGCCCCGGATCCAGCACCACAACCACCGGCGCCCAGGCCGGGCGTTCCGCGCGCGCCTGTCCCTCGGGCAGGGCCGGATCGGGTAAGTCCCAGCGCGGGTCATGCGGCACGCCCGTGCCTTCGGCAAACACCTCGGGCGCGACGGGGCGCATCAGCACGGAGAGGCGCGCAGCCCCGCTTTCGGCGTCAAGGGTCATGCCGGCCTTGTCAACGCGCAGCGGCGCGTCAAGAAGCACCACCATACGGCTCCAGCCCGGCCGGAACTGGCCAAAGCGCACATCCTGCACCCCGTCCACCTGCCCAAGGCTTTCGGCCTCGAAGCCGGTCCAGTCGATTTCGCGGAAATCCAGTACAAGACGACGCGGATCATCCAGCTGGAACACCCGCCACGGCACACCTTGCGACAGACCAAGATTCAAGGCCACCGCACCGCGCCGTTCCTCGCGCAGGGCGCTGTCCGCGCTGTCCACCCGCGCGAGGCCGGTAAAGTCCTGCGCAGTCGCAAGCCCGGCCCAGAAGACCATTGCCAGAAGGAAAAGAATCCTGCCCATACCCTTACCTCTTTTGGCGGTATCTTAAGGCAGAGCGCGCTGCAGAACCACCGTCCCTGCGTTGCCTTTTTTATCAGTTACACCGAGGGACCGGCAGAGTGCCGCCGTCAGACAAACCCGCGCGCGGCCATGAACCGTTTCAGACGCGCCAGCCCCTCGGCGATATCCGCAGTTGAACGGGCATAGGAAAACCGCAGTGTGCCTGCGCCCCGAACCGGATCGAAATCCAGCCCCGGCGTGACAGCGACCCCGGCCTCGTCAAGGATTTCGCGGGCAAAGGCGCGGCTGTCCTCGGTGAACTGACTCACATCGACATAGACGTAGAACGCCCCGTCGGGCGGCGCAAAACTTGTGAACCCGGCCTTGGGCAGCCCGTCGATCATCATCTGCCGGTTGGCGCGATAGACCTGCATGTTTGCTTCAAGTTCTTCATGGCAATCCATCGCGGCCAGCGCCGCCACCTGGCTGGCATGGGGCGCGCAGATGAACATGTTCTGCGCCAGTCGTTCGACCGTGCGCACGTGATCCTCGGGAACGACCATCCAGCCCACCCGCCAGCCGGTCATCGAAAAATATTTGGAGAAGGAATTGATGACATAGCAGTCATCGGCGATCTCCAGCGCGGTCACGGCCTTGGCCTCGTATTCGATGCCATGATAAATCTCGTCACTGATAAACGCCGCCCCCTTGGCCGCGCAGGCCTCGACAAGCGCAGACATCGACCCCTTGTCGAGCATCGTGCCGGTGGGATTCGCCGGTGACGCCACCATAAGCCCCTGCACATCCATATCTGCAAAATCTGCTGGTACGGGTTGCAGGCGATTGGCCTCGGACGTTTGCAAATCCACCGGTGTCAGCGAAAGCGCCTTGAGAATCTGCCGGTAAGACGGATAGCCCGGCGCCCCGATCGCCACACGGTCGCCCGCATCAAACAGCGCCGTGAACGCCAGAAGAAACGCACCGGATGACCCCGGCGTGACAATCACCCGTGCAGGGTCCAGATCGACATTGTACCACGCGCCATAGAGCCGCGAAATCCGCTCTCGCAGCGCGGGCAACCCCAGTGCCACGGTGTATCCCATCGCGTCTTGCGCCATCGCATTGGCCAGTGCCTGCCGCGCGCCTTCCGGAGCGGGCGTGCCGGGTTGGCCCACTTCCATGTGGATGATATGGCGGCCATCCACCTCGGCCTGACGTGCCGCTTCCATGACATCCATCACAATGAAGGGATCAACCATCCCGCGTCTTGAGTTCCGCATTTTTTTCGTCCCTAGTGTCGCCATGATCTTTCACCGCGAAACAGCACCGCCGTCAATGCATCTGCCTCGCCTTTTTCTGGCCGCCGCTATGTCTGTGATGCTGGTCCTAACGGCCTTACCGGCCCGGGCCGTATCCTTGGTGCGCGATCCCGATATCGAATATGCGCTGGCGCAGGTCGCCCAGCCGGTCCTGTCAGCCGCGGGCCTGGGGGGGACGGTGCGCATTCTTGTTGTCAATGACGACAGCCTGAACGCCTTTGTCCTCGACCATCACCACATCTATATCCACCTCGGGATGCTGATGCGGATGGAAGAAGCTGGCATGTTGCAAGCCGTGATCGCGCATGAGGCTGCGCATATCCGTAATGGCCATATCGCCCGCCGCATCACCAATCTCGGCAACGCTCAGAGTGCCGCGGGTCTTGGCACGGCGCTGGCCATTGCCGTCGCCGCCGCCACCGGCAATGCCGCCGCCGCTGGCATCGCGCTTGGCGCGCAAACCTCGGCCCAACGCCAGTTTCTAGCACATACCCGCGCTGAAGAAACCTCGGCCGACAAGTCCGGCGTGCGCTTCATGACCAGCGCCCAGATCGATCCCCTCTATGCGGTCCGGGTGCACGAACTGTTCGAAGGGCAGGAACTGCTGAACATCACCCGGCAGGATCCCTATATGCGGTCACACCCATTGACCCGCGACCGGATTCGCGCGATGGAGGCCTATGCCAAATCCTACAAGGGCAAGATCAGCCCGCAGCCCGAGGCCGACTACTGGTTCACGCGGGCGCGCTCGAAAGCGCGCGCTTTTACCCGCGCCCCGAATTGGACGCTGCGCAAATCCCAGTCGATCCCCTATGAGGACGTGCGCCTGATGGCCGAAGCCGCAGCCTATCACCGCCTGCCCGACCGCGACAAGGCGCTTGCCAAGATCAATGCGGCGCTCGAACTGCGCCCCGATGACCCCTATTTCTACGAGCTGAAAGGCCAGATCCTGTCAGAAAGCCGCAGGTTCCAACAGGCCGTGCCCGCCTATGAAAGGGCGGCCGAACTGGCCCCGAACAACGCCCTGATCCTTGCCGGATACGGGCACGCCCTGCTGACCGCGGGGCAGTACAAAAAGGCCCTGCCGGTTCTGGAGTCGGCACGCTCGCGCGATTTTCGCAACCTGCGCTTGCTGCGCGATCTCGGGGCGGCCTATGCCAAGGATGGCCAGAATGGCATGGCCTCGCTGGCCACCGCCGAACGCTATGCCTTACAAGGCCGGCTGAAAGATGCCGAAATCCACGCCAAACGGGCCAGCGCGCTGTTGCCGACTGGATCAGGCGCGTGGCGTCGTGCAGAAGATATTGTGACTGCCGCCAAACGGGCGCACAAAAGATAAAAGATAATGGAGACACAGATGATCAGAAAACTCGCCACGGCCGCCGCAGTCGGTCTTGTCGCCCTTCCCGCGATGGCGTTGGATCTCGACAAGATGAGCGATGCCGAGCGCAACGCCTTTCGCGAAGAAGTCCGCGCCTACCTTCTGGACAATCCCGAAGTGATCATGGAAGCGGTCCAAATCCTTGAACAACGTCAGGCCGAGGCCGAAGCCGCGCATGATTTTTCGCTGGTCGAGAAATACGCCGAGCCGATCTTCAACGACGGGTTCTCTTGGGTGGGCGGCAATCCGGAAGGCGACATCACGCTGGTCGAATTCGTCGATTACCGCTGTGGCTATTGCCGCCGGGCCCATGACGAAGTGGCCCAACTGGTCGAAAAGGACGGCAATATCCGCCTGATCATGAAAGAATTCCCAATCCTTGGCGACCAGTCGACCCTGTCTTCGCAATTCGCCATTGCCGTCAAACAACTCAACGGCAGCGACGCCTACAAACAGGTGCATGATGCCCTAATCACCTTCAAGGGCGATATCAACGAAACCACCCTGACCCGCCTCGCCGAGTCGCTGGGCTATGACGCGGGCGCGCTTCTGGCGCATATGAACACACCCGCCGTGGCCGAGGAAATCACCCAGACCCGCCAATTGGCCAATGCACTGAATATCTCGGGCACGCCCACCTTCGTGATGCAGGACCAGTTGCTGCGCGGCTATCTGCCCTATCGCAACATGAAGGCGCTGGTCGACGAGAAACGCAGCAACTGACGCGCCCCCAACTCTTTTTCTTGGGATAAATACCTTGGGGTGAATTGGCTCCGGACCTCGTCCGGGGCCAAGAGGGGCAACGCCCCTCCCTTGACTTGGCTCAGTCTTCCGAAGCGGCGGCCTCGATCTCGGCCGCTTTTTTCTCGACCTGTGCGACAATCTCTTCGATCATCTGGTCATTGCTCATCTTGTGGCTTTGCTTGCCCGCAAGATAGACCATGCCCGATCCGGCACCGCCGCCAGTAAACCCGACATCGGTCATCAGCGCCTCGCCCGGGCCATTCACGACACAGCCGATGATAGACAGGCTCATCGGGGTGTGGATATGGGCCAGCCGGTTTTCCAGTTCTTCCACCGTCTTTATCACGTCAAACCCCTGACGGGCGCAGGACGGGCAGGAAATGATGTTCACGCCGCGATGGCGCAGACCAAGGGATTTCAGGATCTCGAACCCGACCTTCACCTCTTCCACCGGATCGGCACTCAGGCTGACGCGCAGGGTGTCGCCGATCCCCATCCACAGCAGCTGGCCCAGTCCGATGGCGGATTTGATCGTGCCGCTGACAAATCCGCCCGCCTCGGTCACACCAAGGTGGATGGGTGCATCGGTGGCCTCGGCCAGTTGCTGATAGGCGGCTGCGGTCATGAACACGTCAGACGCCTTCACGCTGATTTTGTATTCGTGAAAATCGTTGTCTTCGAGAATGCGGATATGTTCGAGGCCGCTTTCGACCATCGCGTCGGGACAGGGTTCGCCATATTTGTCGAGAAGATGCTTTTCCAGCGATCCAGCATTCACGCCGATCCGGATCGAACAGCCGTGATCCTTGGCGGCCTGAATCACCTCTTTGACGCGCTTTTCATCTCCGATATTGCCGGGGTTGATGCGCAGACAGGCCGCTCCCGCCTCGGCGGCTTCAATCGCGCGCTTATAGTGAAAATGGATATCGGCAACGATCGGCACCGGGCTTTCGCGCACGATGTCTTTCAGCGCCGCAGTCGACGCGGCATCCGGCGTAGACACCCGCACGATATCGGCGCCCGCCTCGGCCGCGGCCAACACCTGCCCCACCGTGGCCGCCACGTCGGATGTGTCGGTATTGGTCATGGTCTGCACGGCAATCGGGGCATCTCCCCCGACCAGCACATTGCCCACGCGTATCTGGCGGGATTTGCGCCGCTCGATATTGCGCCAGGGACGGATGTGATTCATCGACATGAAAAGCCTCCTTTGCCCGCATCGGGGGTCAGGGCCTATGTATGTCGTTCAGATCAAAGGGGCAATGCACGAGGCCGCGCGACAGGCACTATTCGTCGGTCGCGGCGGCGTTGGTGCGGGCCTCGGCGACCGCGATCACCTCTTTCAGCGCAGGGTCGGCCTCAAGATCGGCAGGGGCATAGCCCTCGGCCAGCGACGCCACGGAAAGTTCCACGTTGCGGATCGTGCCGGTTCCTTCGCCCAGCGGGCCATGCAGCACGCCGTTCACCTTGACATAGACCGACCCGCCCATGCCGGCGCGCAGCGTCGGGGCGATTTCAGTCTGGGGCACAACGTATTCTTCACCCGCATCAAGAATCTTTTCGAAGACGACCGTTTCATCGGCGGCGCGCACGCGCACCCATGCCGGACGCACAGCCATCAGCACCACTTCGGGGGCGTCTTCCTCGACCACCTGAGGCACGACACGCTGTTCAGGCGCCAGTTCAGCCGAAGACAGGACCGGTGCCTCGGGCGTGAACACCCCGATCGAAGCCGGATCAAGGGTCGAGATCGGAGCATCGCGCGCGACCATCACAGGCACGTCCAGCGCCTGCGGACGGTACAGCCGGTCCAGCGTGTCGCTGGGCGGGGTGAACACACTTGCCACCGTGTCCTGCGGGTCGGTCTCCGGGGTTACGCCAGGCGCGGCGCGGGTCGGCGCCGCGCTGACCGGATCAAGGTCAGACAACACAACCGGCGTCTGATCCACCGGGGCCAGCTTGACCCGTTGAATTTCGTTCAGGACCGACCATCCGCCATAACCAAGCGCCGCGATCAATGTCACCAGAACAAGCGACGACCCCAGTGCCTGCGGCTCGATCCGGGACAGGATCGATTCCCGCGCGGGGGTAAACGGCATGGACAGGGCCGCATTCGCGCTGTCGCGCTCGGTCGTTTCGGGGCGTTTGCCGGGTTTCTGGATGGTCGAAGCCTGAGCCGACATGCCATGCGCGGTCGAGAACCCGCTTTCCTGACAGAAGGTGGCAAAGGCCTGATCCGGATCCATCCCCAGATACCGGGCATAAGACCGCACATACCCGGCGATGAAGCCGGGGGTTTCAAAGACCGAGGGGTCGGAATTTTCGATGGCAGCAATATAAGCGGCACGGATACGCAATTCGCGCTGCACGTCGAGCAGGGATTTCCCCATCGTCGCGCGCTCGCCCCGCATCTGGTCGCCCAGACGCAGATCATAGTCGTCAAAGCCCTTCGGGCGTTCCTCGACTTCTGCGGTATCCTCGCGCTGATTTTTGCGCCTGATCATCGTGTTGCTGCCCCGTTGCCTGTGACGAACCCGTCAATCCCCCGATTCGAGCTCGTGCCTTTTGTTTCGGCAAAGGTACCATAGTGCAACAGAATTTGCACCTTGGCCGTGGGCTAGCCCGCCATTTCGGCACGATTCAGCGCACAGTGCGACCAGAGCTGATCCATCGCGCGCACCAGCTTGTCCATTTCCTCGGGACCGTGCACCGGCGACGGCGTAAAGCGCAGGCGCTCGGTGCCGCGGGGCACGGTGGGGAAATTGATCGGCTGGACGTAAATCCCGAAGTCTTCGAGCAACATGTCCGAAAGCTGTTTGGTGTGGACCGGATCGCCAACGATTACCGGCACGATATGCGACCCATGGTCGATGATTGGCAGGCCCATGCCCTTGAGGCGCAGTTTCAGGATTTTTGCCTGTTCCTGATGCTTGTCGCGACGGGCTTGGTCGGTTTTCAGGTGACGTACCGATGCAGCAGCCCCCGCAGCCACAGCAGGCGGCAGCGACGTGGTGAAGATGAAACCGGGTGCGTAGGAACGGATCGCGTCACACATCTTGGCCGAGGCGGCGATATAGCCGCCCATTACGCCATAGGCCTTGGCCAGCGTGCCGTTGATGATGTCGATGCGATGGGCCAGGCGGTCACGTTCCGTCACCCCGCCCCCGCGCGGGCCATACATGCCCACGGCGTGCACTTCGTCGATATAGGTCAGCGCACCGAATTCATCCGCAATGTCGCAGATTTCCTCGATCGGGCCGAAATCGCCATCCATCGAATAGACCGATTCGAAGGCGATCAGCTTGGGCGCCGCAGGATCATCCGCCGCCAGCAACTCACGCAGGTGGGCCACGTCATTGTGACGGAAGACGCGCTTGGCACCGCCGTTGCGGCGCACACCTTCGATCATAGAGGCGTGGTTCAGTTCGTCTGAATAGATGATCAGGCCCGGGAACAGTTTCGGCAGGGTCGAGAGCGTCGCGTCATTGGCAATATACGCGCTGGTGAACAACAGCGCGGCTTCCTTGCCATGCAGGTCGGCCAATTCGGCCTCAAGACGCTTGTGATATACGGTTGTGCCGGAAATATTGCGTGTTCCGCCCGAACCTGCCCCGGTGGCGTCCAGCGCCTCGTGCATGGCTTCCAGAACAACAGGGTGCTGACCCATGCCAAGATAGTCGTTACCACACCAGACCGAGATCGGCTGTTGGGTGCCGTCGGGCCGATTCCACATGGCGTGAGGGAAGTTCCCTTTTTCCCGCTCGATATCGATAAAGGTCCGGTACCGTCCCTCATCATGCAGGCGTTGAATCGCTTCATCGAGCTTTGCACTATAGTTCACTGGCTGCCCTCCTGGACGGGTTGCTACTCATGTCATCCGCGTACACGTATCACGGTTTGCATATGAAGAATACAAACTTCTGGGAAGGTGTAATATGCGACGTTTCCGAAAAACAGGATACATTTTGCCGCTTTTTTCACTTTGACCTGAATCAAGGGTTCCGATCGGAAACTGGACAGCACGAATGGGCCTGTTAGGGTCCGCCCCAGCAACCGCGAACACAACACCAAAACAACAGGAGTGAGACCATGTCTCTCGACACCGTACTGGATCGTATAGATTCGGATCTCGACACCGCGATGGACCGGCTGATGACGTTTTTGCGCATCCCGTCCATCTCGACCGATCCGGCCTTCAAGGCCGATGTGGACCGCGCGGCGGACTGGCTGGTCGAAGATCTGAAAAGCATCGGAATCAAGGCGGAAAAGCGTATCACGCCGGGCCATCCGATGGTGGTCGGACATGTAGGCGAAGAACTGGGTCCGGACGTGCCGCACGTGCTGTTCTATGGCCATTATGACGTGCAGCCGGTCGATCCACTGAACCTGTGGACACGCGACCCGTTCGACCCTGCCATCGAAGACACACCGCATGGCCCCGTGATCCGCGGGCGCGGATCCTCGGACGACAAGGGCCAGCTGATGACCTTTGTCGAAGCCTGCCGCGCGTGGAAAGCGGTGCATGGCACCCTGCCCTGCCGCATCACCTTTTTCTTCGAAGGTGAGGAAGAATCAGGCTCGCCCTCGCTTGTGCCCTTCCTTGAGGCCCACAAGGACGAGTTGAAAGCCGACCTCGCGCTGGTTTGTGACACGTCGATGGTGTCGCGTGGCGTGCCGTCGATATCGTCGCAATTGCGCGGCATGTTGAAGGACGAATTCACGATCATCGGCCCGCGCATCGACCTGCATTCGGGGCATTATGGCGGCCCGGGCCTGAACCCGCTGCGCGAACTTTCGAAAATCGTCGCCTCGTTCTATGACGACGAAACCGGCAAGGTCGCGGTTGAAGGCTTTTATGAAGGCGTGCACGAGGTACCGGAAGAACAGTTACGCCAGTGGCAGGGCTGCGGATTTGACGAGGCGGATTACCTCGGCTCGGTCGGCTATACGCAGGCGCATGGTGAAAAAGGGTACACCACTCTCGAACAGCAATGGGCGCGCCCGACGCTTGAGGTGAACGGCCTTTGGGGCGGGTATAACGGGGCCGGATCCAAAACCGTGATCCCGTCCGAGGCCCACTGCAAGATCACCTGCCGTCTTGTGGGCGACATGGACCCCGATGCGCTGCGCGACAAGATCCGCAAACATGTCGAAGACCGCCTGTCGCCCGATGCCAAGGTCGTGTGGGACAATGATCTTGAAGGATCGCCCGCGTCGGTGATGAACATCACCCGCCCTGAATTCGAGGCCGCGAAAGCCGCCCTTTCTGCCGAATGGGACCGCGAAGCGGTGTTTGCCGGTATGGGCGGGTCGATTCCGGTGGTGGGGTATTTCAACACGGTTCTGGGCATGGATTCGATGCTGGTCGGCTTTGCCAACGATGACGACGCGATCCATTCCCCGAACGAGAAATACGACGTGAAGAGCTTTCACAAGGGCATGCGCAGCTGGGCGCGCATTCTGGATGAACTGACCAAATAGAAGGTCAATCCTTGGTTAAGAACAACCCGTAAGGCCGCGCCATGACACGCGCGGCCTTTTTTACACCTGTTGGCAAGATTCCCGCGCAGCAGGGCTTTCACAGATGCCACCAAGGTCGACAGACCGCCAGTTGCACTGCAGTTCCCCTGCCGAACAAGGGCCCTCAAGCCTGCGGTCTTGATCTGTGTCATGGCGGCCCGCCGCCCCTGCCCCCAGTCTTTCCCCAGTTTTTCGAATGAATATCTGAATAAAACGCGGAAGCGCGGATTCAAGTTTGCCGCGTGTTTGCTGGGAGAGTAGGCATGTCCGAAACACATCCCGCCATCACAGTGCTTGGCCAATTCGACCCAAGTGACATTGAAGCCTCGGCACATCTTTTTACCGAGGATGCCGTTTGGCACTATTCTAACCCCAATCTGCCAGAGCTGGAGGGCGATTATGTAGGGGGCGCTGGTATCGGGGCTTTCTTTGCCACGCTCGCTAGGAAAACGCACGGCACTTTCCGGATCGAACCGATCTCGGTCACTCCGGTGGGCGCGGAACTCGTGGTTGTCCAAGCCCGCAACACGCTGACCCTTGATGCGCGTAACGTGACCGTGGACGTGGTGGTGGTCTGGCGCATCGTCGCGGGCCGTATCACAGAAGTATGGGACATTGTGCCCGGACAACCGACGGAGGTTCATAATGCAAGAGACTGAGACCGGTATCTGGGATGCCATAGTAATCGGGTCGGGCATGGGCGGCATGGCCGCCGCTGCGGCCCTGAGCCATGTCGGGCACAAGGTGCTGCTACTTGAACAGCACCAGACCCTAGGTGGGTTGACGCACAGCTTTTCCCGCAACGGGTTCACCTGGGACGTGGGTGTCCATTACCTGAGCGAGATGGCGCCCGGAGACCGCGCCCGCGCCCTTTTGGATTGGCTTTGCGACACGCCAATGGAATTTGTGCCGATGGGGTCGATCTATGACATGTTGCACATCGGTTCCGCCGCTCCTCTGGCGCTCTCGAGGCCTTATGAAGCGCAGGAAAGGGATCTCAAGGACCGGTTCCCGGACGAGACTAAAGCAATCGAAGCGTGGACAGAGGCCATGCGCGCGGGTCACGATGCGATGTACAAGATCTTTCCAACACGCGCGATGCCCGAATTCGTGGGTGACATGCTCGATTGGTGGAACCGCAGCATCATTTCCAAATGGTGCGCGCGGACGACACAAGAGGTGATAGACGACATCACCGACAATCCGGAGCTGGCCGCAGTCATGTCGGCACAATGGGGTGACCATGGCGGACGCCCCAGCAAGGCCAGCTTTGCAATGCATGCCCTGATCGCGGGTGCCTACCTGCCCAGCGGGGCCTGGTATCCGGTCGGCGGCGCGGGCGCTTATGCCAAACACATCCTGCCCACCATCACAAAACAAGGCGGCGAAGCCCGCGCAGGCGTGCGGGTCGAAAGCCTCGTGTTCGAGGATGACACCGTTGTCGGCGTTCGAACACAGGATGGCGCCGAGATTCGCGCAAAAGCCGTGATTTCGGACATCGGGGCCCGCGAAACGATTGACACCTTTCTGCCAGACGAGTCCGGCCCCGTAGACTGGATCGCGGATATTCGCGCCCTGCCGCCGAGCATTGCCCATTTCAACCTGTTTCTCGGGTTTGAAGGCGATATCGCGGCTGCCGGGGCCACGCGGGCAAATCACTGGTTCTATCCAACCGGAAAGACCGATGTTGTCTGGACGGATGCACCGGACGGACCACCGCCGCACATGGCAGTATCATTTGGCTCGCTCAAGAATACGGCCCATGATCCGGGGCGGCGCCAGAAACATATGGGGCAGGCCATTTTCTGGGCCGACTGGTCCACGGTCGAAAAATGGGCCGACACAACACCCGGCCAGCGGGGAGAGGACTACGCCGCATTCAAGCAACGTGCAGAGGACAATCTTATGGCGCATTTCGCGTCCTGCTTCCCTGAACTTGCCAAAATGGTTGTCTACAAGGAACTCTCGACCCCGCTCTCCACCGTCAGCTTTACCGGACATCGCAAAGGCGCCTTTTACGGGCTGGACGTGACACCCGAACGGGTGATGTGCGACGCTCTTCGTGCCGAGACACCAATCCCCGGGCTTTACCTTGCCGGTCAGGACGTGGCGAGCCCGGGCATCCCTGGCGCGCTTTGGGGCGGGTTGCTCGCTGCGGCCAGTGTCGACCGGCAGGTGTTTCGTCATTTCCAGAAGTGACCGCCCAAAATGAACGGGCTGTCCTGAGAAGCGGTGCGTGGGTATCGGGCTCACCCGTTGCACTTGTGTGCAAACAGCTACCGGAGAGTTGCGGCTTGCTGGTCCAGGGCGCCTGCCCCTACTCTGCGTTTTTCCGCCACTCGCGCGCCACCTTCAACACCAATAGGACAAACGGCGCGCCGTGAAAGACAAGATCAAGCCAGTCGATCGGACGCACCAATGTGCCGGCAGCCAGCATCTTGAGTTTTTCCCAGACATGGGGCTCGGGCACGAAAGGCGCGAATCCCAGTAGCAGAATCAGCGTCAGAACAAGGGTCCACGAAACTTTGTCGAGGGCATTCATCCAGGAACCTTTCGGGGGAAAGTGGCGCGGTTGACGGGGCTCGAACCCGCGACCCCCGGCGTGACAGGCCGGTACTCTAACCAACTGAGCTACAACCGCGCATTTTGTCTTTCGACGCGATCCTGTTCCCAAAGGCGCCCGGATCAGGGCGGGTAGTGGTGGCGCGGTTGACGGGGCTCGAACCCGCGACCCCCGGCGTGACAGGCCGGTACTCTAACCAACTGAGCTACAACCGCTCACTACCTGCTATGGAGCGTCGCCCCGTAGCGTGAGGCGTGGTTTATGCCGCCCGGTCAGGCACGTCAAGCGGATAAAAGCCCGCCCGTGGCAGTTTTTTTGGCTGCAGCCAACGCAAGTCAGTGTTTCCCAAAAACAGGCTTAGGGATTCAGCCGTCTTGTGCTCTAATGGCGCTGCAAATTTTATTAACAGAAAGGAATGAAGTCATGAAGTTCAAGTTGCTTGCCCTCGGGGGGCTTGCCCTCGCCCTCGCCGCCTGTGCGCAGCCCGAACCCGAGCCGGTCTATATCCAACCGTCCTTCGACAAAGCCGGCAATGCGATGTGCCCGGATGGCACGATGGTCGCCATGACCGAAGCTGGCGCCACCGTCTGTGCGCCGGTTGAAGGGTGATTCCACGCCTTTCCTAAGAACGGTCTCTTGATGGCCCACCATCAAGAGACACCCCCCAAAACAAAACCTGGCCTGGCAGATTGAACTGCCCGTGCCAATATACTCTCACTGTACGCGGCAGAATATAATACAAGTGGGGAATGGTGGGTCGTGAGAGGCTCGAACTCCCGACATCTTCGGTGTAAACGAAGCGCTCTACCAACTGAGCTAACGACCCGATGGACGCTCTTCTAGCGAGTGGCGCGGAGGGGTTCAATAGGTTTTTTTCATCTTTTTGCAAAAGGCCTGTCGGGCATTGCAGCATGCTGTTTTTTCTGCGGTCTCGCAGGAAGCAAGGACATAACACCCTACAATGACAGAGATATTGCGCTGCGCACGGTGCGGATGGGACCGGCCTGTTACGCTATCGGCTGACCCGCAAAAGAAAACGGGCGCCAAGCTTTGCTGGCGCCCATGGAATTCTGGTGGGTGATAAGAGATTCGAACTCCTGACATCTTCGATGTGAACGAAGCGCTCTACCACTGAGCTAATCACCCTGTGACGGGCGATGTAACCTCACTCGGCGGCGTCTGCAACCCCCTGCTCGTCTGAAGCTTCGGCAGGTTTTTCAACAACTGCGTTCGGGCGCCGGATTCTAACGGTGTGGACCGTCGCATTGGCGACTTCCTTGCTGCGCTGCACCTTGACCTTGCCCAGCGGGCGCATGTTGAGATCGCGACCTTCAGCCAGGGTTTCCCCCAGAATGGCCAGCGCCGCCTCGATTGCGGGCTTGGCGAATTTTTTCTTGATCCCCGAGCGTTCAACCACGAGGTCGATCAACTCGACTTTTTTCATTTCTGGCGCACTGACAACCGGAGCGGTTTCTTTCACCACGACGGGTGGCGCTTTCTTGGCTGCGACCGCGGTGGATTTGCTCGGTGTGGTTTTTGCCCGGCTGCGGGCTGTGCTTTTTGCCATAACCTTTTGGTCCTATTGTTCCTGTTATGGAAACAACCTAGCAGGTCATGGCCTCTGAAACTAGGGGGGTGGCAAAACGCTGTTTTGAAATCTTTATGAAGATCGGGAAGCTGCCCTACGATGCGGCAACACGTAAAAAAGGGCACCAATTGGTGCCCTTTTCCTGTTGCTTCGCGATCAAATGATCAATGTGCGGTCGCACTCGCTGAACTTTCGCGCGCAAGGGCGGCGGCCACCTCGGCGGCCTCGTCCCATTCCACGGCCTCGGGTTCGGCAGTGAGTGCCAGCTTGAGCACTTCGGACACGTGGGTGACCGGAATGATGTCCAGCCCCTCTTTCACGTTGTCGGGGATGTCGGCCAGATCCTTTTCGTTCTCCTCCGGAATGAGAACGGTCTTGATCCCACCGCGCAGCGCCGCCAGCAGTTTTTCCTTCAGACCACCGATGGGCATCGCATTGCCTCGCAGGGAAACCTCGCCGGTCATGGCGATGTCCTTGCGCACCGGAATTCCGGTCAGCACCGACACGATCGATGTTACCATTGCCAGACCGGCAGAAGGGCCGTCCTTGGGCGTGGCGCCATCGGGCACGTGCACGTGAATGTCGAACTTCTCGAACTCGGGCGGTTTCACCCCGATCTGCGGACTGATCGAGCGCACATAGCTTGACGCGGCATCAATCGATTCCTTCATCACGTCACCCAGCTTGCCGGTGGTCTTCATCCGACCCTTGCCCGGCAGTTTCAACGCTTCGATATGCAGAAGGTCCCCGCCAACCGACGTATAGGCCAGACCGGTGACGACACCCACCTGATCTTCTTGTTCGGCCAGACCATAGCGGAACTTCTTCACGCCGAGGTAATCATCGACATTGTCCGCCGTGACCGTGATCTTATCGGCATCTTTCTTGACGATGCTGGTCACGGCCTTACGCGCCAGTTTCGCAATCTCGCGTTCAAGGTTCCGCACGCCCGCCTCGCGGGTGTAGCGCTGGATCACCTCGGTCAGCGCCTCGTCGGTGATCTCGAACTCGCCCTTTTTCAGGCCGTGGTTCTTGATCTGCTTGTCGATCAGGTGCTGTTTCGCGATCTCGCGCTTCTCGTCCTCGGTGTAACCAGCCAGCGAAATGATCTCCATCCGGTCCAGAAGCGGGCCCGGCATGTTGTAGCTGTTCGCGGTAGTCAGGAACATCACGTTCGACAGGTCATATTCCACCTCAAGGTAGTGGTCCACAAAGGTGCCGTTCTGTTCCGGATCCAGCACTTCCAGCATGGCCGATGCGGGATCGCCCCGGAAATCCTGTCCCATCTTGTCGATTTCATCGAGCAGGATGAGCGGGTTGGTGGTTTTCGCCTTTTTCAGCGCCTGGATGATTTTGCCCGGCATCGAGCCGATATAGGTCCGGCGGTGACCGCGGATCTCGGATTCGTCACGCACACCACCAAGGCTGATGCGGATGAATTCACGCCCCGTGGCCTTGGCAACGGATTTACCAAGGCTGGTTTTACCCACGCCCGGAGGGCCGACAAGGCACAGGATCGGGCCCTTGAGCTTGGCCGAACGCTGTTGCACGGCCAGATACTCGACGATGCGTTCCTTGACCTTTTCAAGGCCATAGTGGTCGGTATCAAGAATGTCCTGCGCGCGGTTCAGATCCTTTTTCACGCGGGATTTCTTGCCCCACGGGATCGCCAACATCCAGTCAAGATAGTTACGCACAACGGTCGCTTCGGCTGACATGGGCGACATGTTCTTGAGCTTTTTCAGCTCGGCATCAGCCTTTTCCTTGGCCTCTTTCGACAGCTTGGTCTCGGCGATCTTCTGTTCAAGCTCGGCCACTTCATTCGAGCCGTCTTCGCCATCGCCAAGTTCCTTCTGAATGGCCTTCATCTGCTCATTCAGATAGTATTCGCGCTGGGTTTTCTCCATCTGCGACTTGACTCGGGTCTTGATCTTTTTCTCGACTTGAAGAACCGACATCTCGCCCTGCATCAGGCCATAAACCTTCTCAAGACGTTCGCTGACCGACAGCGTTTCCAGAAGCTCTTGCTTCTGGTTCACCTCGATGCCCAGATGACCGGCCACAAGATCGGCCAGCTTGGCGGGTTCGACCGCTTCGGAAACGGCAGAGAGCGCCTCTTCGGGGATGTTTTTCTTGACCTTGGCATAGCGCTCGAACTCGTCGGTGACAGTGCGCAGCAGGGCCTCGATCGTGGCAGTGTCGCCCGGAATTTCGGTCAGGTACTCAGCTGTTGCTTCAAAGAAATCCTCGTTCTCGATGAACTCAGTAATCTCGACGCGCGCGACACCTTCGACCAGCACCTTGACGGTGCCATCGGGCAGTTTCAGCAGTTGTAGCACATTTGCCAGCACACCGGCACGATAGATGCCGTCGGCGGTCGGGTCGTCATCCGCCGGATCGATCTGGCTGCTGAGCAGAATTTGTTTGTCATCCTGCATCACCTCTTCCAAGGCGCGCACGGATTTCTCGCGACCCACAAAAAGCGGCACGATCATATGGGGGAAAACCACGATGTCGCGCAGCGGCAGGACGGGATAGGAAGTGTTGAGAGGCTCTTGCATACTCGGTCCTTGTTCTTGGCAAAACGGCTCGGGTCCCGAACTGCGGCAACCCATCGGCCATTTCCGTTTCCTGGAACCTAAATTTGGGGCAGCACCCCGCCTGTTTCAAGTTTCCAGAGCGTGTTTGTGTCGGACACAATGCCTGTGCCCTTGCCGGGGGACAAGCGCCTTTTCCGCAGGATTGAACAAAAAACGGACGCATTTCTTGCGCCCGCCTGTGTGTTTCGCTTGGCTTCCTGCGAAATCACTCTTTCTTGAACGTCACAAGACGCAGCGCATAGATCCCGTCGCCTTCATCCACCTTGAGCATCCCGCCCATCAGGTTTTCGTTCAGGATATAGATCTCATAAGTGAACTGGTTATCCGACCCTGTACTGACAGATTTGAGCGTGCGTTGAAATCCGATACGCAGCATGTCGCCCGGATCGCAGGAAGGCACCTGCCCCAATCCTGCATGATCCAGCATCACGCGCGCGTCCGCCGCAATATCGGGGCGCCGCGCCAGTTCTCCGCGCACACCTTCCAGGCGGATATCTTCGCCCAAGGGCACAAGCTCCTGATTGCCCAGCAAGCTGAAATGCGCGACCAGTCGGCCATCCTCGACCAGAATAGGCACGATTTCACTGCCCCCTTCGGGCAGCGGCAAGGACAGATGGGACGTGCCGATCTTGGAGACCCGTTCGCCGGGTCCGGCTTGCAGCGTCCAGCGCCCTTCCAGTTGCTCTTTCAGGGCCAGTGTGAAATCAGCCTCGCTCAGGCCACACCCCTCGATCTCTGCCGCCTGCATGGGCTGGCCAAGAAGCCCCACGGCCAATGCCGCCAGAAGGGAAAAGTGTTTCATGTCAGGTCTCCGCGCTTGGCTCGGGTCTTGGATCGCGGCGCGCACCGCCTTAGGATCCGGATAGCCTGACGATACCCTACAATCCTGATTTCACCACAAGAAAATGGAAAGCGGCGCAACGCGGTGTGGCTTTCAAGAAAAAGCACCCTTCAGTGTGTCGGGTTAAAGCGGCTCGATGTCCCCTTGGGCGCGCTGCGCATGGAACTCGGCCTCCCACGCCGCAAAGGTGCCGGCATCAATGGCATCGCGCATGCCTTGCATGATTTCTTGAAAATAATGCAGGTTATGCCAGGTCAGCAGCATCCCCGAGATCATCTCGTTCGATCGGAAAACATGGTGCAGATAGGCGCGGCTGTAGTTTGAACAGGCCGGGCAGGTGCAGTTTTCATCAAGGGGTCGCGGATCATCGGCATGTCGGGCGTTCTTGATGTTCACAACCCCGTGGCGTGTGAACACCTGCCCCGTCCGCCCCGATCGCGATGGCAGAACACAATCCATCATGTCGATGCCGCGCTTCACGGCTCCGACGATATCGTCGGGTTTGCCCACGCCCATCAGATAGCGCGGCTTGTCTTCGGGCAGAAGGCCCGGCGCATAGTCAAGGCAGCCGAACATCGCCTCCTGCCCCTCGCCCACGGCCAGCCCGCCGACGGCATAGCCCTCAAAGCCGATCGCCTTGAGTGCCTCGGCGCTTTCTTCACGCAGGTCCTGTTCCAGACCGCCCTGCATGATGCCGAACAGGGCATGTCCGGGCCGGTCTCCAAAGGCTGCGCGAGACCGTTCAGCCCACCGCATCGACAGGCGCATGGACTCGGCAATGCGGTCGCGATCTGCGGGCAGCGCGGGGCATTCATCGAAACACATCACGATATCCGACCCCAACAGGCGCTGGATTTCCATCGACCGTTCCGGCGTCAATTCGTGTTTGGACCCGTCGATATGCGATTTGAAGGTCACACCCTTTTCCGTCAGCTTGCGCAGCCCCGCAAGCGACATCACCTGAAACCCGCCCGAGTCCGTCAAGATGGGACGGTCCCAGTTCATGAACTTGTGCAGCCCACCCAGCCGGTCGATCCGCTCCGCCGTGGGGCGCAGCATCAGGTGATAGGTATTACCCAGCAGGATATCGGCCCCGGTCGCGCGCACACTTTCGGGCATCATGGCCTTGACGGTGGCCGCCGTTCCCACCGGCATAAAGGCCGGCGTCCTCACCTCGCCGCGCGGAGTCTTGATGACCCCCTTGCGCGCCAAGCCGTCGGTGGTCTGCAATTCGAATGAAAACCGGCTTGTCATCTTGTACCTTTCTCGGGTTTTCTCTTCTCCAACCACAAATGTGCCGCCTTGTAAAACAGGTGATCAAAGCCCACTTGCAAAGATAAGCATTCAACACGGGAAATCTCTTTATGGAAGAACAGGTTCTGGACCTTCTGAGCACCAATATCGTTTTCATTCTGGCCGCGATCTTCCTGATCGTCGTCATTCTCAAGGGCATCAAGATCGTGCCCCAATCCGAAAAATACGTGGTGGAACGGTTCGGCCGCCTGCATTCGGTGCTGGGTCCGGGGATCAATTTCATCGTGCCGTTTCTGGACATCGTGCGCCACCGAATCTCGATCCTTGAACGCCAACTGCCGACCATGAGTCAGGACGCCATCACCTCGGACAACGTGCTGGTGCAGGTCGACACCTCGGTGTTCTATCGCATCACCGAACCAGAAAAGACGGTCTATCGCATCCGCGACGTGGACGCCGCGATTGCCACCACCGTGGCCGGGATCGTGCGCGCCGAAATTGGCAAGATGGAACTGGACGAAGTGCAATCGAACCGCGCGCAGCTGACCGCCGCGATCAAGGCCTCTGTCGAAGACGCGGTCGATGCCTGGGGGATTGAGGTCACGCGCTCGGAGATCCTGGACGTGAACCTTGATGCCGCGACCCGCGAGGCCATGCTGCAACAGCTCAACGCCGAACGCGCCCGCCGCGCCCAAGTGACCGAAGCCGAAGGCACCAAACGCGCGGTGGAACTGGCCGCCGATGCCGAGCTTTACGCCGCAGAACAAACCGCCAAGGCGCGGCGTATCCAGGCCGACGCCGAAGCCTATGCCACCGGCGTCGTGGCCCAGGCGATCAAGGACAACGGCCTTGAGGCCGCACAATACCAGGTGGCCCTGAAACAGGTCGAGGCGCTGAACGCGCTGGGGGCGGGTGATGGCAAACAGACCATCGTCCTGCCCGCGCAGGCGCTTGAGGCGTTCGGGGATGCGTTCAAGATGCTCAAGGGCGGCACGAAATGAGTGCGCTGATCGCAATCTGGTGGGTCTGGCTGGCGGCGGCCCTGCTGCTGGCCATTCTCGAGGTTCTGGTGCCAGGCTTTGTTTTTCTTGGCTTTGCCATCGGGGCGGCGGCGATGGGCCTGATGTTGCTGGGGCCCGCCGCCATGCTGTCGCCTGCGCTGCTGATGCTGATCTTTGCGGCGCTGTCCCTGATCGCGTGGCTGGCACTGCGACGGGTGTTCACTCTGCCCGGCAGCACCCCAAAGACCTTTGACCACGACATCAACGACTGATCCTTCTCCAAGGCCCCAAAATCCATCTTCGCAATTGAACTGGGGCGCGGTTTGGTATTGTTGGGGGAACCGCCCGCCGCACGCGGGCGAGTCGCAGCCGTCAAGGAACCCTGCCCATGTCCCAGTCCGCCAATTCATCGCCGCTCAAACTCGGGTGGGAAGAATGGATCAGCCTGCCCGATCTGGGCCTTCCGGCCATGCGGGCCAAGGTCGACACGGGCGCGCGCACCTCTTCCCTTCATGCCACGGATATCGAACCCTTCGGGTCTGCGCGGAAACCGCGCGTGCGGTTTACTGTGCACCCGATCCCCGGCAATGACGATCTGGTCATCCCGTGCTCGGCTGAGATCAAGGACCGCCGCGAGATCACCTCGTCCAATGGCGAAAGCGAAATGCGCTTTGTCATCGAAAGCCTTCTGTCGATCGGCGGCAAAAGCTGGCCTGTTGAGCTGACCCTGACCGACCGGCGCGGCATGGCCCTGCACATGCTGCTGGGGCGTCAGGCCCTGGGCGAAGATGTCGCCGTGGTTCCGGCCGAACGGTTCTGCCAGCCCGAACTGGATTATTCGGTCTATTCCTCGCCCCATATCCGCAAGGCCGCGCCCAAACGCGCCCTTCGCATCGCTGTTCTGTCGCGCGAGGATAATTATTCGACCCGTCGCCTTGTTGATGAAGGCGAAAGCCGTGGCCACACCGTCGAGGTCATCGACACCACGCGCTGCTATATGTCGATCAATACGCTGGCCCCGGATATCTACTATGACGGCAAGCGCCTGCCACGTTATGATGCCGTGATCCCGCGGATCGGCGCGTCGATCACGCCCTATGGCACCGCCCTGTTGCGCCAGTTCGAAACTTTGGGCACCTATTGCGTCAATGGCAGCTCTGGCATTTCGGCCAGCCGAGACAAGCTGCACGCGCACCAGATTTTGGCCCAACACAAGATCGGAATGCCGACCACCGCTTTTGCGGCGTCGCCAAAGGACACCGCCAACCTGATCGACATCGTGGGCGGCGCCCCGATGATCGTGAAACTGCTGGAAAGCACGCAAGGCAAAGGCGTGGTTCTGGCCGAAACCCGCAAGGCCGCCGAATCCGTCATCACCGCCTTTCGCGGCTTGAAGGCCAACTTCCTCGTACAGCATTTCGTCAAAGAGGCCGCGGGCGAAGATATCCGATGCATGGTGATCGGCGGCAAAGTTGTGGGTGCGATCAAGCGCACCGGGGCGGATGGCGATTTCCGTTCGAATCTGCATCTGGGCGGATCCGCCAAAAGGGTGAAAATCACCAAGGAAGAACGCGACACCGCCATTCGCGCCACACGCGCCTTCGGGCTGCATATGGCTGGCGTGGACATGCTGCGTTCTGAGTCCGGCCCGAAAGTCCTTGAGGTGAACTCGTCCCCCGGCTTCGAAGGCATCGAAAAGGCGATGGGCAAGAACCTTGTCAGTGCGCTTTATGACCAGATCGAAACACGGATTCGCCCCGCACCCGTGCGCAAGACCAAGCTCACCCGGACCGAAGGCTGAGGTCACACAGCCACAAGACCTGTTCACAAGGCCGTGAAAGCCGAGGGCCTTCCCCCACTGGACCTCGGCAGAACCAATCCTTATATAATCTCTCGACAATGACGCAGGAAACGACCATGACCCACACGCCAGATCCCGTTGAGGGCGAACCGCTGATCGCCCCGTCGAGCACCGACCACGCACTGCACGAACCGATTGTCGAGGCTTGCCGCAGCGTGTTCGACCCGGAAATTCCCGTGAATATCTATGATCTTGGCCTGATTTACACGATCGAGATCACGGATGAGAATGACGTCATGATCACCATGACCCTGACCGCGCCGGGCTGTCCCGTTGCCGGCGAAATGCCGGGTTGGGTGCAAGAGGCCGTCTCGGGCGTGGGCGGCGTGCGCAACGTCGAGGTGGCCCTGGTGTGGTCGCCGCCTTGGGGCATGGAGATGATGTCGGATGAAGCACGCCTTGAATTGGGCTTCATGTAACACGACCTTTGTGATCCACTGACCGGATCAGGAGATAACAGATGTTCGGTATTCCAGGAAAACAGGCACTGACAATGACGCCCGCCGCTGCGGCGCAGATCGCCAAGCTGATGGCCAAAGATGGCCACGCGGGCCTGCGCATCGGCGTCAAGAAAGGCGGCTGTGCAGGCATGGAATATACGATGGATTACGTAACCGAGGCTGACCCCCATGACGAGGTTGTGGAACAGGACGGCGCGCGTATCCTGATCGCGCCAATGGCGCAGATGTTCCTCTTCGGCACCGAGATCGATTATGAAGTGTCGCTTCTGGAAAGCGGTTTCAAGTTCAACAACCCCAACGTGGTGGATGCCTGTGGCTGCGGGGAATCGATCAAGTTCAAGGATGTCGAGGAACTGAGCGCCGAACAGGCCGCCGATGGCCCGCCCAAACTGAGCTGACCTCGCCGAACGTGACCCTATCCCGCCTTCAGGTGCAGATAGGTCTCGTCGAACCGCTTTTTCAGATGATCCCCGGCCAGAATGACTCGACCCGATCCGATCGGGCCCACATTGGTGTCGTGGTTGGGGTTGAAGAACAGCGGCACAGAAATCCGTTCCTGCGACGATCCTTTCACGCGATGCGGGGTGGCGCGCACCGCACCGTCAGTCCACATTTCAAGCATCTCGCCGAAATTGATGACGAATACGCCCGGATCGGCCTGCACCGACACCCATGTGCCGTCCCGCGCCTGCGCCTCAAGCCCCGGCACTCCGTCCGTCGCCAGCAGGGTCACACAGCCGTAATCGGTATGCGCCCCAATCCCGAAATCCTTATCCGTGGCCCAATCAGGCCGCTGCGGATAATAATTCCCCCGCAACAGCGCCATCGGTCGGGTAAAGGCCGCATCGAAATAGTCCTCGGGCTGGCCAATGGCGGCGGCGATGCCGCGCAGCACGGTCATGGCCACCGTGCAGGCCTGCCCGTAATAGGCCTGCACCGTGTCGCGAAAGGCGGGCATGTCCGCAGGCCATTGATTGTCAGCATAGACCGACAGGGACAGTGCGCGCAGCGGATCATTGGCGGCCAGTTCAAAGCCGCAATCAAACACCTGCTTGTAATCGGGGTTCGCATCCGGATCGACCTGTTCCGACCCCGACGCCCCCCAGCCACGGTTGGCACCGGTACGGGCCATGTTCACCGCCTGCTTGCGGTCCTCGGGCAGGCGAAAAAACCTGCGATAGGCGTCGATCACCCCAAGGATCTCTGCGCGAGACAGCGCCGTGTTCTCCACGGTCAGGAACCCCGCCTCTTCCACGCCACGGCGCAGCCGCGCCATGGTGTCGGGATCACGCGCGGCGATTTTTCGGGCATCCAGTCTTGGGACCATGGAACCTGTCTCCTTTCAGGGCGCGCCTTTCTGGCAAGCTTTGCGCCGCGACGCAAGGCACACTTGACCTGCCTTTGCTTTGGCCACAAAACGGGCCGCAGATCAATCAACAAGGGGTGGACCATGCGTCGCAAGCTGGCAGCAGGAAACTGGAAAATGAACGGGCTGGCGGCCTCTCTGGCCGAGCTTGAGACCTTGGCACAGGCCCCTGCCCCGCACCAGACGGACCGCATGATCTGCCCGCCCGCCACGCTGCTGGCCCGCGCGGTGAACGTGGCCGGAGAGATCACCATCGGAGGCCAGGATTGCCACCCGCAGCCCAGTGGCGCCCATACCGGCGATGTCTCGGCTGCGATGCTGGCCGATGCCGGGGCGACGGCCGTGATCGTCGGCCACTCGGAACGCCGTGCAGACCATCACGAAACCGACGCCGATATCCGCGCCAAGGCTGAGGCCGCATGGGCCGCGGGCCTGACCGCTGTCATCTGCCTGGGCGAAAGCCTCGCGCAGCGAGAAGCCGAAGAGACCCTGAGCGTGATCGCCGCGCAGCTTGAAGCTTCAACCCCGGACGGTGCCACGGGTACCAACACCGTGATTGCCTATGAACCGATCTGGGCCATCGGCACCGGCCTCGTGCCCAGCCTTGACCAGATCGCCGAAGTCCACGACGCCATGCGCGCCCAGCTTGTCGCCCGCTTCGGCGCCACCGAAGGCAAAGCCATGCGTCTGCTATATGGTGGTTCGGTCAAGCCCGACAATGCCGCAGATATCTTCGCCACCTCGAACGTGGACGGCGCCCTTGTCGGTGGCGCAAGCCTCAAGGCCGCAGATTTTCAGGCCATCATCGACGCGCTCGACGCGGCCTGATCTTCACCTTCGCAAAAATACTCCCGCCGGAGGCAACCCGCCGGCCCGATAGGGCCGGCTAAACCTGCGCGCCCGCAGGGCGCACCATGTCACAACCTCCTAAAGGAAAACGGCGCCCCGGTTTTCCGGAGCGCCGCCAGTTTCAGCCTGTAACACCCGCTACTTCGTTATGATCTCCGGCCCCATGAAGGTGTTGGGCAGGAAGGTCGAGATCGCGGGAATATACGTCACCATGATCAGGAAGACGAACAGCACAGCCAGGAAGGGCAGCGCGGCGCGTACGACGCTCATCATCGGCATGCCGGCCACGCCCGAGGTCACGAACAGGTTCAGCCCCACCGGTGGCGTGATCATCCCGATTTCCATGTTCACCACCATGATGATGCCCAGATGGATCGGGTCGATGCCAAGCTCGATCGCGATCGGGAACACCAGCGGCGCGACGATCACCAGAAGGCCCGAGGGCTCCATGAACTGACCACCGATGAGCAGGATGATGTTCACCACGATCAGGAACATCACCGGACCAAAGCCTGCCGACAGCATCGCGCCGGCGATGTGCTGCGGCACCTGCTGTTCGGTCAGCACATGCTTCAGGATCAGTGCGTTGGCGATCACAAACAGCAAGGTCACGGTCAGCTTGCCCGCCTCGAACAGCGTGTGCTTGGTGTCGGGGTGGAAGAACGCGGTGATCAGTGCCTGCGGTTTCTTGAACAGGCTGATCTTTTCACCGGTCGACGCTTCGAGATTGCCCGCCGAAACACCGGCTGCAGCGCCGGCCAGCGGCCCCATATCCTTGTAGATGAAGGACGCGATCAGGAAGGAATAGACGGCAGCCACAGCGGCGGCTTCGGTCGGGGTAAAGATCCCGCCATAAATCCCGCCAAGGATGATGACGATCAGGAACAGGCCCCAGCCCGCCTCGCGGCCCGCGGCAAAGACCTCGCCCCAGCCCTTCCAGTCGCCCTTGGGCAGGTTCTTGACCTTGGCCATGACATAGATCGTGACCATCAGCATCAGACCTGCCATCAGGCCCGGGATCACCCCGGCCAGGAACATCCGGCCCACCGATACCTCAACCGCGGCGGCATAGACCACCATCACGATAGAGGGCGGGATCAGGATGCCCAGCGTGCCCGCGTTACAGATCACACCGGCGGCGAATTCCTTGGAATAGCCTACCTGGCGCATCCCTGCGATTACGATCGATCCGATCGCCACCACGGTGGCCGGCGACGACCCGGACAGGGCCGCAAACATCATACAGGCAAACACGCCCGCAATCGCCAGACCGCCCGGCAGGTGGCCAACACAGGCAATCGAGAACCGGATGATGCGGCGCGCCACGCCCCCGGTTGTCATAAAGGACGACGCCAAGATGAAGAACGGGATCGCCAGAAGGGTATAGTGGCCCTCGAACGCCTCGAACAAAGTGCCCGCAACCGAGGCCAGCGTGGCGTCCGAGAAGAACAACAGGAACAGGATCGACGACAGACCCAGTGATACGGCAATCGGAACACCGATCAGCAGAAGGCCGATCACCATTGCAAAGAGAAGGGCTACTTCCATCAGTCATGCTCCCCTTGAAGCGCCTTGGCTTCTTCGATTTCATCTTCGACCTCGTGGCTCGCCACCAGACGGTCGGTTTCGCCGCGCCAGATCTGCAGGGCCGCTTGCAGAAAGCGGAACAGCAACAGCAGCATCGACACCGGCAACACCAGATACGGCACCACCTTGGGCAGTTTTTCGTAACTGTCGCCGTAGTTGATCAGATCTTCGAGGAAGCCGAAGATCGCAACCATCGGCACGTCCTGGACTTCGTAGAAAGACTGCGAACGGAACTTGTCGACAAAGCCGGTCGGGAACCAGCGGCCAGAGGTGGGCGGCAGGTCGGCAAACACGGCCCAATAGTCATAGGCGCCCTTGACCATGAAGATCGAGAACAGGATGCAGGCGCTGACTGCAATAAGCCCCATGGCCCGCGCCACTGGTTTCGACACCATGTTGAGCACGGCATCCACGCCAAGATGGCTGTGTTTCTTGACGGCGTAAGACGCCCCCAGCAGCACCAGCCAGCCGAACAGGAACACGGTCAGTTCCAGCGCCCAGAGAATGTTAGAATTGAAACCGAACCGGGCGATGACATTGGCGAAAGTGATCACTGTCATTAGGCCCAAGAGGATCGCAATCAGCGTTTCCTCGATCCGGTCGACGAAGCTATGCGGTTGTTGCATGTCCCCACGTCCCCGGGTTTTCTAGATGCGCCTCCCCCGCCCTCCGACCCGGAGCGACAGCAAAAAGCGCCTGAAACCCATTTTATTGTGGATGTTCCAATGTGCGGATGTTGCCCCCGCGCGCATCGGAACCTTGAAAAAAGGCGGACCAAATGTGCTGGCCCGCCCAAAGGTGAGATGTGCCGGACCCCGGCACATCTGCGCGATTACATGGACGCGTTGATGGCCTGTGCCGCGTCGATGTTTTCCTGTCCGACGTCATCGGCGAACTTGTCCCAGACGGGCTTCATCGTATCGACCCATTTCTGGCGCTGTTCTGCGGTCAGGGTGCGGATGGTGCCGCCCGCGTCCACGATCGACTGTTTTGCGGCGTTGTTAACCGCGGTCGACTCGGCGTTGCGCAGCTCGGTCACCTCGGCCAGGATGGTCAGGAACTGGTCACGCACGTCCGCGTCGAGGCTGTCCAGCCAGTCGACCGAGGTCACGACCAGATAGTCGATGATGCCGTGGTTGGTTTCGGTGATGCCGTCCTGCACCTCGAAGAACTTCTTGCCGTAGATGTTCGACCAGGTGTTTTCCTGACCGTCCACAACGCCCTGTTGCAGCGCGCCGTACACTTCCGAGAAGGCCATTTTCTGGGGCGAGCCACCGATGGCTTCCATTTGCGCGACCAGAACGTCCGACGATTGTACGCGGAATTTCAAACCGTTCGCATCCGACGGATCAACCAGCGGTTTGTTGGCCGACATCTGCTTCATGCCGTTGTGCCAGTAGGCCAGGCCCTGCAGGCCGCGGCGCTGCATCGAGTCCAGAAGCGCCTGACCGTTGTCTGATGCCTGGAACGCATCGACTGCGTTCACGTCCTTGAACATGAAAGGCAGGTCGAAAATGCGGAACTGTTTGGTAAATTTTTCGAACTTCGACAGCGAAGGTGCGGCCAGTTGAACGTCGCCTTGCAGCATCGCCTCAAGCACTTTGTTGTCGTTGTAGAGGGTCGAGTTCGGGAAGACTTCCATGCAAGCCTTGCCGTTCATCTCGTCATTCACGCGCTGTTCCAGAAGCGATGCGGCGATCCCTTTGGGGTGCTTGTCGGTGTTGGTGACATGGCTGAATTTGATAACGATTTCGCCATCGTCACAGGCGGCCTGTGCGGCGGTGCCTGCGGTGACGGCCAGGGCCAGCGCGGTGGCTGCGGTGGTCAGGAATTTCATTGGGTCTCCTCCCGGTTTTCATTCCAAAATTATGTCGGTTGCGCCCGGATCGGGCGGTGCCACAAAACAGTGACAATCGGCGCAAACCCGCTCAAGCTTTTGTTTCAATTTTGCACAGCAATAGGCAAAGCTGTTTATTTTCATGGCTTTGGATGGCATTTCTCATCACGCCTGCGTGACCCTCCAAAGGTAACGTGCGGATTTTCACACAACAGGTTTTGCATCTGTGCGGTTTTTCGCACAAATTTTCAAAGTGACGCAGCGTGACTCGTTTTGCGCAAACCTGTTGGGAAAGGGCGCGGGTCTCTGCTAAGTTGCCGTTCAGGCTTCACTGGCGAGGCACAGCATGAGCATGGAACCGACCAAATCGGCGAAACAGGGTATTTCGGTACAATCCCGGCGCCACAACGAAATGCGCAAAGAGGCCCTGCGCGCGCATCCAGAGTTGCACGCCCTCGCGGGCACCGAGCCGCGCACGGCGCTGGCGCTGCCGGTGCTTCTGGCCTTGCAATGGGGCATGGCGTGGTTGGTTTCCGATGGCGGAGTCCTTGTGGTCGGGCTGACCGCATTCCTGATCGGACAACTGGTCTATCATTCGGCTGCCTCTCTGATACACGAAACCTGTCACAAACTGGTGTTTCGCGGCGACAGGGCCAAGCTGGCCTTCGACCTCGGGCTTGAGGTCATCCTGACATCCTATGGCAAACAGCTGATCTATCAGCACCAGCACGTGACCAGCCACCACCCCTATGTCGGCGATTACGAGCGTGACTACGAACACGAAGACATCTGCGCCCTTCAGGCCCGCCAGTACGTGCGGCGCACCCATCCGGCGCTGCAACGAGGTCTGACGATCCTGACCCTGATCCTGCATTCCCTGCCGCTGGGGTTCATGCTGGGCGATTACATCCTGCCGCGCCTTTATGCATTGGCGTCGGGCCGACCCGTGCAGGACCCCGTGCCACGGTTCGGCGGCACCGCGCCAAGCCTCTCGGACATGGCGCCCTTTATCCTTGTTTCGGCCCTGTCGAACCTGACCCTGTTCCTGCTGCTGGGCCCTTGGGCGCTTTTGTATCACATCTGGTCGCTGTCTTTCTTTCTGGGCAAGATGGGCATCTCCAATCTTGGCCAGTCACTCAGCGAACACCCCGGCACGGATGACATCAACCCCACAAGGTCAACCTATGGACCTATCAACTGGCTGTTGTTCAACACCGGCTATCACAACGAGCATCACAGCTTTCCCAACGTCCCCTGGACCCGCCTGTCCGCCCTGCACACCGGCGCGCCCGAGGTTTTTCATGCAGAGGCCGAGAAATCCTATTTTGGCTGCTGGTGGGATCACGTGCGGCGCGACTTTACCGCCAGCCGGGACCTGAAACTGCATGAACATGACCAAAGTGCCCATTGCGAAGGGCGCGAAAAGGGATGGGCCAGGTAATCCTGCCCCTCAGTCGCAGATCGGCAGTTCAATGGGCGGCTGTTTGGGCAAAGAGCGCCGCCATTCATTGATGATCGGCTGGAGTTTGCGCTTGGGCCAGAACTTGGGGGCGCCGATCTCTTGCAGGCACGACGCGTTCCAGTAGAGACCCGAACTGGATGGCAAGCGCCCGCCGCGGGCGGATTTGGCCACGGCCTTGATGTCACGCCCTTCGGGATAAATATAGAGCGATGTCGGATTTCCCTCGACCAGGGCCAGCACCGCGCGCGATTCTTCTGGCGACCACGTGGTGCAGCCGTTGCTGCGCCCACCGGTATAGTTCACCAGCCGCCCGTACGGGACAAACCCCTCTTTGTCGGCGTGGGGGCTTTCGGGTTTCTTCATACGGCACTGCCACCTCAGAAAAACCGCTTCATGCCCGCCAATCGCGCGTTCGCGGGCATTATTGGTTTCCCCTTCCCCGTCAAACAGTAGAAACGTGCGATAGAACGGTGTCTTGCGGCCCGCCTCGGTATAGTACCCTTTGAACGAGGTGCGGGACTCAGCCGTGAGATAAGCCCCGCCCATGGTCAGCTTGGACCCTTCGGCATTGCTAAAGTGTTGTGCGCATTGCCGCCCGTTTGAAAATTTCGCCTTTTGCAGCTTGCGTCCGTTGCCATAGCCGGAGGACACCGCCCGGAACACTCGGCTGGATTCACAAATGTAATAGAACCGCCCCGACGGTGCCCCGTTTGACCGCGTGCTGGGGCGCGTGGCATCCATCGCGAGGTAACAGGCGTTTTTGATATCCCCGTTGCGCCGTTTCTCGTAATAAAGCGCGCGGGCCCTCTCCAACACCACGGGCGCAATCTGCCCTTCTCCCGTGCCGATGTGTTTCTCCAGCCATGCCGGAACCGCCGGGGTCTGCGTGGCAGCCTTGGCCGGATGAAAGGCCATGACCACAGCAGACATCAGGGCAAAGACACTGAGGCGGGACAATTTCGACAACATCGGATGACCTTTCCTGCTCGCGCATCCTTTTTTGCCATCATACCCCAATTTGCCCACTTTGCGGCCAACAAATTGCGGACGCGTAAAAAGCTGCGCGGCCAAAGACCCTAGCGGAAATCCTCGGGCTTCAACCCGTGCTTGGCCAGCTTGTCGTAAAAGGTCTTGCGCGGCAGTTTGAGCGCCTCGGCAGCGGCCGAGGCACGGCCACCGGCGCGGCGCAGCGCCTCTTGCAACAGGGACCGTTCGACCTGTGCCATCTGTTCAGCCAGCCCGAGTGGCGCCACCGTGTCATGGTCGGTGTCCTGCAAGCCCAGAACAAACCGCATGGCCACGCTCATCAGGGCGCGTGCATTGCCGGGCCAGTCCCGCGCCATCAGATCTGCCATAAGATCAGAGCCGATTTCTGGTGCGGTCAGCCCCGACTGTTCCGCCGCCTGGGCAACATAGTGGCGGAACAGGACCGGAATATCCTCTGGGCGTTCGGACAGGGACGGAATACGCACCTGCATCGCGTCAAGGCGATAGAACAGATCGGCATGAAGCGCGCCCTTCTGCACCGCATCGGAAAGATTGGCCGTGCTGCCGAAAATCAGGCGCGGATGGTCGCCCTGTTCCATCAGGGCCAGCAAGGCGAACTGGGTTTCCATCGGCATCGCCGTGATTTCGTCAAGAAACAGACTGCCACCCTTGGCCTGTGCGACGGCTTGCTCAAAACGGGCCACATCCATCCCAACCGCCGCATGTTTGCCGAACGGCCCCTTGCTGAGCGGCGAGCAGAGATGCACCACCTCGGCCACCTTGGAAATCCCGACACCGGGCGCACCTGTGACCAGAACCTCGGCGCGGGTGCGAGCCACGCTGCGCACGCGCGCGCGTAAACCTTCCGCCAGATCCGAGGTGCCGAACAACATCCGCGCCGCCGGGTCACCCGTTTCCAATTGCAGTTTCAGACGCCGGTTCTCAAGCACCAACCGGCGGGTATTCAGCGCCCGTTCGATCACCGCGATCAGATCCTTGGGCGCACAGGGTTTTTCAAGGAAATCAAACGCCCCCTGCCCCATAGCAGATACCGCCATCGGGATATCCCCTTCGCCGGTCAGCAGGATTACCGGAAGATCGGCATCCATGGCGCGGGTATAGGTCAACAGGTGGAACCCGTCGCGCCCCGGCATCCGGATATCCGACACGATGATGCCGTCAAAATCGGGCGTGATACGGTCCTTGGCCTCGACAAAAGATCCCGCCGTGATCGCCTCGAGGTCGGCCAGTTCCAGCGTCTGGCCCAGCGCCTCGCGCACCGCGATGTCATCATCTACCAACAAGACCCTGCGCGTCATGCCGCCTGTTCCTCGCTCCAGTCATCCAGCTCCACGGTAAAGACCGCCCCGCCCCCGGGGGCGTTGGCCCCGCGAATTTCGCCTCCAAAGCTTTGGACCAGACCGTAAGAAATGGAAAGCCCCAGCCCCATGCCTTCGGAACTGCCGACCGCCTTGGTCGTGAAAAAGGGATCAAATATCTTTTCGGGTTCGCGAATGCCCGGCCCGCTGTCCGTAACCGAAATCGTGACGCGGTTGCCGCGCGCAACCTCGAGTCGGATCACCCGCGGGTCGCTTTCGGCCATGGCGTCGGCGGCATTGGTGATGAGGTTGACCAGAACCTGTCCCAGACGCACCTCGCCGCCGCGCACCCAGATCGGCCCCGCAGGGGCCTGCCAGTCCAGTGTGATCCGGTCCTGCCGCAGTCGGGCCTCGGTCAGTTCCAATGCGGTTTCGATCACCGCAACGATATCGACCCGCCCCATAGGCTCACTCTCGTTGCGGGCAAAGGCACGCAGGTTTCGTATGATCCGCGCCATACGTTTGGACAGGGCTGAGATTTTCGACAGGTTGTCGGCGGCCACGTCCGTGCGCCCGCGTTCCAGAAACAGTTCACCATTTTCGGAAAACTGTTGAATAGCCATCAAGGGCTGGTTCAACTCGTGGCTAATACCGGCAGACATCTGGCCCAGCGCGCTCAGCTTACCCGCCTGCACAAGATCGGCCTGCGCCTGTTTCAGCGCGGCCTCTGCCTCTTGTCGTTCGGCAATCTCGCGACGCAATTGCACGTTTGTTTCCGACAAGGCACGGGTACGCAGCGCGACCCGTTCCTCAAGCACGGCGTTGGCCTCGGCCAGCACACGGCGACGCTGCATCGCCTGATACAGGAAAAGCCCGAAAGCAAATATCAGAACCGCCACAACGGCGGCCTGCAATCCGGCCAACCGTCGGGCCGGCCCCGCGTTAATGACCGCCTCGGCAGTCATTGAGATCACCGGTAGCGGCTTGACCAGATGCAATCCGCGCTCGGGCAGATAGGGCCCCCAATCCAGACGCCAGATCTCGTGCCCCGCCTCTTCATAGGACCGGAACGGCGGCGCGTCCCCCTGTGGCGGCACCAGCCCACGCCCTGCCGTAGCCCGACGCCAGAACATCAACTCGGACCGGTTGGCAATGAACACAAGCCCGGCCTCATCCACGAAGAACACCGCCGGTCCGTCACCGCGCCAGTTCTCCTCGACCGAGGCGATATCAACGCTGACCGTCAGAACCCCGGTGACACGCCCATCCGCGCCAAAACTGGGTGAGGCAAAATAGAACAGCCGGTTGCCTGCTGCGTCCAGCCCGTGATGGGTGCCCAGCGCACCATGAAGCGCGCGTTCAAAATAGGGGGCACCGCGCAATGTTGCGGACGCCACTGGAAAGGCCGTGGCCAGAATGGCGCCATTGCTGTCGGTATAGATCATGTTTGCCGCCGTCGTCTTGTCAGCGGCATCCTGCAACAGGGCACGGGCCTCGGACCGGGAAGCTTCGCCTGTCAGTACCCCGGCAAGGGTCGGGTGCGAGGACATCAGAACGGCAAGCTCCTGATACCTTTGCAGTTGCGCCGTCAGCCGGTCCGCCGCCAGTGCCAGATCGGATTCGCCGCGTTCGGCCAGTTGGTCCAGCGCCTGGCCGTAGCCCACGCGCCAGACACTTCCGGTCACCACCGCAAGCGACAGGAAAAACAACAGAAGAATCGCGCCCCTGTGGCGTATCCATGTTCTCATGCCCGCCAGACTATCAATCCCCCCCTTGCCTTGACCAGCGGCTTGCGAAAAATGGCGGGCATGAAACACCTTGCCCAGTCCCCGACCGACCCCGCGTTTGTCCAGAACCCCTATTCGTTCTACGAACAGGCCCGCGCCTCAGGGCCGCTGGTCTGGTGGGAGGATTACGGGATGCCTGCCGCGCTCTCGCATGACCTGGTGATGGCCCTTTTCAAGGATCGTCGCTTCGGGCGCGAGGTGCCCGCCGAAATGGCACAGCCCCATCCGTCGCATCTTGACCCTTTCTACCGGATCGAGGCGCATTCCATGCTGGAACTGGAACCGCCCCGCCATACACGGCTGCGGTCTCTGGTGTTGCGCGCCTTTACCAGCCGCCGGATTCAGGCGATGGAACAGGACATCGCCCGCTTGTGTCATGACCTGATCGATCGTTTCCCCGAGGGGCCTTTCGACCTTATCCCCTCTTATGCCGCGCCCCTGCCCGTGACTGTGATCTGCCGCCTGCTGGGGTTCCCCGAAGAAATGGGTCCAGAGCTCTTGCGCTGGTCCAACGATATGGTCGCCATGTACCAGGCCCGCCGCACCCACGAGATCGAGGAACGCGCCGCACAGGCGGCGTCAGAGTTTTCACACTTTGTGACGGGCTATATCGACCGGCGCCGCACACACGCAGGCGACGACCTTCTGACCCAGTTGATCGCCGCTGAAGAGGATGGCGAGAAACTGTCGACCGAGGAGTTGGTCACCACCTGTATTCTGCTTTTGAACGCAGGGCACGAGGCGACGGTGCATTCGCTGGGCAACGGGGTCAAAACCCTGCTGGGACAAAACACGCCCCATACGGCCTATGACCCCGGCGCCATAGACCGCACCGTCGAGGAAATCCTGCGCTATGATCCGCCGCTACACATGTTCACGCGCTATGCCTATGAAGAGGCCGAGATTGCGGGCCACAGGTTTCGGCGTGGGGATCAGGTGGCGTTGCTTTTGGGGGCGGCGAACCGTGATCCTGCGGTCTGGGCCGCGCCAGACAGGTTTGATCCTACCCGCCCAATCCTGACAAACACGGCCTTTGGCGGGGGCTTGCATTTCTGCGTTGGCGCGCCCCTCGCGCGGCTGGAACTGCGCATTGCCCTGCCCATCCTGTTTGACCGCTGTCCGGACATGGCACTTGCAAAGACCCCTCATTACGCAAATCTCTACCATTTCCACGGGCTGGAGACCCTGATGGTGCGCCGCTGATCAGGCCGTGTCGACCAGAGGCAGGCGGCTGGTGGATTTGATTTCTTCCATCGACAACAGCGCGGTCACGTTGTGCACTTTTACCTCGGAAATCAGTGCCTGATAGAACACGTCATAGGCCCGCGCATTGGTGACCCGCACCTTGAGGATATAGTCGATATCCCCCGCTAGGCGGTGCGCTTCCTGCACTTCGGGACGATCCCGCAACGCCTTGAGGAACGCCGCCTGCCACTCGGCGTCATGTTCGCTGGTGCGGATCAGAACAAAGAAACACGCCTCGAACCCCAGCGCCTCGGCATCAAGAAGAACGGTCTGCTGCTTGATGATTCCCGCCTCGCGCAGTTTGCGGATGCGATTCCATACCGGCGTCTTGGACGACCCCACGCGCTTGGCAATTTCATCAAGAGACTGTGAGGAGTCCCTTTGCAGCTCTTCAAGAATTTTCCGATCCATCTCGTCGATCCGAAAAGCCATTCCGTATTCTCCTTGATTGCGGAACAAACCTCTTGAAGCACCAACAGCGCAGAACAAGCGTTCCTATTTTTCTAAGCACCTAGCCGAATTACGGAACAATTTCCTATATTGCAACCGAAATCACAGCGGATTTGGCACAGACCATGAAACATTTTCCCGTATATCTGTCCATGACTGGACAACGTATCGTGCTGGTGGGCGGCGGAGACGCCGCACTGGCCAAGCTGCGCCTGTTGCTCAAGACCGAGGCCACCCTCGACGTGTTCAGCGTCGAAGCGGCGCCTGAAATCCACGACTGGGCCGAGAACGGCAAGCTGCGTCTGCACCTGCGTACGCCCGAGACGTCGGATTTTCGCGGCGCACTTCTGGTGTATGCCGCCGAAGAAGATGACGCCAAAGATGCGCACACCGCGCAACAGGCGCAGGCAGCGGGTGTTCTGGCCAATATCGTCGACAATCTGGCAGACAGCGCTTTTATCACGCCGGCCATTGTCGATCGCGACCCTGTCACCATTGCCATCGGCACCGAAGGCGCCGCACCCGTTCTGGCCCGCGCCATCAAGGCCGACCTGGAAGAGCGCCTGTCCCCGCGTCTGGGCCTGCTGGCCCGCGTTGGAAAAGCCTTTCGCGCGGCGGCGGATGCCCTGCCCATGGGGCGGCGGCGGCGTGACTTCTGGTCGGACTACTATTTTGGGGCCGGCCCGCGTATTGCCGACGAAAACGGTGCACAGGCAGCCCTTGAAACGCTTCTGGACAAACACCTCAAGGCGGACACTCGCGACGGTCACGTTGCATTTGTCGGCGCGGGCCCCGGCGACCCCGAGCTTCTGACGCTCAAGGCGCGCAAGGCGCTGGATACGGCGGATGTGGTGATTTATGACCGCCTGATTACGCCGGAAATTCTTGAACTGGCCCGCCGCGAGGCCACGATGATTGACGTCGGCAAAGAAGCGTATGGCCCTTCCACCCCGCAGGGCGATATCAATGCGCTGATCGTGGAACATGCCCGTCAGGGCGCGCAGGTGGTGCGCCTGAAATCCGGTGACGCCACGGTCTTTGGACGTCTTGATGAAGAAATCGACGCCTGCGACGCGGCGGGGGTCACATGGCATATCGTGCCCGGCATCACCGCGGCCTCGGCCTCGGTCGCAGCCATTGGCCAGAGCCTGACCAAACGCGACCGCAACGGCGCGGTTCGGTTTCTGACCGGCCACGACATGAAGGGCTTTGCCGATCATGACTGGCGCCAACTGGCCCGCCGGAACGAAGTCGCAGCGATCTACATGGGCAAACGGGCCGTGCGTTTTATCCAGGGACGGTTGCTGATGCATGGCGCAGCGCCGGACACGCCGGTAACCGTGATCGAAAACGCCTCTCGTGCGAACCAGCGGGTGTTGAACGCCCCGCTACATTCCCTGCCCGCTGATCTGGCGGCGGCCGCCTTTGACGGACCCGCACTGATGCTGCTGGGCCTGTCCCCGCGCGCCGCCTCTGCCGCCCTTCCCTCATTGCTTGAACAGGAGCTTGCTTGATGCCCCGCGCCTTTACCCCCAAAGTGATCACCGCAAATGCCCTGATCGAGGGCGACGTGATTTATCTCACCCCGCAGGACACGTGGTCGCGCGACCTGTCCGAGGCGGAATTGCTGACCGATGAAGCGCACGCCCAGCTGCGCCTTGTCGAAGCACAAGCCCGTGTGGCCGAAGTTGTCGGCGTCTATCTGGCCGATGCCAAGGAAGGCGAAACCGGCCCGGAGCCGACCCATTTTCGCGAAGAATTCCGCCGCACCGGGCCTTCCAACTATTTCCACGGCAAACAAGCCGGGCTGTAACGCCGCCCTGCCAGAAAGGTCCAAGACAGATGTATCAGTATAACGACTTTGACAGCGCCTTCCTTGCCGAACGCAACCGCCAGTTCCGCGCACAGGTCGAGCGCCGCATCTCGGGCGCCCTGACCGAGGATGAATTCAAGCCGCTGCGGCTGATGAACGGGGTGTATCTGCAACTGCACGCCTATATGCTGCGCGTGGCAATCCCCTATGGCACCCTGAGCAGCGCCCAGATGGACACGCTCGCCCTGCTGGCCGAGAAGTGGGACAAGGGCTATGGCCATTTCACCACACGTCAGAACATCCAGTATAACTGGCCGAAACTGTCGGACATTCCCGATATGCTGGACGCGCTGGCCACCGTGAACATGCACGCCATCCAGACCTCGGGGAACACGATCCGCAATGTGACCGCGGACCATTTCGCAGGTGCCGCTGCGGATGAAATCGAAGACCCGCGCCCGATTGCCGAGTTGATCCGCCAGTGGTCGACCGACCATCCGGAATTCCAGTTCATGGGCCGCAAGTTCAAGATCGCTGTGGCCGCCGGTGCCAAGGACCGCGCCGTGTTGAAGGCGCATGACCTTGCCGTGCGCGTTGTGCGAAACGAGGCAGGCAACGTGGGATATCAGATCCTTGTCGGCGGCGGTCTGGGCCGCACGCCGATGATCGGCAAGGTGTTGCACGACTTTCTGCCGCGCGAAGACCTGTTGCCCTTTATCGAGGCCACCGTGTCGGTCTGGAACCAGATCGGCCGCCGCGACAACAAGTACAAGGCACGCATCAAGATCACTGTGCACGAGCACGGCATTGAGGACATCCGGGCCCGCGTGGACGCACGGTTCGCGCAGATCCGTCCTACCTTTGAAGGGTTCGATCAACAGCTGTTCGAAGAGATCAAGGGCCATTTCGCCCCGCCCGCCTTCCGCACCGCGTCGACGGCCCCGTTCGAGGCGGCCTATGACACCGACCCGCTGTTCCGCAGCTGGGCCGACACCAACCTGACTGAACACCGCGCGCCGGGCTATGCCATCGTGACCGTTTCGATCAAGAAACACGGCGCCACGCCGGGCGATGCCACCGCAGAGCAGATGCGCACCCTGGCCGACCTGGCCCGCCAATACGGCCATGACGAACTGCGCATCAGCCACGAACAGAATGTGATCCTGCCGCATGTCCACAAATCGGACCTGCCCGCGATCTATGCCGCCCTGCGCGAGGCCGATCTGCACACCGCTAATATCGGCCTGATCTCGGACATCATCGCCTGCCCGGGCATGGACTATTGCGCGCTCGCCACGGCCCGCTCGATCCCCGTTGCGCAACAGATCGCGACCCGCTTTGACGCGTTGAAACTGGAGCATGATATCGGGCACCTGCAGATCAAGATCTCGGGCTGCATCAACGCCTGCGGGCACCACCATGTCGGCCATATCGGCATTCTGGGTCTCGACCGGGCTGGCGTGGAAAACTATCAGATCACGCTGGGCGGGGATGCCACCGACAGCGCCGCCATCGGCGAACGCGCAGGCCCCGGCTTTGCTTATGACGAGATCGTGCCCGCCATCGAGCGTCTGATCGAAGGCTATCTCGAGATGCGCGACAGCCCCGAGGAAACCTTCCTCGAAACCTATCGTCGCGTCGGCCTCGCCCCCTTCAAGGCGTGGCTCTATCCCGAGGCACAGGCCCATGCCGCTTGACGAAATCCAGACCGAGCTGGGGGCCGATCGCCGCGCCCTCAGTGAAAAGGTTGCCGAACTGAATGCGCGCTATCGCCATCACAGCGCCACCGACGTGTTTCGCGGGGCGTTGCAGGATGGGGGCGAGATCGCGCTCGTGTCGAGTTTCGGCGCGGAATCGGTCGTGTTGTTGCACATGGCGGCGGTGGTCGATCAAGACACGCCGGTTGTGTTCGTAGACACGCAGATGCTGTTTCCCGAGACGCTGGTCTATCAGGCCGAGGTCGCAGAGCGGCTGGGCCTGCGCAATGTGCAGGTGATCCGCGCCGATGCCGAGGATATCAAGCGAGACGACCCAATGGGGGCCCTGCGCCTGCGCGACACCGATGCCTGCTGCACCCTGCGCAAAACGATCCCGTTGCAACGTGCGCTGCGTGGGTTTGATGGCTGGATCACGGGTCGCAAGCGGTTCCAGTCCGGCACCCGCGCCACGCTCGACTTTTTCGAGGTCGAGGACGGCACGGGCCGGATCAAGGTGAATCCGCTGGCGCATTGGCACCCCGAGGACGTGCAGGCCTACATGGTGGAAAACCGCCTGCCCCGCCACCCGCTTGTGGCCAAGGGATATCCCTCGATTGGCTGCGCGCCCTGCACCAGCCCTGTCAAACAGGGCGAAGACCCCCGCGCCGGACGCTGGCGCGACCAGAACAAGGAAGAATGCGGCATCCATTTTGTTGATGGCAAAATGGTGCGGATAGGAGAAAAGACATGACTGTACTCGTGACCGACGCCGGGTTTAGGCCGGACAGCTGGGATAAAGGCTTTGTCGCGCTGGAAGAGGCCGCCGCCAATACGGTTTCGCTGGATGTGGCATCCGACACGGATCCCGCCGACCTGATCCCTCGTCTTGCGGGCGTGGAAATGGTGCGCGTGGACTTTCCGTCCTTTGCGGACGGGCGCGGCTTTACCATTGCGCGCCAGCTGCGGCTGGCTGGATACAAGGGACGTCTGCGGGCCAAGGGGCACGTGATCTCGGACCAATACGCGATGGCGCGCCGCTGTGGCTTTGACGAGGTCGAGATCGACGACGATCTGGCCGCACGCCAACCCGAGAAGGACTGGGTCTTCCGCGCCGACTGGCGGGCGCATGACTATCAGTCGCGGATGCGGGCGCGCGCCGGTTCATAACGTGACGTGACTTGCGCCAGATCAAAGCAGCAAGCCAGATACATCTTTAAAAACCCCAACGAAATGTTAGTGAGGGGCGGAGTTTTCCGCCTGAACCCCTATGACCGAGCAAAAACCCGTGACAGACGCCCAAGCCACCGCCGTACCCAAAGTACCCACCCTGCCCGACGCCCAGACAGTGACCGAGGTGCAGCATTACACCGACCGGCTGTTTTCCTTCAAATGCACGCGTCCCGCGTCGCTGCGCTTCCGGTCGGGCGAATTCGTGATGATCGGCCTGATGGGCGACCCCGACCCCAAAACCGGCAAGCAAAAGCCGCTGCTGAGGGCCTATTCCATCGCGTCGCCATCGTGGGACGAAGAGTTGGAATTCTATTCGATCAAGGTACAAGATGGTCCGCTGACTTCGAAACTTCAGCACATCAAGCCGGGCGACCAGATTATCCTGCGCCCCAAACCCGTTGGCACTTTGGTGCATGACGCGCTCATCCCCGGCAAACGCATATGGTTCTTTGCCACAGGCACCGGTTTTGCGCCCTTTGCCTCGCTGCTGCGGGAACCGCAGACTTACGAGGATTACGACGAAGTGATCATCACCCACACCTGCCGCGAGGCCGGTGAGTTGACTTATGGCCGCAACATCATCGAGTCGCTGAAAGAGGACGAGCTGCTGAACGAGGTGATCGGCGAAGGCTTCTGGAAGAAGATCAAGTATTACCCGACCACCACCCGCGAAGAGAGCGCCAAGATGGGCCGGATCACCGACCTCATCAACTCGGGTGAAGCGTACAAGGATCTCGGTGTCGACCCCCTCTGCCCGCAAAACGACCGCGCCATGATCTGCGGCAACCTTGCGTTCAACCTCGAACTCAAGGACATGCTGGAAGCGGCAGGTCTTGAGGAAGGCGCAAATTCCAAGCCCGCACAGTACGTGGTGGAAAAGGCGTTCTTGGACTGATCGCTTCTCACATCCAAAAAAGCGGAAAGCCTCGGCTTATTTGTCTGGGCTTTTCCTTTTGAGCAGCGCGCGGATCTCTGATTTTCTCACAAGCCTGCATTTGTTGCGAACTGCCGGATGCCTTGTCCGTGTCACTCTAGGGTTTCGCTATCCACACAGGATAAATGCGTGGGCCCGTCAATCGCCCTCATCAAGAGGTTCTAGCAAATCGGCAATCTGACCGCGCAGCCAGATATGCGCGGCATTGGCGGAATAACGCCGGTGCCAGATCATGCATAACTCCGCTGTCGGCATATGCATTGGCGCACGGTATACGCAAAGCCCTGCCGTCTCCGCAACATGACGGGCCAATGCCGTCGGGAGCAACGCGATCAGGTCCGACCCCGCGACAGCCCGATAAACACCTGAAAAGATCGGCATGGTCATAATGACCCGCCTTTCCCTGCCCACCTTGGCAAGAGCCGTGTCGCCCAAGGCCGCGCTATTGCCCTCTGGGGAAAAAAGGACGTGACCGATGTCGCAGAAAAGGTCGATCGGGATGGCATCCCCACTTTGCAAACCCTCACGTTGCAAGCGCGGGTGATCCTTGCGCGCGATCACCGAAAAGCTCGACCTGAAGACGGGCTGGCTTTCTACCCAATCCGGCAGAGACATGTTCGGAATAATGGCAAGGTCGACGTCGTAGCGATCCAGTGTTTCCACATAACTGTCAGGCACAAGATCCACGAGGTGTACACGCAAGTTTGGCGCAAACGCCTGAAGCCGCTCTGCAAGTCTTGGCATCAGCAACTCGGCGAAAAAGTCACTCCCCGAGATACGAAAACTCGCGTCTGAAATCGCCGGTTCAAACGCATTGGGCCCCTGTATGAGACCTTCTATGCGTTCAAGTAGGAATGCCAGATCGTCTTTCAGCGTCAGCGCATATTCAGTGGGTTCCAACCCTTTGCCACGACGAAAGAACAGATCATCCCCAAGAGCGCCTCTCAGACGCCCGAGCGCGGCGGATACCGCTGGCTGGGACAGGCCAAGATGTTGCCCCGCCCGCACAGTGGAATTTTCCTTTAGCAGGGCATCAAGCACACGCAGCAGATTCAGGTCGAAGGTTTTCAAATTTGCCATGCAAATAGGTGTAATACAATCAATCGATTTTTGACATGAAATTCGTTATGCTAGGAACTGAACATCGAAGGCGCCTTCGTTTCCCAACTAATTGTGGAGGAATCGATGAAAGATGCTCTCTTGGGACCCGGAGCAAGTGAATGGCCCGGGGTTCATTATCGAACGATATTGTCTACCGCTGAGTCCGGCGGGGCCATGTCGATCACCGACACGGTTTCGCCACCGAATTCAGGCCCCCCACTTCATATCCACCACGATGCTGACGAAACCTTTGTGCTGTTGACCGACAATACAGTGTTCTGGCTGAAGGGCGATCGCTTTGCGCGCGGACTCGACCAGACAGTTTTTGTGCCGCGCGGCAAGGAACACAGATTCCGGGTGATCCGCGATGTCGCATCCCGTCACCTCAGCATCCTTACGCCGGGTGGGTTCGAACATTTCTTTGCTGAAATGGTAGCAGGACAGTTTCGTATTCCGGCAGACATGGAGCACGTCGGGCAAATCACCACCTGATATTTACCCCCCCGCTCGGCGCGGGGACAGAGGAGGAAAATCAATGAGAAACGCACCTAAAACATTCTTTACCACAGCTGCGTTGTTCGCACTTTGCGGTATGATCTGGGGCATCCAAATGTCCGCTACCCAAGATCACACGCTGTCTCCGGCCCATGGACATCTCAACTTGATTGGGTTTGTCATGATGTCTGTCTTTGGTACCTACTATGCCCTTACACCTGTTGCCGGACGCAGCCGGATTGCCGGCATCCACTACACATTCAACTTGGCGACGGTTCTGGTTCTGACACCGGGTATCGTGCTTGCCATGACCGGCCAGACAGAGGTTCCTGCCAAGATCGGTTCGGTGCTGGCTGTTTTGACAATGGCTTTGTTTGTCTTCGTTGTCCTGATGTATGGTGTCGGCAAGGACTTAAAAGATCAGCCTTCAAGAGCAGCGCAGTACGCGCAACCGGCGGAATAATAAGCCTTTCGGTTCGGGCGTCGCCCGTATGATCCCGTCATGACAGGCGGGGTCATTTTCTTTCACGAGAGACATCAACGCGGCACCCGCAGCTTGTGCACGGGGCCTGCTACCGACTTTAAGGCACTCACCTGAACTTCCGGCAGTCGGACACAGAGGTTCGACCGGCAATTCCCCTATGCCGCGTCCGGCCCCTCCACCGGATCCAGAACCAACAACAACCGCACCTCTCCCGTCCCCTCGATCGGAGGCGAACGGTGCCGCAAGCCCGAATCCGGTTCGGTCGGCCACAATGTACCGCGCATCACCATCGGTGAACCGGCGCCGATGGTTGTGATCCGCGTCGGATCGCCGTCGCCCTGCACTACACCATACTGCGTGCCCGTGCCGCGATAGGTACAAACCAGCCGCGCCCGGATCATGTCCATGTGGAATTTGCGGCAGGCGTTGGTGTCCACCACATCCAGCCGCAGGCGCAACCATCCGGCTTTGATGACCTTTGCGAAATGCTGGGCCAGATGGGACATGTCATTCACCAGTTGATCCCGTTCCTCCCCCTCGGGCGTGCCGGCAATTTCGCACGACTGCTGCATGGCGCTTTCGACCGCGTCAGGGCGCAGGATCACCCGGGCCTTGGGCAGGTGTTCGGGCGGCAGGTTGTCGATCCACGCCTGAAACGCGGGCATCAGGTCGCGTTGCCAAACCGCGGCCGCGCAGTCCGGTTCAGCGATCTGGCCCAATACATGCGGCGATGTGGACACCCGCACGCAGGTGTCCTGTTCCTGTACATTGTCGCGGTCCAGCATCACTCGGCCGCCTCCATCTGGCGGCGCCAGACCGGGAACGGGTCGGGCAGATCGGGCAGACGATCAGGGCCGCTGGCCACCATCACCGGCACCAGCGCCGCGTCCAGCCGCGCCTTGAGCGCGGGCCAGTCAATGCCGCTGCCGATAAAGACGATTTCCTGCCGCCGGTCCCCCCACGGTTCCTGCCAGTGGGCCGCCATGTATTGACCTGCGCTGTCGTGGTCCGGCCAACGTTCCTGTGGCACCGACGCCCACCATGTGCCCAGCGGCTTGACCGAAGACAACGCCCCGGCCAGCGAAAATTCCGCTACCCAATCGGGCCGCGTCGCGATCCAGAAATGCCCCTTGGCCCGGATCACGCCCGGTAAGTCTCCGTTCAGGATCGACAGAATTCTCTCGGGGATAAAGGGTTGGCGGGCTCGGTAGACAAAGCTGGACACGCCGTATTCTTCGGTTTCCGGCACGTGATCGGCAAACCCATAAAGCTCCTTGGCCCACATCGGGTGTTCATGGGCCTTGTCGAAATCAAACAGGCCGGTATCAAGGACCTCGTCTGCGGCCACATCGCTGTGATCGGTTTCAATTATGCGGGCATCGGCATTCAGGCTGCGGATGATCTTGCAGGCAGCATCAGTACGCTCGGGGCCCGCATCGCTCACCTTGTTCAGGATTACCACGTCGGCGAACTCAATCTGATCAGTCAGCAGGTGCACCAGGGTACGCTCGTCCCCTTCGCCCAGCGTTTCGCCCCGGTCACTCAGGAAATCGTGGCTGGAATAATCCTTTAGCAGGTTCACGGCATCCACAACCGTGACCATGGTGTCCAGACGGGCGACGTCCGACAGGCTGTCCCCTGCCTCGTCGCGGAATTCAAAGGTTGCGGCGACGGGCAAGGGCTCGGAAATGCCTGTCGACTCGATCAGCAGGTAATCAAAGCGCCCTTCCGCCGCCAGCCGTCGCACCTCGGCAAGAAGATCATCGCGCAACGTACAGCAGATACAGCCGTTGGACATCTCCACCAGCGTTTCATCGGTGCGCGACAGCTCGGTATCCGCGCGCACAAGATCGGCGTCAATGTTGACCTCGGACATGTCATTGACGATGACCGCAACACGGCGGCCGTCGCGATTGTTCAGCACACGGTTCAACAGGGTTGTTTTTCCGGCCCCGAGAAAACCGGACAGAACCGTAACGGGCAGTTGGGTGTCGCGCATCGAGAATGTTCCTAAAAGTTGTGTCTGTTTCAAAATGCACAGGGGCCTTTCGCCCCGAAGCGTCGCAGCTATCGGCGATCTAATATTTGATATGTTATAACATTGCTACTTGCAAGTGTGGTTGTGGCTTTGCATGGAGTCCCTACCGCGATCGCACATCACGAAACCGTCTTTCCCAATCGAGACAGGTTCATTATAGTTGTATAATGCAACCTGTTACACACACAGGCCCCGACCCCGTTCTAGTCAACGATATCCGGCACCATGCACGCCATCTGGTGCGGGAATTGGGGTTCATGGGCCGCACGGTCGCCGGATCCGATTTATCGTCCTCGGCCGTGCATACCCTGATCGAACTGGGGCTTGCCCGGACCCTGACCGCCAAGGATCTGAAAGAGAAGCTTTTGCTCGAGAAATCAACAGTTTCACGGTTGGTGCAAACTTTGTTGAAACGAGGGCTGCTGCAAGAAAGCCGCGACCCTGACGATGCACGCACCAAGCAACTGTCTCTGACAGCAGAAGGGTGCAGACAACTGGCAGAAATCGAACACTTTGCCATTGCTCAGGTAAGTACTGCCTTGGGGCAGACCACAGCAGAGGGCGCAACGACGATCCGGGACGGGTTAAGGCTTTATGCCGATGCGCTGCGAGAGGCTCGCCATGGCGCGTCCCCTGCCCCGGCACATGTGGAAACCGGCTATACGCCCGGTCTTCTTGCCGCGATCACGGGACTTCACGCCCAGTACTATAGCAAACTGGTGGGCTTTGGCTGCACCTTCGAAAGCGCGGTTGCAAGCGGCATGGCCGACTTCCTGCCCCGTCTTGATGCACCGGTAAACCAGACCTGGTGGGTCAACAAGAACGGCGCAATCCTTGGTGGGATCAGTATTGACGGTGAGGATCTGGGCAACAACACCGCGCATCTGCGATGGTTCTATGTGGACGAGTCCTTGCGGGGCCACGGGCTGGGCAAGGCGCTGATCGGGGCCGCGATGGACCACTGCCGCGCTCACGGATTTGACACGGTGGACCTGTGGACGTTCAAAGGGCTGGACACCGCCCGTGCCTTGTATCTGGCGCACGGGTTTGACCTCGTGGAAGAGCAGGCAGGCACCCAATGGGGCAAACCGGTTCTGGAACAGAAATACCGTTGTGTCCTGACCTGAGCCACGAAAAAAGGGCGGCCCGGTCCGAGCCGCCCTTTTCAAATGGTTTCAAGACTTTACATTCCAAGTGCAGACTTGGCGGTCTCCAGAGCTTGCTTGAGCATCTCGGGGTTGTTCTGGGCCTGTTCCAGCGCAGATTTCAGCGTGGTTTTCTTCAGAGGGTCCAGATCCGACGCGTCGATCATCTCGGCCGCCTTACCATAGTCGAACCCGTCCACGGTGAAGAGATCGGCCATCGCAGGGGCAGGCGCGGCTTCGCCGGTCGCGGCGGCGGCTTCGCTGGTGGCCTCTTCGCTGGCCGGCGCCATGGCGCCTTCAACGGATTCCTGCACCTCATTTGCGGCGTCGCTGGCCTGTTCGGTCATCGACGTGACCGCGTCCGAGGCAGCCTCTTCTGCCGCGGCAGCCGCTTCACCGGCCTGCTCGAGACCTTCCTCGACAGCCGTTGCCGCACCTTCCGCGGCTGCATTCGCGGCGTCCATGGCTTCCTCAGTGGCATTCTCTACGGCTTCAGCGACTTCACCGGCTTGCTCGGTCACGGCGGTCACTGCCGCGTCCACGGCCTCTTCGGCGGCTGCAGCGGCTTCCTCGACCTGTTCGGTCACGGTGGCGGCGGCGTCGTCTGCGGCCTCTTCAAGGGCCTCAACGGCGCTTTCCGCCGGCGATTGCGTCTCGGCAGGTGCGGTCTCGGCAACCGGCTCTTCTGCGCGGTTGGCCATGAAAAAATATCCCGCAGCTGCAACGCCGGCCAGAATGACCACCCAAATCAAATTCTTCATCTCAGTCTCCATTATCTTGCGCTCCCGGCACGGGGGCGCTGCCCGTGTCGACAAATGACAATGCTGCAGCGCAACAACAAGGGGGAAACTTGGGAAATTCGCTGCATGAGCGCCGATTAACCGCTTGTAACAACAGGCGCGCCAAACTAGATTACCCGCCACGTAATATTCGCTATTGAAGGAACAATACCATAGCACGCAGACCCCACAACGCGCCTCCGCAGCGCGACACCGGCCCCCGAGTGAACGAACGTATCCGCGCCCCCGAAATCCGGCTGATCGGCGCAGATGGCGAAAACGTTGGTGTCGTTCACCCGAACGAGGCGCTTGGCATGGCGCAGGACGCCGGGCTTGATCTTGTCGAGATCTCGCCGAACGCGAACCCGCCCGTCTGCAAGATCATGGACTATGGTAAGTTCAAATACGAACAGCAGAAGCGTGAATCCGAGGCCCGCAAAAAGCAGACCACGATTCAAGTTAAAGAGGTCAAGTTCCGCCCCAACACGGATACGCATGACTATGACGTGAAAATGCGGAATGTTGTGAAATTCCTTGAAAAGGGCGACAAGGTCAAAGTCACGCTGCGCTTCCGCGGTCGCGAAATGGCCCACCAGAACCTGGGCCGCGAGCTGCTTGAACGGGTCGCCGAAGACACCAAGGACCTGGGCAAGGTCGAAAGCATGCCCAAGATGGAAGGCCGCCAGATGATCATGATGATTGGCCCGCTTCCCAAGTAAGCGCAGATCGCAGAAGATTTCATGCCCCCCGCTTGACACCCAGGCGGGGGGTTCTTTTTTAAGAAGTGTTGCACAGAAGGAGCCGCTTATGTGGGAAGAACGCTTTGCCGCCTCGACGGAGTATGTCTTTGGAACGGCTCCCGCACAGTTCATGGAAACCCACCTGCCCTATTTCTCGACTGGGGCGAGCGCGTTGGCCGTGGCCGACGGGGAAGGCCGCAACTCGGTCTTCATGGCGGCACAGGGCATGTCCGTCACCGCGCTGGAATTTGCCCCGACCGCGATCGAACGCGCCCGGGCGCTGGCCACCGAACACGGCGTCGAGGTGCAGTTCCTGCAATGCGATATCCTGAACGACCCGTGGCCCGAAACGACATTTGACGTGGTGGCCGGTATCTTTATCCAGTTTGTGGGCCCCGAAGGCCGCGCCCACCAGTTCGCCCAGATAAAGCAGGCCACCGCCCCCGGCGGCGTGGTACTTTTGCATGGCTACACGCCCAAACAGCTTGAATACGGCACGGGTGGTCCGCCCTTTGTCGAAAACCTTTATACCGAAGACATGCTGCGCGACGCCTTTGCCGACTGGGAAATCCTCGAATGCCGCGCCTATGAACGCGAGCTTGAAGAGGGCAAGGGCCATTCCGGCCGCTCTGCCCTGATTGATTTCGTCGCCCGCAAACCGGCCTGATCCATTTTCGCACAGGTCTTGCTGCACGGATGCACAAAACTGTGACGACGGCGTGCTTGATGTCCGCCGTTGGATGCATATCTGCAGAGCAATTCCGAAACGAAAGTGTGAGACCGATGACAAAGGTTTTGATGGCAGCCGTCGTGCTGCTCATGACGGGTGTATCCGCAATGGCAGGGCCGACCGAAGTGCGCTTCGGGCACGGCGACAACGGGTACATGCTGTTGCCTGAAATGCCGGGACGGGCGCCGGCTGTCGTGCTGTTGCATGACTGGCGCGGACCGACCGCCCCGATGCTGGAAGAGGCGCAAGGCTTTGCCGATCGCGGCTATGTGGTGCTGGTGCCGGACCTGTTCGAAGGCAAGCGCCCCGCCACCCCGGCCGCGGCGCAAGCCATGATCATGCACGAAGGGCTGGACGCGAAACGCCTGCGGCTCAGCCGTGTCCTGTCGGATGCGCTAACATATCTGTCGGTGCGCCCCGGTGTGGACGCGGGCAATATCGCGCTGGTCGGCTATGACTATGGCGCGGCGGTGGCCCTGAAGGCCGGTCAGGAAGGCCTCGGATTTGATGCGGTGGTGGCATATGACCCGTCGCCCGAACTGCTTGAGAAGGCGGGGATCACCTCGCTGGACCAAAGCGGTGTGCCCGTGCTGGCCCATATCAGCAGCAAGGAGGACACGGCGCAACCGGTTGGCCTGTTCAGCGCAGCGTCGGAAACGCCCCAGCCTGATACAAAGGTCTATCAGTATCCGACCCGGCAAGCCGCGTTCCTGTCGGGTGACACGGGCCCCTATGATGCGGCCTATGCCGATCTGGCCCGCCAGCGCACACTGGAGTTCCTGGGCCGGAACATGCAGACCCAACAATAGCAAAAGGCCGCCCTTCGGGGCGGCCTTCCATGTTTCTTAAACGTGGGATCAGCCGCAGGCCGCAACGGCGCGGCGGGTCATCACGCCGACCAGATGGGCCCGATACTCGGACGTGCCGTGCAGGTCCGAAATCATGCCATCCGCATCCGGGGCCATCCCGTTCAGCGCATCTGCCGAGAAGTTCCCGTTGAGCGCGTCTTCCGCGGCGCTCCAGCGGAACACCCCGTCCTCTGACGCGCCAGTCACCGCCACACGGACACCATCCGCCGTCTTCGCCACGAACACGCCGACCAGCGCGAAACGCGATGCGGGTTGCTCGAACTTCTGATAGTTCGCCGCTTCGGGCTTGTCGAACTTGACGTTGACGATGATCTCGCCTTCATCCAGCGCCGTGGTGAACATGCCCTGGAAATAGTCGTCCGCCGCGATCTCGCGCGCGTTGGTGACGATCGTGGCCCCCAGACCCAGCGCGGCTGCCGGATAGCAGGCCGAGGGGTCATTGTTGGCCAGCGACCCGCCAATCGTGCCACGGTTGCGCACCGCCGGATCGCCGATATTGGCGGCCAGATCGGACAGCGCCGGAATGGTGCCATCCGCCGCCACATCTGCGTGAATGGTCGCCCCACCGATGCTGAGCGTGTTGCCGTCAAGGCAACACCCTTTCATCTCGGGGATACCCGACAGGCTGACCAGTGTGGTGGGAGAGGCAAGACGTTGCTTCAGCGTCGGGATCAGGGTCTGTCCCCCGCCCAGCGCCTGCGCGTCCTCTTCCCCCAACGCCGCGACCGCATCCGCAATCGACGAGGGCTTTACGAAGTCGAAATTATACATGGGTCAAACCCTCCTTACTGGTTCATCGCGGCCCAGACGCGCGCAGGCGACGCAGGCATGTCGATATGGGTGACGTTGTGGCCACCGGATTGCAGTGCATCTACCACCGCGTTGATGACCGACGGCGGCGATCCAATGGCACCGGCCTCGCCACAGCCCTTTACACCCAGCGGGTTGTGGGTACAGGGCGTCTGGCTCGAATGGTCCACTGCATAGAACGGCACATCATCGGCGCGCGGCATGGCATAGTCCATGTACGACCCGGTCATGAGCTGACCGTCGCTGTCATAGACACAGTTTTCCAGTAGCGCCTGACCAATCCCCTGACCGATGCCACCATGCACCTGACCATCGACAATCATCGGGTTGATGATATTGCCGAAATCGTCCGCTGCGGCAAAACGTTCGATCGTGACCTTGCCGGTGTCCGGATCCACTTCAACCTCGCAGGCATAGGCGCCCGAGGGATAGGTAAAGTTGGCCGGATCGTAGAACGCGGTCTCTTCAAGGCCCGGTTCGATGTCTTCGAGCGGATAGTTATGTGGCACATAGGCCGCCAGTGTCACGTCGCCCCAGGCCACGGATTTGTCCGTCCCTGCCACAGTGAACTGACCGTCCTTCAACTCGATATCGGCGTCGGACGCTTCGAGAAGATGGGCCGCGATCTTCTTGGCCTTTGAGATGATCTTCTCGGTAGCGCGCACCATGGCCGACCCGCAGACCGCGATGGAGCGCGATCCATAGGTGCCCATGCCGAACGGGATTTTCGAGCTGTCGCCATGTACGATGTCGATCTGGCTTTCGTCGATGCCGATCATGTCGGCCACCACCTGCGGGAACGAGGTCTCGTGCCCCTGCCCGTGGCTGTGGGCCCCGACCATCACGCTGATCGAGCCAGTCGCGTTCACGCGCACCGTGGCCGCATCATAAAGACCGGCCCGCGCGCCCAATTGCCCGACAAGGTTCGACGGCGCGATGCCGCAAGCCTCGATATAGCAGTTCACGCCCAGACCCCGCAGTTTGCCGCGGGCCTCGCTCTCGGCACGGCGGGCGGCAAAACCGTCACGGTCCATCAGCCGCTCAAGCGCATCCATGGTCCCGTGATAATCCCCGGTGTCATATTCGACGGCCACCGGCGTGGCATAGGGGAACTCGGTGATAAAGTTCTGGCGGCGCAGCGCGATGGGATCCACGCCCAGTTCGCGCGCGGCCTTGTCGATCACCCGCTCAAGCTGGAACGTCGCCTCGGGGCGCCCTGCCCCGCGATAGGCATCGACCGGCACCGTGTTGGTGAAGACGGCCCGCACGTTCACATGGATCAGCGGGGTCTTGTAGTTGCCCGCCATCAGGGTGCCATGCAGCCATGTCGGCACGCTGGGCGCGAAGGTTGACAGGTAGGCGCCCATATTGGCCAGCGTGTCCGTGCGCAGCGCGATAAAGTTGTTATCCGCATCCAGCGCCAGTTCGATCTTGGTCACGTGGTCACGGCCATGCGCATCCGACATGAAGGCTTCCGACCGGCTGGACGTCCACTTTACCGGACGGTTACAGGCCTTGGCCGCGAAGGTGCAAAACGCCTCTTCGGCATAGTGGAAGATCTTGGTGCCAAAACCACCGCCCACATCCGGCGCGACCACGCGCAGCTTGTGCTCGGGGATGCCCAGCACGAAGGCCCCCATCAACAGGCGGATCACGTGCGGGTTCTGGCTGGTGGTATACAGCGTGTGCTCGTCCGTGGCGCGGTTATAGTCGCCGATGGCAACGCGCGGTTCCATCGGGTTGGCGACCATACGCTGGTTCACAAGTTCCAGCGTGGTGACATGCGCCGCGCGTTCGAACGCGGCGTCCACCTCGGGCTTGGCCTCTTCCACGAAGCCCCAGTCGTAGCACAGGTTCGACGTCAGATCGTCATGGACCTTGGTCGCGCCCTCTTCCAGAGCGGCCTTCATGTCGACTACGGCGGGTAGTTCTTCAAGATCGACCTCAATCGCCTCGGCGGCGTCGCGCGCCTGTTCAAGACTGTCGGCCACCACGGCCGCAATCGGGTCGCCCACATGGCGTACTTTGCCCTGTGCAAGAACCGGGTGGGCCGGCTCCTGCATCGGCTCTCCATGCTTGTCCGTCACCTGCCAGCCGCAGGGCAGACCGCCGACACCTTCGAAATCGGCACCGGTGAATATCCGCACCACCCCCGGCATCGCCTCGGCGGCGCTGGTGTCGATCCCTGTGATGGTCGCATGTGCCACATCCGAGCGCAGGAAATGGACATAGGCCTGTCCATGGATGTTCATGTCGTCAGTATAGTTGCCTTCTCCGGTCAAAAACCGGACGTCTTCGCGCCGCTTGGGGCTGGCGCCAATGCCATGATCTTTCGGCATCTCAAATCCTCCCTGAATCCCCGTCTGGATATCCCGTTCTGCCCAAGGGCAGGTCTCCTCCCGAAACCCGCACCGGCAAACCGGGCATCACGTGACAGGCTTATTCCGCAGCAATTGCTTCCACATCCTGTCCGGATGCGGCCATGATTGCCTTGACGATGTTGTGGTAGCCGGTGCAGCGGCAGATATTGCCTTCAAGATAGTCCCGAATCTCGGCCTCGGAGGGCTTGGGGTTATCCTTGAGAAGGGCTGCCGCCGACATCACCATGCCCGGCGTACAGAATCCGCATTGCAGGCCGTGATGGTCCTGAAACGCCTGCTGGATCGTGTTCAGCGATCCGTCGGCATTGGCCTGGCCCTCGATGGTGTCCACGCTGGCCCCGTCGGCCTCGGACGCCAGCATCGTGCAGGATTTCACGGCCTTGCCGTCCACATGCACCACGCAGGCCCCGCATTGGCTGGTGTCACAGCCGACATGGGTGCCCGTCAGGTTAAGGTTTTCTCGCAAGAATTGGCTAAGCAAGGTGCGTCCTTCGACAGTGCCGGACGCGGTCTTGCCATTCACGGTCATGGTGACCTGTGACATTGGCTCCTCCCAGAGTTGTGTTGGTCGTTTTGTGTTTTTTATAGGGTAGACTTAAACACGGGTTTTCCACTGTGAGAACCGTTTTTTTCCGTATGGTCGGTTTTTCGCCAGAATGTCCCGCGCGAAGAGGAGCAAGGACAGATTGTCCAACCTTGCCCTAACGTCGGCGTTCCCGTGGCATGGGGCGTGTGGGAATTTCCTTCAACAGCCCGCCCACGCCCATGACGGCAATATCGGCCGAGGTCACGGACACCCCGCAGGCCACACGGCTGAGTACCCAATCCGCCCCGTTCAGCGCAGGAGAGCGCGCACAGCCAGGCAAACCAATCACGGGTACATCACCTTTATCACCCAAGAACAAAAGGTTGCCCGGATCGACCGGCATCCCAAAGCGGGTGACCTGCCCGCCTGCGGCGCGGAGCGCGGTCGGCGCCACATCCTGCACGTCTGAAGTGGCCGAGCCGGTCAGGATCAACACGAGATCGCCGTGCGCGCCAGCAATAGCCTCGGCCAACTCCGCCTCGCGGTGGGGCACGCGCAGCACTTCTGCGAGTGTCATACCCAACGCCCTGACTCGCCCTTCGACCGCATCCTTGCCCTTGTCCCCGACCCCGCCCGGGATCTCGGTGATGATCAGCGACACCGTTTTGTACACGACAGGCCGCAGCCGCAGCGCGCAGCGCGCCAAGTCACACCCGCGCATCACATCCGCCGCCGGGACGCCATAGGAAATCATCTTGACCGTCCCGACCATGTTGCCCGTGCCCATCTGCTGCCACGGGGGCACCGTGGCCAGCGTCACCATCGGATGCACTGCATTCAAGGCATCAAGCGCGGCCACATCCATTTCGACCACCCCCGGACAGGCCGCCGTGATATTCACCCGCCCCGTGAAGGCATCGGTCAACCGCAGGTTGGCCGCATCGGGATCGGGCACAAGCGCCTGTGCCAGTTGCGATGCGGCAGCATCCTCGTGCAGGTCTTCAGGGCCAAGCCGGGCAATCACGACCTCGGACAGCCCTGCCCCCTGCAGAGAGTGGATATGATCGGGACCAAGGGTCTGGCCTTTGCGCAGGCGCACATTACCCGCCTTGACCGAATGGGCCAGAATACCGCCTTCCGCCTCGGCAACAGGTACCGGGCCGAACTTCATGCGCCCTGCCTCAGCACCTGCACCATTTCCGACAGAATGGAAACCGCGATCTCGGCCGGGTTTGCCGCCCCGATATCCAGCCCTACAGGGCCGTGAATGCGGGCGATCTGCTCTGCCGTGAAACCGGCGTCTTGCAGCCGCGCCACCCGCGACGCGTGGGTACGCTTGGACCCGAGCGCGCCGATATAAAAGGTGTCCGAGCCCAGCGCGAGATGCAGCGCCGGATCGTCCAGTTTGGGGTCATGTGTCAACAGAACCAGCGCTGTGCGCGCATCCATGCCAATCGCGGCAAGGGCGTCGTCCGGCCAGTCATCCAGAATGGTTTCACCGGGGAACCGCGCCTCGGACCCGAAGGCGCTGCGCGGATCGACAAGGATCGGATCGAATCCCGCAATCCGCGCCATGGGCACAAAGGCCTGCGCAATATGCACCGCCCCGACAATCACCACCCGCAGAGGCGGATTGTGGACAGCAACAAAACGACCGTCCTCATCCTGCCCCGAACGGTCCATGCGGAACCGGTCCTCGAAACCATCAAAAACCAGAACACCACCGCCCTGTTCAGGATCGCAGACATAAGCGACGGGCCTGCGTTCGGCGCGCGCCGCGACCAGATCGGCCAGCGTGTCTTCGCACAGAACGCGGCCCACGGGTTCAACCATGACCTTGATCGTGCCGCCACAGGCCAGACCTACGGCAAAGGCATCCCCGTCACTGACCCCGAATTCCAGCAACCGGGCCGTGCCATCCTCAAGCGCCTCAAGCGCCTCGACCATCACGGCGCCCTCGACACAGCCACCGGACACTGACCCCTCGATCTGGCCATCGCCGGACACCACCATCTGCGCCCCGACGCGTCGCGGGGCCGAGCCCCAGGTCTGAACCACCGTCGCCAGCGCCGCCCCGCGCCCTGCGCGATGCCATGCAAGCGCCAGTTCCGGCGCACCTTCAAGTGCCTGTGATGTCATGTTGTATCTCCCTCGCACCCCAAGATGGCGCGTGAGGGTTGGCTTGGCAAGCGCCGGTCAGGGCCGTTCAGGGCCGTTCAGGGCCGGTCGGCATAGCGCGCCAACTCTTGCCGCATCTTTTCACGCGCCGAGTCGAGGCAACGTTCGAAATCGTGGATGTTCTTGCGCACGGCCAGCAGCCGCGACATTTCAATCCGCTTGCTGTCGGCATCATAGAAGGACACGTAGCCCTCAAGATAGGTATTCTCGCGGAGGATCTGCAACTGGAAGGACCCCACCCCGTTCGGGGGCACCCAACCCTCGATAAAGGACTGGCCCATCAGCATATCCTCGATATGCACCACGTTCTGCGTGGTCTCGGTGCGGGGAAACATCAGCGAATTGCATTCGACATGATAGGTGCCCGCTGCATTGCGCGTGATGCGCATGTCTTCTTCCAGAATGTAGGCGCGGGTCAGGCGGTCATCCTCGATCGAAAGAGCACGCCAGTCACCCGCGAATTCCCAAATATCGTTCTGCAGGGCGTCCGCTTCCAGTGCGATCAGATCACCGACCTCCACCTCAAGCGCCAGCGCAATGCCTTCGACCGTGGTGCGCGCGACGCGGTCCCCGTGTTCGGCGCGGCGCAGGCTCTGGATGCTGAAAAAACTGTTCTGGGCGCGGCAGGTTTCCAGCAACGCTTCCTGCGTCAGTCCCGCAGCCAGCCGCAAACGCCTGAGAACATCCCCGCGTGGCCGCACGGAGGTGCTGATCTTGGACGTTTTCGAAGGCAGGTAATCGCGCATTAAAGAAACTCGTACTCCGCTACTCAGCAGTTGCTGGTCACAGGGTGACAGTGCCTTTTGTGACCCGAAAACGGCATGCTGGGCAAGTCTGCGGAGTTTGTTCGCGGGATTATTTGAGTACCTGTTTCTTTTTTACAGCCAGACCGCGCGACCATTTCCAACCGTTAATGTAGTGAGTGGTACAGGTTTCGATGGTCGCCGACTTGGCCCGAGACACCCCGGCATCCCCGCCGGGGTGTTTCTTTTTTGTTGCGGGGGGTCTCATCCAAAAACGGCCCCGCAAAGGGGGCCGCCTGGGTGCATTTACGGATTTGCGCCTTATTCGGCCGCGACGGGCGCGGGTCCATCCCCGACCAGGCGTTCGGGCAGTACGAAGGCCACCAGAACAAAGACCAGCCCCAGAACGATGCCAAGCACATCACCCGACATAGCCATCAGCCCGTCATACTTGGCACCGGGCACGGTACCGAGTGTCACCTTGCCGCCCGCCAGCTTGTCCAGCATGCCAGACGATTTCCAGTTGGGATAGGTCACCATATAGGCTGCAGCCCCAAGAAGACCGCCGGCGATGAAGAACCACGCATCCTTGCGGCCCGATGCGGCGGCACAGACACCTGTGCCGGGGCAATAGCCCGACGCGGCCCAACCACCACCCAGAAGAAGCCCGCCGATGAACACACCCACATAGGCGGTTTTCACCGACATGTGCATGACATCGACAAGCCCCAGCATCTGACCACCGAACATCAGGATCGACCCGGTGCCAATGGCCAGAAGAATGGTTTTCATCAGGTGCAGGTTGCGCAGCGACAGCATGCGGATGATCCAGTTCGGGTTGGTGGCCCCGATCCGGTCAAGGGTTGCGCCAAAGGCGGCGCCGATTACGAGGGCGAGAACGATATTCATGGATCAGGCCTCCTTTTTATACATAATCATGGCAACGGGCACGGCGGCGGCGAAAGCCCCGGCGGCAAAGATATACCCCGACAGCGAGGTCTGCATCATGCCCGACATCATGTGCCCCGAGGTGCAGCCCCCGGCCAGGCGCGCGCCATAAAGCACGACAAACCCGCCAAGGAAGGCCACGGCATAGCGTTTCATCGGGCTATCGCCGAAATTGGCATACCATACGGCGGGCAGTTTCCGTTCATCCGCGCCGATACCCCCGCGCGCCTTGGCGGACAGAAACGCCCCGATCATCATCGCGATCACGAAGACAAAGCTGTAATTCAGCGGGTTGGACGCGTTCTTGGCGTATTTACCGTTGGATTTGGCCAGATAGGCATTGGTCGATGTGTAAGCACCATCATCGGTCTGGGTGATCAGACCGGGGTTCACCGTGTCTGCGACAATAGCATCCAGAATGACGAACTGGGTCGAGACGCCGATGGGTTTGACCAGCAGAACCGCCAGAAAGAAGACGAAGCCCAGAAGCACCCCGCCGGTTTTCCAATTCAATGGCATGTGTTTCCTCCAGAATTAAACATTCTGTTTTTATAATATTTAATTTGTGGAATTTGATTGATCTGGATCAAGTCAAGGGGCGCTGCCCCTCTTGACGCCACTGGCGTCAATTCACCCCGAGGTATTTGACCCAAGAAAAAATCAGGTCAGCGTGGCCATCAGGCGCGCCTTTTCGCCCACATCGTCGGGGCGCGACAGGGCATCGGCCAGCTCTTCAAGCGATGCGATGGAGTGGCCGGCCCTGAAACTGTCGACATGGGGCAGCATGGTTCGGATGCCCTGCGCTTTGGGGGCGAACCCTTGCCACCGCATCAGGGGGTTGAGCCAGATCAGGCGCCGTGCGGAGAGGTGCAGGCGCTGCATCTCGTGGGCCAGAGCCTGCGGATCTCCCCGATCCAACCCGTCGGTGATCAGCAGGACAACAGCCCCCTGCCCCATCACCCGGCGCGACCAGTCGCGGTTGAAAGCGTGCAGGCACTCACCGATCCGCGTGCCACCTTCCCAATCCTGCGCCTCGGCCCCGGCAGCGGCCAGCGCCGCATCGACGTCACGCGTGGCCAGATGGCGGGTGATATTGGTCAGGCGCGTGCCAAAGGTGAAGCCATGCACCTTGGCCCAGCCTGCGCCCTTTTCATTCGCCACGGCATGGAGAAAATGCAAAACCATCCGGCTGTACTGGCTCATGGAACCGGAAATATCGCAAATCACCACGAGGTTTGGCCAGCGGGGGCGCGGGCTCTGGCGGGCCAGCGTGCGGATATCGCCACCCTGACGCATCGCGCTGCGCAGGGTTCGTTTCCAGTCGGCCCGCGCGCCATGGATATCCGCGCGTCCCCGTCGCGACGGGATCGGTTTCACCGGCAGTTCCAGCCGCGCCAGCATCCGCTTTGCCTGGGCAATTTCGGCGGTGCTCATCTGTTCGAAATCCAGCGACCGCAGGCGTTCCTCAGAGGACATGGTCAGCGAAGCGTCGATTTCGATCTCGCTCCCTTCATCCTCGCGCTCGATCTCGGGCAGGTCGCGGTCGACCCCGTCCAGCAGCGCCTCGGCGGCGCGCTTTTCGGCTGCCTGCGCCGTGCGGTCCTCTTGCGCGCCCCGAATGGCCGGCAACATCATCGCCATCATATGTTCCAGATAGCGCGGATCACGCCAGTAAAGCCGAAAGACCTGCGCAAACACGGCGCGGTGTTCGGGGCGCGACACGAAACAGGCGTGCAGGGTCCAGTAGAAATCACGCTTGTCGGTAAAGCCCGCGGCCTCGACCGCGCGGATCGCGTCAATCACCCGCCCCGGTCCAATTGGCAAACCCGCCTTGCGCAGGGCGCGCGCGAAATAGGTCAGGTTCTGCGTGAGCCTTGGGTTGTCAGGGATCTCAAGCGGCGCGAGTTCAGCCATATGTCCCCCCACGCGCCGTGATGCAGATCCGCACGGCCATCACAACGCTTCGATCTGGCTGCGGGCATCGTCGAGAATGCGCTTGGCCTCAGAGCCTTGCAGTTTGGCAATGTCGTCCTGATATTTCAGGATCGCACCGACCGTGTCGGCAATGACCTCGGGGCTGAGTGTCAGCACATCCAGCGCCAGCAGGCATTTCGCCCAGTCGATGGTTTCGGCCACGCCCGGTTTCTTGAACAGATCCTCGGTGCGCAGTTTCTGGACAAAGGCGACGATTTCGCGGCTGAGCGCCTCGGCGGCCTCGGGCGCGCGGGATTGCAGAATTGCCATCTCGCGGTCGAAATCGGGATAATCAACCCAGTGATAGAGGCAGCGGCGTTTCAGGGCGTCATGTACTTCGCGGGTACGGTTCGAGGTGACGATCACGATGGGCGGCTCGGGGGCCTTTATGGTGCCGATCTCGGGGATCGTGACCTGAAAATCGCTGAGCGCCTCAAGCAGGAAGGCCTCGAACGGTTCATCCGTGCGGTCCAGTTCGTCAATCAGCAGCACCGGCGGGCCTGCGGGGTGCTCGCGCATCGCCTGCAACAAGGGCCGTTCGACAAGGTAATCTGGGCCGAACAGTTCCGTGTTGAGCGCCGCGCGATCCGCAGTACCCGAAGCCTCGGCGGTGCGGATGGCGACCATTTGCGCCGCAAAATTCCATTCATACACCGCGCTGGAGGCATCCAGCCCTTCGTAACATTGCAGCCGGATCAGGCGACGGCCCAGTGCGGCGGCAATGGCCTTGGCGATTTCGGTTTTGCCGACCCCGGCCTCGCCTTCCAGGAACAGGGGGCGCCCCAGACGCAACGAGAGGAAAACGACCGTGGCCAGCGCACGTCCGCACACATAGCCTTCGTCTGCAAGCATCTCCTGCACCTGGTCAATTGATGAAATGTTCATGAAGCCCCTCCCGTTTCAACCCGAAGCTGCACGAGCCGTGCGGCCCGCGTCAAGGAAACCTGCGCCGATCGTGGCGAATTTCCACATTTTTGCCTTGATTGGCCTGTATCCCGACAAAAAATCCCCGCCGCCAAGGGGCAAGGGCAGGCAAGAAGGATAAACAGGCAATGCAGGATGCAGTGAACGGCTTTGACGTGCCGATGCTGGGTTTAAAGATCGGCGAGTGGCTTGAAAAGCTTGAGGAAATCGTCGACGAAGACGGGTATCTTCAACCCCTTGGACAACGGCATGTTGCCGCTTTTGTCGAGGACAAGCCGACGCTTTTGGTCACGTTCGAAACATATCAGGGCATTCAGGCGCGGGGCGACACCGGTCAACCATTGGGGTTCGAGCTGGTGCAGGCGCTGGGATGGTCACACCTCTGTCTTTTGTCCGATGGTGACACATGGTTCCGCGATCCGGCGGTCTATGCCTATTTCGACCGGCTGGTGGATGACGGGTTTTTCGAGGATTTCAAAGAGGTGGTCTTTTACGGCGCCGGACCGGGCTGTGCCTATGCAGCGGCGGCGTTCTCGGTCGCGGCTCCGGGCGCGCGTGTCGTGGCGATCCAGCCGCAGGCGACGCTCGATCCACGCATCACTGGGTGGGAAACCCGGCACATGCACATGCGCCGGACCTCTTTCACCGACCGCTATGGCTATGCGCCCGACATGCTGGACGCGGCGGCCGAGGCCTTTGTGATCCACGACCCCTATGAGCGGCTGGACGCGATCCATGCCGGCATGTTCACGCGATCCAATGTAACTACGCTGCGGATGCCTTTCATGGGCGCGAATATCGAAAATGACCTGCTTGAAATGCAGCTTCTGTTCCGCATTCTGGCCAAGGTCGCCAGCGGGACCTTTAACGAGGCGGCCTTCTATGCCATGGCCCGCGCGCGACGCAGCTATCCACCCTATCTGGAACGGCTGGCAACAGCGCTTCAATTTGCCGACCGCACCGTGCTTGAGGCGGTACTTTGCGCCAACGTGGTCTGCCGGATGAAATCGCACAAGTTCCTGCACCGCCTAGAAGCACTGGAACGCGAGGCGCTTGGTGATCTCGAAGCCGGTTGACGCGATTTTCTGCCGCGCCCCACTGGCGCGGGCGCACGGTTTTGTGTAAGCGGCAGGCATGACCCAAAGCCTGACGATCACCCGCCCCGATGACTGGCACCTGCATCTGCGCGACGGCGCGATGTTGCAGACCGTGCTGCCAGAGACCGCCCGCCATTTCGCCCGCGCGATCATCATGCCGAACCTCGTGCCGCCGGTTGTGAACAGCGCGGACGCCGCCGCCTATCGCACGCGCATCATGGCCGCCCTGCCCGCCGACTTGACGTTCGAGCCGCTGATGACGCTTTACCTGACCGAAGACACCGATCCCGAAGACGTGGCCGCCGCCCATGCCAGCGGTCTGATCACCTCGGTCAAGCTTTATCCTGCAGGGGCGACGACCAATTCCTCCAGCGGTGTGCGCGACTTTGACAAGGTCCGCCCGGTGCTTGAGAAAATGGCCGAAATCGGCTGCCCCCTCTGCGTACATGGCGAGGTCACAGATCGCGACATCGATATCTTTGATCGCGAGGCGGTGTTCATCGACCGCGTGCTGGACCCGATCCGCCGCTCGATCCCTGGTCTGCGGGTGGTGATGGAGCATATCACCACCAAGAACGGCGCCGACTATGTTCTCGCCAACGACAAGGATCTTGGCGCGACAATCACCGTGCAGCACCTGATCTTTGACCGCAATGACATGCTCGTCGGCGGGATGCGTCCGCATTACTACTGCCTGCCGATCCTGAAGCGCCGGGAACATCGCGAGGCGCTGCGCGCTGCTGCCTTTTCAGGGGACAAGCGGTTCTTCCTAGGCACCGACAGCGCCCCGCACCCGACCCACGCCAAAGAGGCCGAGTGCTGTGCGGCGGGGTGTTTCACCGCCCCCAATGCCCTGTCGATCCTCGCCCAAACGTTCGAGGAAGGCGGCGCGCTGGACAAGCTGGAAGGCTTTACTTCGCTGCACGGCCCTGCGTTTTACGGACTGCCCGTCAACACCGACACGATCACCTTGACCAAGGGCGATGCGGAAGTGGCTTTCCCCGAAACCTTGCCCGCAGGCGATCACACCGTCACCGTGTTTGATCCCGGCTTCCCGCTTTATTGGCGCGTCGCCTGAACTTCTTCTTTGCCAAAACACTTCCACCGGAGGCGCCCCGACATCGCCACCGCCGACAACACCAGAGGATGATCCCATGATCCCCACCTCCTATCCCTCGCAAGAGGAAATGGCCCGCCTAACAGCCCGCATGTTGCTGGAAATCGGCGCGGTGAACTTCAACACGGATGAACCCTATACACTGGCCTCGGGCCTGCCGTCGCCCAGCTATATCGACTGCCGCAAGCTGATCTCGTTTCCGCGCATCCGCGCGACCCTGATGGATTTCCTGACCGTCACCGTGATGCGAAACGCGGGCTTCGAAGCGTTCGACAATATCGCGGGCGGCGAAACGGCGGGCATTCCCTTTGCCGCGCTGGTGGCCGAACGCATGGCGCTGCCCATGACCTATGTGCGCAAGAAACCCAAGGGCTATGGCCGCAACGCCCGCATCGAGGGCGCAATGAGCGAAGGCGAGCGCGTGTTGCTGGTCGAGGACCTGACCACCGATGGCGGCTCGAAACTGTCCTTTGTCGATGCAATCCGCGACACTGGCGCAACCTGCGGCCACACGGCGGTGATCTTCTATTATGACATTTTCCCGGAAACGACCAAGACGCTGGGCGATCACGGGGTCGACCTGCATTACCTTTGCACGTGGTGGGACGTTCTGGCCGAAGCCCGCGCCCAGCAGGCGTTCAGCGAAGAGACACTGGCCGAGGTTGAAAAGTTCCTCAAATCTCCGCGTGAATGGCAGGAAGCCAACAAGAAAGCGTGAGCTTTCCCGCCTAAGTGCTTGAAGTCATGGAAACCACCGCCCGCGCGGTGGTTTTTTCGTCACAGCCTGTAAAATCCGGCTGGGGATAGTCTGGGGATAAGTGTCGCCAGAATCACGCCCGCAGCCCCACCCCTTGTAGTCGGCTGCCCGATCGACATCGATATATAGCACAATTTGTGCTATCCATGCGCAAGGCAGAAAAAGACTCACAGGTTTTGCGGGGGCTTATCCACAGGTTTTCCCAGATGGTATTGCGCCCGCGCTTCCTCTAGAACCGCTCCTACTGGGGAGACAGGCAAAAATGAACGAAATCGCAACGATCAATCCGACCGGCGAAACCACTGACGCCGATCCGATGCCGCATTCCATCGAAGCTGAACAGCAGCTTCTGGGTGCGATCCTGACAAACAATGATATCTATGACCGCGTGGCCTCGATTATCAATTCGAGCCATTTTTATGATCCGGTCCATGCCCGCATTTACGAGGTTGCAGCAGCCCGTATTGCCAAAAACAACCTCGCGACGCCCGTAACGCTCAAGGCGTTTTTGGAAGACGACGAGGGCCTTAAGGAACTGGGCGGTCCGGCCTATCTGGCCCGTCTCGCAGGGGCGGCGATCTCGGCGTTTGCGGCGCGTGACTATGCGCAGATGATCTATGATATGGCGATCCGCCGCGAATTGATCGGTCTTGGCAACAATATCGCCACCAAGGCCCAGAAGGTCGATGTTGCCTCGGAACCGAAGGAACAGATCGTCGAGGCCGAACAGGCGCTTTATCAGCTGTCCGAGCAAGGACAGACCGAAAGCGGCTTTGTCTCGTTCCTGAAAGCGGTGACCGAGGCCGTCAACGTGACCAACCAGGCCTATGAGCGTGGCGGCGGCATGGCGGGTGTGTCGACCGGCCTTGTGGATCTCGACAAACAACTGGGGGGCCTGCACCCCTCGGACCTTCTGATCCTTGCCGGACGTCCCTCAATGGGGAAAACCTCGCTTGCGACCAACATCGCCTTCAACGTCGCCAAGGCGTACAAGAAAGGCAAGCGCAGCGATGGCACCGAAGGCGCGATTGATGGCGGCGTGGTCGGGTTCTTCTCACTCGAGATGAGCGCCGAACAGTTGGCAGGGCGTATTCTGGCCGAGGCGTCCGAGATTTCCTCGCACAAGATCCGTCAGGGCGACCTGACCGAAGCCGAATTCCGCCGTTTTGTGGATGCCGCGAAAGAGCTTGAAGCCTGCCCGCTGTTCATTGACGACACCCCTGCCCTGCCGATTTCCCAACTGGCAGCGCGGGCACGGCGGTTGAAGCGGACGCATGGTCTGGACGTGCTGATCATCGACTATCTGCAACTCTGTCGCGGCATGTCGGACAACCGCGTGAACGAAATCGCGGAAATCTCGATGGGGATGAAGGCGATTGCAAAGGAGTTGAACATCCCCGTGATTGCGCTGTCGCAGCTGTCGCGTCAGGTGGAAAGCCGCGACGACAAACGGCCGCAACTGTCGGACCTGCGGGAATCAGGCTCGATCGAGCAGGACGCCGACGTGGTGATGTTCGTGTTCCGCGAAGAATACTACAAAGAACGCGAAAAGCCGGGCGATCACGAGCTGGAAAAGCTGGAAGAATGGAAAGAGGCGATGGAGCGACTGCACGGCAAGGCCGAGGTGATCGTGGGCAAACAACGTCACGGCCCGATTGGCACCGTCGAGCTGTCCTTCGAGGCGCAGTTCACGCGGTTTGGCAACCTTGTGAAACCGTGGCAGCAACAGGATGACGGGGGTTTCTGAACCCTGCTGCAGCAGGATGCCTGCGGCGCGAGTATTTTTGGCAAGATGAAGACAGGGGACGCGCAAACCGCAAGCGGGGTTTGCGCGTTCTTTCGTTCTGATCCTCAGTTTACGCCTTTCCCTCTTGACCTTGGCGTGAGAGCCGTCAACAAACACCGCATGGCTACCGGTAAACTGACAATCGACCTTGATGCGCTGATCTCGAATTGGAAGGCGCTGGATTCCATGACCGCTTGCGAGACCGCTGCGGTTGTCAAGGCGGATGGTTACGGGCTGGGTGCGGATCGCGTCGCGCGGGCCCTGGCGCGGGCCGGTGCGCGCAAGTTCTTCGTGGCCGTGGCAGAAGAAGGCGTCGCCCTGCGTCAGGCGTTGGGGCCTGGCCCCGAGATCAATGTCTTTTCGGGACACATGTCGGGGGATACCGACATGATTTCAGACATGCAGCTGGTGCCGATGCTGAACTCGATTGACCAGATGCTGCGTCATGTCGAGGCCCTGCCCGGCGCGCCGTTTGGCATTCAGCTGGACACCGGCATGAACCGTCTGGGTATGGAGGCTGCCGAATGGGGCGCCGTGCGCGAAATTGCGGCCAGCCAGAACCCCACGCTGGTGATGTCGCATCTGGCCTGTGCCGATGATCCTGAACACCCTATGAACCCCACCCAGCTGCGCGTGTTTCACGAGATGACCGCCGGATTTGACGCCCCCCGATCACTGGCAGCAACGGGCGGGATTCTTCTGGGAGAGGACTATCATTTTGAACTGACCCGCCCCGGTATCGGTCTTTATGGCGGGATGCCCTTTGTCGACGCCACCCCGGTCGCCGCCCTGTCGATCCCCGTGCTCCAGGTGCGCGACGTGGAAGAGGGCGAAACCGTGGGCTATTCGAATACGTGGATGGCCGAAAGACCCAGCCGCGTGGCCACCATCGCGGCGGGCTATGCCGACGGGATCATCCGGGCCATGGGCGCGGAGGCCTGGGTCCATGCCGGGGACACGCCCTGCAAGATCATCGGGCGGATCTCGATGGATCTGATTGGCGTCGACATCACCGATCTCGGGGAAGAGCCGGATCATCTGGACCTTCTGGGACGGCATCAGTCTGTCGATACGCTGGCCGATGCTGCGGGCACCATAGGCTATGAAATCCTGACGTCGATGGGCGCGCGCTATGGGCGCCGGTACAAGGGATGATCCTGACCGCGCCCCTGGCGGCAATCGGCCGCGCGACCCTGGCGTTTTTCGCCCTGATCGGACAGGTCACGCTGTTTGCCCTGTCGGCGGTCAGCCATATCTTCCGTCCGCCTTTCTATGGCCGCGAATTCCTGATGGCGCTGTTCAACATCGGCTGGCTGTCGCTGCCGGTAGTGGGCCTGACCGCGATCTTCACCGGCGGCGCGCTAGCCTTGCAGATCTATGACGGCGGCAGCCGCTTTTCCGCCGAGGCCGTGGTGCCCCAGATCGTCGCCATCGGCATGGTGCGGGAACTGGGGCCAGTGCTGGTCGGTCTGATGGTGGCCGCACGGGTGACCTCGTCGATCGCGGCGGAAATCGCCACCATGAAAGTCACCGAGCAGATCGACGCGCTGACCACCCTGTCGACCCATCCGATGAAATACCTGACCGCGCCGCGCCTGCTGGCGGCGCTGCTCGTGGTGCCGGTGCTGGTGGGGATCGGGGACATCATCGGCATCTATGGCGGTTTTGTCGTCGGTACGCAGCAACTGGGCTTTAACCCGGCCACCTATGTCCAGAACACGGTCGATTTCCTCGAACGCAGCGATATCGTGTCCTCTCTGATCAAGGGATCGGTGTTTGGTGGCATTGCCGCGATCATGGGCTGTTACTACGGCATGAATTCGGGTCGTGGCGCCCAGGGCGTGGGACGCGCCACCAAAGCCAGCGTGCAGGCGGCCGCCGTGCTGATCCTTGCTGCCAACTTCCTGCTGACATCGTTGTTTTTCACGTCATGATCACATTCGAGAACGTTCATAAGACCTTTGGCTCAAAGCATGTTTTGCGGGGCGTGAACCTGCATGTGCCCAAGGGGGAATCGATGGTCATCATCGGTGGCTCGGGCACGGGCAAGTCGGTCACGCTCAAATGCGTGCTGGGTCTGATCACGCCGGATCAGGGCACGATCACGGTGGATGGCAAGGACGCGACCAAGGGCGACAGGGATGCGTTCCTCGCCCGGTTCGGGATGCTGTTTCAGGGCGGCGCGCTTTTTGACTCGCTCACCGTCTGGCAGAACGTGGCGTTCCGGCTGTTGCGCGGGTCGCTCAAGCGTCCCAAACAGGAAGCGCGCGACATCGCCATCGAGAAACTGCGCCGGGTTGGCCTGACTCCGGATGTGGCAGATCTCTTTCCCTCGGAACTTTCCGGCGGGATGCAGAAACGGGTCGGCCTGGCCCGGGCCATCGCCGCCGAACCCGAGATCATCTTCTTCGACGAACCGACCACCGGTCTGGACCCGATCATGGCTGGTGTCATCAATGACCTGATCCGCGAGATCGTCGTGGAAATGGGCGCCACGGCCATGACGATCACCCACGACATGACTTCGGTCCGCGCCATCGCCGACAAGGTTGCCATGCTGCATGACGGCGTAATCCAGTGGACCGGCCCTGTGGGCGAGATGGACAATTCGGGCGACCCCTACCTGACCCAGTTCATCTCGGGCAGCGCCGAGGGGCCGATCGAGGCGGTGCGCTAGCCGCGAGTTTTGCCGGAAAACTCGTCCCTTGCAGCCTTGCGTTCCAGCCCCTAGGTCAGGCCACATGATCCTGCGTCTTGCCAACTTGTCCCTGTTCCTGCTGTTCCCTATCGCGTGGTTTGCTCCTCTTTTGCACGCGGGGCTTTTGCCGATATTCGGTCTCAGCGAGATTTCGATCATCACCGGGCTGCAATCCCTTTGGGGCACGGACCCGGCGCTCGCGCTGCTGGTCACGTTTCTGGCGATTTTCGCCCCCTACATGAAAACCATCGGGCTTTCGCTCATCCAGTTCGGACTGATGCGGCGCAAGGTGCTGCCGGTTCTGGAAATCCTCGGCAAACTGGCGATGGCGGATGTGTTCCTGATCGCGCTTTATGTGGTGATCGTGAAAGGCGCGGGATATGTCACGGTCGAAACCGGCTGGGGGCTATACCTGTTTACCGGCTGCGTTTTGGCGTCGCTCGCAATAAGCCATTTGACCCGCCGCCGTTAAGCGTTCAAAAACGCCGGCATGGCAAAAAGCAAAACCCAGTTTTCCTGCACCGAATGCGGCAATATCACCACCAAATGGTCGGGCCGTTGCGAAGCATGCGGCGAATGGAACACAATTGTCGAGGACGCGCCCCTGTCGACCGGTCCATCCTCGGCGACCCTTGGCACGTCCAAGGGGCGCAGCGTACCCCTGACCGACCTGCGTACCGAGGAAACGCCCCCGCCGCGCACCCATAGCGGCATGGCCGAACTGGACCGCGTGCTGGGCGGTGGCCTTGTGCCTGCCAGCGCGATCCTTGTGGGCGGCGATCCGGGTATCGGCAAATCCACCCTGTTGCTGCAGGCGGCGGCCCAGTTTGCGCGGCAGGGCATGAAAACCATCTACGTCAGTGGCGAAGAGGCCAGCGCGCAGGTGCGGATGCGGGCCCAGCGGCTGAACCTGACGGACGCGCCGGTGCAACTCGCCGCCGAGACCAATCTGCGTGACATTCTGACCACGCTGGAACAGGAAAAACCGCAACTGGCCATCATCGACTCGATCCAGACCATGTGGTCCGACACCGTCGGCAGCGCCCCCGGCAGCGTTAGCCAGGTGCGCGCCGCCGCGCATGAACTGACCAGCTTTGCCAAGCGCAAGGGCATGGCGGTGATCCTCGTCGGCCATGTCACCAAGGAAGGCCAGATCGCCGGTCCGCGCGTGGTCGAACACATGGTCGATACCGTGCTTTATTTCGAGGGCGAGCGCGGACACCAGTTCCGCATCCTGCGCGCGGTCAAGAACCGTTTCGGCCCCGCCGACGAAATCGGCGTGTTCGAGATGACCGGATCCGGCCTCAGCGAGGTCATCAACCCTTCGGCGCTGTTCCTGTCGGATCGGGGTGAACCCAGCCCGGGCAGCGTGGTTTTCGCCGGGATAGAGGGCACCCGCCCCGTTCTCATCGAATTGCAGGCGCTCGTGGCCCCCTCGCCCCATTCACAACCCCGCCGCACGGTGGTCGGATGGGATGGCGGGCGGCTGGCCATGATCCTTGCCGTGCTCGAGGCGCGCTGCGGCATCCCCTTCACGGGTCTGGATGTCTATCTCAATGTCGCGGGCGGCATGAAGATCAATGAACCGGCCGCCGACCTTGCCGTGGCGGCGGCGCTGCTCTCGGCGCGGGAAGACGCCGCCCTGCCCGCCGATACGGTGGTTTTCGGGGAAATCAGCCTCTCGGGTGCCCTTCGGGCGGTAGGTCAGACAGAAAACAGGTTGAAAGAAGCCCAAAAACTTGGTTTCACAACGGCAATCGCTCCGAAAGGCGGGAAATCCCTTACGGTGGACGGCATCGCGCTGAACCGGATCGGGGATCTGACCGGTTTTGTCGGGGATGTCTTCGGAGCAGGATAACCGCCAAAACCGGCGGCAGAGGGAACGGAAAGCGCATGGAAGGTTTCACCATTATCGACGGCGTCGTCGCGGGCGTCATCATTATTTCGGCCCTGCTGGCCTATAGCCGCGGCGTCGTGCGCGAAGTCATGGCGATTGCCGGATGGGTAGCCGCCGCCGTTCTGGCGTTCATCTTTGCGCCGCAGGTCGAGCCGCTGGTCAAGGAAGTGCCGGTTCTGGGCGAATACCTCGCCGACAGTTGCGAATTGTCGATCATTGCCGCCTTTGCCGCCGTCTTTGCTCTGGCCCTTGTGGTGGTGTCGCTGTTCACGCCGCTGTTTTCGTCGCTGGTGCAACGCTCTGCCCTTGGGGGTGTGGATCAGGGGCTCGGGTTCCTGTTCGGCGTGCTGCGCGGCATCCTGTTGGTGGCGATCGCATTCTTTGTTTACGAAACCGTTGTGACCTCGCAGACCATCACCATGGTGGATGAGAGCCGTTCGGCTGCCGTATTCAGCCGCATGACCAACCGCATCGAAGAGCGGGATCCGGAACAGGCGCTTGGCTGGATCACCCAGCAATACGAAGAGCTGGTCGGCGTCTGCGAACAGTAAGCCTGTATCATTGACTGCACAGCGCCCGCCCCATAGCGGGCGTTTTGCGTTGCAAAGTTTACTTTGTGAAAAGGCCCTTTGGCGCTACCCTTTTCCCAATCAAGCGATTTTCAGCGGAGAAGTAACATGCTCAAACACATTTTGGCCGTGGCTTTGGCCGGTGCGACGGCCCTACCGGCACTGGCCCAGATTGTGCCATCCAAGGAATCCCTAGCCGGAGTTTATCCCGGCAAAACCTATTCGCCCTATGCCCAGCGCGGGTTCCCTAGCCGCGTTTACTGGGGCGAAACCCACCTTCATACCGCGCTGTCGCCCGATGCGGGGTTGTTCGGCAATACGCTGGGACTGGACGAGGCGTGGCGCTTTGCCCGTGGCGAAGAGGTCGTGTCCTCCACCGGCCTGCCGGTCAAGCTGGCCCGGCCGCTGGACTTCATGGCGCTGACCGATCACTCGGACATGATGGGCTTTGCCACCGACATGTTTGACGGGGCCCCTGCCATCCTGGCCAGCGATCAGGGACGCGGCTGGTACGAAGAAATGCAGAAAGGCGGTGAAGCATCTGCCAATGCCGCACTGGACCTGATCACCAACTTTGCCCAAGGGACGCTGGACCCCGAACTGGTCAAGGCCTACTCTCCCGGCTCGCCCGCCTATAACAGTGTGTGGCAACAGGTCATCGACGCCGCCGAAAAATACAACGAGCCAGGTCACTTCACCGCCTTCATCGCCTATGAATGGACGTCGCTGGTCAAGGGCAACAACCTGCACCGCAACGTGATCTTGCGCGACGACGCCGCCAAGGCCGAACAGGTTCTGCCGATGGTGACACAGCCGCCCGTAGGATCGACCGATCCGCTGGACCTGTACAAATGGCTTGAAGACTACGAGGCCCGCACCGGCGGCCATGCCCTTGCCATCGCGCATAACGGTAACCTGTCGAACGGCCTGATGTTCCCGGTGGATGCGCAATATACCGGCAAGGAAATCGACGAAACCTATGTTCTGGCGCGCAACAAGTGGGAACCACTTTACGAGGTCACCCAGATCAAGGGCGATGGCGAAACCCACCCCTATCTCAGCCCGGAAGATGAATTTGCCGATTACGAAACCTGGGATGCCGGCAACCTTGACTTGTCCGCGGCCAAAACCGAGGACATGCTGAGCGGAGAATATGCTCGCGAGGCGCTGAAACAGGGGCTCTTGCTTGAGGCGAAACTGGGCACCAACCCTTACAAGTTCGGCATGGTCGGGTCGACCGACAGCCACACCTCGCTATCCACTGGGGACGAGGACAACTATTTCGGCAAGGCCACTTCGGCAGAACCGTCCCTGACGCGTGTCTTCCATCCGTTCACTGAAACCGAGAACGGCATCTTCCCGGGCTGGTCGCTGAGCGCATCAGGCTATACCGGTGTCTGGGCCACCGAGAACACCCGCGATGCCATCTGGGATGCGATGGCCCGCAAAGAGGTCTATGCCACCACGGGGCCGCGCATGATGGTGCGGTTCTTCGGCGGGTGGGACTATACCGAGACCGACCTGCGCACCCGCAACCCCGCCTTCCCCGGTTATGAAAAAGGCGTGCCCATGGGCGGCGATCTGCAAAAGGCCCCTGACGGTGCGACTGCACCCAGCTTCATGGTCTATGCCCTGCGCGATCCCATCGGGGCCAATCTTGACCGGATCCAGATCATCAAGGGCTGGCGGGACGCGGACGGGGCGCTGAATGAAAAGGTCTATGACGTGAGCTGGTCCGACAACCGCACACCGGATGCCAATGGTAAACTGCCCCCTGTCGGCAACACGGTTGACCTCGAAGCGGCCAGCTGGACCAACACGATCGGCGCGGCGGAACTGGCAACGGTCTGGACCGACCCCGATTTCGACTCGGCCCAGCAAGCATTCTACTATGCCCGCGTGATCGAGATCCCGACACCGCGCTGGGTGGTCTATGACAAGGTGCGCCTTGGCGCGGAACTGCCCGAGGATGCGGTCCTGACCGGACAAGAGCGGGCCTATACTTCGCCCATCTGGTACACACCCGAGGGGTGATCCTCGCGTTGAACCCTGATGCGGGCCGGTGTCGATCGGCCCGTTATTTTTGGGACATAAAGGTTTTGCATGGCCTTAACCGACCTGTCACCAAGCCGTTTCATTTCCACGCCAAGCGTTCTGCATCCAACAACGGAGAGCGAGATGAAACGCACCTATTCCCTGATGGCCTGCGCCCTGCTGGCCACCACCGCCACCACCGCCATGGCCGAAACCATCCAGGTCGGCCCGCGCCCGGCCTATCTGATCGACCGGATGCCAGAAGGCCCGCTCAAGGCGCAACTGGCCGCCTGCGAGAACGGCCCGTTCAAGCGCACGGAATTTTCGATCGGGCACCGTGGCGCGCCACTGCAATTCCCCGAGCACACGGTGGAATCGAACCGTGCCGCCGCGCGCATGGGCGCCGGAATCCTTGAATGCGACGTGACCTTCACCAAGGATAAGGAACTGGTCTGCCGTCACGCGCAAAATGACCTGCACACCACCACCAACATCCTGACCACCGATCTGGCCAAGACCTGCGTGACCCCCTTCACCCCGGCGTCGGGCGACAAGGGCGCCAAGGCCGAATGCCGCACTTCGGAAATCACGCTGGCCGAGTTCAGAACCCTGCGCGGCAAGATGGACGCTGCAGACAAATCGGCCACCACTGTCGCGGGCTATATGGACGGCACCGCAGGCTGGCGCACCGATCTCTACTCGGTCGAGGACGGCACGCTGATGACCCATGCCGAGTCGATCGCCCTGTTCAAAAAACTTGGCGCCAAGTTCACACCCGAACTGAAATCGCCATCGGTTGAAATGCCGTTCGAGGGCTTTACACAGGCGATGTACGCCCAGAAGCTGATCGACGAATACAAGGCCGCTGGCATTCCTGCCAAGGACGTCTTCCCGCAGTCCTTCAATCTGGAAGACGTGCTTTACTGGATCGAGAATGAACCCGAGTTCGGCAAACAGGCGGTCTATCTTGACGGGCGCTACGATGTCGAAGGGTTTGACTATATGAACCCTGAAACCTTCGCGCCTTCGATGCAGGAACTGGCCGACAAGGGCGTGAACTATATCGCACCGCCGATGTGGATGCTGGTCACGACCGACAGAGACAAGATCGTCGCGTCGCCCTATGCAAAGGCCGCCAAAGAGGCCGGTCTGAAAATCGTGACCTGGACGCTGGAACGTTCGGGGCCGCTGACCACCGGCGGCGGCTGGTACTTCCAGTCGGTCAAGGACACCATCGACACGGATGCGGATTACTACTCGATGCTGCATGCTCTGCACACCGAGGTGGGGATCGAGGGCATTTTCTCGGACTGGCCCGCGACCGTGACCTACTATGCGAGCTGCATGAATCTGGACTAAGGGGGCTGCAATCGGGACACGCGCGGTCTTTTTGCGTCGGGCCGCGCGTTTTCTTTTTGTGTCAGGCCGCCACGCAAATCAGCGCAGGCTTGGCCATAAGGCTTGCCTGAACAGGCGGGGCGTTGCATCGTTTGGGGGACACTCGCCTTTCTGATGGAACCCTGCCGATGCGCGCCTGGATTGCCCTGACGGGTCTGTTTTTTGCCCTGTTCTTTGCGCTGGTGCTGACCCTGTTGTTGCCGCCCAAGACGCTGGTCTTCGCTGCCGGGCCGGAAAGCGGAGCCTATGCCAAGGTCGCCAAGGACTATGCCCGCATCCTTGCGCGCGACGGCATCACCGTCGAGATCGTGCATACCGATGGATCCGCCGAAAACGCCGACCTTATCACCGAAGGGGCGGTCGACGTGGCGCTGATGCAGGCGGGGCTGCCGCTGAACGCCGATGTGGCCGAGGCGATTGGTGCCGTATTCTTTGAACCTATGCTGTTCCTGGCACCCAATCCGAACTCGGTGCCCAACAATGCCGTGTTGTGGCGCGACCTGCGCATTGCCAGTGGCCTGCCCGGATCGGGCACGGCCGTGGCCTTCCGCGACTTTCAACAGGCGATCGGGCTGGACCCGACGTTGAACACCCATGTGCCCCTTTCTTATGCCGACGCGATTTCCGCGCTCGAGGCGGGCGACATCGACCTTGGCGTCTTTGTCACCACCGTCGATGCGCCCTATCTGGCGCGCGCTTATACCTCTGAAAAGATCGCCTTTGTCGATCTCAGCTATGTCGAGACCATTTCGCGCCATCTGGAATATGCCGATGTGGTCACCATCCCAAGCGGGGCCATTTCCCTGTCGCCCGTGCGCCCCTTCCGTGCGCAAAGCGCGCTTGCATTGCAGGGGCGGCTTGTGATCCGTCCGGACCTGCATCCGGCCTTGATCAACCGCCTGACCATGGCGGCCAAGGAGTTGCACGCCGCGCGCGACATCATCACCAACCGCGACTTTTTCCCGAATGTCGAGGGCGCGGGCATGGCCGTCAACAACGTCGCCCGCAACCTGATCCAGAACGGCCCCTCGGCGTGGCACAACCTTTTGCCCTATTGGATGGCGGCGCAGGTCAACCGCGCCCTGCTGCTGATCCTGCCGATCCTTCTGCTGGTCGTGCCGCTGTTGCGGTCGGTGCCCGCGCTTTATGCCTATTTCCGCGGTTGGCAGGTCTGGCAGCATTACCCGCAAATCCGCCAGATCGAGGAAGAGGTGAATAGCGAGACGGACTGGCAGGCGCTAGAACGTTTTGCCGCGAATCTGGATGAAATCGACGACAAGATCGCCCAGTTGAAACTGCCGCCTGCCTATCGCCAGATTGCCTTTGACGCGCGGTTGCATATCGAGCTGATCGACAAGCGGATCAAGGAGTTACAAGCGCGCCTCAAGGACACAACGAGCGGCGCAAACGGGCCTTCAGCGACGTGAGAGCCATTTCTTGTGGCCCCTGCCCGGAAAAACTGTACGGATGCGACCTGCGGCCTCTTCGATTTGTGATCCTTTCGTGACATACTGTGCCAGACCCCGTAAGAGGGGCCAAAGACACGCCACACGGATTCGGAGCCACCCGCTTTGACCAGCCATCTGCCCAGACAGGACCAGGGACCCGATGCTTTCGGGGCGGTTGTTGTCAAGCAGGCCAATTCCATCTCCACCGCGTGTGACCAGCGACTGAACGCCCTACACAGGGTCCTTCTCGCGCCCCGACCTTCGACAGACATTCAGCAACGCTAACGTGGAATTGGAGCCATTCTATGTGCGGCATCTTGGGGATCGCAAACCGGAACGAAGAGGTTTTTGCGGAGATTTATGACGGGTTGCTGATGCTTCAGCACCGCGGTCAGGACGCGTCGGGCATCGTCACATATACCGGCGAAGTCTTCCGCGAACGCAAGGAAAACGGCCTGGTCAAGGACGTGTTCCAAGCCAGCGACGCAGAAACCCTGCGCGGGAACATGGGTATGGGCCACGTCCGGTATCCGACAGCCGGATCGCTCAGCGCCTCGGAGGCGCAGCCGTTTTTCGTAAACGCACCCTATGGCATTTATCTGGTCCATAACGGCAACATCACCAACACCGAGGAACAGCGCCAGAAAGTCACCGCGAAATACTCGCGCCACCTGCGCACAACCTCGGATTCGGAAATCCTGCTGAACGTGCTGGCCGACAAGGTGTCGGACGCGATCAAGGTCAACGGCAACGCCGAACCGATCCGCAATATCTTTGCCGGGGTCAAGATGACCATGGAACGGGTGCAGGGTGCCTATTCCGTGATCTGCCTGATTGCTGGTGTGGGTATGCTGGCCTTCCGCGATCCGCATGGCATCCGCCCGTTGTCCGTCGCCGTGCGCGACTCCGACGGCGCGGGCGACGACTATGCCTTTGCCTCGGAAGACGTGGCCTTTGCCATCAACGGGTTCAAGAAAATCCGCGACCTGAACCCCGGTGAGGCAATCCTTATCGACCTTGACGGCAACAAGCATGAATTCCAGGCGGTCGAGGGCGAACTGACCCCATGTATCTTTGAATATGTCTATCTGGCCCGTCCGGATTCGATGCTGGACGGCATTTCCGTCTACAAGACCCAGATGCGCATGGGCACGGCGCTGGCTAAACAGATCGAGGACTCTGGCCTCGAAATCGACCGGATCATTCCGGTCCCCGACAGTGCCCGTCCCGTCGCCCTTGAGGTGGCCAAGGCCACGGGCATCTCCTATCGCGAGGGGCTGGTCAAGAACCGCTATGTGGGTCGGACTTTCATCATGCCGGGTCAGTCCGAGCGCAAGAAATCGGTGCGCCGCAAGCTGAATGCCATTCCGCTGGAATTCGACGGGCTGAACGTGCTGCTGATCGACGATTCGATCGTGCGTGGCAATACGATCAAGAAGATCGTCGAGATGTGTCGCGAGGCCGGCGCCAATAAGGTCTATATCGCCAGCGCGTCACCGCCTGTGAAATATCCCAACGTTTACGGCATCGACATGCCGACCAAACACGAGCTGATCGCCAGCGGCCGCACGATCGAGGAAATCCGCGAGGAACTTGGCGCGGACGCGCTGTTCTACCAGGACCTCGACGACCTGATCTGGGCCGCACAGGAAGGCAACCCAGACATCCAGAAATTCGATTGTTCCTGCTTCGACGGCAACTATGTCACCGGCTCGGTGAGCGAGGATTATCTGGATGCGCTCGAAAACTCGAACCGGGTCAGCGAAAAGATCAAGGACATGCCTGTCCCCGGTGCCTCGTGGAATGCGGCCTGAGCAGACATCCAGGATCATCTGCGAGGCGGCGGGATGAACCTTCTTGATCTCGACGCCCGTTGGCGACGCTTCAACGATCCGGACCGCGCCTGCCCCTGTTGCGGGCGGACCTTTTCCGGCATCTTCGATATCGGCTTTGACGAACCCGACAGTTGGCCGCACCCGCCCCTTGCCGAAACCGGCACGGATGACCTGAGTGTGGGCGAGGACCGCCTGACTGCCGATCTATGCCGCATCGACGGCGACCGTTTCATCCGCTGTGTTCTGCCCCTGCCCATCCGTGGCAGCGACGAGGTGTTCTTTTTCGGCGTCTGGGCGCGGGTCGGGGATGGTGTCTTCTTTGCCTATCTGGATGCGATCAATGGCACCGGTGCATCTTTTGACGGGGCCGAGGCATGGATCATGAATGACCTGCCCCTGTTCGAAAGCGATGATCCCATTGCCGCCACCCTGTCCTCCGGCGACGCTGGCGCGCGCCCGGTCTTGTCGGTTCGATCCGGCCCGTTGGCCGACGCCCAGAAGGACGGCATTTCTTTTGATCACCTGCTTGATATCTACGCGGCCTCTGGCACGGATATCCGCCCGCATCTGACCACCGACTGACGGCATGAGCCAACCTTTGCCGCGCTGCGGCAATTTTCTGCCGAGCCCCGTACGGCAGGGCCTTTTCAATCCCCAGCCCCCCTGTTAGCTGCCGCATCCGGCCCCATATGCAGGGCAACACCACTCACGGACCCTGAAAACATGACCAACAAGACCCCAGCCCGCGTCGCTGCGCAGGCCACGCAATCCGGCGTGCTGAAGAAAGGCACGCTGACCCTGATCGGCATCGCTGGCAGCACTACCGCGCCGCGCGCCCTGATCCTGACGCAGACCGGACGCGTTGTCACCGCCGAGCTTGGCAAACGCAGTTCGGTCGGCACCGTGGTCGGCATCAGCGAGGATACGGTGGTTCTCAAACGTGGGGGGCAGACCACTACGCTGAAGATGCCGGGCTAACCGCCGCCCCCGGAAATCCCGGCGCAAACCGTCTCGGGTCTTGACCTTCGCCGCGTTACGCCGCACATGGGCAGCATGACCCAGAAAATCGCTCTTGTTACCGGAGCCTCGCGCGGTCTTGGTGCCGCCATCGCCGAGGCCATCTCAAACGACTACCACGTTGTCGCCGTGGCCCGCACCACCGGTGCGCTGGAAGAACTCGACGACCGCATCCAGGCGCGGGGCGGCAGCGCGACGCTGGCCCCGATGGACATCACCAATGTGGATGCCATGGCGCAACTGTGCCGGTCGATTCATGATCGCTGGGGCAAGATCGACCTTTGGGTCCATGCAGCCATTCATGGCGCGCCTCTGACACCGGCAGGCCATATCGATCAGAAAGACTGGGACAAGTCGGTCTCGATCAATGTCACGGCCACTGGCCAGTTGATCCCCTTTCTCACCCCGCTTCTGGGTGAAGAGGGCCACGCAGTGTTCTTTGCCGATGATGACAAGACCGGCCAGAAATTCTTTGGCTCGTACGGTGCCACCAAGGCCGCGCAAACTGCGCTGGCACGCAGTTGGCAGGCCGAAACCGAAAACACTGGCCCCCGCGTTTCGATCCTTGCCCCCAAAGGCATGCCGACCGGCACCCGCGCGCGCTTTTTCCCGGGCGAGGACCGCGCCCCACTGGCGCACCCGCGCGACGAGGCCGCCCGCCTTCTGGCCGAACTGAACCTCTAGGCCCCAAAAAACCGCAGATGCCGCCCCGAATGGCCGCATGACGCAGATCCGCACCATGCCAGTGCTTGCCCCGCGCCCTTCGCTCGCTTAGACAGAAACGAACGAGCATCAGGGGGCAGGCATGCGCATTCTCATCACCAATGACGACGGCATCAACGCACCGGGCCTTGCGGTGCTGCAAGATATCGCGACCGAGATCGCGGGCCCCGACGGCGAGGTCTGGACAGTGGCCCCTGCCTTTGAACAGTCCGGTGTCGCGCATTGCATCAGCTATACCCACCCGACCATGATCGCCAAGATGGGCGAGCGCCGCTATGCCGCCGAAGGCAGCCCGGCCGATTGCGTGCTGGCGGGTCTGCATGACGTGATGAAAGACACCCCGCCCGATCTGGTTCTTTCGGGCGTCAACCGGGGCAACAACTCGGCCGAGAACGCGCTCTATTCGGGCACGCTGGGCGGCGCGATGGAGGCCGCGTTGCAGGGGGTGCCGGCTATTGCCTTGTCGCAATATCTTGGGCCGGAAAACTATACGATCGAAAACCCGTTCGAGGCAGCCGCCCAACACGGCGCGGACGTAATCCGCAAGGTTCTGGCCGCCGCACCGGCCCAGCAAGCGGATTACAGGTTGTTCTACAATATCAACTTCCCGCCCAAGCTGGCCGCGAATGTCAAAGGCGTGCGTGTCACCACGCAAGGCTTCCGCCCCGGCACCTGTTTCAGCGTCGAGCCGCACAGTTCGCCCTCGGGGCGCCGGTTCCTGTGGATCAAGGGCGGCGACCAGCAGGTGCAGACCGCGCCGGGCACCGACGCGGCGGCCAATCTGGACGGCTATATCTCGGTCACGCCAATGCGCGCCGACCTGACCGCCCATGACGCGCTGGACCATCTGAAAGCGATCGAATGACCGAAGACTCCATTGCCGAACGCAAGATGCAATTCCTATTCGCCCTGCGCAGCAAGGGCGTGACGGATATGCGTGTGCTGACGGCCATGGAAAAGATCGACCGGGGCCTGTTCGTGCGTGGCCTGTTCGCCGAGCGCGCTTATGAGGACACCCCCCTGCCCATCGCCTGCGGGCAGACCATTTCCCAGCCGTCAGTGGTGGGGTTGATGACACAGGCGCTGGACATCCAGCCGCGTGACAAGGTGCTCGAAGTGGGCACCGGCAGCGGCTATCAGGCCGCCATCCTCAGCCTGCTGGCGCGCCGGGTCTATACGGTGGACCGCCACAAGCGGCTGGTGCGCGAAGCACGTCAGGTGTTCGAGGCGCTAGACCTTGCCAATATCACCGCGTTCACCGCCGATGGCAGTTTCGGCCTGCCGGAACAGGCGCCGTTTGATCGCATCATCGTGACCGCCGCCGCCGAAGACCCGCCGGGGCCCCTCTTGGCGCAACTCAAGATCGGCGGTATCATGGTGGTACCTGTTGGCCAGTCCGACACGGTGCAAAGCATGATCCGCGTGCGGCGCACGGAACAGGGGTTCGATTATGACGAGTTGCGCCCCGTGCGGTTTGTTCCGCTGGTCGAAGGGCTTGCGCCGGACAGTTGAACCGGTAGAACACCAAAAAGAGGCCCAAAGGCCCGATACCCTGGTTAAAGAGTAAACACAGCGCACCGCGTTTTCGGATCGCACCGCGTATTGAGGACATCGAGATGGACACATCCCCGCGTTTTCCCCTTCGCATGGCCATGGCTGGCCTGACCCTTGGCCTTGTGGCGGCCTGCGAAGACGGTCTGGACATGGATATGCGTGGCACCTTCGGCGCCGGGCTTGACACCACCGCCGCGGCCCAGGCGGCCACGGCAGAACGCCCCCGCCCCGATCAGCGCGGAATCATTTCCTATCCCAACTATCAGGTCGCCGTGGCACGCCGGGGTGACAGCCTGAACGATGTGGCCACGCGGATCGGCATGCCGGTGGGCGATCTGGCCAAGTATAACGGTTTGAAACCGGACGACACCTTGCGCCAGGGCGAGATCATCGCCCTGCCCTATCGCGTGGCGGAACCCTCGGCGGCTACCGGTGGTGCGGGCGTCGTGACGGCCCCGTCCAACGTGGATATCGAGTCGCTGGCCAACAGCGCCATCAACAATGCCGGGGCCCAGCAGGTCCAGACCGAACCGCTGCAACCCGCGCCCAAGGATGCACCCAAGGGGGAAACCGGTCTCGAACCGATCCGCCACAAGGTCCAGCGCGGCGAAACCGCCTTTACCATCTCGCGTCTCTATGACGTATCCGTGCGGTCGCTGGCCGAATGGAACGGACTCGACAGCAGCTTTACCATCCGCGAAAACCAGATCCTGCTGATCCCGCCAAAGGCAGCGCCAAGCGCGGGTCAATCCGCCTCGGCCAGCGGGACGGGTGCGGCGACGGCCGCAGCTGCGGGGGCGACCGCTGCCGTGGTGACCAAACCCGGACAGGGGAGTGCAACGCCCACACCGCCCAGTTCGACCAAACCCATGCCCAAGATCGACGACAAACCCGTCACACCGCCGCCTGCCCCCGACCTGGGTGCGACCCAGACCAAGGCGGGCGGCAAGATGGGCTATCCCGTAGATGGCAAGATCATCCGTCCCTATTCCAAGGGCAAGAATAACGGCATCGACATCGCGGCCCCAGCCGGCACCGCCGTCAAGGCCGCCGCCGATGGCAAGGTCGCCGCGATCACCACGGATGCGGACAACATCCAGATCCTCGTGCTGCGCCATGCCGACAACCTGATGACGGTCTATTACAATGTCGATGGCGTAAAGGTGGCCAAGGGGGCCAGCGTCAAGCGCGGCCAGGGCATCGCAGAGGTGCCGGCCAAGGAAAGCTTTGTGCATTTCGAAGTGCGCAAGGGGTTCGATTCCGTCGACCCGACGCCTTACCTCAAATAAACGAAAACGGGGGGCCAGCCCCCCGTACCCCCCGAGGTATTTTTCCCAAGAAAAAGAGCGGTGTCGGGATCTGGCTCAGACCAGTGGGATACCCTTGCGCCCCGCCAGATCGGTGAAGAACTGCCACGCTACGCGTCCCGAGCGCGCCCCGCGTGTGGCCTGCCATTCGATGGCCTCGGCATAAAGGGTTTCGTCTGCGATCTCGACCCCGTAGGCCGCACAATAGCCGCGGATCATTTCGAGATATTCATCCTGCGAACAGGGGTGGAAGCCCAGCCAAAGCCCGAACCGATCGGAAAGCGAGACCTTTTCCTCGACTGCCTCGGAGGGGTTGATGGCGCTGGAACGTTCGTTCTCGATCATGTCGCGCGGCATCAGGTGGCGCCGGTTCGATGTGGCATAAAAGACCACATTGTCTGGCCGCCCCTCGATACCGCCATCCAGAACTGCCTTGAGCGACTTATAATGCTGGTCATCATGGCTGAAGGACAGGTCATCACAGAACAGCAGGAAACGTTCCTTGCGACCCCGCAACAGGTTCAGAAGTCGTGCGACGCTGGGCAGGTCTTCACGTTGCAGTTCGACGATCTTGAGGCCCAGGCCCTGACGCAGGACTTCGGCATGCACGGCCTTGACCAGAGACGACTTGCCCATGCCGCGCGCGCCCCAAAGCAGCGCGTTATTGGCGGGCAGACCACGGGCGAACTGGAGCGTGTTTTCAAGCAGCGTATCCCGCGAGCGGTTCACCCCGACCAGCAGGGACAGATCCACGCGGTTGACGCGGATGACCGGTTCAAGCCGGTCGGGCGTCACATGCCAGACAAAGGCGTCGGCCTGCGCGAAATCTGGCGCGGCACAGGGCGCCGGAGACATGCGTTCAAGAGCATCGGCGATGCGGATCAGGGCGTCTTTGTCCATCGGGGGCTCCATTCATTTCCGTTCCGCTTCAAACCAGTTTTCCCGCGCCTCGGCAAGAGACAGGATAACCGCTTGACCTTCCGGGCGCGGAATGACCTAGGATGGGCGAGCAACGCAGCAAACCAGGAGGTCCCATGCCCAAACTGATCCCTGCCCTTCTTCTGCCCGCCGTATTGGCCACGGCCGTGCTGGCACATGACGGGGTGACCAACCCCGCCGTGATGGACCGGATGAACAACATGAGCCGTCTCGGGGACGAGATGAAGATCCTGAGCCAGATGGCCAAAGGCCAAACCGCGTTTGATGCAGAAACGGCCGACGCGGCCGTTCAGCGCATCGCCGCTGAATCACGGCGTTCGGTGCCGCTGTTCACGGCGCCCGAGACCGACCCGAAATCCGAAGCCTTGCCGGCGATCTGGACCGATTTCGCGGATTTCTCGTCAAAGGCGCGCGCGCTGACGCAGGCTGCACAAAACACGGCGGACACGATCACGACGGCGTCGGATCTGGGGCCGGCCCTTGCAAGGCTGGGCACCACCTGCAAAGCCTGTCACGACCGATATCGCAAATGAAAAACGCGCCCTGACAGGGGGCGCGTTTCTATATTCGGGAAAGTAGCAAACCGTTACTTGGCAGCTTTCTCGTCGTCTTCGTCCTCGTCGAATTCTTTCATCAGAGGATCGTCGAACTCTTCCTCGTCATCGTCATAATAGCCATCCGCGCGCAACTCGGCCTCACGTTTGGTTTCGACCCGGCGCACGAGGAAAATGGACACCTCGTACAGGCCATAAACCACGGTGAACAGGATCAGCTGGGTCACCACATCCGGCGGTGTCACCAGCGCGGCAAGCACCAGAATGCCCACCATCGCGTATTTGCGCACGCTGCCCAGACCATCCGCGCTGACCAGACCGGCCTTGCCCATCAGGGTCAGCAGCACGGGCAGTTGAAAGCAAAGGCCAAAGGCGAGGATGAATTTCAGTGTGATATCAAGGCTTTCATTGACCTTACCAAAAAACGTGACCTTGATGCCTTCCTGGGTTTCGGGCACCACGGCGGCATCGGCGGGCAACTCCGGCGCGGCACCGGACAGAAGGTTGGCGAAGATCGAGCTGACATCGGCAAAGCCAAGGAAGAATGACATTGCAAGCGGGGTCACGACGAAATGCGCAAACGTCGCCCCGAGGAAGAACATGAAGGGCGATGCGACGAGAAAGGGCAGGAAAGCACCCTTTTCGTTCTTGTACAGGCCAGGCGCCACGAAACGCCACATCTGGAACGCGATCACCGGAAAAGCCATGGCAAAGCCAAACACCATCGAGATCCGGAACAGCGTGAACAGGTATTCCTGCGGCGAGGTATATTGCAGCGTCGGCGACGGATCCCCCAAGGCGCGCAGCGACGCCTCGATCGGGGCCAGCAGGAAGTTCAGGATGTGAACCGCGATGAAATCACCGCCGATCGGGATAAAACAGATCGTGATCCCGGCAACCAGCGCTAGAACAGACCGGATCAGCCGGGTTCTGAGTTCGGCGAGATGCTCGATCAGCGGGGCGGAGCTGTCGTCTATGTCTTCGGTGCCGCTCATGCTTTGTCCTTTTCGGGCGTCTCGGGCGTGGCTGCCTTGGCCGCCTCGGCGCGGGCGCGGGCCGCAGCGGCGGCCTCTTCAGCCGCCTTGGCCTCGGCCTCGAGCCGATCCTGCGCCTTCTTGGTCATCGCCTCTTTGACCTTCTTGCTGTCCTCGGCCCGTTTGGCCGCCAGCTTGCCGGTCTCGCTGTCGGGGTCGATGTCGACCATGCTCTTTGTGGTGGTCTTGAAAGTCTCGGTCGCCGCCTTCATCGGGTTGCTGACCGTGTTCAGACCATCGCTGGCATTTTTGAGCGAATCCGTCACGTCCTTGATACCGGCCTGGTCTGCCGCCTGGTTCATGGCGCTGGAAAACTCGCGGGCCATGCCCTTGGCCTTGCCCACGAACTGCCCCACCCGCCGGAACAGGACCGGCAAATCTTTTGGCCCCACAACGATCAGCGCGACGATGCCGATCACCAGGAGCTCGGCCATACCGAGATCAAACATGACGTGTCAGCCCCGGATCAGACTTTGTCTTTTTCGTCTTCGGGGGTGACGTCCTTGGCCGTTTCGGCCGCGTCCTGCTCAAGCTGGTCTTCGCCTTCCTTGATGCCCTTCTTGAACGAGGTGATGCCCTTGCCCACTTCGCCCATCAGGCCCGAGATCTTGCCACGGCCAAACAGAACCAACACAACAACAGCGATCAGCAGCAGGCCGGGAAGTCCGATATTTCCAATACCCATGAGATGTCTCCTTAGAACGGGGCGGGCCGGTCGGGCCCGCGGAAAATGACCTGCCTTTGATAAATCCTGAAACGGCGAACGAAAAGCGCCAAAACCGCCCGTTCAGGGGCTTTTTGCGCGGAAAACCGCGGGAGTTTTGTCAACAGGTTGTCAGTTGTCAGGTTTTTGTCAGTAATACGTGAAAAGCGACAGGAGAATCACCTGATGAAACGGTCTGACCGGCTGTATGCCCTGATCCAGATTCTGAAAGACGGCCGGCTGCACCGCGCCGAGGACATGGCGCGGGATCTGGGCGTGTCGATCCGCACGATTTACCGCGACATGGACACGCTGGCCGCCTCGGGCGTACCGGTCGAGGGCGAGCGCGGTGTCGGCTATTCGGCGCGGGCGGCGATCACCCTGCCCCCGCTGAACCTGACCGAGAACGAGTTGGAGGCGCTGCATCTGGGCCTTGCCGCCGTGGGCAACGCGGTGGACGGCGACATGCGCGCCGCTGCCGAAAGCCTTTCGGCCAAGATCGACGCCGTGCTGCCCGAAGACCGCCACGGCGCGCCAAAGTCCTTTGGCTTTGCAGTCTATCCGTTTGCCGATGCGGCGCAGGGGTTTCGCTATCTCGCGCCGATCAGGGCGGCAATCCGCAACCGCCAGAAACTGCGGCTGGGGATGCAGGACGGGTCAGCCTGCGATGTGCGCCCATTGAAGCTTGACTATTGGGGGCGGGTCTGGACCTGCCTGGTCTGGAATGAAACCACTGACCAGTTCGAAACCCTGCGCGCGGACCAGATCGAAACGCTGGCTATCCTGCCGGGTCTGTTCGTGGACGAGCCGGGCAAGCGGCTTGAAGATTACCAGCTGGCACTGACCGGCGGCTAGGGCTCAGGCCTTGAAGACAAAACAGCGGTCGCGCCGAATGGTCAGCCAGAAGGGCGTGCCTTCGGCGGGCAGGAAAACGTTGGGCACCGTGGTCTTGAGCGTGGTGTCATCGTGCTCCATGCGGAATTCGACAAGGCTCTCGTTGCCCATGAAACGGGCGCGGGTGACAAAGCCGCGCGCGGCCTCGCCCCGGCTGGGGGTCGGGCTGGGCCCCTGCCCGTTCCGGTCGAAATCCAGCTTGATGTGCTGGGGGCGCACGATGATCTCGACATCAGCGCCATCCTCGAATCCCGGCGTCAGGAACGGCCCGAACGGTGTCTGGGCAAGCGCGCCTTCGCTTTTGGCGCGGATCACGTTGATATCACTGAAAAAAGCCACGGCTTCCTTGTCGTGGGGCGAATTGTAGACGTTATAGGGCGCACCCTGCTGCACGATCACCCCGTCCCGCATCAGCGCGATTTCATCGGCCATACGCATGGCTTCCTCGGGTTCATGCGTCACCAAAAGTACCGCCGTGTCCTCTTCCTTGAGCACGGCCAGCGTTTCGTCGCGGATGCCATCGCGCAGACGGTTGTCCAGCCCCGAGAACGGCTCGTCCATGAGCATGATGCGCGGGCGCGGCGCCAATGCACGGGCCAGCGCGATCCTTTGCTGTTCGCCGCCCGACAGGACATGCGGGAAATCGTCAATCGCCCACAGCAGCCCGACCTTGGTCAACAATTCCTCGACGCGGGCGCGTTTCTCGTCGCGGCTGCCTTTCAGGCCAAAGGCGACGTTATGCCCGACCGACATATGCGGGAACAGGGCAAAGTCCTGAAACATCATCCCGATCTGGCGGCGTTCCGGCGGGATGCGGAACACGGTGTCACAGATCAGTTTGCCATCGACATAAATCTCGCCCGCATCCTGCATCTCCACCCCGGCGATCATGCGCAGGGTCGTGGACTTGCCACAACCTGACGGCCCCAAGAGGCACATCACGTTGCCCGGCTGGATGCTCAGCGACACCCCCTTGACCACATCGCGGTCGCCAAAGCGGCGGTACATGTTGCGGATCTCGAGTCTGGGGGGGGATTGGGTCACGCGGGCCTCAAGCTGTTTATCCGACGAAAAGATTCAGATTTCCCGACCCTTATCAGCCGCAACCGCCCCTCGCAAGCCTGCCCGCGCGACGCATCACGCCTCGGGCAAAAGGTCAAAGCCGATCTCGGTGCGTTTGACTCCGTTGACCTGCAACTCGACCACATGCGGCCCCGGATGCAGCGTGAAGGTGGTCGCGTTGCCCTTGAGGGGGTGCTTTTTGGCAAGGGTCAGATGCCCCTCTGCGGGCACTGTGGCCTGTTTGAGCTTGAACACCTTGCGCCCCGCTTTGCCGTCGGGCCGATGAAACCGGATTACATAGTCGACAAGAACCGGAACGTCCTGTTTTGACTGGGTTTCCAGCCGGACAGACAAGCACAGACGGTCGCCGATACGCGGGCTTGGGTCGACCAGATCAAAATCCGCGACATGCAGCGGGGCCTCGGGCACATAGCCCAGCATTTCCATCGCCCCCCTGTCGCCCTGCTTGATCAAGGTGCGCAGGGCATGGCGCGTCATCCAGGCCAGTTCGCCCGCCTCTTGCGCCTGCGCTGCGTGCCAGCGCGCAAGCCTGTCGCGTACCAGACCTGCGTCGATCTTGGCAATGTCGTTCAGATGGTTGGCGATCGATCTTGTCACGTATCGGGTCGGGTCGGCATGAACCCGATCAAGAAGCGGCAGCACGTCCTTCGGATCAAGGTCGATCTTCCGCGCCCAGGGCAGTTTCGGGCGCGTGCCTTCGCTGACCAGCCTGCGGACGTGATAATTCCCGTCCTCTGCCCAAAGGTGCAAACGCGCCAGCGTCTCAGCCGGCCAGCGGTTCAGGAAGGGGCGGATGTAGAACTCCATCGAAAACCGCTGCGTCGCCTCATAGAGCAGGTCCAGCGCCCGGTCGCGATGCGTTTCCAACCCGTGCCGCACTGCCAGAATGCCCGGCACCGCATGGATGAACCGGCCGAAATCGTCGTCCTTGCGCGTGGGGTCCAGCGGTTCGGGCATGGCAGACTGCAACTGGTCCGCCATGGTCGGAAAGTCCGGCGCCAGCCGGCGTTCGACGCAATCCGCGATCCAGTCGAGGCGCTGCATCAGCTCGCGCCCGTCCAACCCTGCAACGACCTCGGCATGAAATCCGGGCCCGTCGAAAAAAGGCAAGGCGGCAGAATACTCTGCCGCCAGATCGCCCAGTGTGTCGGCGTTGAACAAGGCGTCTTTGAGAGAAAACCGCTCGGCCATGGATCACATGGTCGAATTGGTCGCCCCGCCATCCAGCAGGATGTTCTGCCCGACGATGAACCCCGCATGTTGCGAACACAGGAAGGCGCAGGTCGCGCCAAACTCTTCGCGGGTGCCGTATCGGCCCGCCGGAATGGTCGCACAGCGGTTTGCCTTGGCTTCGTCAAGGGAAATGCCCTGCGCATCAGCCACGCCCGTATCCAGCGACACGGCGCGGTCGGTGGCGTGAATACCCGGTTGCAGGTTGTTGATCGTGACGCCGCTGCCCGCCACCTGCCGCGAAGTGCCCGCGACATAGCCCGTCAGGCCCGCACGTGCCGAATTCGACAGGCCCAGAACCGGAATCGGTGCCTTGACCGATTGCGAGGTGATATTGACCACCCGGCCCCAGCCCTTTTCCATCATGCCAGGCAAAAGCGCCTTCATGAGCGCAATCGGCGTCAGCATATTGGCGTCCAGTGCCTTGATGAAATCCTCGCGGTCCCAGTCGGACCACAGGCCCGGCGGCGGACCTCCGGCATTCGTCACCAGAATATCCACCCCTTCGGCAGCCTTCAGAACCTCGGCCTGCCCTTCGGGCGTCGTAACATCGGCGGCAACCGTGACCACATCCACGCCAAAGCGCGCGCGGATGTCGGCGGCGGCTGTCTCCAGCGCCTCGGCCCCACGTGCGTTCATGACCAGATCGACACCGGCCCCGGCCAAGGCTTCGGCGCATCCCAGCCCCAACCCCTTGGACGATGCACACACCAATGCGCGTTTACCTTTGATTCCCAAATCCATGAGACTCTCCCCTTTGCTTGCAATCGCCCCAGTTAATGCACATTTTCACAGGAGTGCCAGCAAATTGCCGATCGCCAGACCTGAAACGGCCATATTTTCCGGGCATGACTTGCGTGACAACCATTAAAAAGCAATCCTAGTTCCATGCCGCACAGCGACCCGAAAACCGTCTTTCCTGCCCAGAGCCTTCCGGTGTATCGCGCGGAAAAGCTTCGCGTGACCGATGGGGCCAATCTGGGGGACGGTTTGTCTTATGCGGATGAACTGGTGCCTGACGACATTTATGAACTGGGGTTTGGCAACAGCGTCGAAAGCCTGTCTTTCCTTGTGAACGACGGCAACCGGTTCCAGATCGCCCCCGACAGCGCCCTTGGCTGCCCCGGCGCGGCGCTGCATCCCGATTGCATTGTCACGGTGATGCCCCCCACCGGCGCAACCATCGAAATCCTCGTGCTGGTCGAGGTCGACCCCGAGGGCCACATTACGCAGATCTATGCGGCCCCACTGTCACCACTGGAATTCAAGGTGCCCTATACGCTGGTCGGGATCGACCGCGAAAGCGCGCGCCTGCGCACCGCACAGATGGCCTGTGTCAGCTTTACCCGCGGCACGCACATCACCATGGCCACCGGCGAACAGCGCCGTGTCGAAGACCTGTCAATCGGGGATCGTGTCCTGACCCGCGATGATGGCCCGCAGGAAATTCGCTGGATTGGGCACCTGACCGTGCGCGCGCAGGGCGAATTTGCCCCGATCGTCATCACCAAGGGCACGCTGAACAATGCTGCCGACCTCAAGGTCAGCCCGGATCACCGCCTGTTCATCTACCAGCGCCGCGACCGTATTGGCGCAGGCCGGTCCGAACTTCTGGTTCGCGCACGGCACCTTGTCAACGGCGAGACCGTCACCGTTCAGGAAGGCGGTTTTGTCGACTATTTCCAACTGTTGTTCGACACCCACCAGATTATCTTTGCCGAAGGCATCTCGGCTGAAACCATGCAGGCCGACCAACGCACCAGCCCGATCCTGCCCAAGGACGTGACCCAGCGCCTGAAACGCGCGACCTCCAACCGGGGCATCGGCCCGCAGATTGCATATGAGGTGCATGAAACCCTGCTGGATCGTCCCGACGCCGTCGACCTGTTGCGCCGCGCATCAAGCAAATAAACTGCCCCATCCCGCAATAGTCCGCCCGGCGGATCACGCCGTGCCGCGTTTGGCATAACAGCACAGTTGCGCCGCCCCCGTTCCCCTTCTATATGCCTGCCCATGCTGGATGTATCTTCTAACCGCCCCGATCTGCCGCCTGAAATCGGCCGCCGCCGCACCTTTGCGATCATTTCGCACCCGGATGCGGGCAAGACGACCCTGACCGAGAAATTCCTTCTCTATGGGGGCGCCATCCAGATGGCCGGACAGGTGCGCGCCAAGGGCGAGGCCCGCCGCACACGGTCGGACTTCATGAAGATGGAACAGGATCGCGGCATCTCGGTTTCGGCCTCGGCCATGTCCTTCGATTTCGGCAAATACCGCTTCAACCTGGTCGACACGCCCGGCCACTCGGACTTTTCCGAGGATACCTATCGCACCTTGACCGCCGTGGACGCCGCCGTGATGGTGATCGACGGGGCCAAGGGGGTCGAAAGCCAGACCCAGAAACTGTTCGAGGTCTGCCGCCTGCGTGACCTGCCGATCCTGACCTTCTGTAACAAGATGGACCGCGAGAGCCGCGACACGTTCGATATCATCGACGAGATTCAGGAAAACCTTGCCATTGACGTGACACCTGCCAGTTGGCCGATTGGCATGGGGCGGGAATTTCTGGGCTGTTATGACCTGCTGAACGACCGGCTTGAACTGATGGACCGCGCCGACCGCAACGTCGTTGCCGAAACCGTGCAGATTCAGGGGCTGGATGACCCAAAACTGGCCGACCACATCCCGGCTCACCTGCTTGAACAACTGCAGGAAGAGGTCGAAATGGCACGCGAGCTTCTGCCCACGCTGGACCCGCAGGCCGTGCTCGAAGGGCATATGACACCGATTTGGTTCGGCTCGGCGATCAACTCTTTCGGCGTCAAGGAACTGATGGACGGCATTGCCAATTATGGCCCCGAACCGCAGGTACAATCCGCACAACCCCGCCAGATTGCCCCAGACGAGAAAAAGGTTTCTGGTTTCGTGTTCAAGGTGCAGGCCAACATGGACCCCAAGCACCGCGACCGCGTCGCCTTTGTGCGGCTGGCCTCGGGGCACTTCAAGCGCGGCATGAAACTGACACACGTGCGCACCAAGAAACCCATGGCGATCTCGAACCCCGTGCTGTTTCTTGCCTCGGACCGTGAACTGGCCGAAGAGGCGTGGGCAGGCGACATCATCGGCATTCCCAACCACGGACAGCTGCGCATCGGGGACACCCTGACCGAAGGCGAGGCCCTGCGCGTGAGCGGCATCCCTTCTTTTGCGCCGGAATTGCTGCAAGGCATCCGGGCTGGTGATCCTTTGAAGGCCAAGCACCTTGAAAAGGCGCTGATGCAGTTTGCCGAGGAAGGCGCTGCGAAGGTTTTCAAACCGATGATCGGATCGGGCTTTATCGTCGGCGTCGTCGGCGCGCTGCAATTCGAGGTTCTGGCCAGCCGGATCGAAATGGAATACGGCCTGCCCGTACGCTTTGAACAGTCGCAATTCACCTCGGCCCGCTGGGTCAATGGTGAACGTGCGGCCGTCGAGAAATTCGCCGACGCGAACAAGCAGCACATCAGCTATGACCATGACGGCGATGTGGTGTACCTGACCCGTCTGCAATGGGACATTGACCGGGTCGAACGCGACTATCCTGACATCACGCTGACCGCGACCAAGGAAATGATGGTCTAGGCCATCGCGCGATTGCGCGGGGCATGCCCCCGTGCAATCATGCGGCATGACTGATAAGATCCAGACCTTTCCCGGCGGGCGTGACGCCCTCATGCAACGCTATAATGTCCGGCGGGAACCCTTTGTTTTCGATCACGATTCCCTGCCTCCCGCCGATATCGATCTCGCGCCGCTGACCCAGCGTTTTGTAACCGAGGATGCCACCCGCAAACAACCGGGCGAGCCGCGCCGTGCCTCATCGTTTTCCCGCAAACGTCGCGCCATGGCGGAAGAGTTCATCGGCAAATCGGAACTGGCCTTTCTGAACGGGCTGCTGATTTCCAACCTGCGCAAGACAAGCGCCCCTGACGCCGCCGCCCCCCTGTTCCTCCGGCTTTGGGAGGAACAGCCCGACCACCTGATTTCACAGCTTGACCTGCGCTGGCAGGTATCGTCGATCATGACATTTGCCGACCACGGTGGCACCGATGTGCAACGCCAGGTCGGACAGGCCATGCGCATGTTGTTCGGATTGATGAAACTTTACGAATTCGAACGCCAGTACAGCGGTTTTGACCCGACTGTGCCCTTCGGTTTTGCCAAGCGCAGCAAGGCCGCCCTGCCGATGGAGATGGACAGCTATTCCCTGCTGCATGGCGGGCTCGATGTGAACATCCTCGCGCCGGTCTGGAATCTGGCAATGACCGATCCGGGCATTGCGCCGCTGGCAAACCACCTTTTCGAGATGCTGAACCATGACCCCGCCACCCTGTTCCGGCGCCTCAACCGCATGAAAGAGGTCTATGCCCGCCTCAAGGGGAAAGCCTGATGCGTTGGGGCGTTGTGGCGACCATCAAGGCGCCCGTGGCCGACGTATTGAATTTCGTCGCGCATCACCTTGAGATCGGGGCCGATCACTTGTTCATTTATCTGGATGACGACAATCCAGAGGCCCAGGCGGCACTGGACGCACATCCGCAAGTCTCGGTCACACGCACCGACACGCCCTACTGGAAGGCGGGCGGCAAACACCGCCCCGCCAAACATCAGGCGCGCCAGACCCGCAATGCCACCCATGCCTATACGCAGGCCACCACCACAAACCTCGACTGGCTGATGCATATGGATGTGGACGAATTCCTTTGGGCTGAACGTCCTCTCTCTGACCTGCTGGCAGCCCTTCCAGCCAAGGCCGAGGCCGCGCGCGTGCGCCCGATTGAGGCGCTCAGCCCGCCCGACGGACCGTCGGCAGGCGGCGTGACCCATTTCAAGGGCTTTGTGCCCGCCCACGGGAAACGTCAGGAAATTTCGCAGGCGCTTTTCCCAACCTTCGGCAACTATGTCAAAGGCGGGTTCCTCAGCCACGTGCAGGGCAAGGTGTTCGTGCGAACCGGGATGTCAGACATCGAAATACGCATCCACAACGCGTTCAAAAATGGGATTGAACTGTCTGAAACAGTTGAATTTTCTGGCGTCGACCTGTGTCACCTGCACGTCAGGGACTGGGACAGTTGGCAGGCACATTACCGGTATCGGCACAATCGGGGGTCTTACCGGTCCGAGCTGAAACCCGCGATTGCCACAGATCACGGCGGGCTGACCCTGCACCAGCTTTTCGCCATGCTGGAAGCAGAGAACGGCAAAAACGGGCTGCGCGCCTTTTTTGACGAGGTCTGCGTCGCGCGGCCCGATCTGTTGCAGGCGCTGGAGGCGCGCGGCCTGTTGCGGTCCTACGCCTTGGACCTTGAGGAAAAGCGCGCGCGACACTTCCCGGACTATGGCTGACACCCCCGCAAATCGCGCCTGCCCACCGCTTCATTGACCCGAGGCCCCTATTGGGCTAAAACCCGCGCGAGGGTTGATCAGGCGACCAAGCGCCGGGCCAAACGGGCCTGACCCCATAAGCTGCTACGGGCAACAAGTGTCCGTAAACCACGGATACACATGACGAAATTTTCCGATCTCAACCTCAACCCGAAGGTGCTGAAAGCGATCAGCGAAGCCGGGTACGAAACCCCCACCCCCATTCAGGCAGGGGCGATTCCCTCGGCACTGGAAGGCAAGGACGTGCTGGGCATTGCACAAACGGGCACAGGCAAAACCGCCAGCTTTACCCTGCCGATGCTGTCGCTGCTGGCCCGCGGACGCGCCCGCGCACGAATGCCGCGCAGCCTCGTGCTGTGCCCCACGCGCGAACTCGCCGCGCAGGTGGCCGAGAACTTTGACACTTATTCCAAACATCTCAAGCTTACCAAAGCGCTGTTGATTGGCGGCGTCTCATTCAAGGAACAGGATGCGCTGATTGACCGGGGCGTCGACGTTCTGATTGCGACGCCGGGCCGTCTGCTGGACCATTTCGAGCGCGGCAAGCTGTTGCTGACCGGCGTACAGATCATGGTCGTGGACGAAGCCGACCGGATGCTGGACATGGGTTTTATCCCCGACATCGAGCGGATTTTCAGCCTGACACCCTTTACCCGCCAGACGCTGTTCTTCTCGGCCACCATGGCACCCGAGATCGAGCGGATCACCAACACCTTCCTATCGGCCCCGGCCCGTGTCGAAGTGGCCCGTCAGGCCACCGCCTCGGAAACGATTGAACAGGGCGTGGTGATGTTCAAGGCCTCGCGCCGTGACCGCGAAGGGAGCGAAAAGCGCCGCGTGCTGCGCGCGCTGATTGATGGTGAAGGCGACAAGTGCACCAACGCGATCATCTTCTGCAACCGCAAGACCGACGTGGATATCTGTGCCAAGTCGCTCAAGAAATACGGCTATGACGCGGCCCCGATCCACGGTGATCTGGACCAGTCACAGCGCACGCGCACGCTTGATGCCTTCCGCAACGGCGAATTGCGCATCCTTGTGGCCTCGGATGTGGCGGCGCGTGGTCTGGATGTGCCCAGCGTCAGCCATGTGTTCAATTTTGACGTGCCCGGCCATGCCGAGGATTACGTCCACCGGATCGGGCGCACCGGCCGCGCCGGACGCGAGGGCAAGGCGTTTACCATCTGCACACCCCGCGATGAAAAGGCGTTCGCCGCCGTGGAAGCGCTGATCCAGAAAGAGATTCCCCGCGTCGAAAACCCGTCCAAACCGGCCCCGCGCAAATCGTCGAAAAAATCAAGGGACGAGGACATGCAGGTCGAAGCCGCGCAGGACGTCCCCGAGCCCAAGTCCGAAAAGCCTCAGCGCCAGGCCGAAAAGCCCCAGCGTCAGAAAGATGACAAGCAGGGCAAATCCCAGCGCAACCGGGGTGGCCGTGGCCGCAACGACCGTGACGAAAAGGTTGTGGGCATGGGCGACCACCTGCCCAGCTTTATCGCGCTCAGCTTTGACGAACGCCGCGCCGGATAATCCGGCAGAGGACCGCAAATGACAAAACAGCCGCGCCTTGATCGGGCGCGGCTGTTTGCATTTCAGACGTCAGGTTGACGATCAACTCATCCGGGACACAATCACCGTCACCTCGGGTTTCTTGCCGATCTCGTCATTGCAGGTATTGCGGGCAATCCGGCGCAATTCCTCTTCCAGTTTGTCGTCGTTGGACAGTGTTTTTTCCGACGCGCGGCCCAGGAACTGGGTCAGGTCTTCTTCCAGCACATCCAGAAGCGGCGCGAAGCTTCGGCCCTGCTCCGGTAGCCCCTTGATCTCGCACCACGCCTCGCCCAACGGTTCGTCGTCTTCGTCCAGGATCACGGTCACCACCAGATGCCCGTTCAGCGCCATGCGGATACGGTCACGCACGATGCCGTCCAGCGCCCCGATCTTGACTGCGCCGTCCAGATAGGTCCGGCCCGTTTCCACAAACCCGCAGACCACAGGGTCATCCCCGCTCAGGTCGACCATCGTGCCGTTCACGGCGACAATAGACGCCCGCCCCCGCTCTTGCGAGAGCTTGGCATGGGCGCGCAGGTGTCGGTGTTCGCCGTGGTTGGGGATCACCATCTGCGGCTTGACGATGTCCTGCAGGGTTTCAAGATCTGGACGGTTGGCATGGCCCGACACGTGATAAAGTCCGCCCGCATCATCGACGATATCCACGCCCATCTCGGAAAACTGGTTCATGATGCGGATCACGCCACGTTCGTTGCCCGGAATGGTTTTCGACGAAAACAGGAAGGTGTCGCCCTCTTTCATCGTGATCCCGTTGTATTTCCCGCGGGCCAACTGGGCCGTGGCCGCGCGCCGTTCGCCTTGCGATCCGGTGACGATCAGCATCAAATTTTCGCGCGGAATGGCGCGGGCGTCTTCGGGACTGACCACCTTGGGAAAGCTGTTCAGAACACCGGTCTGGATCGCGGCCTCGATCATGCGGCGCATGGCGCGCCCCATCAGGCAGATCGACCGCCCTGCCCGTTCGCCCGCCTCGGCCAGCGTTTTCACGCGGGCCACGTTCGAGGCAAAGGTCGTGGCCGCAACCATGTACGGCGCATCAACGATCAGCTTTTCGATCTCTGGCCCAACGCTCGACTCGGATCGGCCGGGGGTCATCGAGAATACGTTGGTCGAGTCACAGATCAATGCCTTGACGCCGTCCTTGCTGACCTCGGCCCAGAGATCAGGGTCGAACGGTTCGCCGACCACCGGGTTTTCATCCAGCTTGAAGTCGCCCGAATGGATCACCCGCCCCTCGGGCGTATCAATCACCAAAGCGGCGCTTTCGGGGATTGAGTGGCTGACAGGAAGGAACCCCACATTAAATGGCCCGGCCTTGGTCGTCTCGGGCCAGGCCGACACCGTGTGTACATCCTGTTCGGACAGGCCACGATCCGTCATCTTGTGGCGCGCCAGCGCGGCAGTGAAAGCCCGCGCATAGACCGGCACCCCAAGTTTTTCCCAGAAATGCCCAACAGCGCCGACATGGTCTTCGTGGCCATGCGTGATGAACACAGCCTCAAGCCGATCCTTGTTTTCGATCAGCCAGGTGAGATCGGGAAAGATCAGGTCGACCCCCGGGCTGGTGTCCATATCCGAGAAGGTCACCCCCAGATCGACGAGGATCAGGCGTTCCTCGTTCTCGGGACCATACCCATAGACATAGGCATTCATGCCGATTTCACCGGCGCCGCCAAGCGGCAGATAGATCAGACGGTCACTGCTCAATTGCCGTGTTCCTTGTTGTAATTGTGGATCACGGTCAGGCCGTGCATGGTCAGGTCTTCTTCAAAGTTGTCAAATAGATCGACAGACTGCTGGAACAACGGCGCCAGCCCGCCGGTTGCGATAATTTTCATGGGGCGGTCCCGCTCGGCCTTGATCCGGTCACAGACCTCGCGCACCATCCCGACATAGCCCCAGAACACGCCGGACTGGATACAGGCCACGGTATTGGTGCCAATCACTTTCTGCGGCTTGGCGATGTCGACATGCGGCAGCGCGGCGGCGGCATTATGCAGCGCCTCAAGGCTGAGGTTCACGCCCGGCGCGATCACGCCCCCGATATAGGCCCCGTCCTTGGCAACCACGTCAAATGTGGTGGCCGTGCCGAAATCCACGACGATCAGGTCACCGCCGTGCCGGTCAAACGCCCCTGCCGTATTCACGAGCCGATCCGGCCCCACGATAGTGCCCTCGTCCACCCGCGACTCGGCGGGCAACAGGCACTCGGGCTTGCCGACAACAATCGGGCGGCAGTTGAAGAACCGGTCAGAGAAAACACGCAGGTTGAACACGACACGCGGCACGGTCGACGAGATGATGACATCGGTGATGTCGAGGTCGATTTCATAGTGTTTGATCAGCGTCGAAAACCACGTGAAATAGGCATCCGCCGTGCGGGCATGGTGGGTCGAGGTACGCAGGGTGCACAGGAACTTCTCGCCGTCCCAGATCGAGAAAACCGTATTCGTATTGCCGCAATCAATGGCCAGAAGCATGGCGTCGCCCTTGAACTGTCAAAAGAAAATGTCCGCCGCCGGGATGGCAACAGGCCCCTCGGGGGTGTTCAACACCAGATTGCCCGCGCTGTCCACCGTTTCGAAGATGCCCGTGGTTTCCTCGCGGGCGGTGCGGGCGGTGATGATCTCGCCCAGACGGGCGGCCCGCGACAGCCACGCGATGCGGATGGGGTCGAACCCGTAGGTCACAAACTGGTGCTCCCACCGGGCATAGGCGGCGGCAAGGAGGTCCAGAAAATCCTCGGGCGCGATTTCGATCCCTGTTTCGGCCCAAAGCGATACCGGCACGACCGCGCGCGCCTCGAGTTGGGCTGCGTCCGGCGCGTGTTTCAGGTTCACCCCGATGCCGATGGCAATGTGGCTGGGCATGCCCCCCGCAAATCCAGCGCTTTCCAGAAGGATACCTGCCACCTTGGCCCCGTTCAGCAACACGTCATTCGGCCATTTCAGCGAAAACAGATCCGGTTTGCCCGTGGCAGCCACAAAGGCATCGTAAAGCGCCAGCGAGGCCACGAAAGACCGCAGCGCAATCCGGTCCGGCGTTTCCTGCGGCCGCAGTACCAGCGTGCCGGCAAAGTTCCCTTCGGGGTCGGCCCAAGGGCGCCCGCGCCGTCCTCGCCCCGCCGTCTGTCGCAGGCCGAGGATCCACTCCGGGCCTGTCAGGGTCGCGGCAATGCGCCCGGCCTCGGCATTGGTGCTGTCCACCTCGGCAAGCACCCGCTTGCCATATCCTTGCGGCCAGGTCATCTGAGACAGCCCTTTTCTTCTTTGTGTCAAATACTCTTACCGAAGGCACATACAAAAAAAGAAACGCGCCCGAAAGGGCGCGTTCCAACTTGGTCCCGGTCGGGTTTACTGAACCAGTGTCGCGGCGGCTGCCTGGGCCACGCCTTCGATCCCGAACAGGTTCACAACCCCGACCAGCATCGCGATGGCGGGCACCATCAGGGCCACCCACAAAACGGGCGAGCGGTTCTTGTCCAGCGCATCGGATTCGTCGCCAAAGTACATGTAGTAGACGATCCGCAGGTAATAGAAGGCACCGATCACCGAGGCGACCACGCCCAGAACCGCCAGCCAGACAAGCCCGGCCTCATAAGCGGCGCGCAGCACGTACAGCTTGCCGAAAAATCCAACGAGCGGCGGTACACCGGCCAGCGAGAACATCAGCAGCAGAACCGCAAGCGCCTTGCCCGGCTCACGCGCGGAATACATGTTCAGCGCACGGATATCCACGACGGGCTGGCCGTCACGTTCCAGGCTCATGATGAAGGCGAAGGTGCCGATATTCATAGTCACGTAGATCGCCATGTAGATCAGCAGGGCCTGCACGCCAAAGGCGGTGCCGGCGGCCAGACCCATCATCGCATAGCCCATATGGGCGATCGACGAATAGGCCATCAGGCGTTTGATGTTGGTCTGCCCGATGGCGGCCACGGCACCAAGGAACATGGACAGCACGCTGAGCAGCGCGATGATCTGCTGCCAGTCCGCGACCACCCCGCCAAAGGCGTCGTGCAGAACGCGGGCGAACAGGCCCATGGCAGCCATCTTCGGCGCGGTCGCAAAGAAAGCCGTGATCGGGGTTGGTGCGCCTTCGTAAACGTCGGGCGTCCACATGTGGAAGGGGACTGCGGAAATCTTGAACGCCAGACCCGAGGCCACGAAGGTCAGGCCGAACAACAGACCAAGCGGCGTATGACCGTCGCCCACGGCCTCGACAATGCCCGAGAAGGTTGTCGTGCCCGCAAACCCGTAGACCAGCGACGAGCCGAACAACAGAAGGCCCGAGCTGAGCGCGCCCAGCACAAAGTACTTCAGGCCCGCTTCCGAAGATTTGAGGCTGTCGCGGCGCATCGAGGCCACCACATAGAGCGAGAGCGATTGCAATTCGAGGCCCATGTAAAGGGTCATGAGGTCGCCCGAAGACACCATGACCATCATGCCGATCACCGACAGAACGATCAGGATCGGGTACTCAAAGCGCAACATGCCCTTGCGCGACATGTAGTCCTGCCCCATCGCCAGTACCGCCCCTGCTGCAAGCAGGATGGCTACCTTGGCAAAGCGGGCAAACCCATCATCGATGAACAACCCGTTAAAGGCCACGGCCTCGGCACCACCACGGGCCAGACCGATCCACGCGGCCACAATCACCAGCACCCCGGCTGTCACCCATGTGAGCAGCGGCGCGAGCCGGTCCTTGCCCGTGTATACCGCGCCCAGAAGCGCCAGCATCGCATAGAGCGCCAGAAGGATTTCCGGCAGGATAATGTTCAGATCAGCCTGGATCATTTTCTCAAGCTCTCCTTAGTGCGATGCCGTGTCCGTGGCCGCCTCGGCGACCGCGGCAATGGCGGTGTGGTAATCGTTCAGCAGGGCCTCGACCGAGGGGCCGATGATATCGGTGATCAGCGGCGGATAGACACCAAGGATCAGGGTCATCGCCACGAGCGGTGCGAAAATCCAGCGTTCGCGCACGGTCATGTCGCTGATGGTCTTGAGGCTTTCCTTGATCAACTGGCCGAACACGACACGGCGATAGAGCCACAGCGCATAAGAGGCCGAGAAGATCACGCCGGATGCGGCGAACAGGGCGATCCATGTGTTGACCTGGAACACGCCGAGGATGGTCAGAAATTCCCCGACAAACCCCGAGGTGCCCGGCAAGCCGACATTGGCCATCGTGAAGAACATGAAGATCAGCGCATAGGCCGGCATCCGGTTGACCAGACCGCCATAGGCGTCGATCTCGCGGGTGTGCATCCGGTCATAGATCACGCCAACGCAGAGGAACAGCGCCCCCGAGATAAACCCGTGCGACAGCATCTGGAAGATCGCGCCGTCCACACCCTGCTGGTTGGCGGCGAAGATCCCCATCGTCACATAACCCATATGGGCGACCGACGAATAGGCGATCAGCTTTTTCATGTCTTCCTGCACCAGCGCAACCAGCGAAGTATAAACAATCGCGATCGCCGACATCCACAGCACCAGATCGGTCATCACCGCCGAGCCCACAGGGAACATCGGCAGGCTGAACCGCAGGAAGCCATAGCCACCCATCTTCAACAGGATCGCGGCCAGTACGACCGAACCCGCTGTCGGGGCCTGAACGTGCGCATCGGGCAACCAGGTGTGGACCGGCCACATCGGCATCTTCACCGCGAACGAGGCAAAGAACGCAAGAAACAACAGCGTCTGCATCCCTCCGATGATCTGGATCCCCAGAACCGAGAAGGTCTCGGTGCCGAACTGGTGATTCATCAGCATCGGGATATCGGTGGTGCCCGCATCCGCGAACATCGCCACCATCGCGACCAGCATCAGGACCGAGCCGAGGAAGGTATAGAGGAAGAATTTGAACGCGGCATAAATCCGGTTCGCGCCGCCCCAGATGCCGATGATCAGGAACATCGGGATCAGGCCTGCCTCGAAGAACAGGTAGAACAGTACCAGGTCCAGCGCCATGAACACGCCAAGCATAAGCGTTTCCAGCAGAAGGAAGGCGATCATGTATTCCTTGACGCGGTGCGTGACGTTCCACGACGCCGCGATCACCAGCGGCATCATGAAGGTGGTCAGCATTACGAACAGAACCGAAATCCCGTCCACGCCCAGCTTGAATTTGAGACCCAGAAGCCAGTCATATTCCTCGACGAACTGGAAGCCCGTATTCGACGGGTCGAATTCCACGAGAATGGCCAGCGACACCAGGAAGGTGATCACGGTCGAAATCATCGCGACCCATTTGGCGTTGCGCTGCGCGGCAGGTTCTTCCCCGCGCAGGAAAATTGCCAGGATCAGCGCGGCCAAAGCCGGGATGAAAGTGACAATGGAGAGCAAGCTGTCGTTCATCAGTGCGCTCCTCCGTTGAGCGTCACCCACGTGATCAGCACGACGATACCGATCACCATGGCAAAGGCATAAGTAAAGATGTAGCCGGATTGGGCGCGACCAGCGAGGCGGGTGAAGAAGGGCACGATGCCCATTGCCACACCGTTCAGGAACCCGTCGATCACGTTGCCATCGCCCTTCTTCCACAGGAAGCGGCCGATCGCCATCGCGGGTTTCACGAAGATCGCGTCATAAAGCTCGTCAAAATACCATTTGTTGAGCAGGAAGTTGTACAGAGGCCAGTTAGTCTCGGCCACTTTGCGCGGCAGGGCCGGGTTCACGATATAGAACCAGAACGCCACGAGGAAGCCGATCACCATTGCGATGAAGGGCGACAACTTGGACCAGGTCGGCACGTAATGCGCTGTGTGCAGCACGTGGTTGTCCGCTCCGGTATAGATCGCACCCTCGCCCGGTGCCCCGTCAAAGACATACTTCAGCTTGGACGCCTCGGGATGCTCTTCGGCAAAGGCCTTGGCCTCTTCCGCGCTGGCCTCGGCATAGGGCACGCCAAAGAACTTGGCCACTTCGTTGGTCTTGCCAAAGAAGCTGGAATACCAGATCGCACCGGCAAAGATCGCCCCAAGAGCCAGAACCCCAAGGGGCACCAGCATAACCATCGGGCTTTCATGCGCGTGGTCGTGGGTGTGCTTGTTGCCGCGCGCCTCGCCATAGAAGGTAAGGAACATCAGGCGCCACGAGTAGAACGAGGTAAACAGCGCCGCGATGACCAGCATCCAGAAGGCATAGCCCCCGTGGGTCGCGGCATAAGCGCTTTCGATCACGGCGTCTTTCGAGGCGAACCCGGCAAAGCCGATCCAGCCGGTCAACGGGATACCGACGCCGGTGATGGCCAGTGTACCGATCATCATCGCCCAGAAGGTATAGGGCAGCTTCTTGCGCAGACCGCCATAGTTCCGCATGTCCTGTTCATGGTGCATTCCGTGGATCACGGAACCCGCGCCAAGGAACAGCATCGCCTTGAAGAAGGCGTGGGTGAACAGATGGAACATCGCGACCGAGTAAACCCCAACGCCTGCCGCCACGAACATGTAGCCCAGCTGCGACATGGTCGAATAGGCGATCACACGCTTGATGTCGTTCTGCACAAGGCCAATCGTGGCCGCCACAAAGGCGGTGGTGGCCCCAAGGAAGGTGACAAAGGCCATCGCCTCGGGCGCGAATTCCATCAGGGGCGACATGCGGCAGACAAGGAAGACACCCGCGGTCACCATGGTCGCGGCGTGGATCAGCGCCGACACGGGCGTCGGGCCTTCCATCGCGTCGGGCAACCAGGTGTGCAAAAACAGCTGCGCCGATTTCCCCATCGCTCCGACGAACAGCAGGAAGGCCAGCGTGTTGGCCGCGTTCCATTCCGTCCAAAGGAAAGTGATCTGCGTTTCCGCCAGCGCAGGCGCGGCAGCGAAAATATCGTCAAACTTGATGCTGTCGGTCAGCAGGAACAGGCCCGCGATCCCCAGCGCAAAGCCAAAGTCGCCCACACGGTTGACCACAAAGGCCTTGATCGCGGCGGCATTGGCCGAGGGTTTCTTGTAGTAGAACCCGATCAGCAGGTAAGAGGCGACGCCCACGCCTTCCCAGCCAAAGAACATCTGGACAAGGTTGTCAGAGGTCACCAGCATCAGCATCGAAAAGGTAAAGAACGACAGGTAAGCAAAGAAGCGCGCCTTGTAGTTCTCGCCCTCGCCCCAGTTGTCGTCATGGGCCATGTAGCCCATCGAATAAAGGTGCACCAAGGCCGACACCGACGTGACCACGATCAGCATGATCGCCGTCAGGCGATCCATGCGGATGGCCCAGGCCGTGTCGAGCGTGCCGGACTGGATATAGTCGAGAATATGGATGTACTGTGTCTGGCCGTCATGGCCCAGGAACACGACCCAAGACAGCAGACAGGACAGGAACAGCAGCCCCGTCGTCACGTACTGCGCGCCCTTCTCGCCAATGAGGCGCCACCCGAAGCCGGCAATCAGGCTGCCGACCAGCGGGGCAAAGAGGATGATCTTTTCCATCGAACGTCAGCCTTTCATCACGTTGACATCTTCCACCGCGATGGTGCCGCGGTTGCGGAAGAACGAGACAAGGATCGCCAGACCAATCGCGGCCTCGGCGGCGGCGACGGTCAGGACCAGCAGGGTAAAGACCTGCCCGACCATGTCATTCATGAAGCTCGAGAACGCCACGAGATTGATGTTGACCGAGAGCAGCATCAATTCGATCGACATCAACAGGATGATGACGTTCTTGCGGTTCAGGAACAGGCCAAAGATGCCGATCACGAACAGCGCCGAGGCCAGCGTGAGATAATGTTCAAGTCCGATCATGTGTTTTCTGTCCCATCGTTCTTTCGTTGGCCGTGTTTCTTTTTGAAACTTCAGCCTTATCTTTTGGCCGGTGCGGGGTCACAGACCCTGTCCGGGTTTCACATCTTTCAATTCCATCGCATCCGCCGGATCACGCCACATCTGTTCCAAAACGTTCTGGCGCTTGATGTCCTTGCGGTGGCGCAGGGTCAGCACGATTGCACCGATCATCGCAACCAGCAGGATCAGGCCCGCCAGTTGGAACAGCAGGAAATACTGGTCATAGATCAGCAGGCCCAATGCCGCGGTATTCTCGACCCCGTCGGGTGTCACGGCAGCGCGATTGGCCTCGGCCACCTCGGATGCCTGCCATGCGCCGGCGGCCAGACCGATCTGCATCAGCAGAACCAGACCGATCAACAGGGCCAATGGCATGTATTTAGCCATTTCGGCCTTCAGCTCGGCAAAGTCGATGTCCAGCATCATCACCACGAACAGGAACAGCACGGCGACCGCCCCCACGTAGACGATGATCAACAGCATCGCGACGAATTCCGCACCCAGAAGCACGAACAGGCCCGCCGACGACAGGAAGGCCAGGATCAGCCACAGCACCGAGTGCACGGGGTTGCGGCTGATCACGGTGAACAGCCCGCCCACGATCACGCAGGCGCCAAACAGGTAAAAGGCCAGTGCTGCAACGCTCATGTGTCACTTTCCTCACTATCGGCCATGACATCCTGCGCGAGTTCCATCGCGCGGGTCATGGCGGGAATTCCGGCGAACATCGACATCTGGCCGATGGTCTCGATAATTTCTTGTTTCGTGGCGCCCGCTTCCATCAGGTGGCGCACGGTCATGCGGATCTGTGCATCGGCCTGCGCGCCCAGAACGGTCAACGCGGCCAGCGCCAGCAACAGGCGGGTCTTGGCATCCAGCCCGTCCTTGTTAAGCGTGTTGCCGAACCACATCTCCATCACTTCCTTGGGCATGGTCGGCCAAAGCGCCTCGAACCCCTTGGGGGTGAACGACTCGAGCGCAGGGTTCATGGCTTTTGCCATTTCCTGATACTGCGCGATCATGGCCTCAAAAGGGTTCGTCTTGTCAGTCATCGGTACGGCGCGTCCAGTTCAAGGTTGCGGGCGATCTCGGCTTCCCAACGCTCGCCGTTTTCCAGAAGTTTTGCCTTGTCATAGAACAATTCTTCACGGGTTTCGGTCGAGAACTCAAAATTCGGCCCCTCGACAATCGCGTCCACCGGGCAGGCTTCTTGGCAGAAGCCGCAATAGATGCACTTGGTCATGTCGATGTCATAGCGCGTGGTGCGGCGGCTGCCGTCGTCGCGCGGTTCCGCGTCAATCACGATGGCCTGTGCCGGGCAGATCGCCTCGCATAGTTTACAGGCGATGCAGCGCTCTTCCCCGTTGGGATAGCGGCGCAGCGCGTGTTCGCCACGGAAGCGGGGCGACAGCGGCCCCTTTTCGTGCGGATAGTTCAGCGTCGCCTTGGGTTTGAAGAAGTACTTCATGCCCAGTTTGAAGCCCGCGATAAAGTCGGTCAGCAGGAAATAGCCAGCCGCACGTTTATAGTCGATATTGGCCATGATTACCCTCCAATCGCCCAGCGGGCCCAGAAGCCGCCCAACACTTCGAATTTGGCAAGGAATGCCACGATCACGACCCAGGCCAGCGACATCGGCAGGAACACTTTCCAACCGATCCGCATCAGCTGGTCATAGCGGTAGCGCGGCGTGATCGCCTTGATCATCGAGAAGACGAAGAAGGCCAGCAGCATCTTGAGGATCATCCAGAAGATCCCGTCCGGCAGACCCGGGATCGGGGACAGCCAGCCGCCAAAGAACAACAGCGAGACCAGCGCACACATCAGAACCACGGCCACCAGTTCACCGATCATGAACAACAGGAACGGGGTCGACGAGTATTCCACCTGATACCCGGCCACCAGTTCGGATTCCGCTTCGGGAAGGTCGAACGGCGGGCGGTTGGTTTCGGCCAACGCAGAGATGAAGAACAGGAACAGCATCGGGAAGTGCGGGATGAAGTACCAGCTCAGGATGCCTGCGCCCTCTTGTGCGCGTACGATATCGCCAAAGTTCATCGAGCCGGTCGAGATAATCACACCGATGATGATCAGGCCGATCGACACCTCGTAAGAGATCATCTGCGCGGCAGAACGGAGCGAGCCAAGGAACGGGTATTTCGAGTTCGACGCCCAGCCGCCCATGATCACGCCATAGACCTCGAGCGAGGAAATGGCGAAGACATAGAGGATCGCGACGTTGATATCCGACAGGACCCAGCCGTCATTGAAGGGGATCACGGCCCAGGCAATCAGCGCCATCACAAGGCTGATCATCGGGGCCAGCAGGAACACGACCTTGTCGGCGCCCGCAGGATACACCACTTCCTTGACAATATATTTCAAAAAGTCCGCAAAACTTTGCAGCAGGCCGAACGTGCCCACGACGTTGGGCCCCCGGCGCATCTGCACAGCCGCCCAGATTTTGCGGTCCGCATACATGAGGAACGCAAGCGCAACCAGCAGCGGTACGACAACCAGCAGAATCTGCCCTACGATCAGCAGGAAGATTCCCAGATTGGTGGTGGTAAAGAATTCAATCATGCGTCCTCACACCGTCGGTATCCCGTTTTCTTTGCAATCCGAGACAATCACCTCGGCATCAATGGTCTTAAGCCCCCGCGGCAATGCCGAAGAGATCGTGTAAACCGCATCCCCGCGCCACGCATTGTCGACGTAATCGACATGGGTACGCAGGTGGCGGGCAAAGCCAAACCCGCGGATCAGCGCATATTGCGCCGCCGCACATTCGGCATAGCGTGTCACCTGTTCGGGGGCGGCGGCATTGTCCGGTGCGGCCTGCATGGCCACGTGGAAATTCACCAGATCCCCTTCCAGAAGCTTGGTATCGACCCCCAGATAGACGGGGGCCTCGGCTTCCTTGCTGCAATCCATGCCCTCACCACAGTCGGGCGCGCAGGCCGACAGCCCCAGCATCGTCGCCGGGAGCATTGTGGGTATGAGGGCTTGGGTCAGCATTCGTTTCATTCCGCCGCGATCTTTTCGTTCGCACGCGCCTTGGCCTGTGCGCTGAGATCCGCCATCAGCTCGCTCGCGCGGGCGATCGGGTTTGTCAGGTAGAAATCCCTAATCACCGGCAGGAAGCGACCCTTTTGCAGCTTGGTCACCGGCAGCGCCTCCCAGCCGTTGTCGATCACCTGGTCGATCTTGGCGAGGTGCGGTACCTCCTTGACCAGAGCCTGACGCAGCTGCGCCAGCGAGTCATAGGCCAGCGGCGTGCCCAGCTCGGCGCTCAGCGCGCGCAGGATCGCCCAGTTTTCCTTGGCCTCGCCCGGCGCAAACCCGGCGCGCATCGCCAGTTGCGGGCGTCCCTCAGTGTTCACGAACAACCCGTTTTCCTCGGTGTAGGCCGCCGCCGGCAGGATCACGTCGGCGCGGTGTGCCCCACGGTCGCCATGGCTGCCCTGATAGATCACGCAGGGACCATCGGCGATTTCGATCTCGTCCGCTCCAAGGTTGAACACCACCTCTGCGCCTTCCAGAGCGACATCCATGCCGCCCTCGGTCACGGCACCCACATCCATCGCGCCGACACGGCTGGCGGCGGTGTGCAGCACCATCATCTTGCCTTCATGGCGCGCGGCAAGTTCCATGCAGCGGGCCAGCACAGCAATACCGTCGCCTTCGCTGATGGCACCCTGCCCCACGATCACGACCACGTTTTCTTCGGGCGTGGCGCGTCCGGCATGGTTGTTGAGAGGGATACGCCCCGGCCCCGCGACCGTATAGTCATAGGTCAGGTCGATATCCGCCGGGCCGAACACCACCACCTCGGCCCCTTTGGCCCAGGCTTTGCGGATGCGTGCGTTCAGAACCGGTGCCTCGTCGCGCGGGTTGGTGCCCACGAGAATGATTTTCTTCGCGCTATCAATGTCTTCGATCGAAGCGTTACCCACATAGGCCGACCGGTTTCCGGCCGGCAGAACCGCGCCGTTGGTGCGGCATTCGATGGTGCCTTCGAGACCATCCACGATCTGCTTCAGCGCGAACACCGCCTCGGTCGGGGCCAGGTCACCGACCAGCGCGGAGACCTTTTTGCCCTTCATGGCATTGGCCGCGGCCGACAGGGCCTCGGGCCAGCTGGCGGGTTTCAGTTTGCCATCCACCCGCACATAGGGGCGGTCCAGACGCTGGCGGCGCAGCCCGTCCCAGACAAAGCGGGTCTTGTCGGAAATCCATTCCTCGTTCACGCCGTCATGGTTGCGCGGCAGGATGCGCATCACTTCACGGCCCTTGGTATCCACGCGGATGTTCGACCCCAGCGCGTCCATCACGTCGATGGTTTCGGTCTTGGTCAACTCCCACGGGCGGGCGGTAAAGGCATAGGGTTTCGAGGTCAGTGCACCCACCGGGCACAGGTCGATGATATTGCCCTGCAGGTTCGAATCCAGCGTCTGGTTCAGGTAGCTGGTGATCTCGGCGTCTTCGCCGCGCCCTGTCTGGCCCATCTGGGCAATGCCCGCGATCTCGGTCGTGAAACGCACACAGCGCGTGCAGGAAATGCAGCGGGTCATCGTGGTCGCAACAAGGGGGCCAAGGTCCAGATCGTCGACCGCGCGCTTGGCTTCCTTGAAGCGGGTGCCTGCCATGCCATAGGCCATGGCCTGATCCTGAAGGTCGCATTCGCCGCCCTGGTCACAGATCGGGCAGTCCAACGGGTGGTTGATGAGCATGAACTCCATCACGCCTTCGCGGGCCTTCTTGACCATAGGCGAATTGGTTTTCACCACCGGTGGCTGACCTTCGGGTCCGGGGCGCAAGTCGCGAACCTGCATCGCGCAGGAGGCTGCGGGCTTGGGTGGGCCGCCTACGACCTCAACCAGACACATCCGGCAGTTACCGGCGATCGACAGGCGTTCGTGATAGCAGAAACGCGGAATCTCGACGCCCGCCTCTTCACAGGCCTGGATGAGCGTCATCGCACCCTCAACCTCGACTTCGGTGTCGTCAATGATGATCTTGCGCAGGTCAGACATGGTCTACTTAGCCCTCAGAAGCGCGCCGATCGCGCTGTTCTTTGCAATTTCCGCGCGGCCAACCGCGCAGAAGGTTTCAGGTTGCCCATAGATGGCGCCCTTGGATTTGAGATAAGCCTCTCCCTTGGCGCGCATCCGCGCCTTTTGGGCGTCGGACTCGACATAAGCTTTGATCTCGCCATCCGTGTAGCCAAGATCATTGGCCACGGACCGCAACCGCCACGCATCGCCGATGGCTTTCATGCGGCGGGCCGAGATGCTGTCGCAGATCTCGCTGATCTCATAGGCCACGGCTGCGGCATAGAGCACGTTTTCGATCTGGGGCACATCGCTCATGGGCGGTTTGTCATCGGCCAGAACCGGACCGGCCAGCACCACGGCAGCGGCAAACAGGGATTTATTCATAACAGCACTCCTTACAGGATGCGCGGACTCATCCCGCGCAGACCCTGCAACAAGGGGGCTTGTGCCCTGTGTTATGCAATAACAACCCGTCATGTCTTGCAGATGCCCTCGAAAACCAGCCGGTCATTGTCAAACCGCAGGGTCTGTGGCTCGGCATCGGGGCCCGCGATCCAGTCGATCTTGGACGTGCCGAAATTCTCGATGCAATATTGCGTACCCTGATAGCGCCCCGCCTCTTTCGCCCCTTCGAGCGACTTCGACGGTTTGTTGACTTCAACCGTGAAATGCTGGCGCTTTTCCTTGGTCACGTAAGACGCCTTCGTGGTAAAAAAGACCCCGTCAAAGGCGATGTCGTTTTTCTTGCGCCGGTTTTCACAAGCCCCCACGGTCACAACCACGCCAAGCGCGGCCACGAACAGGACCGAACGCCGGGCTACGCCCGCAAAACCTTTATGAGATCCGTTCATCAGCATCGCCGTCACTCAGCCGCCATGGCCCCCATACGGCCGGTCTTGTTGGCCTTGATACGGTCCTCGATCTCTTCGCGGAAGTTGCGGATCAGGCCCTGGATTGGCCACGCGGCCGCGTCGCCAAGGGCGCAGATCGTATGACCCTCAACCTGTTTGGTGACATCGAAAAGCATGTCGATCTCTTCCAACTCGGCCTCGCCCTTCACAAGGCGGTCCATGACGCGCATCATCCAGCCGGTCCCTTCGCGACACGGCGTACACTGGCCACAGCTTTCGTGTTTGTAGAATTTGGACAGACGCCAGATTGCCTTGATGATGTCGGTCTGCTTGTCCATGACGATCACGGCGGCGGTCCCAAGAGACGAGCCGACTTCGCGCAGAGCGTCGAAATCCATGATCGCGTCTTTCATGTTTTCGCCACGCACACAGGGCACCGACGAACCACCGGGAATCACGGCCAGCAAATTGTCCCAGCCGCCACGGATGCCGCCGCAGTGTTTCTCGATCAGTTCCTCGAACGAGATCGACATGGCCTCTTCCACAACACAAGGGTTGTTCACATGGCCCGAGATGCCGAAAATCTTGGTGCCCGCGTTGTTCGGACGCCCGAAGGACGAGAACCACTCCGGCCCGCGCCGCAGGATGGTCGGCACAACCGCAATCGATTCCACGTTGTTCACCGTGGTCGGGCAGCCATAAAGACCCGCCCCAGCCGGGAAGGGCGGCTTCATGCGCGGCATGCCTTTCTTGCCCTCAAGGCTCTCCAACAGCGCGGTTTCCTCGCCGCAGATATAGGCCCCTGCCCCGTGATGCAGAAACAGGTCGAAATCCCAACCCGAGCCGGCGGCGTTTTTGCCCAGAAGGCCCGCGTCATAAGCTTCGTCAATCGCGGCCTGCAGCGCCTCGCGCTCGCGGATATATTCGCCGCGGATGTAGATATAGCAGGTATGCGCGTTCATCGCGAAAGACGCGATCAGGCAGCCTTCGATCAGCGTGTGCGGATCATGGCGCATGATTTCGCGGTCTTTACAGGTGCCGGGTTCGGATTCATCCGCGTTGACAACCAGATAGGCCGGACGCCCGTCGCTTTCCTTGGGCATGAACGACCATTTGAGACCGGTGGGAAAGCCCGCCCCGCCCCGCCCCCGCAGGCCGGACGCCTTCATCTGGTCGATGATCCAGTCACGTCCGTTCTGGATGATCTTTGCCGTGCCGTCCCAATGACCACGCGACCGCGCACCGGCGAGTGTGCGTTCGTGCATGCCATAAAGATTGGTAAAGATACGGTCCTGATCTTTCAGCATCTTCTCACCCTTGCGTTTCCCGGCGCGCACGCCAGATCTGAATTATGTTCACCAGCGCCCAGACAAGTGCCGCGATGGCGGCAAAATCAAACAGCAGCGCGTAGCGTCCGGGCAGACCGACCGATTTGCCGATCATCTGGGCCGCAATCCAGAGCAGCATGGCCCCGGCAATCACGAGGGCCACGATTCGCCCCCTGCGTGCCAGTTGCTGTTCTGTCGGCCCACCCGTCATGTTCTAGTCCTCGTAGACGTCACCCTTGGCGACGCGTTTCGAGAATTCCGTGTCTCCGCCCGACGCCAGTAGCTTGGCCTGTTCGACCCATCCGTCACGTTCGATCCGGCCCTTGAAGGACAGCTTGTCGTCCATCTCGGCAATGTCTTTGGCACCCCACGCCGCGATCTGGGCGAATGTGGTTACGCCTGCGGCGTTCAGCTTTTCTTCCAGCTTCGGACCAACGCCCTTCAGACGTTTGAGGTCATCCGGCCCCGCGTCCTGTGACGCGTCAGCTGCGTCAGACACGGGCACCACACCGGGCTCGGCATCGGCTTTAGGTTGTTCGGCGGGCGTTTCGGCGGACTTCTCGGGCGCCTTTTCCTTTTTCGCCTCTTCCGCCTGTTTCGCGGCAGGTTTGGCAGCGGCAGGCGCTTTCGGGGTCGGCTCGGCGGCCTCGCGACCTGCTACGGCGCCATCTTCCCCCAGCCACGGAGTCACCAGAGGCACTTCGGTGCCGTCAATCCGTTTGACCGTGTCGCCAATGTCGGTCGCCAACTGCGCCGAGGCGTTGTATTTCGCGTGGCCGCTGTCGAACTCGGTCAGCGTGGTCAGGCCCGACTTGGGTTCCGACGCAAACCGTCCGTTCATCGGACCGGGGGCCGGCACCTTGCCGGCGGCGAGGTCATCCAGCAACTGGGCAAAGCCCTCTGCGGTCATGTCCTCGTAATAATCCTTGCCGATCTGGGCCATGGGCGCGTTGGTGCAGGCGCCAAGGCATTCGACCTCTTCCCACGAGAACTTGCCATCCGCCGACAGAGTATGCGGCTTGTTCGCGATCTTTTCCTTACAAACCGCGATCAGGTCTTCGGCGCCACAGATCATGCAGGATGTGGTGCCGCAGATCTGGATATGCGCGACGGACCCGACCGGCTGCAGCTGGAACATGAAGTAGAACGACGCGACTTCCAGCACGCGGATATAGGCCATGCCCAGCATGTCGGCCACGGCTTCGATCGCGGGTTTGGACAGCCAGCCTTCCTGTTCCTGCGCCCGCCACAACAGCGGAATGACCGCAGATGCCTGACGGCCTTCGGGATACTTGGTGACTTGTGCCTCGGCCCAGGCCAGGTTGGCCGGGGTGAAAGCAAAGCTTTCGGGCTGTTCGGTGTGAAGACGGCGAAGCATTAGCGGTCAATATCCCCGAATACGATGTCCATGGTGCCGATGATGGCGGCGACGTCGGCCAGCTGGTGCCCGGTGGCGATGTGATCCATCGCCTGCAGGTGACGATAGCCGGCGCAGCTGATCTTGGCGCGGTAGGGTTTGTTGGTGCCATCCGCAACAAGGTAAACGCCGAATTCGCCTTTGGGGGCCTCGACGGCGGCATAGACCTCGCCCGCGGGCACGTGGAACCCTTCGGTGTAAAGCTTGAAGTGGTGGATCAGGCTTTCCATCGAGGTTTTCATCTCGCCGCGCTTTGGCGGGGTGATCTTGCCACGCGACAGCACGTCACCGGTGGCCTCGCGCAGTTTCACGATGGCCTGACGGATGATGCTGGTCGATTGGCGCATCTCTTCCATGCGCATCAGGTAGCGGTCGTAACAGTCGCCGTTCTTGCCCACAGGAATCTGGAACTCAAACTCGTTATAGCATTCATAGGGCTGCGCGCGGCGCAAATCCCATGCCAGCCCCGCCGAACGCGCCATGACGCCGGTAAAGCCCCATTGCAGCACGGTGTCGACATCAACGACACCGATATCCACGTTGCGCTGCTTGAAGATACGGTTCTCGGTCAGAAGCCCGTCGATATCATCCAGCATGGCCGGGAATTCGATGGCCCATTCCTCGATATCGTCGATCAACTGGTCGGGCAGGTCCTGATGAACGCCACCCGGGCGGAAATAGGCGGCGTGCATCCGCGCGCCACAGGCGCGTTCATAGAACACCATCAGCTTTTCACGCTCTTCAAAGCCCCACAGCGGCGGCGTCAATGCGCCAACATCCATGGCCTGTGTCGTTACGTTCAGAAGGTGGCTGAGGATACGGCCGATTTCCGAGAACAGCACCCGGATCAACTGGGCACGGCGCGGCACTTCGGTGCCGGTCAGCTTTTCGATGGCCAGACACCAGGAATGCTCCTGGTTCATCGGGGCCACGTAATCCAACCGGTCGAAATAGGGCAGATTCTGCAGGTAGGTCCGGCTTTCCATCAGCTTTTCGGTGCCACGGTGCAGCAGGCCAATATGCGGGTCGCAGCGTTCCACGATCTCGCCGTCCAGCTCCAGAACCAGCCGCAGTACGCCGTGCGCCGCAGGGTGCTGCGGGCCGAAGTTGATGTTGAAGTTACGAATCTTCTGCTCGCCGCTCTGGGCGTCGAGGCTGCCGTCGTCGAACTTGGAGCCGTCCATCATTTCGCCCCCTCTTTCTCGTCGCCCGGAAGGATGTATTCCGCCCCTTCCCACGGGCTCATGAAGTCGAACTGGCGATATTCCTGGGTCAGCGACACGGGTTCGTAAACCACGCGTTTCTCGGCCTCGTCATAGCGCACTTCGGTGTATCCGGTGGTCGGGAAATCCTTGCGCAGCGGATGGCCGCGGAACCCGTAATCCGTCAGCAGGCGGCGCAGGTCGGGGTGGTCGGCAAAGATGATGCCGAACATGTCGAAGGTTTCGCGCTCGTACCAGTTGGCGCTCGGGAAGACGCTGACCACAGAGGGCACGGTTTCGTCCTCGCGCAGGCTGACCCGCAGGCGGATGCGCTGGTTCTGGGTCATCGACAGCATGTGATAAACCACGTCGAACCGCTTGGGGCGTTCGGGGTAATCCACGCCGGTGATATCCAGCATCTGGGTGAACTTGCAGTTCGGGTCGGTTTTCAGGAACTCGACGAAGCCCATGATATTGGCGGGCGCCACGTCAATGTTCAACTCGCCATGGGTCACATCCCAGGCCAGCACGCAATCGGGCCGCTTCAATTCGATATGAAGGCCCAGTTCCTTGAGGGTGTCGTCGCTCATCGTTCGATCGTCCCGGTCCGGCGGATTTTACGTTGCAACTGCAGGATGCCATAAAGCAGCGCCTCGGCGGTTGGAGGGCAACCTGGCACATAGACATCGACCGGAACGATCCGGTCACAGCCACGCACAACGCTATAGGAATAGTGGTAATAGCCGCCGCCATTGGCGCAGGACCCCATCGAGATCACATAACGCGGCTCGGGCATCTGGTCATACACCTTGCGCAGCGCAGGCGCCATTTTGTTGGTCAGCGTACCAGCAACGATCATCACGTCCGACTGGCGCGGAGAGGCGCGGGGCGCGGTGCCAAACCGTTCAAGGTCATAGCGCGGCATCGAGGTCTGCATCATTTCCACGGCGCAACAGGCCAGACCAAAGGTCATCCAGTGCAACGAGCCCGTGCGGGCCCAGTTGATCATGTCCTCGGTCGTGGTCAGGATGAACCCCTTGTCCTGCAACTCGGCATTGAGCGCCTGTGTTGCGACTTCGCGGTCCGCACCAGCGGTGTTGGCTCCGGTCATCACTCCCATTCCAGGGCCCCCTTCTTCCATTCATAGGCAAAGCCGACGGTCAGAACGGCCAGGAATACCATCATCGACCAGAACCCCACCATCGACAGGTCCTGGAACGCCACCGCCCACGGGAACAGGAAGGCAATTTCGAGGTCGAAAATGATGAACAGGATCGAGACCAGATAGAACCGCACGTCGAATTTCATCCGCGCGTCATCAAAGGCGTTGAACCCGCATTCATAGGCGCTCACCTTTTCAGGGTCGGGATTTCGAACAGCAAGAACAACGGCAGCAAGGATGAGGACAAGGCCAAGAGCGATGGCGATGGCCAGAAAGATCACGATGGGAAGGTATTCTCTCAGCATCTCTTCCACGGGGTGGCTCCTTTCATGCGCGGTCGATACCGGCAGTCAAATAGCTGGATGTACGGGCTTTATGTACCTTTGCCCCATGCGGGGGTCAACTCGGACACACCACATTCATCTTTGTGAATTTATTCACTTTTTCCTTTGCTGGCAAAGGTATGTGCGGATCGGCAGTTCGTCTGCGGCAATAAGTCAGCAAGTTTATTTTCGCCCGCTTCTTGAAGTGAGGGACAAAACGACCCACATCGCGCGGCTTTCACCCCGCCCGATTCCGCGAAAAAGCCGCACCCGGGGTGTTGGGACGCCGTCTTTGACCTCAGAACACCCAAAATTCTTAAACTGATGATTAAATCCCTGACCGGCTCGGGGCGCATTTCGCATAAGGAGCACAGGCCTTTCCCTGTCTCCTCAATCACCCCAGATAGGTGCAAGATGGCGCGGGGGTGACGTCCTCGATCGCGGAATGCGCTTCTGCCCGAGGCGCGCCATCCTGCGCCATTTTTCCGAATTTTTTTCCGGTGGGTCAGGACACCCAATTGGCCTTGCGCTTTTCAAAGAAGGCCGAGATGCCCTCTTCGCTCTCCGGACTTTCCCAGCAGGCCAGCAACTGGTCGATCGTGTGATCGATCACCGCGTCGTCGATGGGCATCCCCAAAGTACGCGTTAGCGCCTTGGCCCGAGCCACCGCGCCGGGGGCACAGTTCAGATAGGGCGCGACCTCGGCCTCGACCGCGGCGTCCAGCTCTTCCGCAGGCACCGCCCGCGCCAGAAGGCCCAGCGTAACCGCCTCGTCCGCCTTGAACAGACGCGCCGACATGAACACGCGCCGCGCCATCGCTTCGCCCATGCGTGACACGACATAGGGGCCGATGGTTGCGGGGATCAAGCCCAGCTTGGTCTCGGTCAGCCCCATCAGTACGCTGTCGGCGCCGATGGTCACATCACAGACGCTGGCCATACCGACGCCGCCGCCAAAGGCATTGCCCTGTACGCGCCCGATCAGCGGCTTGGGCAGGGTGTTCAACGCCTGCAGCATCTCGGCCAGCTTGCGGGCTTCCTTGCCGCGCGTCACCGGATCCATGTCGCGCTGTTTCTGCATCCAGCCCAGATCACCGCCCGCACAAAAGGATTTCCCCGCGCCGGTCAGGATCACCACCCGCACCGTTTCATCCGCGGCCAGCTGCTCGGCAGCGGTCTTGATCTCGGTCAGCATCTCGCCCGACATGGCGTTGTGCTTTTCAGGCCGGTTGAGGGTTAGCGTCGCCACACCCCGGTCGTCTTTCTGAATGGTCACTGTTTCAAACATGTCTCTTCCCTCTTGCGGCCAGATGTTCAAGAAAATCTGTGCCCTGAAAATCTTCTAGAAGACTTTTCAATCCCCGTTGCGCATGGCCCGTGCCATTGCGGCGGCTTCGGCCAGAACCGTGTCATCCAGCCCCGTTTCATAGCCCAGCGCCACAAGGCGGGCATTGACGGCCTCGGTGGCGACATTGCCTGCCGCGCCGGGCGCATAGGGACATCCGCCAAGACCACCCACAGCCGCATCAAACACGCGCACGCCCTTGGCCAGCGACGCCTCGATATTCAGCAGCGCGCGCCCTGCCGTGTCATGATAATGCCCGGCCACCTTGTTGGCGGGCACCTCTTGAAGCACGGCATCCAGCATGGCCGAGATCGTCTCGGGCGTGCCCTGCCCGATCGTGTCGCCCAGAGAAATCTCGTAACAGCCCATATCCAAAAGGGCCTTGGCCACCTTGGCGACCTGTGCCGGGGGCGTTGGCCCGTCATAGGGGCAATCTGTCACGCAAGACACGTACCCCCGCACCGGAATGCCCGCCGCCTTACCCGCCTCGGCCACGGGCGCAAAGCGTTCCAGCGACTCGGCGATGGAGGCGTTGATATTGGCCTTCGAGAACCCTTCCGAGGCGGCGCCGAAAATGGCGATCTCGTCGGCCTTGGCCGCGACGGCGCCTTCAAACCCTTTCATGTTGGGGGTCAGGGCCGCATAGGACACGCCCGCTGCGCGCCTGATACCCGCCAGAACCTCGCCTGAATCCGCCATCTGCGGCACCCATTTGGGGCTGACGAAACTGGCCACCTCAATGCGTTTGAACCCTGCCCGGCTCAGACAATCGACCAGCGCGATTTTTTCGGCGGTAGGGATCAGGCGTTTTTCGTTCTGCAAGCCATCGCGTGGCCCCATCTCGAAAATCTCGACGAATTCAGCCATTGGGCACCTCGTAGAAGTCTTTCTTGTAGAATTCCTGTTCGCCATCCAGCGCGCGCGCCCGCTGATAGGCCGGACGGGCCTCGATCCGTTTCATATAGGCCTGTACGTTCGGGAACCTGTCCAGATGCACATAATAAGGTGCGGCAAACAGGTTGAAACCCAGCATCGTGTCCGCCGCCGAAAACCCCGAGGACAACAGCCATTCCTGCCGGTCCAGCTTGCCTTCCAGCGCCTTCAGCGTCGCGCCCAGTCGTGCAGCTTCAAGTTTCAATGTCACCGGTGAGGCCGGCGTCGGATCCCCCATGAAAAGGTGGTGCATGTTAAGCGATTGCAGCGCCGCCGCCTGCGTTTCCGCAAAGCCAAGCCATTCGAGGAACTGAACCCGCTCGGGGTCGCCGGGCAACCGGCCCAGCCCGTGTTCCGGGCGCGTTTCGGTCAGGTATTCGACGATCGCCGCGCTTTCGTAAATGGTGATCCCGTCAATCTCGAGCGCAGGCACGCGGCCCGCAGGCGAGATCGCCTTGAACTCACCCGCCCGCAGTGAGCCGTCGGTGATGGAGTACAGCGTCAGGTCGGCGCTCAGCCCCATCTCCTCCAGCAGCCAGAGAATACGGAAAGACCGCGAGAACGGAACGTGGTGCAGACGGATCATGCTGCGTCCTCTACCTCTTCCTCGACCAGCTGGATCAGGGCGGCACCCTCCTGCACCTGGTCGCCAGCCTGCGCGAGAACCTCGGCGACAATGCCGTCGCGGGCCGCGAGCAGCGAATGTTCCATCTTCATGGCTTCGAGAATGGCCAGACGATCCCCTTCTTTCACCTCTTGGCCTGCCTCGGCGAAGATCGCCTTGACCAGACCGGGCATCGGAGCAGAGATCACATTGCCCCCCGCTGCGGCGTCGCCCGCCACCATCAGCGGATCGTTGATGTCAAATTCAAGCCCGTAGCTGTCAAAGACGCTGACCTTGCCGGCCCCCACGGCGACCGGTGCCGCGCGTTTGCCGTCGAAATGCCAGCCGCCTGCAATCCGCGTGGCCTTGACCTCGGTTGTGCCGACCATGACGGTCGCCGCGTTGGGGCCATCCATCAGCACTTTGACCTCGTGCAACTCATCCTCGTGATGCAGGGTCACGGCGCGCGCCAGCGGCCCCCAGAGGTTGAAACCCACTTCGCCCGCCGCCGCGCCATCAAGGCCCAGCGCCGCCATCCCGGCCCAGGCCACCTGCGCAGGCGTTGGCGTGATGTCCTGCACCAGCATGTCAAGATCCCGCGCGATCAGGCCTGTATCGACCTCACCCGCCGAGAACCCGTCATGGGCGCACAGCGCGCCGAGGAAGGCAAGGTTGGTCACCGTGCCGCCCACCTCGGTTTCGGCCAGCGCCGTGCGCATCTTGGCAAGCGCCACCGCGCGGGTCGGACCGTAGGTGATGATCTTGGCAATCATAGGATCGTAGAACGGGCTGATCGTGTCCCCTGCCCGCACGCCGCTGTCCGAGCGCGCGAAATGCGGGAATTGCAGATGCGACAGGGTGCCGGTTGCAGGCAGGAAGCCCTTGGGCACGTCCTCGGCATAAAGGCGCACCTCGAAACTGTGGCCCGAAATGGTCAGGTCGTCCTGCCGCGCGGGCAGGCTTTCGCCCGCGGCGACGCGCAATTGCCACTCCACAAGGTCCACGCCGGTGATGGCTTCGGTGACGGGGTGTTCCACCTGCAGGCGGGTGTTCATCTCCATGAACCAGAACCCGTCGGTACGCAGCCCGTCCGAGCCGTCCACAATGAATTCCACCGTACCCGCGCCTTTATAGCCAATCGCCTCGGCCGCACGCACGCCCGCCATACCCATCGCTTCGCGCACATCGGCGGTCATGCCCGGGGCTGGGGCTTCCTCGATCACCTTCTGGTGGCGACGTTGCAGCGAACAATCCCGTTCAAACAGATGCACCGCATGGGTGCCGTCGCCAAAGACCTGCACCTCAATGTGGCGCGGCTGCTGGATGTATTTCTCGATCAACACATCGGGGTTGCCAAAGGCCGTGGTCGCTTCGCCCTGCGCGCTGGCCAGAGCGTCGGCAAAATGCTTGGGATCCTCGACCAGACGCATGCCTTTGCCGCCGCCACCGGCGACCGCCTTGATCAGCACCGGATAACCGATCTTTTCCGCCTCGGCGGCAAGGAAATCGGCGTCCTGATTGGCCCCGTGATAGCCGGGCACAACGGGCACGCCCGCCTCTTCCATCAATGCCTTGGCCGCATCTTTCAGACCCATCTTGCGGATCGCGTCTGCCGAAGGGCCGATAAACACCAGACCGGCCTTTTCCACCGCTTCCACAAAGTCGGGGTTTTCCGACAGGAAGCCATAGCCGGGATGGATCGCCTGCGCGCCGGTTTGCTGCGCGGCGGCAATGATCACATCCCCCTTGAGATAGCTTTCCGCCGGGGCCGATCCGCCGATATACACGGCCTCGTCCGCCATGGCGACATGTTTCGACAATGCATCCGCGTCCGAATAGACGGCCACGGTTTTCACGCCCATGTCACGGGCGGTTTCCATCACACGGCAGGCTATTTCACCGCGGTTTGCAATCAAGATCCTATTGAACATCTGTGTGGTCTCCTAAATCCTGCACCACTTCGAAGGTTTCCACCATCAGCGGCACATCCGGCGCGAACCGCCCGGCGCGGGTCAGCACGGCCTTGTATCCCCGTTTCCAGTCCTCGAGATCGCGGAACTCGCCCTGCGCGGCGACGCGATCTGCGGTCATCTCATCATAGCGCAGCTTTTCAACCTGCAAGGTCCGCACCGCCAGCGCCGCACGCCCCTGCCAATCCAGCGCAATATCCACGCGCCCGACAACCGGCAGCGCCTCGAGCCCGTCTTCGTAGACCGACCATGCCTCGCAGGTCATGGTCTTGGCCCCTGACCGCATCAGCGACAGGATTTCGGCATTCATCTCCGCACAGTCGCCGGGACGATAGCACTCGGCCCCTTCTAATAGCGCGCCTGCCTTTTCGCTTTCCATGTCATTCTCCAGATGCCGGTCTTCATCTTGCCCGAAATACTCCGGGGGTGTGGGGGCTGGCCCCCACGTATTTCGACGTGTGGGGGCTGGCCTGCATCGCCTTACATCCGGAAGACGCCGAACTTGGTTTCTTCAATCGGCGCACAGAGCGACGCCGAGAGTGAAAGGGCCAGCACGTCGCGGGTTTTGCGTGGGTCGATGACGCCGTCATCCCAGAGACGCGCCGAGGCATAGAGCGGATGGCTTTGGTGCTCGAACATGTCCAGCGTGGGCTGTTTGAAGGCGGCTTCCTCCTCGGTCGACCACTCCCCGCCCTGCCGTTCGATGGCGTCGCGTTTGACCGTGGCCAGAACGCCCGCCGCCTGTTCGCCGCCCATGACCGAGATCCTGCTGTTGGGCCAGGTCCACAGGAAGCGCGGGGAATAGGCGCGGCCCGCCATGCCATAGTTGCCCGCGCCAAACGAGCCGCCGACCAGCATGGTGATCTTCGGAACTTTGGCAGTGGCGACGGCAGTCACCATCTTGGCACCGTGGCGCGCGATACCTTCGCTTTCATATTTGCGGCCCACCATAAAGCCGGTGATGTTCTGCAGGAACACCAGCGGTATGCCGCGTTGGGCGCAAAGCTCGATGAAATGGGCACCTTTTACGGCGCTTTCCGAATAAAGCACACCATTGTTGGCCACGATCCCGACCGGGCAGCCTTTGACATGTGCAAAGCCGGTTACCAGCGTTTCGCCAAAGCGCGGCTTGAACTCGTCAAAGCGGCTGCCATCGACGGTGCGCGCAATCACTTCGCGGATATCATAGGGCGTGCGCAAGCCGGCGGGCACCACGCCAAGGATTTCCTCGGGGTCATAGGCCGGTTCTTCGGGTGATTGCCACTGCACTGTGGACGGCTTGCCCCGGTTGAGATGTTCAACCGCACGACGGGCCAGCGCCAGAGCGTGGGCATCATCTTCGGCCAGATAGTCTGCCACCCCGGACAGGCGGGTGTGCACGTCGCCACCGCCGAGGTCTTCGGCGCTGACCACTTCGCCCGTAGCGGCCTTGACCAGCGGCGGTCCGGCCAGGAAGATCGTGCCCTGTTCTTTGACGATGATGGTCACGTCCGACATGGCGGGCACATAGGCACCGCCCGCGGTACAGGAGCCCATGACCACGGCGATCTGCGGAATGCCCTTGGCCGACATATTGGCCTGATTATAGAAGATACGGCCAAAGTGATCGCGATCCGGGAACACCTCGTCCTGTTGCGGCAGGTTGGCCCCGCCCGAGTCGACCAGATAGATACAGGGCAGATGGCATTGTTCCGCGATTTCCTGCGCGCGCAGGTGCTTTTTCACGGTCATCGGGAAATATGTGCCGCCCTTCACGGTGGCGTCATTGCAGACCACCATGACCTCTTGCCCCGACACGCGGCCAATCCCGGCGATCACACCAGCCGCAGGGGCGGCGTTGTCATACATGTCATGCGCCGCCGTCGCCCCTACCTCGAGGAAAGGCGAGCCCGGGTCCAGCAGGTTCGCAACCCGTTCGCGCGGCAGCATCTTGCCCCGGCTAACATGGCGGTCACGGGCGCGTTCGCCGCCCCCCTGTGCAGCCATGGCTGCCGCCTCGGCGACAACGCCCAGCGCCTCGAGGTGCGCCGCGCGGTTCTGGCGGGCCTCTTCGCTGGTAGGTACAAATTTCGAGTCCAGTTTCATTGCCGGTTCTCCATTCCAGTTGGTGCCTTGACCGGGAGCGGGGACAAGACCCGCCGCCGTCCAGGACAATCGTCATCCAGCGCCGCGACCGGCGCGCTTCTGTCCAGAGCAGCGTCAAAGCCACCCGGTCTGCGTTTCAAATCTTCAGGACTGCGAGTCATCATTGCGCGTCCTCACGCGCCTGCGCTTCAAGATACAGCGCCTGCGTTGCAGTCAGGGTCATGTGACAAGCCACTGTGGCCGGCCCACCGCCGGTGCCCCCGCCCCACAGCGACCGCTCGTAGTCACAGGTTGCGTCGCGATAGGTGATCCACGCCCGCTGCATCTGTTTCAGGGCTTCGGCCTGTGACGGCGCAGAAGACCCGATCTCCTGCATTTCGGCATCCAAAGCCATGGCCGCAGACCGCACCGTGCCATAGGCAGTGTTCAGGCGGGCATCCCAATAGGCGCGCTCTTGCTCGAGACAGCCGCCCATACCGACGGTCGTGCCACCATCGGATGTGGCCGCCATGCAGGCATTGGCTGAGGCCCCGATACAGGTTGCGGGATCCGCATCATCCGAAAGGGTCACGAAACAAGCTTCGGTTTCGGTCGGCGAAAATACGAGATTCTGCGCCTGGGCCGCGCTGCCCAGCGCCAGACATGCAAGCCATGCGATATTTGCAAACCCGATATGCCTCATGCGCAGACCCCCAATTTTTCTTGATGTTTCAACGCAACACAATCCGCAGCAGTTGCAGGGAATTGATCCAGATCAGGTTTCCGTATCGCGACTCGGCACAGGGTCTGCGGGTAACTTCTGAAATAGGTAGAACAATGAAACGTACCACCTCCGCACTGGCCCTGACCACCGCCCTGATCGCCCTTGCCGGCCCTCTTGCCGCGCAATCCCAAGGCGATATGACCTTTGGTCTGGGTCTGGCCTATGTTGAGCCGAAATCGGACAACGGCACCCTTGCTGGTGCTCCGCTGACCATCAGCGACGACACCCAGCTTTCGCTGACCTTCGAATACTTCATCCGCGACAACATCGGCATCGAGATCCTGGCCGCGACCCCGTTCTCGCACGACCTGTATCTTGGTGGCGCCTATGCCGGCAAAACCAAACACCTGCCGCCCACGGTTTCGGTGAACTACCACTTCGCAACCAAAACCGCGTGGAAGCCTTTTGTTGGCCTCGGTATCAACTACACCACCTTCTTCGAGGAAAGCAGCCCACTGGGGACGCTGAAACTTGACGACAGCTGGGGCATCGCGGCCCATGCCGGTATCGACTATGCGGTTTCGGACAACGGATCGCTGCGCTTTGACCTGCGCTGGATGGACATCGAATCTAAAGCCTACCTGAACGGCGCCTATATCGGCAAAGCCGACATTGATCCCATCGTTGTTGGCGTATCCTACGTGCACCGCTTCTGATCCCGTGATCCTGCGGTTGGGCCGACATGGCCCGACCGAATTCATGCGCAAGCCCGTGTGCCCCTCGGACACACGGGCTTTTCGTTTAGCCTGACTGCTTGGCCATCATTTCGCGGCCGATCAACATCCGGCGAATTTCCGACGTGCCCGCCCCGATTTCCATCAACTTGGCATCGCGGAAGATCCGGCCCACGGGGTTGTCGCTCAGGTATCCGGCCCCACCAAAGGCCTGCACAGCCTGGTGCGCCACGACCATCGCTTCCTCCGACGCGTATAGACAGCAGGCCGCCGCGTCCTGACGGGTGATCTCGCCCCGGTCACAGGCCTTGGCCGCCTCATACACATAGGCGCGGGCCGAGTTCATCTTGGTATACATGTCGGCGATCTTGCCCTGCATCAGCTGGAACGACCCGATCGGTTTGCCGAACTGTTCGCGCTCGACCATGTAGGGCATGACCTCATCCAGACAGGCCGCCATGATACCTGTCCCGATCCCTGCCAGAACGACGCGCTCGTAATCCAGACCCGACATCAGGACCGCAACGCCTTTGCCCTCTTCGCCAAGGATGTTCTCGTAGGGCACCTCGACATTTTCAAAGATCAGTTCGGCCGTGTTCGACCCGCGCATCCCCAGCTTGTCGAAATGCGGGCTGGTCGAGAACCCGGCCATGGATTTCTCGATGATGAACGCCGTGATGCCACGCGGGCCCGCATCGGGATCGGTCTTGGCATAGACCACCAGAGTGTCGGCATCCGGACCGTTGGTGATCCAGTACTTGTTGCCGTTCAGGATGAACCGGTCGTTTTTCTTCTCGGCACGCAGTTTCATCGACACGACGTCCGACCCGGCAGAGGGTTCCGACATGGCCAGTGCACCCACATGTTCGCCCGAAATCAGGCCGGGCAGGTATTTCTGCTTTTGCTCTTCGTTGCCGTTAAGCTTGATCTGGTTGACGCAAAGGTTCGAATGCGCGCCATAAGACAGCGAGATCGACGCCGATGCGCGGGCGATTTCCTCGACCGCAATCACATGCGCCAGATAGGACATACCCGCCCCGCCATATTCTTCGGGCGTGGTGATGCCCAGCAGCCCCAGATCGCCGAACTCTTTCCAAAGCTCGTTCGGAAACTCGTTTTTCTCGTCGACCTCAGCCGCCATAGGCTTGATTCGCTCCTGTGCGAAACGGTGCACCATTTCGCGCATTGCGTTGACGTCTTCACCAAGATCAAAATTCATCGTGTGCATGAACATCGCTCAAACACTCCCATTATTGAACGCTTGTTCATTAAACTACGTCATGTCACAAATCCGATCAAGACTTATTCCGCCCCACGTAGAACTACGGCCCCCTGATGCGCCCTGACCGCCCCGCCAATGCCCCGCCTCTCGGCCTTGCCGAACTGATCGCCATCGCGCTTGGCGGGATGGTGGGCGGCGGGATCTTTACCGTGCTCGGCCTCAGCGTGGCCACCATCGGCGTCTGGACTCCACTGGCCATCGCACTCGGCGGTGGCATTGCGGCTTTGGCCGCCTACTCCTATGTAAAGCTTGCGCTTTTCTACCGTGACGAAGGCGCCACTTATGCCTTTTACAAGCGCAGCTTCCCGGGCCACGACTTCTCGGCGGCCCTGATCGGCTGGTGGGTGGTGTTCGGCTACATCTCAACCATCGCCCTTTATGCCTTCACCTTTGCCTCCTATGCCATCGCGCCCTTTTCAGACGACCCCTGGCTGCGCAAACTGGTGGCCTGGGGCATCATCGCGGCCTTTGCGCTGATCAACATCTGGTCCACCAAGGGCATGGGCCGGATCGAGGATCTGCTGGTCTATAGCAAGATCGTGATTCTCCTGATCGTGGCCGGCGTGCTCTGGGGCAGCGCCTCGTCCGGCCTGCCCGACCTTTTGCCCGAGGGCGGCAGCCTGCCCCTGATGGGTATCCTCACAATCTCGGCAGTGACCTTTGTCGCCTACGAAGGCTTCCAGCTGGTGATCCACGCCATGGACGACATGGCCCGCCCCGAACACAACATCCCGCGCGCGATTTATACGTCGGTCGGTCTGGCCACGCTGGTCTATGTGGTGATCGCCATCGGCGCGGTGCTGGCAATCCCGTTCGAAGACATCATCGCCAACCAGGAACACGCGCTTGCGGCAGGCGCGGGCAACATCCTCGGTCCCATCGGCACCCAGCTGGTGATCGCAGGCGCGCTGCTGGCCACGATGAGCGCGATTTCCGGCACCCTGTTCGGCGCGTCCCGCCTGATGTCGGTGATTGCCCGCGACGGGTTCTTCCCGCGCTGGATGGCGCCCCGCCCGCGCGGCATTCCGCGCGCAGCCGTCCTCTCGATGGCCGGATTTGCCTGCCTGCTGATCCTGATCGGCGACCTGCGCCTGATCCTCGAATTCGGCTCGATTACCTTCCTGCTGGTGTCGATCCTGATGGCCTGGGCCAACCATGTACATCGCCACAAGACCGAGGCCCACCCGGCCATGACCCTGCTCGCCATTGCAGGGCTCGCCACCGGCGCGGCCCTGATCCTCTGGTTCGAGGCCCATCACGCTCCACTACAACTGGGCTTTGTCCTGTTGCTTTACGCCCTGCTGGCGCTCGGCGCATGGATCTACACCCGCCTTGAAAAGCCATAACCCCGCCCCGGCTTTTTCTTGGGTCAAATACCTCGGGGTGAATTGGCGCCACAGGCGTCAAGAGGGGCAGCGCCCCTTACCCCCCTTGCCAGACCGCCCCCACCTCGGTGCGGATAATCCGTGCAATCAGGACGCAATCCTCAAGCGAAAAGGTCAAAGGCAGGCGCATGTCGATGATCCCGGCCAGCACGCGGTCGGTGGCGGGCATCGGCACAGAGGGGGCATAGCGCCAGGAATCATAGCGCGAGGTAAAGGCCACCGGCTCGGGCCCGCCGAACCATTTCAACTCGACCCCCCGCGCCGCGCACCGTTCCAGAACCGCGCCGATCTGCGCAGGGTCCCAATCCAGCAACAAAAACTGGATGGACGAGCCCACATAGGTTTCCTGTTCGGGCCGCTCGACCAGCGTCAACCCGGGCGTGCCGCGAAGAGCCTCTTCAACAATCCGGTAACGGTCATTCCAGCGCTCAACCTGCCGGTCAAGATCACGCAATTGCGGGCGCAGGATCGCGGCGCGCAGATGATCCATCCGCCCTGAAATATTCGGCGTCTGGTATTTAACCGCCTCGAATGCTTCGGCCGGCGGCCGCGCCAGGTGGCGTTCATACAGCATATAGGACCCCGACAACATGATCGCCCGCGCCATCAGCGCGTCATCATCCGAGATCAGCAACCCACCCTCGCCCGAATTGACATGTTTATAGGTCTGGGTCGAATAACAGGCCATAACCCCGTGCCGCCCCGACGGGGTGTCGCCCCATTTCGCCCCCATCGTATGGGCGCAATCCTCGATCACATGCACGTCATGGGCGTCGCACATCTCCATCAGCCGGTCCATGTCACACAAATGCCCCCGCATATGCGACAACATCAGCACATTCGACTGGTCCAGCTTGGCCTCAAGATCCTCAAGATCAATGACAAGGCCTTCGGTCACACCGACGAAGACCGGCACCGCCCCAACACTGGAAATCGCGCCCGGCACCGGTGCCAGCGTGAAAGCATTGGTCAGCACCCTGTCCCCCGGCGCGACCCCAAGCGCCCGCAGTGCCGTGGCCAGCGCATAGCCGCCTGACGCAACGGCCAGACAGTATTTCGCACCCACATGGGCTGCGAATTCCTGCTCCAGAAGCGCAACCTCGCCCTCTTCGCCCGCCTCGACGTTATAGCGATGTAGGCGCCCGCTTTGCAGCACGCGCAGCGCGGCTTCGATGCCCTCTTCCGGGATGGGTTCCTGCTGTGTGAAACTGCCGGTGAATCTCTCTGTCATGAGGGAAGGTTTGGCCGCTTCGCCCGGGCAGGTCAACGCCCCCGGCGACGCTTCAGGCGCAAAAACGCCCTGTCCTGCGCGCGGATCATGTCGCAAACAGACCTTATTCCCTCTGCCCTGCTGCTAGGCTTGCCCCCAGCCGGAGGACAAACACATGACAGACGCACTGGATTTCGTGCACGCGCTGAACTGGGACAGCCTGCCATCAGAAGTCAGGCATCAGGCCGGGCTGAACCTTCTGGACCTTTTTGGCGTCGCGGCAGGCGGGTTCGGGAGCCCGACCTCCCAGATCATCCGCGACCACGCCCACGCCGACTATGGTGGCACGATCCCGCTCTTGTTTGACGGACGCCCCGCCAGCGCCCTTGGCGGCGCGCTGGCCGCAGGCATGGTCATCGACTCGCTGGACGGGCATGACGGGTTCAATCCCGCCAAGGGCCATATCGCGGCCCCGATGGTGCCCGCCGCGCTGATGGCAGCCCTCGACGGCGGAGCAAGCGGGCGCGCCTTTCTCGAAGCAGTCGTCGTCGGTTACGAGATCGGCGCGCGTACCGCCATGGCCCAGCACGCCACCTGCCCCGACTATCACACCTCGGGCAGTTGGGGCGCGGTTGCCGCCGCGGCCGCGTCGGCGCGCCTGATGGGACTGGATCGCCACACCACCCGCCACGCACTGGGGATCGCCGAGTATCACGGCCCCCGCAGCCAGATGATGCGCTGCATCGACTTTCCCACCATGCTCAAGGACGGGGCGGGTTGGGGCGCGATGACCGGCCTTTCGGCAGCCCGTCTTGCCGCGCGGGGCTTTACCGGCGCGCCCGCCCTGACCGTGGAACAGGCGCCCGAGCACTGGGCCGATCTGGGCGCGCGCTGGTATATTCTTGAACAATACTACAAACCCTACCCGGTCTGCCGTTGGGCACAGGCCCCGATCGAAGGCGCGCTGGCGCTGCAACGGGCCCATAGCGTGCCGCACTCGGCCATTACCGGGATCGACATCCACACCTTCCACGAATCCATCCGCCTTGCCACCCGGCGCCCGGATGCGGGCGATGCGGCGCAATATTCGACCTCTTTCCCTGTGGCCGTTGCGCTGGTGCATGGCGACGTGCGCCCCGAGCACCTGACCGGTGCGGCGTTAGAAGATCCAGAGGTGCTGCGCCTCTCGGAGGCCATCAAGATGGTCGAGGATGCCCATGCCAACGACGCATTCCCGACCCGTCGCTATGCGCGCGTCACGCTGACCTTGCAGGACGGATCCCGCCTTGAAGGCGACTGGTGTGAACCAAGATGGGATGCCACCGCCCCGCCAAGCGAAGGGGACTTGCGGGCCAAGTTTCACGGGCTGGCCGATCCGGTTCTGGGCATTACCCGCGCCACCGCGCTTGAAAATAGCCTGCGGGGACTGGATCAAACCCCCCTCTCCACGCTCACCGATCAGCTGTTGCGGCCGATCAAACCCTGAACAATGTCCGGCAGGTCGGCATAATCATGCAGCAGGGCTTCAGGCTTCAGCGCCGCCATGTCCTCGCCGCTGGGGCCGAAGGTAACCAGAACCGAGGGCACACCCGCCGCGCGTGCCGTGTTGCGGTCGGTGTCGCTGTCCCCGATCAGCACGGTCTTGGCAGGATCCCCCCCCAGGCGGCGCGCGGTCTCGAACAGGGGTTCGGGATCAGGCTTGCGCACAGGCAGGGTGTCCGCGCCCACCAGCGCGCCAAAGGCCGTGCGCGCGCCCAGCGATACCATCAACTTTTCCGCCAGTGCCTCGGGCTTGTTGGTGCAAATGCCGACCCCATAACCAAGATCGCGCAGCGCCCCGACTGCATCCATCGCGCCGGGATACAGCACCGTGTGATGATCCAGCGCCGCGCCATAGGCCTCAAGCAGCATCGGGTAGTAGGCCTCGACCACCGCGGCATCCATCCGCCCGAGCCGGGTCAGCCCCAGCGTCAGCATCGCCTTGCCCCCACGCAGTGCCGTGCCTGCATCAGTTGCGACCGACAAAACATCCCCGTGCCCCATTGCCCGAAAACAGGTATTGGCCGCCGCCAGAAGATCGCCGCTGGTATCCGCGAGGGTTCCGTCCAGATCAAATACGACCGTGCGCATGCTGTCCTCCTGCCCGATATGGCACAAATTCGCCCATCGCTGTTACACTGCGTAACGCCTTTTGATGGGGCCCGGACTTGCGCCGGTGCCGTGAACGGATAAAACGGGCCAACAACAAATACAAAGAGAAAACACGCATGAGCACTGCACTCGTCATCCTTGCCGCAGGCAAAGGCACGCGGATGAACTCGGAAATGCCCAAGGTTCTGCATCAGATCGCCAACGCACCGATGCTGATCCACGCGATGCAATCGGGCGCCCCGCTGTCACCTGCACGCACGGTGATTGTCGCAGGCCACGGGTTTGACGACGTGAAGGCCGCAGTCGAAGCCCATGACCCCGATGCGTCCGTCGTGTTGCAGGCAGAACAAAAGGGCACCGCCCATGCGGTGGATGCCGCACGCGCCGCGCTGGCCGATTTCGACGGGGACGTGATCGTGTTGTTTGGCGACACGCCCTTCGTGCAGCCCGAAACGCTGGAACGCATGGTTGCCGCGCGCGGTGAAAACGCAGTGGTTGTGCTGGGCTTTGACGCGACAGACCCGGGCAAATACGGCCGCCTTGTCATGCACGGAGACCAGCTTGAATCGATCGTGGAATACGCCGATGCGACAGATGAACAGCGCACCATAACCTTCTGTAATAGCGGCGTAATGCTCGCGGATTGCAAAACGCTTTACGCGCTGATCGACGAAATCGAGGCCAACAACGCACAGGACGAATACTATCTCACCGACATTGTCGGGATCGCCCGTGCGCGGGGTCTGTCGGTCAGTGCGGTCGCCTGTGACGAGGCCGAAACCCTTGGCATCAATTCGCGCCTGCATCTCGCGCAGGCCGAGGCAGTGTTCCAGACCCGCGCCCGCATCGAACTGATGGAAATGGGCGTCACCTTACAACAGCCTGAAACCGTGATGCTCAGCTTCGATACCGTCATCGGACGCGACACGGTGATCGAACCCAATGTCTATTTCGGCCCCGGTGTGACTGTTGAAAGCGGCGCGCACATTCGCGCTTTTAGTCATCTTGAAGGATGCCATGTGTCGCGCGGTGGCGTGGTCGGCCCCTATGCCCGCCTGCGCCCCGGCACCGAACTGGCCGAGGATGTACGCATCGGCAACTTTGTGGAAATCAAGAACGCGGTGCTGGACGAAGGCGCCAAGGTCAATCACCTGACCTATATCGGCGACGCCAGCATCGGCGCAGAGACCAATATCGGGGCGGGTACGATCACCTGCAACTATGACGGCGTGATGAAGCATAAAACCACGATTGGCCGGAACGCCTTTATCGGGTCGAACACCATGCTGGTTGCACCGGTCACCATCGGTGACAAGGCCATGACGGCAAGCGGGTCGGTGATCACGACAAACGTACCCGACGATGCCCTGGCCCTAGCGCGGGCCAAACAGGTCAACAAACCGGGCCTGGCCAGCAAAATGTTCGAATTGTTAAAGCTTAAAAAGAAAAAACGGGATAAGGGGGTCGAATAATGTGCGGAATTGTAGGGGTTCTTGGCAACCACGAAGCGGCACCCATCCTTGTCGAGGCACTGAAACGGCTGGAATATCGCGGCTATGACAGCGCCGGGATCGCCACGATCAACAACGGCACCCTCGACCGGCGCCGCGCCGTCGGCAAGCTGGTGAACCTGTCCGACCTTCTGGTGCATGACCCGCTGCTGGGGAAATCCGGCATCGGCCATACCCGCTGGGCCACACATGGCGCTCCGTCGGTCGACAACGCCCACCCGCATCAGGCCGGCCCCGTCGCCGTGGTCCATAACGGCATCATCGAAAACTTCCGCGACCTGCGCAGCGAACTGGCCGAGGCCGGCATCCGCTTTGTGACCGAGACAGACACCGAAACCGTCGCGCTGATGACGCAACGCTATATGTCCGAGGGGCTCGCCCCCGTCGACGCCGCACGCAAAACCCTGTCGCGTCTGGAAGGGGCCTTTGCACTGGCCTTTCTGTTCGAAGGCGAAGAAGACCTGATCTTTGCCGCCCGCAAGGGATCACCGCTGGCCATTGGCCACGGCGAGGGCGAGATGTTCGTCGGGTCTGATGCGATTGCGCTGGCCCAGATGACCGATCAGATCACCTATCTCGAGGAAGGCGACAGCGCCGTTCTGGCCCGCAATTCGCTGGAAATCCGCAACGAGGCCGGAGAAATCGCCAACCGCGAAAAGCGCCAAATCCACATGGACCAGGCCCAGATCGACAAAGGCGGGCACAAGCATTTCATGGCCAAGGAAATCGCGGAACAGCCCACCGTGATCGGCGAAGCGGTGCGGCATTATCTGTCCAATGACGGCAAATCGGTAGCCCTGCCCGGCGCGGATATCGACTTTGCGGGGATTGACCGCCTTGTCATGGTGGCCTGCGGCACCGCCTATTACGCCTGCATGACTGCGAAATACTGGTTCGAGCAACTGGCCCGCATTCCGGTTGAAATCGACATCGCGTCCGAGTTCCGCTATCGCGAACCGCCGATCCCGGTGCGCACGCTGGCTCTGTTCGTCAGCCAGTCGGGCGAAACTGCAGACACGCTGGCCGCGCTGCGCTATTGCGAAGGCAAGGCCGACAAGATCGTGTCTGTGGTCAATGTCCCCGAAAGCTCGATCGCACGCGAAAGCGACCTTGCCCTGCCCATCCTGGCGGGCACCGAGATCGGCGTCGCGTCGACCAAGGCATTTACCTGCCAGCTGACTGTGCTGTTGATGCTGGCGCTCAAGGCCGCCTCGGATCGTGGGGAAATGTCCGAAGGCGAGATCGCGGCGACGCTGGGCGAATTGCAGACGCTGCCGGGTATTCTGAACGCCGCACTGGAACGCGAAGGCGCGTTGCGCGCTTCCGCCCGCAAACTGGCCGAGGCGCGGGACATCCTGTTCCTAGGGCGCGGATTGATGTACCCACTTGCTCTTGAAGGCGCCCTTAAACTGAAAGAAATCAGCTATATACACGCCGAAGCTTATGCATCAGGCGAACTGAAGCACGGTCCCATTGCCCTGATCGACAAACATGTGCCCGTGGTGGTGATGGCCCCCAAGGACGGGCTGTTCGACAAGACGGTCAGCAATATGCAAGAGGTCATGGCGCGCAATGGCAAGGTGCTGTTGATCACGGATTCTGACGGAGCTTCGGAGGGAGCGCAGGGCGTCTGGGATGTGGTTACCCTACCCGCCGTGGATGATGTGCTTGCCCCCATCCTCTATGCGATCCCCGCACAACTTCTGGCCTATCACACCGCTGTCGCCAAGGGCACGGATGTAGACCAGCCGCGCAACCTCGCCAAATCAGTGACTGTGGAATAATGGCCAAACAGTTTGACAGGATCGAGGACGCGCATCGAGATTTCATCGAGGCCCAGCATCTCTTTTTCGTGGGCACTGCGGCATCATCCGGGCGGGTCAATATCTCACCCAAGGGCATGGACAGCCTGAGGGTGCTGGACACAAACCGCATTGTCTGGCGCAACCTGACCGGCAGCGGGAATGAGACCGCAGGGCATCTGAAGCAGATCAACCGGATCACTCTGATGTGGTGCGGGTTCGAAAAGCGCCCGATGATCCTGCGCGCCTATGGCACCGCCCGCACCCTGCATCCACGCGATACAGAGTTTGAGGGTCTGAATGGGCTTTTCCCCGAGAGCATCGGTGCGCGTCAGATCTATGACGTGCACGTCGAGATGGTGCAGACTTCTTGCGGCTATGCCGTGCCCTTTTACGAGCATGTCGGGGAACGCGACACCCTTGCCAAATGGACCGAAGATCGCGGCACCGAGGGCATCACAACCTATTGGCAGGACCGGAACCAGCGGACGATTGACGGCTTGCCCACGGATATTCTCGGAGACCCGGATGACACTTGATGAAGCGCTTGAGGCTCTGAACGCCCTCATTGAACCCGGTCGTGCAGAAGGCATGCTCGACTATCACAAGGTGCCGCGCCGCTATCTTGGCATTCCGAACCCCGCGTTGAACGACATCACCAAGGGCTGGCGGCAGTCCCTGACGGTGGACGAACGCGTCGCGCTGGCGGAGCAGCTGTGGCAGACAGACATTTTCGAAGGTCGGGTCGCGGCCGCCAAGCTGTTGACGCAGGCACGCATCCGCCCGGACGAGGCCGCCTGGGATTTGATCGTGTCCTGGGTGCCGGATTTTGATAGCTGGGCCATTGCCGATCACGCCTGCATGGCAGGACAAAAACGGCTGGTGGCCGACCCGTCGCGCATTGACGAGGTCGAGACATGGACCCGGTCGGACAGCCACTGGACCCGGCGCGCGGCCATGGTCATCACCCTGCCCTGGACCAAGCAGAACTTTCCCAAGCCCGAGGAACTGGCCGTGCGTGAACGCGTGCTCGATTGGGCCGCGCGCTATGTCGAGGACCCTGAATGGTTTATCCAGAAATCGGTGGCCTGGTGGCTGCGCGACCTTTCCAAGCATGATCCGGCGCGGGTCGAGGCCTTTCTCAAGGACTACGCCCCCAAGATGAAACCGTTTGCACGCAAAGAGTCGTCAAAGTTTCTCGGATAGGCATGAGGTGTTTGGGGGCGCTGCCCCCGCCGCCCAAATCCGAATGGATTTGCGCGACTCCCCCGAGGTATTTTTCCCAAGAAAGAAGGAAAGGGACGCGTTACAGGGCCTCGACGCCGACTTCTGCAAGTTCGGTCAGCGGAATGCCCAGCGCCTGCATGGCCCCCAGCGAAATTCGGGATCCGGCGGACCGTTCGCCCTCGATCGGGATCAGCGTCACCTCCTGACTGCGTCCACCATAGGTCAGGCGCCCGCGTGTCTTTGCCGGCACGAGGGGCGTTTTCAGCCAGAGACCCGTTTCGGATGGATTGCCAAGAGAGGCCACCGTCACCCCAAGGGCGCCTTTGGGCACCGAAACCGCGACGGGCGTCACCGCGTCACCCTCGGCGGGGCGTGCCACAGGACGGACCGTGCCTTCGGGCAAGGGCTTCGCACCCGTGGTATCAGGGGTCGCAGCGCCCGAGCCAAGCTTGGGCACTGCCCCACAGCCCGCGAGACACAAGGCAAGGGACAGCCCAAAACATGCTTTCGAAATGCTCATTTTCAAATCTCCCTTGCTCGCATGCCCTTCCGGGGCTACCTATACATTTATGACTGCACCCTTGATCGACCCCTTCCAGCGCGCTGTCAATTACCTGCGCGTCTCGGTAACCGACCGTTGCGATTTCCGCTGTGTTTATTGCATGGCGGAAAACATGACCTTTCTGCCCAAGAAAGAGCTTCTGACGCTCGAAGAACTGGATCGGCTCTGTTCCAAGTTCATCGATCTTGGTGTGCAAAAACTGCGCATCACCGGCGGGGAACCCTTGGTGCGCCGCGAGATCATGACCTTTTTCAACGCGATGAGCCGCCATCTTGAAAGCGGGCGACTCAGGGAACTGACACTCACCACCAATGGCTCGCAGCTTGAGAAATACGCCGATCAGCTTTACGCGGCGGGTGTGCGGCGTGTGAATATCTCGCTCGACACGATCGACGAAGCCAAGTTTGCCGAAATCACCCGCTGGGGGCGTCTGCCGCAGGTGCTCAAGGGGATCGACGCGGCTCAGAAAGCGGGGCTTCGGGTCAAGATCAACGCGGTCGCGCTCAAAGGGTTCAACGAAGACGAGCTCATTCCGCTGACCCAGTGGTGCGCCAGCCGCGACATGGACCTGACCTGGATCGAGGTCATGCCGATGGGCGATCTGGGCAACGAAGACCGTCTGGACCAGTATTGGGCGCTGAGTGATCTGCGCGCGCGGCTTGGCGAGCATTATACGCTGACCGATCTGGCCGAGCGGACAGGCGGCCCCGCGCGCTATGTGCGCCTCGAAGAGACGGGCCAGAAGATCGGCTTTATCACGCCGCTTACCCATAATTTCTGCGAAAGCTGCAACCGCGTGCGCCTGACCTGTACCGGCCAACTGTTCATGTGCCTTGGGCAAGAGGACATGGCCGATCTGCGCGCGCCGCTGCGCGCGTCCGAGGATGACGGGGCGCTGGAAGACGCAATCCGCGCCGCAATCCGCCTGAAACCCAAGGGCCATGATTTCGACTATTCCCGCCAGACTGTCGATGGCCAGATGAGCCGCCATATGAGCCACACCGGCGGCTGAGATGGCGCCTGCCCCCCTAACGTGGACAATTCGCCTGTATCAGGCGCTCACAACCGTGGGCGCGCCCTTGGCCCTGCGCGCCGCGCGACGGCGGTTCGAGGCGACAGGCGGGCCGATGGCGCGCTTGCCGGAACGGGCGGGCCGCACGGCGCAGCCCCGTCCGGACGGCCCCCTGATCTGGGTGCATGCGGTCAGTGTTGGGGAATCCCTGTCGGTGATGGGGCTGATCGAAGATATGGTCCGCGCCGGACAATCGGTTCTGTTGACCACCACCACCGCGACAGCGGCGCAACTGGCCGCGAAACGCCTGCCTGAAGGTGCCTTGCATCAATTCGCACCCATCGATACGCCGCAGGCTACGGCACGATTTCTGGATCATTGGCGGCCGGATCTGGCGGTCTTTATCGAAAGCGAAATCTGGCCGAACCAGATCCTCGCCTGCGAAACGCGGGGCATTCCGCGTGTGCTATTGAATGCACGCCTGTCTGAAAAGTCTTTGAAGAACTGGGGCAAACGGGTACGCACGGCCATGGCGCTGTTTACACGCTTTGACCGGATCATGTGCCAGAGCGACACCACCCGCACAGCACTGATTCCACTGGGTGCCCCGCCCGCGCATTGCTCGACCACGGGGGATATGAAGGCCGCCGCCCCGCCGCTTGCGTTTGATGCGGCAGAGGCGGCGTTGTTCACAAAAAATCTGGGATCTCGCCCGCTCTGGGTCATGTCATCGACCCACCCCGGCGAAGAAGAGGTCGCCAGCATGGCGCATGGGATCATCACCGCCCAGCACCCTGACGCTCTGATGATCCTCGTACCACGCCATCCTGAACGCGGTAACGAAGTGGAAACCTTATTGCAGGGTCAAGGCTGGTCAGTCGCGCGGCGCAGCCAAGGTACCCCGATCACACCCGCGACCCAGATCTACCTCGCGGACACTCTGGGCGAACTGGGCCTCTGGTATCATCTCGCGCCAATGGCCTGCGTGGCCGGGTCGTTCACACCCGTTGGCGGCCACAACCCTTACGAGCCCGCCCATTTCGGCTGTGCCGTGCTGCATGGGCCGCTTTATGCCAATTTTGCCATGGCCTATGGCGCGATGGCCGCGCGGCACGCTGCGATCGAGGTCGAGGATGCCACCGCCCTGGGCCTGACGGTGGCGGGTCTGTTCGACAGCGCGCGACTGCCGGTCTTGCAGGAAAAAGCCAGACGCTTTGTCGAAGCCGCCACCGATATCCGGGCGGGCATTCTGGACACGCTGCTTTCCCTCAAAAACTGACTGGGGCACAGCCGCACCCCGGTCTTTTTCTTGGGTCAAATACCTCGGGGTGAATTGGCCCGCCAGGGCCAAGAGGGGCAGCGCCCCTCCTCCCACCCTCGGGTCACGCCGCAGGCATGCGCTGTTCAACGATCTCGGCCCACCAGCTGCATCCGGCGGGAATGGCCTCATCGTTAAAGTTATATTCGGGATGGTGCACCATCGCCGTATCGCCATTTCCGACAAGGATATAGGCGCCGGGGCGCTCTTCCAGCATGAAGGCGAAATCCTCGCCGCCCATGACCAGCGGAGCATCGTCACAGGTGCCGCTAACCGAGCGTGCCACATCCGCGGCAAAGGCGGTCTGCTCCTCGGAATTCACCATCACAGGATAACCGCGGTGATAGTCTACGTTTACGCTGCCGCCATAGGTCGCCGCCACACCAGCGCAGATTTCCTTGATGCGTGTCTCGGCAAGGTCACGCATTTCGGCGCTCATGGTACGCACGGTGCCTTTCAGCGCGACGGTCTGCGGGATCACGTTGAAGGCGTGCGACGAGGTCTCGAAGGACGTGACAGACACCACGACCTGGTCCACCGGGTCGGCATTGCGGCTGGCAATGGTCTGTAGGGCCAGAACCGCCTGCGCCGTCATAACGGTGGTGTCGATGGTTTCCTGCGGCTTGGCGGCGTGGCCGCCCTTGCCCTCGAACGTGATGTCGAAGGTGTCGGTCGCGGCAAAGAATGCGCCCGGACGGATCGCGAAAGACCCCACCGGTTTGCCCGGCCAGTTGTGCATGCCGTAAACCTCCTGGATGTTCCAGCGGTCCATCATGCCGTCATCGCACATTTCCTTGCCGCCGCCGCCGCCTTCTTCGGCAGGCTGGAAGATCACCACGACCGTGCCGTCGAAATTGCGGGTTTCGGCAAGGTATTTCGCAGCACCCAGCAACATGGCGGTGTGCCCGTCATGGCCGCAGGCATGCATCGCGCCCGGCGTCTTCGAGGCATAATCCAGCCCTGTCGCCTCGAGAATCGGCAGCGCATCCATGTCGGCGCGCAGACCGATCACTTTGCCGCTTGTATCGCTCTTGCCCTTGATGACACCAACAACACCGGTGCGTCCAATGCCGGTCACGACCTCGTCACAGCCGAATGCCTGCAGCTTTTCCGCCACCAGCGCCGAGGTCCGGTGGGTTTCAAATAGAATTTCGGGGTTTTCGTGAATGTCACGGCGCCATTCGGTGATTTCTGCCTGCAATTCTGCAAAGCGGTTCTTGACGGGCATGGGGTTCGCTCCTTCTCTGGTTGGGGGTCAGTCCAGCGGCATCCGCCGCTCGACCAGTTCCGCGAACCAGCTACACCCGGCCGGAATCGCGTTATCGTCAAACTGATAGGCGGGATGGTGACACATCTCGGTGTCACCATTCCCAAGGAAGATATAGGCACCGGGACGCTCTTCAAGCATGAAAGAAAAGTCCTCGGCGGGCATGATCGGGTCGGTGTCGTCGATCACCTTGTCGGTGCCGGCCACGGCCCGCGCGGCGTCGGCGGCGTACCCTGTGTGATCTTCGGAATTGACTGTTACAGGATAGCCTTCTTCCCATGTAACCTCGGCGCGGGCTCCAAAGGCCAGCGCGGTGTGTTCTGCAATCGCACGAATGCGCTCTTCCGCGACAGCACGGTAATCCGGGTCAAGCACACGGACCGTACCGCGCATCCGCACCGTGTGGGCAATGACATTCGAGGCGTTGCTGTCGGTTTCGAACGTGCCCACGGTCACGACAACCCGTTTCACCGGATTCACGGTGCGCGACACGATGCTTTGCAAGGAGACCACGATCTGAGCGGCAACAAGGGTTGTATCAACCGCCTCGTGCGGGGCCGCGGCATGGCCCCCGCGCCCGGTCACGACGATTTCGAACTCGTCCGCCGACGCCATGAGAGGCCCGGGGCGAATGGCGAATTCCCCCACCGGCAGGCCGGGCGTGTTATGCAGGCCATAAACCTCCTGAATGCCCCAACGGTCCATCATCCCGTCGCGGCACATTTCGCGACCACCTCCGCCGCCTTCTTCGGCAGGCTGGAAGATCAACACGACCGTGCCATCGAAATTGCGGGTTTCGGCAAGGTATTTCGCCGCCCCAAGCAGCATCGACGTGTGCCCGTCATGGCCGCAGGCATGCATCTTGCCCGGCACGGTCGAGGCATAGTCCAGACCGGTCGCCTCGGTGATCGGCAGGGCATCCATATCGGCGCGCAAGCCGATGACGCGGCCCGAGCGGTTGCTGCGCCCCTTGATGACCGCCACGACCCCCGTGCGCCCGATGCCCGGCGTGATCTCGTCCACGCCAAATTCCGCAAGGCGTTCCTGCACGAAAGCCGCTGTCTGTTCGACGTCGAACATCAGTTCGGGGTTGGCGTGCAAATGGCGGCGCCAGCCGGTGATTTCGGCGTGCATTTCGGCAAAGCTGTTCTTGATCGGCATGTCTTTCCCCTACTCCTCGCGTTTCTATAGATCCGGTCCCATGACCAGTTTGGACCCGTCCGTAAATCGCGACAGGCGGAAACGCGACAGGTCGTGCCCGATCTCGCCCCCTGTCACCATATCGGCCATGATCCGCCCGAAGGCAGGGCCAATACCGAACCCGTGCCCACACATGCCAGTGCAAATCGACAGGCCCGCAAGCGGGGCGCGGTCCACGACCGGCACCACGTCGGGCATCGCGTCTATCATACCGGCCCATGCGGCGGCCACTTCGACCCGGCCAAGGGCCGGAAACAGCGCCTCAAAGGCGGCGCGGATCTGGTCGACCTTGCGCCGGTTCGGCGCGGGGTCCAGCATCGGCATCCGGTCAAACGGGGTCACGTCCCCCCCCTGCCAGCGACGGCGCGTGCCCCATGCATCCGGATAACCTTTGGGCGCGAAAGGTTTGTAATTACGCGAAAAAGGCTGACTGACGAGTTGCGGCAGATAGGTCATGAAATGCCGAAAACTGTCGGGGCCGATGAAGGTCTCGTGAAACCCGGAGGCGGCCAGCGTGTACCCACCATCCTGTCTGCGGCGAAAGGCAAGGTCCGATCCGGTCGCGCCCCCCTGATGGATGTCGGGCAAGGCGTTGGTTGCGACCACAGTGGCGCGCACCGACAGCTGGGGGATCGAGACGCCTTCGTTGCGCAAGAACAGAGAGGACCATGCGCCCCCCGCGACGATAACCTCGGATGTACGGATCACGCCCCTGGCCGTGACAACCCCGCTGACCTTGCCGCCGCTGCGGTCGAGCACACGGGCGGCGCAGTCTTCCACGATTACGCCCCCAAGGGCGACCACCGCCCGTGCCAGAGCAGGCACCGTGACCCACGGTTCGGCGCGCATGTCCGACGGCGTGTGCAGCGCGGCGCGGTACTGGCGCGAAATGCCGGGAAACTTGTCGGCTACCTCTTGCGCGGACAGGATCACGCTGTCCACCCCATGCGGGCGCGCCTCGGCCAACCAGTCTTCATAGCGTTGGGTGTCGCTTTCAGTCTCGGCGAAATAGGTCAGGCCGCAGCGTTGCAGCCCGATATCCCGGTCGAGCGCAGGGGCGATCTCCTGCCAGAGGCGGTTCGCCTCGATCATGATCGGCAGCTCATCCAGATCGCGCCCCATCTGGCGGATCCAGCCCCAGTTGCGCGAAGACTGTTCGCCCGCGATACGCCCCTTTTCCAGCACAACCGGCCGAAGCCCTTTCTTGGCAAGGAAATAGGCCGCAAACACCCCGATCACGCCCCCGCCGATGATCACCACGTCCGCGCTGTCGGGCAGTGGCCCCGCGTGTTCGGGCCTGTTGGCCATGGTGATCGGAAAGGCCGTCATTTGTCCTATCCCTGCAACATGGTCAGCAATCGGTCCATGAACGACTTGCCCGCAGCGAATTGCTGAACCGTAAGGTATTCGTTGGGTTGGTGGGCCTGCGCGATGTCCCCTGGGCCACAGATCACGGCGGAATATCCTGCCTCCTGAAACTGGCCACCTTCGGTGCCGTAGGACACGACATGGCTGCCATTGTCACCCGTCAGGCGCCGCACAATCGATTCTGCTTCGCCGTTTTCCTCGGGGACCAGTCCGGGCAATTGGAACCGTTGTTCCAGCGCAATCCTGGTTTCCGGCACCACGGCCTGCATCTCGGCCTCGACCTCGGCCACCTTGGTCAGGAAGCGCGCGCGCCAGTCCTCGGGATCGTCACCGGGCACGACCCGGAAATCCACCCCGAACCAGCAATCCTTGGCGGTGATGTTATGGGCCGTGCCGCCCTTGATTGTGCCGACATGCACCGTGGTGAAAGGCGGATCGAACTTGGCCGCCACTTCGCCCGGTGTCTTGGCCATGCTTTCAGCGTTCATCTGGTTGACCCAGTCGATGATCTTGGCGCCGTATAGAATGGCGTTCACGCCCGTGTGCAGGATCGAGGAATGCACCTCGAAACCCTGCACGTGCAGGTGATATCCAAAGCCGCCCTTATGGCCGCTGACCGCCTGCATCATCGAGGGTTCGCCGACGATCACGGCCGACGCCTTGGGCAGAACAGGCTGCATCGCCCGGATCATGGGTGGCGCGCCAAGACAGCCGATTTCCTCGTCATAGCTCAGCGCGAGTTGCAGCGGGCGTTTCAGGTCGCTGTACTGTCCCTGAACCAGAGCCCAAATCGCCAGCGCGTCGAATCCTTTCATGTCACAGGTGCCGCGCCCGTAGAGTTTGCCATCCTTTTCAACCACTTCGAAAGGATCGCTACCCCAGGGCTGTCCGTCGACAGGCACCACATCGGTGTGCCCAGACAGAACCACTCCGCCCTCTTCCCACGGTCCGACATGGGCAAACAGAGCTGCCTTGTCGTTGGTTTCGTCATAATGCCGGTGCGCGGTGATGCCGTGCTCGTTCAAATAGGACTCGACCCAGTCGATCAGAGGCAGGTTGCTGTCCCGGCTGACCGTCGGAAAGGACACCAGTTTGTCGAGGATCGCCCTCGGGCTCAGTTTTTCGGGCATGTCAGTATCCGCTGTCGGTGGTGAGAATCCGGTGCCCGGGCGACACTTCGCGGTATTCGCTGGGGGCTGGTTCATAGCCAATGGGATGGATCGGCGACGGGATCGGTTTGAAGTTGAGATCCTTCTCGGATTTGCGCTGGCGCGGATCCGCGATGGGCACGGCCTTCATCAGGGCTTGCGTATAGGGGTGCTGAGGGTTCTCGAACACCTCGCGGCGGGGGCCGATTTCCACGATCCGCCCCAGATACATCACCCCGACATGGTGGCTGACACGTTCGACCACGGCCATGTCATGGCTGATGAACAGGTAAGACAGGTCCAGCTCGGCCTGCAGCTCCATCATCAGGTTCAGGACCTGCGCCTGCACCGATACGTCCAGCGCCGAGACGGCCTCGTCCGCGACGATCAGCTTTGGGTTCAGCGCAAGCGCGCGGGCAATCGCGATCCGCTGGCGTTGCCCACCCGAGAGTTCATGCGGATAGCGTTTCATGAAACTGCGCGGCAGTTCCACGCGGTCAAACAGCATCGCCACGCGGTCCTGCAATTCGCTGCCCTTGTGAGTGCCATAGTTGCGCATCGGTTCCGACACCTGATCCATCAGAACCATCTGGGGATTGAGCGATGCAAAGGGATCCTGAAAGATCATCTGCATGTCCTGCCGGATCTTGTGAAGGTCTTTCTGGTTCAAGCCCAACACATCACAACCGTCAAATTCCACATGCCCCGACTGCGGCTCCACAAGCCGCAGGATCGACCGGCCCGCCGTGGATTTGCCACAACCCGATTCCCCGACCAGCGAAAGGGTCTGCCCTTTGTTCACGGTAAAGGACACGTCCTCGACCGCATGCACATTGGCCACGGTGCGCCGCAACAACCCACCCTGCACCGGAAAGCGCGTGGTCAGGTTCTTGACGGTCAGAATGGGTTCATCCGTGCCCGGAATGGGCTTGATCTTCTGGTTCTCGTGCCCGAACAGTTTCATCGGGCTGGGCAGATCGGTGCCCGTCATCTCTCCCAGTTTCGGCACGGCGGCGAGCAGCGCCTTGGTATAGTTGTGCTGCGGGTTCTCGAAAATGTCTTCGACAGTGCCCTCTTCCACCTTGTTGCCGCGGAACATTACGACAACGCGGTCGGCCATCTGCGCGACCACGGCCATGTCATGGGTGATGAACATGACCGCAGTGCCGGTTTCGCGTTTCAGCCGGTCCATCAGGGCCAGAATTTCCGCCTGGATCGTCACATCCAGCGCGGTGGTCGGTTCATCGGCAATCAGCAGGCGCGGTTCGCAGGCCATCGCCATGGCGATCACCACGCGCTGCCGCATCCCGCCGGACAATTCATGGGGATATTGTTTCAGGCGGCGTTCAGGCTCGGGGATGCGGACCTGTTTCAAAAGTTCCAGCGCGCGGGCCTCGGCGTCGTCCTTTGACATTTTTTTGTGCAAACGCAGTCCCTCGGTCAACTGGCGCCCGACTGTGAACACCGGATTGAGGGCGGTCATCGGCTCTTGAAAGATCATGCCGATCTCGTTGCCGCGAATCGTGCGCATGAGATCCTGATCGGTTCCGGCAAGGTCGAGATCCTCTCCGCCCTTGCGATCAAAAATCAGTCGCCCGTCGGCGATCTTGCCGCCGCCGAATTCGACCAGACGCATCAAAGAGAGGCTCGAAACCGATTTACCCGAACCGGATTCTCCAACGATACAAACGGTTTCACCCGAGTTGACCTTGAACGAAACATCCTCGACCCCGACCACGGTGCCGTTCTTGGTTTCAAATTCGACCCGCAGGTTTTCGATGGACGCAATCGCGTTATCCAACATGCCAATGACACCCCGTTGTTAAACTGTTCGCTCATCCAAGACGCTAACGACAGGTTCGCCCAACTGTCAAACAGGTGAGACGTTGCGCATGACGTGGCGTCGGGTCACCCTGTCACGAAGGGTTGCTTTTTTTTGAACCTTGGTCTGTGATGGCATCAGTTGAGAGGGGATGTTCGGGCCGGAGGCATGGTTTTCATGCGCCCGCAGGTCGTTTGGTTCTCTTGAAGCACATCAATCGCGAGTGGCGTGCAAGCCACCGCATTTAGCACGCAAGTGCCCAACAAGGAGTGAAAAATGAAGGCGAAATCCCTCATGCTCGGCGCCGCAGCGGCGTTCGTGATGGCCCCGGCGGCCATGGCGGAACGCGGCTCGGATGGCCACGTGAACATCATCTACTGGCAAGCGCCGTCGATCCTGAACCCGTTCCTGTCGGGCGGCACCAAGGACATCGAATCGGCCTCGCTGGTGATCGAACCGCTGGGCCGCTATGACCCGAACGGCAACCTCGTTCCCTATCTGGCCGAAGAAATACCGACCGTCGCTAACGGCGGCGTAGCGGAAGACCTGAAATCGATCACCTGGAAGCTGAAGTCGGGCCTGAAATGGTCGGATGGCAGCGACGTGACCTCGGCCGACGTCAAGTTTACCGCCGATTACTGTATGCATCCCGAGGGCGGCTGTGCGCAGCTGGCCAAGTTTGACGGTGTCGACAATGTCGAGATCATCGACGATCTGACCGTGAAGGTGAACTTCTCGGAACCCAAGCCGAACCCCTATGGCCCGTTCATGGGTGGCCAGTCGCCGATCATCCAGATGGCACAGTTCAAGGATTGCATGGGTGCCAAGGCCCCCGAATGTACCGACGCGAACTTTGCGCCCATCGGCACTGGCCCGTTTGTCGTGGACGAGTTCAAGCCGAACGACGTGATCTCGATGTCGGCCAACCCGAACTACCGTGATCCGGCCAAGCCGGCCTTTGCCAGCCTGACCTTCAAGGGCGGCGGCGATGCCACCGCAGCGGGTCGCGCGGTTCTGGAAACCGGTGAGTTCGACTATGCGTGGAACCTGCAACTCGCGCCCGACGTGCTGGCCAAGATGGCCGAAGGCGGCAAGGGCAAGCCGATCGCAGCGTTCGGTTCGCTGGTCGAGCGTCTTGAAATGAACATGACCAACCCGTCGCCCGACCTGCCGGAAGGCGAGCGGTCGACCGTGGCGCATCCGCACCCGTTCCTGTCGGACATCAACGTGCGCAAGGCGCTGTCGATGGCCATCGACCGCAACCTACTGGTTGAAGTAGGCTATGGTCAGGCCGGTCGCCCGACCTGTAACCTCGTGCCCGGACCGGCGGTGTATGCGTCGGACAACACCGACTGTCTGACCCAAGACATCGCAGGGGCCAACGCACTGCTGGACGAAGCGGGCTGGGCCCGTGGCTCGGATGGGGTACGTGAGAAAGACGGCGTGCGCCTGTCGATCCTCTACCAGACCTCGACCAACGCCGTACGTCAGGACTTTCAGGCCCTGATCAAGCAGTGGTGGAGCGAAATCGGTGTAGAAACCGAACTGCGCAACCTGAACGCTTCGGTGTTCTTCGGTGGCGATCCCGGCTCGCCCGACACTTTCCAGAAGTTCTATGCCGACGTGGAAATGTATGCCAACAACTTTGATGGCACCGATCCGCAGGCCTATCTGTCGATGTACCGCTGCGGCAATGAGCCGAAGCCGTCTTCGCAATGGCAGGGCGAGAACATCAACCGCTTCTGTGATCCGGCCTATGACGCCCTGATCGACGAGTTGTCACGCACCTCTGACCTCGAGAAGCGCTATGAGCTGGCCAAGAAGATGAACGACATGCTGACCAAGGAAAGCTATACCATCCTTCCGCTGGTCGACCGTGGTCGTGTCTCGGCGCACTCCAACACCCTCGGCGGTGTGGTTCTGAACACCTGGGATTCGGAACTGTGGAACGCAGCCGACTGGCATCGCATCAAGTAACTTGACGCAAAAGGAGGCGCCCCCGTGCATTGCATCGGGGCGCCTTCCGCTATAAGCACGCCGCCGCTTGCAAATTGCGGCCCCTTCCCGCCTCATCAAAAAGACTGATCAACAAGGGCGTTCTCCATGCTGACATTTACGATACGACGGCTGATCCTCGCGATCCCGACGCTTTTGTTCATCAGCCTTGTGATTTTCCTGCTTCTGGAACTGGCCCCCGGAGACCCGATGGCCCAAGTGCCGCTGACCGTGCCGCCGGAAGTGAAAGAGAAAATGCGCGAGGCGCTGGGGCTGGGTGAGCCCCTGCACATCCGTTATTGGAAATGGCTGGTCCAGTTCTTCTGGGTCGAACCGCAGGTGATGATCGACAACATCTTCGGCACAACTTTTGCCGAGGGGAAACAACGCATCCTCAGCTGGCAGACCCGCTCGCCGGTGATGGACATGGTGGCCCAGCGTCTGCCGCAAACCCTGTGGGTGGTGGGCATGTCCTATGTGGTGGGTGTTTTGATCGCCCTGCCCATCGGTATCTATTCGGCCTATCGCCAGTATTCGATCTTTGATCAGGCCGGTACTTTCGTGACCATGATCGGTTTTTCGATCCCGCCGTTTTTCACTGGCCCCCTGCTGATCATGATCTTCGCGGTGCAACTGGGTTGGTTCCCGTCGGTCTATGACACCACACATGTGGTCAACGACTGGGACAGCTTCATGGTGCAGCTGCGCCAGATGATCATGCCGGTGATGGTGCTGGCCCTGCAAACCACCGCCCAGATCAGCCGCTTCATGCGCGCCTCGATGCTGGATAACCTCAATCAGGATTACGTCCGCACCGCCCGCGCCAAGGGCTTGCCGGAAAAGATGGTGGTCATGGTGCACGTGCTGCGCAATTCGATGATCCCCGTGGTGACAGCGATTGCTCTTGGCATTCCCGGCATTTTTGGCGGTGCGATCATCACCGAGGTGGTGTTCAAGGTAAACGGCATCGGTGACCAGTTGCTGAACGCCCTGTTCGCCAATGACCTGCCCAGTGTGCAGACCCTGACCTTCATGATCGCCGTGCTGATCGTGACCTTCAACCTGATCGCCGATGTCCTTTACGGCGTTCTGGATCCGAGGATTCGCTATGACTGAGCCCGTGCAAAAGATCGAAGCCCTGCAAGATACGGTTCCGCAGGATCCCCCGCACAGCCAGTGGCGCGATGTCTGGGACCAGTTCCGCAAACACAAAGGCGCCCTGATGGGCGGCACCTTCCTGTTGCTGATTACGCTGGGCGTGCTGTTCGGCGAATACCTCTGGACGATCGACCCGCAGAAGCTGGATATCCGCAACAAGGACCTTCGCCCGATCTATACCGTGATCTGGGACAGCGACGCCAAGGTCCAGTGGGCACACCCGCTGGGCACCGACAATCTGGGGCGCGACGCTCTGGCCAACATGATCGTGGGCGGACGCACCTCGATGGCGGTAGGCTGGGTCGCGATGATCATCGCCCTGTCCATCGGCACCACCATCGGCGTACTTGCCGGTTATTTCCGCAAGCTGGACGGTCCGCTGATGCGGTTCACTGATCTGGTGCTATCGCTGCCGATCCTGCCGCTGCTCTTGGTGGCGGTGACCCTGTTCCGCGAACAGCTACGGTCCAGTTTCGGGCCGGAAACGGGGATGTTTATCCTGATCGTGGGGGTCGTCGGCGTGACAAGCTGGATGCAGACCGCGCGGATCGTGCGGTCCGAGGTTCTGGCGCTCAAGGAACGTGAATTCATCCTCGCCGCCCGATCCATCGGCACCACGCCCGGCTCGATCATCCGCCGCCACCTGCTGCCCAACGTGATCTCTCCGATCATGGTGTCGGCAACGCTGGGTCTTGCCACAGCGATCATCACTGAAAGCGCGCTGTCCTTCCTTGGCGTCGGCTTCCCGCCGGACTTCCCCACCTGGGGCAAGATGCTGGCGGACGCGGTGCCGCGTATGGACCAGTATCCTGAGCGTGTGGTGCTGCCCGGTATGGCGATTTCGCTGACCGTGCTGAGTGTGAACTACCTCGGCGACGGCCTGCGCGACGCGCTGGACCCGCGTATTCGCGGCCGCTAAGGCCCCTACCCTGCCGTCATCTTACCGCCCGCCCGGCAACAATGCCCGGCGGGCGGTTTGCGTTGTGAGCTCGATATAACGCGCCTGAGACCAGCCACATGTTTTGACCAGCTGTTCCCAAACCGGCACGGATAGCTGCACCCACAAAAGATCGGTGGCCTCTTCGGGGGACAACCCCTCTTGCAGCATCCCATCCCGTTGCAACGCCGTCACCGCCGCGGCGCAGCCCTCGCGCACAGCCGTCATGCGCCCGTCCCAAGCCAGGCGCGCCTCGGGGTCGCTGTCCTCCAGCGCCATAAGTGCGCAAGCCACGCCATAAATCTCAGGAATATAATTGCCCCATGCTGCGATGAATGCCTCCAGCCGCGCCTCGCCCGAGGGCGCGGACCGGCTGGCAGCAAGGCGCGCGTCCACATCCTTGACCTCATCAATGTACCGCGTGGTCGCGATCAGCAGCTCGGCGCGATTGGGGAAATGCAGATAGACCGCCTGTCGGCTGATCCCGGCCGCCTTGGCGATATCGGACATGCGGGTTTTACCCGCGCCGGACTCGAGCAGGTCCCAGGCGGATTTCAGAATTCGGGTGCGGGTCGAAAGAGCTTCACTTGACATGATGTCAATCTACACCTATTTGACATCATGTCAACTTTACACAATGTCAAGTCAGCCAATAGGAGACCAGCCATGAAAGTCATCATATTCGGCGCCACCGGGTCTGTGGGGCGCATCACCGTTCAAACCCTTCTGGACCAGGGCCACGAGGTCACCGCCTTTGCCCGCAACCCCGAAAAGCTGCCCCAAGACCAAGACGGCCTGCACTTGCACGCGGGCGACGCCCTTCAGTTCGAGGATGTCTCGCGGGCCATTCGCGGGCAGGATGCAGTGGTCGTGGCGCTCGGCGCGGGGGCGTCCCGAAAAAGCCGGATCCGATCGCAAGGGACCATGAACATCATCCGCGCCATGCAGGATCACGGCGTGCGCCGTTTGATCTGCCAGTCCACGTTGGGCGCACATGAAAGCTGGGGCAACCTAAACTTTTTCTGGAAGCGCATCATGTTCGGCCTGCTGCTGCGCCCCGTGTTCAAGGACCACGAGCTGCAGGAACAAATCGTGCGGGCCAGCGGGCTGGACTGGACCCTTGTCCGCCCCAGCGCCTTTACCGACGCGCCCGTGGGCGGCCCCTTCCGCGAAGGCTTTGCCTCGCAGGAGCGTAAGCTGCGCCTTAAGATCCCCCGCGCGGATGTGGCCGGATTTCTGGCGCGCCAGTTGCAAGACACCCGCTACCTGCGCGCGGCAGTGGGGATCTCGTACTAGCCTCTCCGATAACGACCTGCAAAGAGGGCCTGCCTGCGCGGGCCCTTCTTCTGAAAAAAGGAACAATCATGCAGGCGGGCACGCAACCGGGCCGACCTTTTCCGGCGAAAGGGTCGGGTTTGGGATGAACGACCGCGTTCTGTCGTCAAACCGGAACAAGCGTTCTGCACCAACCCTTTCTGGCTTGGCTTCACACACTTGAAAGAATCCGAATTTGTATTCATTTGGGAAAAAATTCCTCTGAACCGGACAATCCCATGTTTGAAACGCTCGGCTTTGAAAATCTGACCGCCCCGCAAGTGACGGTGTTCTTCGCGCTCGCCATTGGCGTGGTGTTCGGCTTTTTCGCGGAACGTACTCAGTTTTGTTTCCGCCGCGCCATCGTGGGCGAAGACCGGCGTGCAGCCGCAGGCGTGTGGCTGACGGCGCTGGCCGTGGCCGTGCTTGGAACACAGGGTGCGGTGCTGGCCGGGCTGATTTCGTTTGACGACCATCGCTTCATGGCCAGTGACCTGCCGGTTCTGGCGATCCTGACCGGCGGCGCATTGTTCGGCGCAGGAATGGTGCTGACACGCGGCTGTGCTTCGCGCCTGACCGTGCTCAGCGGCACTGGAAATCTACGCGCCCTGCTGGTCATGGTGGTGTTTGCCCTTGTGGCCCATGCCGCGATGAAAGGTGTTCTGGCGCCGCTGCGGGGGGCTTTGGGTGGCTTTACGGTATCGCTCGACCAAGGCGCTTTGCCGGGGTCGGCCCTCATTTGGACCGCTTTGATCGTGATGGCAGCACTTGTATTTGCGCTGCGCTCGGGCAACCGCCCTGCCCGCCTGCTCGGCGCAGCCGTGATCGGTGCGCTGGTGCCGCTGGCATGGGTGGGCACGGGTTTCGTGCTGTATGACGACTTTGATCCGGTGGCATTTGAAAGCCTCGCCTTCACCGCGCCTGCCGCAGACACCCTGTTCTTCACTGCCGCCTCGACCGCTGTCACCGCGAATTTCGGCGTGGGTCTGATCGGCGGTGTTCTGGCGGGCAGCCTGGTGGCGTCGCTTCTGTTCCGCAGCTTCCGCTGGCAGAGCTTTGAAAGCCCGGCCCAGACAGGCCGTTACCTTGCCGGGGCCGCCCTGATGGGATTTGGCGGCGTGCTGGCCGGAGGCTGCACCGTGGGTGCGGGCCTGTCGGGTCTGCCGACCCTGTCTATCTCGGCCATTCTGGCCGTAGCCGCCATTGCAGGCGGGGCGCTGGCTACCAAACGCCTGCTTAATGCATCCGCGACCGGATCCGCCGCACCATCCACCACACAAGCGCTACAACCGGCAGAGTGACCAACGCCGTCAACTCGCCCTTGCCAAGGCCCGCCGCCTTGGCAAGCGGGTATCCGGCATAGGCCACCAGCGACACCGCGTAATAGCTGATCGCGACTACCGACAGCCCCTCGACCGTTTCCTGCAACCGCAGCGCCAGATCGGCGCGGCGGTCCATGCTTTCCAGCAACGCCTGGTTCTGGGCCGAGCGCGCCACATCCACCTTGGTGCGCAACAACTCGCCCGCGCGGGTGGCCCTTTGCGACAGGTCCCGCAGGCGGGTCTGGGTCGAGGTTACGGTGCGCATCGCCGGATCATAGCGGCGCATCATGAACTCGGAAAATGTCTGTCGCCCGTCAAACCGCTCTTCCCGCATGACCTCGATGCGCTGGTGCACAATCGCCTCGTAAGCCCCTGTCGCCCCAAAACGAAACGCGGTTTCCGCGATCATGTTCTCCAACTCGGCCGATATCTGCAAAAGGCGGTCCAGCGTCACCTCGGGCGGCGCGTCGCCGCGGCTGATCTGCCCCATCAGCGAGGTCAGGTCGCGTTCCAGATCGCCCAGCGGGCCGGACATGGCCTTGACCCGGCTCAGGCCCAGCATGGACATCGCCTTGTAGGTCTCGATCTCGCACATGCGCTGGACAATGCGCCCGATCCGGCGCGCGCCCGTGCCCGGCGTAACAAAGGCCGCCATGCGCATATGACCCGCCGGGTTGATGCGGAAATCCGTGCCGATCACCGCCGAGCCATCCAACACCTCGGACACGGCCAGGCTTTCGGGGACGAACCAGTCGCGCAGGTTGCTGGTCAGTTGCGCCGCATCCGGGCGCGGCTCGATCCGGATCAGGGCCGAGGTCACACGCACCCCCGGCAACGCCGCGAGCCAGTCCTCGGGGAAAACCTCGAACTCGGCCGGATCAAAGGGGCGCGCGCTCAGCCCCGGCGTGAAAACAGTATAGGTCACGAATTCGGTGTGCTGTTCCCATTTCAGGCTGTGCCGCCCGATCTGCCCCGAATAATGGGTCGCGCCCGGTTGGGGATGGGCGACCCCATGCCGATCAAGAAGGTCGCACAGATGCGCCAGATCCTGCGCACGATCCCGCGCGACGGCATTTGCCGGTTGTTTCACTGCAAGAAACACCGCCGTGCAAGGCGCCTCGAGCGACGGGAAAGGGCGCGCGTGAAGTTCATTGGTCAGCTGATAGCGCAGCGGATGGTCACTGATCGGGGGCATGGGCGGTCTCCTGCATTCCCCGCAGAGTACGCATTTCCGCTTGTATGTAAAGAAAATGTTATTTTTCAGCAAGTTACGTGAATACAACGGTATACATCACGAACATGGGAACACCACTTTCTCCCTTTTCAGGCAAATTCATGCTAATAGCGGACATATTGAGTTTGGCATTTCAGACAGGAGCGTGCTCATGCCACGCATTACAGGGTCATCCGCGGATGACCGGATTTTAGGAACAGACCGCGCAGACACGATTGAAGGACTGGCGGGCAATGACACTTTGCAAGGTGGCATGGGGGAGGATCTTCTGGATGGAGGTGACGGGATCGACCTGATCCGCTACGCCTTTTCGACCGCGCCCGTGCAGATCGACCTGCGGGACAACAGTCTGTTTGGGGGCAGCGCCGAAGGCGACAGCGTCATCTCGATCGAGCGGGTCAGAGGCAGTGACTTTGATGACATGCTTTTAGGCGACAATGCCGAGAACCAATTGATCGGCGGCGCGGGTGACGACACATTGCAGGGCCGGGATGGACGCGACAAGCTGGACGGTGGTGGCGGTAGGGACAGCCTTGATGGCGGCCTTGGCCCCGACTGGCTGAGCTATTACGCCTCGAATGCCGGAGTTACCATCAACCTTGCCACCGGACAGGCATCGGGCGGCGATGCCGAGGGCGATGTCTTTCTCAATTTCGAGAACCTGCGTGGCTCGCAGCACGATGACCGCCTGACCGGAGACTCCGGCGACAATCGGATGTTCGGGGCCGAAGGGGCCGACACCCTGACGGGGGGCGTCGGCATCGACTGGCTGACCTATGCCACTTCTGATGCCGCGGTGACAGTGCATCTTGGCACCGGTGCCACATCCGGCGGTCACGCCGCAGGGGACGTGATTTCAGAGTTCGAGAACCTGCGCGGGTCGCAGTTTGACGACCATCTGAGCGGCGACGGTCTGGCAAATTTCCTGAGCGGGGCAGACGGGGATGACACGCTGGTCGGGGGCGATGGCAATGATACCTTTATCGGCGGTCAGGGCGCCGACAGCATGGACGGGGGCAATGGTATCGACCTTGTCACCTATCGCTCGGCCACCATTTTTCGTTTTGGCGCCATCGTCGACACGCGCAGCGGCACCGCCAGCGGCGTGGCCGAGGGCGATCGCTTTACCTCGGTCGAGTACTTTGTCGGCACAAATGTCGCGGACAGCTTTGTTCTTGGGTCCGAGGACAATCGCGTGCACGGGCTGGACGGGGATGATTTCATCGACACCGGCAACGGCAACGACACCCTGATCGGCGGGGCCGGACGTGACTTCCTGCACGGCGGCGACGGCAACGATACCGCGCTTTACATCACATCGGACGCGGGCGTCACGATCAACATGCAGATCGGTGGCAACAGTGGCGGTCACGCCGAAGGCGACACGCTCAGCTGGATCGAGAACGTCACGGGATCAGCCTTTGACGACAGCTTGACGGGCGACCGGCTCGGGAACAGGTTGGCGGGGCATGACGGCGATGACACCCTTGCAGGCGGGGCCGGGGCCGATACGCTGCGCGGCGGGGATGGTGCGGACAGTTTCGTCTTTGTCCCCCGCGCGGAAAACACGACCCAGCAGGGCGCGGAAAACCTCGCGCTGACCAGCTACATCACCCTGGACCGCGACCTGATCATGGACTTCCAAAGGGGCAGCGACACACTGGTCTTCGCGCTGGATTACCTGGGGGCGCTGCAAAACACAAATTCCGTGGCCGATCTGGGCCTGACGTCTGAAACCGATGCGGCTTTTGCCTTTTACAGGGGCAACCTGTTCCATGTCAGCTATGCCGACGCGGGCGCCTTTGCCAACGGAGTTGTCGACGTGCAGCATCTTGCACGGCTGCATGGGATCGACAGGCTCGACATCACCGACTTTACGTTTGTCTGATCTGGAGCAGCCGACAGGGCAGTGTACCGGAATCCAAAAAGCCCCGCAGATACGCGGGGCTTTTCGTTTTTTCAGCTCTGACCGACGATCAGTCAACCATGGTCAGCAGGGTATCCAGCGATTGCTTCGCATCGCCATAGAACATGCGCGTGTTGTCCTTGAAGAACAGCGGGTTCTCGATGCCCGAATACCCGGTGCCCTGACCACGCTTCGACACGAAGACCTGCTTGGCTTTCCAGCACTCCAGAACCGGCATTCCGGCGATGGGGCTGTTGGGGTCTTCCTGTGCGGCCGGGTTCACGATGTCGTTCGAGCCGATCACGATGGCGACGTCCGTCTCCGGGAAGTCGTCATTGATCTCGTCCATCTCCATCACGATGTCATAGGGTACCTTGGCTTCGGCCAGAAGCACGTTCATGTGGCCCGGCAGACGCCCCGCAACGGGGTGGATCGCAAAGCGCACGTTCTTGCCCTTGGCCCGCAGGCGGCGGGTCAGTTCGGCCACGTTCTGCTGTGCCTGCGCAACCGCCATACCGTAACCCGGGATGATGATAACGCTGTCTGCTTCGTCCAGCGCAGTCGCCACCCCCTCGGCGTCGATGGCGATCTGTTCGCCTTCAACTTCCATGGCAGGACCGGTGGTGCCGCCAAAGCCGCCCAGGATCACACTGATGAACGACCGGTTCATCGCCTTACACATGATGTAGGACAGGATCGCACCCGACGAACCCACAAGCGCACCAACCACGATCAGCAGATCGTTGCCCAGCGAGAAGCCGATCGCGGCCGCGGCCCAACCCGAATACGAGTTCAGCATCGACACAACCACCGGCATGTCGGCGCCGCCGATGCCCATGATCAGGTGATAGCCGATGAACAGCGCAGCGATGGTCAGGATCAGCAGCGGCAGGAAGCCACCGGTGTTCAGGTACCAGATCAGGCAAAGCAGCGAGATGCCCGCCGCACCGGCATTCAGCATGTGACCGCCCGGCAGCTTTTCCGCAGCCGAGGTCACTTTGCCCGACAGTTTGCCATAGGCGATGACCGACCCGGTGAAGGTCACGGCCCCGATCCAAACGCCCAAGCTCAGTTCCACCAACAGGATATTGATCTCGACCGCCGATTTCTTGGCAATCAGTTGACCAAACGAGCCCAGTTCCTTAACGGCGTCGCTACCGGCCGCCACGGCAGCTGCCGCGTTGCCGATTTCGAAATGCGCATTGAAGCCTACGAACACAGCCGCCAGACCGACCAGCGCGTGCATCCCTGCAACCAGTTCCGGCATCTGGGTCATTTCGACCTTGGAAGCCAGCTGATAGCCGATTACGCCACCCGCAAGGATCAGCGGGATCGACAGCCACCACAGACCGGCACCAGGGCCAATCAGGGTTGCAAAAACCGCAATCGCCATGCCGACGATGCCATACCAAACAGCGCGTTTCGCGCTTTCCTGACCCGACAGACCGCCGAGCGACAGGATGAAGAGGACAGCCGCAACAACGTAAGCGGCAGTGGTAAATCCGTATTCCATAATCCCCTAACTCCTTAAGATTTCTGGAACATGGCGAGCATGCGCCGCGTCACGAGGAAGCCGCCAAAGATGTTGATCCCAGCCATGAAGACCGAAAGCGCGGCCAGGAGGATCACAAGGAACGACCCCGAGCCGATCTGCATCAGCGCGCCCAGAATGATGATCGACGAGATCGCGTTGGTCACGGCCATCAGCGGGGTGTGCAGCGAGTGCGACACGTTCCAGATGACCTGGAAGCCGACAAAGACCGCCAGAACGAACACGATGAAGTGCTGCATGAAGCTGGCAGGCGCGACAAGCCCGACCCCCAGCAACAACGCGCCGCCCACGGCCAGCAGGGTGACCTGCTGTTTGGTCTGCGCCTTGAACGCTGCGGCCTCTTGGGCCTTCTTCTCTTCCGGGGTCAGTTCCTTGACCTCGGGTTTCTTCTGCGCCGCGATGGCCTGCACTTTCGGCGGCGGCGGCGGGAAGGTGATCTCGCCTTCAAACGTCACGGTTGCGCCACGGATGACGTCGTCTTCCATGTCGTGATTGATCTGACCGTCCTTTTCAGGGGTCAGGTCGGTCATCATGTGACGGATGTTGGTGGCATAGAGCGACGACGACTGTGCCGCCATGCGGCTCGGGAAGTCTGTATAACCGATAATGGTCACGCCGTTTTCGGTCACGATCTTCTCGTCGGCCACGGTCAGCTTACAGTTGCCGCCCTTTTCGGCTGCGAGGTCCACGATGACCGAGCCCGGTTTCATCGCTTCGACCATGTCCTTGGTCCAAAGCTCGGGCGCTTCACGGTTCGGGATCAGCGCAGTGGTGATCACGATGTCCACTTCCGGTGCCAGTTCGCGGAACTTGGCCAGCTGTGCATTGCGGAACTCTTCCGACTGCACCGAGGCATAACCGCCGGTCGCCGCACCATCCTGCTGTTCTTCTTCGAAATCGAGGTACACGAACTCGGCGCCCATCGATTCGACCTGTTCGGCCACCTCGGGACGCACGTCGAACGCATAGGTGATCGCACCCAGCGAGGTCGATGTCCCGATCGCAGCCAGACCGGCCACACCGGCACCTACAACCAGAACTTTCGCCGGGGGTACTTTACCTGCCGCGGTGATCTGACCGGTGAAGAAGCGGCCAAAGTTGTTGCCTGCCTCGATCACGGCACGATAACCCGCGATGTTTGCCATCGAAGACAGCGCGTCCATCTTCTGAGCACGGGAAATACGCGGCACCATTTCCATGGCGATCACGTTCGCGCCCTTGGCCTTGGCAGTCTCCATCCCGGCGTCGTTGCCTGCAGGATTGAAGAACGAAATCAGGGTCTTGCCTTTGGCAAGCCGCTTCAGTTCCGCGTCATTGGGCTGACGCACCTTGGCAATGATATCCGCGGTTTTCCACAGCGCAGCGGCGGTCTTGACGACCTCGACACCGGCGGCTTCGTAATCCGCGTCTGCAAACCCGGCCTTGGCGCCTGCGCCGGCCTCGATTGCACATTCGTAGCCCAGTTTCTGAAGTTGTTTGGCCGAGTCCGGAGTCATCGCGACCCGGTTCTCGCCGTCAAACACCTCTTTTGGCGTTCCGATTTTCACCTTTCCTATCCCCCTAGTTCTAAGAGCAATATTATTTCACGCAAGCCATGCTGCACTTGCGAAAAGTTTTAACGCCGTCCTTAATGCTGCACAAGCAAAAGGACAGAACGTCCGTAGTTCTACGCCGCAACGTCATCACACCCACCGCCGTGTTTTCTGGCAATAGCGAGCAAAATCGGCACGAAACTTGATCCGCAGCCGGTTTTCCTCGGGAATGATAAAGCGTTTTTCCAGGATCCAGACAAAGATCGGCACCAGCGGCAAAGCCAGCACCGCATCCCAGAACAGGATCAACCCCGCCAGCACCATCACGTCCCCGACATAGATCGGGTTCCGGCTGCGGGTGTAAATGCCGGTGGTCACCAGATGGTCGGCCTCCTGATGCGGCATGATGGTGGTTTTCATCCGGCGCATCTCGTAGACAGCCAGCGCCATCAGAACGAGACCACCACCGACCAGAAGCCCCCCCAGCAGATCGGCCCAGACAGGACCAAAGGACAGCCCCATCGGATAATACGTGACCTGCAACCGCGCAATTACAAGCGCGGCGACAAGCCATACAGGGGGGAGATCAATCACGTTCTTCATTCCGGTCGATACGCCCCGTCCACCAGCCAACCCTGAAAACCGGACTGCATCACCAAAACGTTGGTCCGCCCCATCACGCGGGCCGCAAAGGCCGCCTGCGAGGACCGCACACCGGTGTCACAGAACAGCACCACCATGCCGGCCTCGGGAAGCTCGGCAAGGCGCCCCGGCACCTCGCGCCAGTCGATATTGACCGCGCCCTTGATGGTGGCCGTCGCATGGCTATCGGGGCTGCGTACGTCCACGAAGAAAACATCGTTGAACACGTCTTCAGTCAGCTGTTGCGGCAGGATGATGCCCTCGGCCTCGGTGGCAAAATCCATGTAGCCGACAATGGCATCTGCCACGGCGTCTTCCTCTGCGACCACGGGGGACGCAAGACAGGCAGCCAACAGAACAGGCACGAGACGTTTCATGCAATCTCCTTTAGCGACGTTTTCAAATCCTGCAACGTCGCATTTTGCCACGAGGGGAAAAAGGGACAGAGTGTCTACCCTATCCCACAATCAGGAACGGTGTTTCGACGTTATTCCCATTCCATCTCTTCAAAAACGCGGCCCGCGTTCTTGGTGGCCAGCTCTTCAAAAGTGTCAAGATTGCGCCAGCGTTCCTGATCGACATAGTAAGCCCCGGCCAGATCACCGCCTTCGTCGATATGCGCGCCGATCTTTTCTCGCAGGTCTCTGAGGTAGTCCACCGTATAGCGGCGCACCTGCGCGAGGTTGGTCGGATGCCCGTGACCCGGGATCACATAGGTCGGGTTGAGGGGTTCCATCTTTTCTTCCCACGTTTCGATCCAGCAGCTTGTGCAGATGCCTTCGAAAATCGGCAGCATACGTTCGTGAAAGGCGATGTCCCCGGCAATCAGCATGTCCCATTGCGGCAGCCAGACCTGTGCGTCGCCCGGGTCATGCGAGGGACCCATATACATCACGTGAATGTCCACGCCGCCGAGGGTGAGCTTGTATTCGTCCTCAAACGACAGGTTCGGGGTCACGACACGGGTGCCCTCAGCCTTGTCGCGGTTATAGCGCTGCATCCCCTGGAAAATGAAATCCGCATCTTCGGTAAAAGCGGCGATGGCATCGACATGGGCCAGGATATCCACCCCCTGATCGACCCAATAGGAGTTGCCGAGCATGGCATGCCCCTGCCCGTTCTCGTTGATCACCAGCACGACGGGTTGATCGGTGACAGTCTTGATCTCGTCATGCAGCGCCTTGGCCAGCCGGGCCGACGCCCCGCCATTAATGACGACAACACCTTCGTCGGTGACGATGAAGGACAGGTTGTTATTGTGGCCCGAGTTTTCATAGGTCGGCGGCGCGGTGGCGCCGATCGCAGACCAGACATGCGGGATCACCTCGACCGGTTTGGAGTAAAGTTCGGATTGCGGATACTGGTCCGCGATATCTTCACTGGCTTGTGCAATGCCGGTTGCGGCGAGAAATGCAGCGGCCGCGAGTGTTGCAAATCGAGTCATCAAAGGTCCTCCTCACAGGTGTTGGGAAAAGCAATAATCAACAAATTCGCAATTGTGAATGGGTAATAAAGTGACGGAACGGCGCACCTTGAAACATACCCGTCGGTATGTAGGGTGGTATCCAAACAGGGAGGATACCATGCACCTTAAAGGAAAACATGCACTTGTGACCGGTGGTGGCACCGGAATCGGTCTGGCCATTGCGCGCGCATTGGCCGACGCGGGTGCCGAGGTCACCATCACGGGACGCCGCGCCGAGGTTTTGGAAAGCGTGGCCGGGAATGGGTTGCACGCGCTGCAAATGGACGTGAGCGACGAAGCGTCGGTGGTTGACGGCACCGCTGCTGCAGTCGCGGCACGGGGGCCGGTCCAGATCTGCGTCGCCAATGCGGGCGTCGCCGAGGGGCGGGCGTTGCACAAATCCTCGCTCGAGGAATGGCGCCACATGATGGGTATCAATGTCGACGGGGCCTTCCTGACCATCCGGGAATCCCTGCGCAGCATGGTCAAGACCGATTGGGGCCGCGTAATCGGGGTGTCCTCGATTGCGGGGCTTCGGGGTTTGAAAGGCGCGCCGTGTTATTCAGCGTCGAAACATGCATTGAACGGCATGATCAAGGCGCTGTCCGCCGATTATGCGGGCACGCCCTTTACCTTCAATTCGCTGTGCCCCGCCTATGTCGACACCGACATTATCGCCCGCAACGTCGACAGCATTTCGAAACGCGCCGGCGTGAGCGAGGCGGAAGCCCGCAAGATGATGGTCGGCGTCAACCCACATGGCCGCCTGATCACTTCGGAAGAGGTCGCTGAAGCCGCGATGTTCCTCTGCGCCCCCAATTCGGGCAGCATGAACGGGCAGACCATCCAGATTTCCGGCGGGGAAATGTAAGGCCACCCGAATTCACACCTGGTTTCAGGGGGCAGATGATACGCTGCTTCCTGAAACTGGGGACGCGGGCCGCATTGTTCCGAAAACAGGAACAAAACCCGCATTTAGGCGCCATAAGGTGCCAGCTTTGCCACAATTGGATCACGCCATGCCGTCGCGGCGCAGCGCGACTTGGATCGTACAAGACTCTTTATGCCCCTGATTTTAATAAAATATTAACCCGGACACTCACCAAAACTGCCGCTGAAGGCGCTGATCCCAAACCCGAAACAATCGCCGCAATTTATCCCCAATTGATCACAATCCGACCCTGAAACAGCCCCACCTGCCCTGCACATTGTGCTGATCCGGCGGGAGTCCGCCTTCACTTTCGGACCGTTTGCATGAACGTGTCCGACGTACACGGGAAACGGCGATGCCAAGGGGATATCTGGTCAGTCTGGGCGATTTCGTGCTCGACAACAGCGACGCGATCAGCGGCGGATATACCTTTTTCACGACCGATACAGTGCTGGGCAATGGCACTTGGGAATGGAGCGGCACCTATCGCGGCACCACCTACACCAATGAAGCCGAACCGGGGGTGTATTACCTGTCGACCGATGGCGCGGTCTATTTCGTGCCGGACTATGGTGCGGTCACGACGCTGACCTCGGCCACGGTCACGGGGGCACCGTCTTTCACGTCACGCGACGGAATCATCCGAGGCACAGGCCAGGATGAACTGATCGACGAAAACTATATCGACAACCAGGGCGATGCGATTGACGACGGCTTTGGCGGCGGTCCGGATGGGAACAATGATACAGTTCTTGCCGAACCCGGTGACGACACCGTGCTGTCGGGGCTGGGCGATGATCTGGTCTATGGAGATCAGGGCAACGACAGCCTTCTGGGCGGCACCGGGAACGACGAACTTTATGGTGACAGGCAGGAAGCCACTACCTCGGAGTTTCTGGATTGGAGCGCGGAAGGGCCGGACGGCGGCGATCTAACGGGCGGCTTCACCCAGAATACGGGTGAAATGGACGTCACCGTCTCCTTCACCTCGTTAGGCAACAACAGTCCCGAATATACGGTTGAAACGACCGACACGATCCACCGCACCGCCGCTGATCCGTTTTCCGACAGCTCATCGTTGTTGTTGTTCGGCGATGGCGATGCCGACACGTCCCGCACCACGATCGAGTTTGCGGCGACAACCGACAGCGATGCCGGGGATGCGGTCGAAAATGTCACCTTCCGTATTTCGGATATCGACTGGGGGTCCGGCAACCACCGCGACGTGGTCACGGTCAATGCCTTCGACGCAGATGGCAACGCCGTGGCCGTCGACATCACTCCGGGGGCCAACGACTCGGTCACAGGGAACACGATCACCGCCGGTGACGTGGCCGAAGATGCTTCTGACGCGGGCGGCTCGGCCCTGATCTCGATTGCCGGCCCGGTGGTACGGATCGAAATCGACTATGCCAACGATCTTGGTGGCACGCAGGGGATCTGGGTGTCGAACGTGCATTTCGATGCGCGTTTTGTGCAGGGCGGCGACGATTTCATCGACGGCGAAGACGGCGATGACCTGCTTTATGGGCAACAGGGTCTGGATACTCTGTTCGGCAGCGACGGCAACGACACACTTGATGGCGGCGAAGATGCCGACAGCCTTGTGGGCGGCGCCGGCAATGACACGTTCCGTGTTGCCCAAGGCGATTCCGCCGAAGGCGGCGACGGCGACGACGTCTTTATCATGGTAGACCTTGGCGAAATTGACACCGGGACGATCAATATCGTTGGTGGCGAAGGTGACGAAACCGATGGCGATGTCCTATTTCTGGAAGATGTGGGTGACCCGTCCACGCTCGTGTTCACCAACACTGACGACGATAACGGCGGCTTCAGCGGCACGTTTCAGCTGTTCGACGGCACGGTGGTCAATTTCACCGAAATCGAAGACGTCTTTGACGAAGACGGAAACACCCTGTTGCCACCCTGTTTTACCCCCGGCACGATGATCCTGACCCAAAATGGCGAACGCCCGATCGAAACCTTGCGCGCAGGAGATCTTGTCCTGACCAAGGATGACGGGTTGCAACCGATCCGCTGGATCGGATCAAGCGAGGTCGACGGGACCGATACCTTCGCGCCGGTGCTGGTCTCGAAAGAGGTCCTGACCGGGGCCCGCAAGGACCTGTTGGTGTCCCCTCAACACCGTTTTGTTATGGATGACTGGTACAATGAACTGCTGTTCGATGACCGCGAGGTCTTTGCAGCGGCCACCCATCTCGAGGACGGACATCTCGTGCGCCGGATGCCCTGCGCACGCGTGACCTATATCCACATGATGTTCGACCGCCATCAGGTTGTTTATGCCGAAGGCGCCGCCACCGAGAGCTTTCATGCAGGCGATCTGGGCGTCTCGGCCCTGTCGCCCTTGGCGCGCGAGGCGATGTTCCGCGCCTTCCCCGAGCTGCGCGGCAATCTTGCCGCCTATGGCGACACGGCGCGCCGCTGCCTGCGCAAGCACGAAGTCGCGTTGCTGCGCCAAGCGCCGATCAATGCCAACATCTCTCCCCGTCAGGCGATGTGCGCCTGAGCCACGCAGGGTGTCAGGCGGATTTGCGCACTGGCAGTGCCCGACGCCCGTCCGCCCAGGCCCGTACAGCCGCGCCAAAGGCCTTGAACAGGGGGCGTGAGACCGGATCATTTGCCGCGTCCCATTCGGGGTGCCACTGCACCGACAGGGTAAAGCCCGGCGCATCCTTGATATAAAGCGCCTCGGGCGTCCCATCGGGCGCATGCCCGTCGATCACCACCCGCGCACCGGCGGCCTTGATCCCCTGCCCATGCAGCGTGTTGGTCATCACCTTTTGCGACCCCATAAGATCATGGAAAACGCCGCCCTCTTCAAAAGTAACCACATGGCGCAGGGCGAACTTCTCTTCCAACGTGCCATCGGGCGGCATCCTGTGGTTTTCACGCCCCGGCAGATCCCGGATTTCGGGATAGAGCGATCCCCCCATCGCAACGTTCACTTCCTGAAAGCCGCGGCAGATCCCCAGAAAGGGCTGGCCGCTTTCCACGCAGGCCCGCACAAGTGGCAGGGTGATCGCATCGCGCGCCCGGTCAAAATCGCCATGCGCGTCGGTGGCATCTTCACCATAATGCTCGGGATGCACGTTCGGGCGCCCACCGGTCAGAAGAAACCCGTCACAGTGGGTCAAGAGTTCCTCGACCGAAAGAAACCGCGGATCTGCGGGCACCAGCAGCGGCATACAGCCTGACACGCCCGAGATCGCCTCGGAGTTCATCGTGCCGCCCGCATGGGCAGGATACTGATCATTCAGCAGATACGAGTTGCCGATAATTCCAACAACAGGGCGGGCCATGCGCGTTCCTCTTCTGGTTTCCTTCTAGATAAACCGCCAAGCCGCCATTGGAAACACCCCAAGCTCCTGTCCTGTACCCGAGAGGGCGGAAACGGACAGCAGGAGGACGATATGGGGCGGATTTTCGCAATGACAACACACAAGTTACTCACAGCAATGTGCGTTGAGTTGGCCATCCCCGCCCTAGTTTGTTCACCACGCCGCGCAGCCAGCGCCGCCCAGACAAGCAAAAGGATACGACCCATGAAATCGACTTTCCTGAAACCGCTCGCCCTTGCCTTTGGCCTGACCGCAGCTTCGACCGCCTATGCGGGCTCGGCCAACATCGTTGACACCGCAGTGTCGGCTGGCAACTTCGAAACCCTCGCCGCCGCGCTGACCGCCGCTGGCCTGGTCGAGACCCTGCAGGGCGAAGGCCCGTTCACCGTGTTTGCCCCGACCGACGCAGCCTTTGCCGCCCTGCCCGAGGGCACCGTGGAGAACTTGCTCAAACCGGAAAACAAAGATCAACTGATCGCCGTGCTGACGTATCACGTGGTGCCGGGCAAGGTGATGTCGTCTGATGTGGTCACCATCGACATGGCCGAAACCGTGAACGGCGCTGATGTGGACGTCACCGTCAAAGGCGACAAGGTCATGCTGAACGACGCCAAGGTCACTGCCGTGGACATCACCGCCTCGAACGGCGTGATCCACGTAATCGACAAGGTGCTGCTGCCCGAGTCGTAAAGACCCGCTTATCCAATACAGAAGCCCCGCGCGCTCACCCGTGCGGGGCTTCTTTTGATTCTGGACGGACGATCAGGATTCGCCGATCAGCCCTGCCGCCTCGATCCCGGCCAGCGCGGCAATGGCGTCATTGTCCGACGTGTCCCCCGTCACCCCGACCGCGCCGATCACCGCGCCCTTCTTGTCGCGCAGCAACACACCGCCCGGCACCGGGATCACCTGACCACCGTAAACGCCATTCACTGCCGCCATGAAATAGGCCTGCTGTTCGGCACGCGCCATCTGCGCCTTGCCCGCCATGCCCAGCATCACCGCGCCGTAGGCTTTGCCATGTGCAATCGCAAACCGCCCCGGTGCCGCGCCGTCTTCACGTTCGAACGCCTGCACGTGGCCGCCCGCATCCAGCACCACGACAGACAGCGGTTTGAGTTCCATCTCGCGGCCCTTTTCAAGGGACTTGCGAATGATCGTGCGCGCTTTTCTCAGAGAAATCGTCATACCCAGCCTTTCTTCTTTTCCAAAATACTCGCGGGGAAGCCTGAAGGGGCAACCAGCCCCTTCAGTGCCCCACCCTGGCAGATCACAATGACGCCTTCAGTTCCAGACGCCGCGCATGCAGCACGGGTTCGGTATAACCCGAAGGCTGGATCCGCCCGTTGAACACCAGATCACAGGCCGCCTGAAAGGCGATCCCGTCAAAACCGGGCGCCATCGGGCGATAGGCCGGATCGTCCGCGTTCTGCCGGTCGACCACGGCGGCCATCTTTTGCATTGCGCTCATGACCTGCGCTTCGCTGACCACCCCGTGATGCAGCCAGTTGGCCAGCGCCTGCGAGGAAATGCGGCACGTGGCGCGGTCTTCCATCAGGGCCACGTCATGAATGTCCGGCACCTTGGAACACCCCACACCCTGATCGACCCAGCGCACCACATAACCCAGAATGCCTTGCGCATTGTTTTCGATTTCCTGCTGGATATCGTCCTCTGACAGGTTCTCGCCGCTCATTACCGGAATGGTCAGCAGATCGTCCAGCGTGCCACGCGCACCGCCGGATTTGATCTCGTTCTGGCGGGCCAGAACGTCGACGGCATGATAATGCGTGGCATGCAGGGTCGCCGCGGTCGGCGACGGCACCCAGGCACAGTTCGCGCCCGATTTCGGATGGCCGATCTTCTGCTCCAGCATCGCGCCCATCAGGTCGGGCATGGCCCACATGCCCTTGCCGATCTGGGCCTTGCCCTGCAATCCGCAGGCCAGCCCGATATCGACGTTGCGATCCTCGTAGGACAGGATCCATGGCGTCGTTTTCATCTCGCCCTTGCGCAGGAAGGCACCCGCCTCCATCGAGCTGTGGATCTCGTCGCCGGTGCGGTCAAGGAAGCCGGTATTGATAAAGGCGACGCGGTGTTTCGCAGCACGGATACATTCCTTGAGGTTGACACTGGTGCGGCGTTCCTCGTCCATAATGCCGATCTTGACGGTGTGACGCGGCAGACCAAGGATGTCTTCGACCGTGTCGAAAATCCGGTCGGTAAAGGCCACTTCCTCGGGGCCATGCATCTTGGGTTTCACCACATAGACCGAGCCATGCACCGAATTGCCGCTGTCGCGTTGCAGGTCGTGCATCGCGATCATCACGGTGGTCAGCGCATCCATCAGACCCTCGCCGATCTCTTGCCCCTCGCGGTCCAGCGCGGCGGGGTTGGTCATCAGGTGGCCGACATTGCGCACGAGTAGCATCGAGCGCCCTTTCAGAGTGGCAGCCGCGCCGCTTGCGTCGGTATAGGCCACGTCTTCGTTCAGGACACGGGTAAAGGTTTTGCCACCCTTGCTGACCTCTTCGGCAAGATCGCCCTTCATCAGACCCAGCCAATTGCCATAAGCCAGAACTTTGTCCTCGGCATCGACACAGGCAACCGAGTCCTCGCAATCCATGATGGTCGAGAGTGCGGATTCAAGCGTGATATCGTTGATCCCCGCCGCGTCCGTCGCGCCAATGTTGCCGTTCGGGTCAATCTCGAGAATGACATGTAAGCCGTTGTTTTTCAGCAGAACACGCGACGGCGTGCCGGCCGCCCCGACATGGCCGGCAAACTGGGCAGGGTCTTTCAGAGCGGGCACCAAAGCGCCATTTTCCACGGCCAGCCCCGAAATATCGGCCCATGAGCCGTTCGCCAGCGGCACGCTGCGATCCAGAAAATCGCGGCCCCAGGCAATCACGCGGGCCCCACGGGCGGCATCGTATCCGCCGCCGGTGGGCAGGTCTCCCATGGCATCGGTCCCATAAAGCGCGTCATACAGTGACCCCCAGCGGGCATTGGCCGCATTCAGGGCAAAGCGGGCATTGGTGATCGGTACAACCAACTGGGGCCCCGGCACCATCGCGATCTCGGGATCGACATTGGCGGTTTCGATCTCGAAATCCCCGCCCTCGGGCAGAAGATAGCCGATCTCTTGCAGATAGGCGCGATAGGCGGCTGAATCATGGGCCTGGCCCTTGCGGGCGCTGTGCCATGCGTCCAGCTTTTGTTGCATCTCTTCACGCACGGCAAGAAGACGGCGGTTTTCCGGCCCCAACTCGTGCGCCAGAAGGCTCAGGCCCTGCCAGTAGGTCTCGACACTCACACCGGTGCCCGGCAGCGCCTGGTCCTCGATGAATGCAACCAACGCAGGGTCGACCTGCAACCCGAATTTCTCGATACGTTCCGACATGCTTTCCACCCTCTCAAGTACACAACGGCATACCGGAACGAGTTAGAACAAAAGTTTCCTATAGGCAACTAAATTGGTTATTTCGATTTACCAAAATCACATATCAGAAAATCAAGTAAATGATTTTGCGCGGCCTTCTGGGGCCTTCTCCGACCGATGGCGGCGACAGCGGTCGGAACAATAGCGCACCTGATCCCAACAGTCCTTCCATTTGCGCCGCCACGTGAACGGGCGGCCACAGGTCGCGCAAATCCGAGTGGGCAGGTCGCCCTTCTTGCGGTGACGCGCCATCAGAAGCCAAAATCCAGTTGCGCCGCGTCGTCCTTGCGGCGGCGCTTGCGCGGGAGGCGGGTCTTGCGACTGGCATGGCGCTTGACGATGCCCTGTGCCTCTTCGCGAAAGCCCGCGCCGCGACGTCTGGCCCAGACGGTTTCGCGCGCTTTGCGGGCCGCCTGCTCAAGATCGACAACTGGTGCAGGATAGCGCAGTTTATCAAACCCCGGCCATAGCCACGGTGTTTGCAGGAACATGTCTGGCACGGCCTCAAGTTCCGGCACCCAGCGGCGCGTGAACACACCGGTCGGGTCCTGATCCTGCCCCTGCTTGACGGGGTTGTAGATGCGGATCGTGTTCATGCCGGTGGTGCCCGACTGCATCTGCACCTGTGGCCAGTGGATGCCCGGTTCATAATCGGTGAACTGTCGGGCCAGATGCCGCCCGGTCGGGCACCAGTCCAGCCACAGATGATACGAGGCAAAGGCCATAAGCATCGAGCGCATCCGGAAATTGAGCCATCCGGTCGCCCGCAGGCTGCGCATACAGGCATCGACAAATGGCACACCGGTCGCACCTTCGCACCAGCGATCCAGCCTCTCGGCGTCGGGAATTTCGGGGCGCATCCCTTCATAGGCCGAATGCAGACATTGCCATTCCAGTGCGGGCTGGTCTTCGAGTTTCTGCATGAAATGGTCCCGCCATGCGAGGCGGGATTGAAAGGATTTGAATGATCCGCTCCACCCGTCCCGGCGCCCTTCGGCGCGTACCGCTTTTTGGCGCACACTGGTGCGTTGGGCCACCTCGCGCACCGAAAGCGTGCCAAAGGCCAGATGCGGGCTGAGACGGGAACAGGCCACGGCCCCGTCCAAGGGCGAGGACATGGCCTTGCGATAAGTGCGGCCACGGACGTGCAGGAAACTGTCGAGCGTCGCAAGACCTGCGGTCCGCCCGCCCGCCTGGCGATCCGGACAGTAATCATGCAGGCTAAGATTGGGCCATGCATCGGACCGCAGTTGCGGGCCGTGATCCCCCCGCGGCACAGGGATGGGCTTCGCCGCCATGTACCGGTTGCGATGTCTCGCCCAGTCATCCCGATTCGAAAGGCGCCGGACCACGCCGCTTTGGGGCAGCTCGTGCCAGCGTACCCCTGCCCCGTGCGCCCAATCCGCAACCGCGCGATCCCGCTGAAAAGTCCAGTCGTTGCCGATCTCCTCGTGACTGACCAGATGCGTCGCGCCGGTTTCGACGCGCAGGTCCTCAAGCACCTGCACCGCCGCGCCCACCCTCAGACACATAGGCAAGCCGATCCCTGCCAGCGCCTGTTCCAGATCTGCCACGCTTTCCCGTACGAATTCGAACTGGCGTCCGGCGCTGTCGGGCAATTGCCAATAACCCGGCTCGACAATGAAGACCGGCACGACACGCCCCAGCCGCGCCGCCCACGCAAGCGCGGGATGGTCAGAGATACGCAGATCGCGTTTGAACCAGAGAAGCACCGTGTCCGTCATACAGCCCGAGATAGCGGCGCCCCGTCGATTGAAAAGCCTCCTTGCGACCAAATCAGGATCAGCTACATCTTCTTGGACGGACTTTTGCAGGAGAATACGATGCGCGACGCGGCCCCGACGACGATCTACCTCTCGAATTACACGCCCTTTGGCTATGTCATCGACGGAGTCGAACTGACATTCCGGCTTGCCCCCTCGACAACGCGTGTTCACAGCCGCATCCGCTTCCGCCCCAATCCCGATGCCACTGACCGGCGGTTTTTTCTGCACGGTGAAAACCTGACCCGGATCGCCACCCGCATTGACGGTGTGGATGTAGACGTGCGCGATGTGGACGGCGGGATCGAGGCTGACGCCCCCGACGCACCCTTTATCTGGGAGGCCGAAGTTGAAATCGACCCACAGGCCAACACGGCCCTTGAGGGGCTTTATATGTCCAACGGAATGTATTGCACCCAGTGCGAGGCCGAAGGGTTCCGCAAGATCACCTATTACCCCGACCGCCCCGATGTGATGGCCACCTTTGACGTCACGATCGAAGGGCCGGAAAAGGTGATGCTGTCCAACGGAAACCCTGTGGATCAGAGGGAAGGCTTTGCAAAATGGCAAGACCCCTGGCCAAAACCGGCCTATCTCTTTGCACTGGTGGCCGGAGACCTTGTCAATCATCCCGGCACATTCACCACCCGGTCGGGCCGCAAGGTTGACCTGAATATCTGGGTCCGCCCCGGTGACGAGGACAAATGCGCCTTCGGGATGCAGGCGCTCAAGGATTCGATGAAATGGGATGAGGACGTCTATGGTCGCGAATACGACCTTGACCTGTTCAATATCGTGGCGGTGGATGACTTCAACATGGGCGCGATGGAGAACAAGGGGCTGAACATCTTCAACTCGTCCTGCGTGCTGGCCAGCCCTGAAACCAGCACGGATGCCAATTTCGAACGGATCGAGGCGATCATTGCCCATGAATATTTTCACAACTGGACCGGCAACCGGATCACCTGTCGTGACTGGTTCCAGCTGTGCCTCAAAGAGGGGCTGACCGTCTATCGCGACCAACAGTTCACGGCTGACATGCGCTCGGCCCCGGTGGCGCGGATTTCCACCGTGCTGGCCCTGCGGGGGCGCCAGTTCCCCGAGGATCAGGGGCCGCTGTCGCACCCTGTCCGCCCCGAGAGCTTTCAGGAGATCAACAACTTCTACACTGCGACCGTCTATGAAAAGGGCGCCGAAGTGATCGGGATGCTGAAAACCCTTGTTGGGGACGCGGCCTATGCCAAGGCGCTGGACCTGTATTTCGAACGTCACGACGGCGATGCCGCCACGATCGAAGACTGGTTGCAGGTGTTCGAGGATGCCACCGGGCGCGACCTGACGCAGTTCAAACGCTGGTATTCCCAGTCCGGCACACCGCGCGTCACCGTGCGCGAAGACTATGACGGAGACAGGTTCACCCTGCACCTGTCGCAAACCACCGCGCCCACACCGGGGCAGGACGAGAAGCTGCCACAGGTCATCCCCGTGGCCGTCGGGCTTTTGAATCCCAATGGCGACGAGGTGATGGAGACCCGTATTCTTGAACTGACCGAGGCGGAACAAAGCTTTACATTTGAAGGCCACGCCACGCGCCCGATCCCGTCGATCCTGCGCAACTTCTCGGCACCGGTCATTCTGGAACAGGACATCGACAACAGCCGCCGCGCCTTCCTACTGGCCCATGACACCGATCCGTTCAACCGCTGGGAAGCAGGGCGTATGCTGGCCCGCGATTCCCTGATGGCGACCATCACGACGGGCGCCGCCCCCGACGCGGCCTATCTGGAAGGGCTGGGCGCGGTGTTGCGGGACAACAGCCTTGATCCAGCCTACCGCGCGCTCATGTTGGGCCAGCCGACGCAATCTGAACTGGCCGGTCTGCTGCACGAGGCGGGTATCACCCCCGACCCCGACGCGATCCATAGCGCCAGCGAGGCCCTTCGCGATGCAAAGGCCGCAGCCTTTGCCGATCTTCTGCCCGCGCTTTATGCCGATCATCAGGTCGAAGTCCCCTATGCCCCCGATGCAGAAGGGGCCGGAAACCGCGCGCTGGCCAATGCCGCGCTGGCCCTGATCAGCCGCACCGACGGTGGGGCGCTCGCAGCCGCGCAATATGACAAGGCCGACAACATGACCCTGCAACTGGCCGCGCTGTCCTGCCTTCTGGATGCGGGTGCAGGTCAGGATCAACTGGCAGCGTTCGAGGCTCAGTGGACACATGACCGGTTGGTGATGGACAAATGGTTCAGCCTGCAGATCATTCAGGCCAAACCCGAAGACGTGGCCGCGACCACCACGCGCCTGACGGAACATCCGGATTTCGACATGAAGAACCCGAACCGTTTCCGCGCTGTCATGGGGGCCCTGTCGATGCATCATGCCGGCTTCCACCACGCCGATGGTGCGGCCTATAGGTTGTTGGCGGACTGGCTAATCAAGCTGGATTCGCTCAACCCGCAGACCACCGCGCGCATGTGCAACGCCTTCCAGACATGGAAACGGTATGATCCGGACCGTCAGGCACTGATCGCAGCCCAGCTTGACCGGATTGCGGCCAAGCCGGACCTCAGCCGCGACACCCATGAAATGATCACCCGGATTCGCGGGACCTGATCGCAGATGGCCGCCCCGCTCACTCACGAGACACAGGGCCGCAACCCGCGCACATTCCTTGCGCTGGGGGCGGCCCTGGCCGTGCTGGCCTTTCTCTATTCCATCGGGACAGTGACATGGGTTCTGGTGGTGTTGGGGCTGTTCGCCGTGCCCGCGGCCTTTGACGTGCTGCGCAACCCGCGGGCGACATTCACGCTGGACGACACTCATATCGAATGGAAAAGCAACACCCAGCACGCCCGCGTACCCCTCCATCAGGTGCAGGGCGCACGGTTTGATACACGCTGGGATTTCTCGGTGCGGGTGACGCTGACCCTTGTCGACCAGAGCAAGATGCGCATTCCACAAGACACGATGCCGCCGCATCAGGCGCTGGAAAACGCCTTAAAAGAGCGTGAAATCAAGACCGAACGCCACCATTTCCGGGTGGTCTGAGCGGACCGGTCTCGGCTTGAATTCGTCTGGATGATTTCAACAAGGTGCCATCATTCGGCCCGATTGGGCGGGCAATGTGCAACTGTTCACAGGAGCACAAGTACGAATGAGCCGTTTTTTAAATCATAAACAGCAACTCGCAGGGCTATTGCCGTCCTCGTTGCAGCGTTTCGCGCGGAAACCTCCCCGCGGCGAACAGGCACCTGACCCTTTACCGATCGAAGAGATCGACGGCAACATTACTTATCGCGATTTGACCCAACGCATTGATATTCCGGTTAATCTTTCCACCCCAGACCAAGTGGAAAGCGACGCCGCCCGCGAAAAGGGCGTGTATCTTGCCCGGCAGGAACGCTGGGACGAGCTTTCGGAAATGATCATTGCCCACGATCAAGCGCGCGACACGACATGCTCGGGGATGCCGCTTGCCGATCTTCTGGCCTTTGGGGCGCGCTCGGACGTGGTGCGCGCGGCGGAACACGGGCTGCTATATGGGCGTCCGGCCAAGGGGGCCGATTTCTTCTCGGGGATCGAGGCGCTTGAGATGGTGCTGATGGATGACCCCAAAAATTATGCCCTCGCCCTGATCGTGGCGCATATGCATATCGACATCGGCTGGGCCTGGCGCGGGGCCCGCGCGAGCGAGGCGATCAAGGACGTGAACCGCGACGCGTTCGAGGCCCACTTCGACCGTGCCAGCGATATCCTTGCCGAATTCGATCCGCATGAACTGCACTCGCCCGCCCTGTCGGCGGCGCGCTGTGCCCTGTTGCCCGGGCGCCCCAATCCGGCGGCGCATCTGGTGCGCGAATTCGAGGCCCTGATCGACCTTGATCCCCACAATGCCCGCCATATGCGGTCTCTGGGCAATTATCTGTTGCCGCGCTGGTATGGCACCCATCAGGCGCTGGATCTCGAAGCTCGCCGCACGGCCGCCCGCACCTATGATTTGTGGGGCGCTGGGGCCTATAGCTGGGTCTGGTTCGACGCTCTCCTTGTAGATCCGAACGGGTTTGACGCGCTGGAAATGGATTACTTCATGGATGGCATCCGCGATATCCTGAACCGGTGTCAGGACCAACACGTGATCAACCTCATCGCCGCGCATCTTTATCAAAGCTGGCAACTGGCCCGCGAACGCTATCACAGCCACGGCACCCGCCCCGACCTGCCCCCGGCCCTGCGCCGCGGGTTCGAGGAACTGGTCTTTAACCATCTGCGTGAAGTGCATCCGCTGATCTGGGGCCACGCCGAAATCGGATTCGAGAACACCGCGCGGATCATCTCGACCGAGCGTCTGGCCGAAAAGGGCAAGGAAACCGCCCTGGCCGCGGTGGCGATGCCTTTCCTGACCAGCTTGCAACAGGGGCAGACCGTCTCTTTTGGCCCAGAAGGCATCACCCAGAGCAATTCCTGACGCCCTGCCCTCTTGCCCCTGCACCCTGCCTGTCCTAGAACCCGATCCAACCTCGGTAAGATTGGAGACCGGCAGATGCTCGACCTGACATATGAAGCCCCCAAGCCCAAAGTCGTCGCGGGCGCGAAACAGGACTGGGAACTGGTCATCGGTATGGAGGTGCACGCCCAGGTCAGCACCAATGCCAAGCTGTTCTCGGGGGCCTCGACCACATTCGGCGCCGAGCCGAACTCGAACGTGGCCTTCGTGGATGCGGGCATGCCCGGCATGTTGCCCGTCATCAACGAAGAATGCGTCGCACAGGCGGTGCGCACGGGTCTGGGCCTGAAGGCAGAAATCAACCTGTTCAGCGCCTTTGACCGCAAGAACTATTTCTACCCCGACCTGCCGCAGGGCTATCAGATTTCGCAGCTTTATCACCCCATCGTGGGCGAAGGCGAAGTGCTGGTAGAGATGGGTGACGGCACTGCGCGTATGGTGCGGATCGAACGCATCCACTTGGAACAGGACGCGGGCAAGTCGATCCATGATATGGACCCGCATATGTCCTTTGTCGACCTGAACCGCACCGGCGTGGCGCTGATGGAGATCGTCAGCCGCCCCGACATTCGCGGCCCCGAAGAGGCGGCCGCCTATATCGCCAAGCTGCGCCAGATCATGCGCTATCTGGGCACCTGTGATGGCAACATGCAGAACGGCAACCTGCGGGCTGACGTGAACGTGTCGATCTGCACCCCCGGCGCGTACGAGAAATACCGCGAGACCGGTGATTTCGGCCATCTGGGCACCCGCTGCGAGATCAAGAACATGAACTCGATGCGCTTTATCCAGCAGTCGATCATGATCGAGGCCGAACGCCAGATCCGCATCGTCGAAGGTGGCGGCGAGGTCGAGCAGGAAACGCGCCTCTACGATCCAGACAAGAACGAAACCCGTTCGATGCGCTCCAAAGAAGAGGCGCATGACTATCGTTATTTCCCCGATCCCGATCTTCTGCCTCTGGAAATCGAACAGGACTGGGTCGACGATATCGCCGCCAACCTGCCGGAACTGCCCGACGCCAAGAAGGCCCGTTTTATCGAGAGCTTTGGCCTGTCGGATTATGACGCGTCGGTCCTGACCGCGGATTCCGAAAGTGCCGCCTATTTCGAGGCGGTCGCCGGTGACGCAGGCGACGGCAAATTGGCCGCGAACTGGGTCATCAACGAATTGTTCGGTCGCCTGAAAAAGGAAGACCACGATATCACCGAAACGCCGGTGTCGCCTGAACAGCTGGCAGGCATCATCAAACTGATCAAGTCGGATGCGATCTCTGGCAAGATTGCCAAGGACCTGTTCGAAATCGTCTATACCGAAGGTGGCGATCCCGAAGCCATCGTCGAAGAACGCGGGATGAAGCAGGTGACTGACACCGGCGCGATCGAGGCCGCGCTGGACGAGATCATCGCCGCCAACCCGGCACAGGTCGAAAAGGCCAAGGTGAACCCGAAGCTGGCAGGCTGGTTCGTGGGTCAGGTGATGAAAGCCACCGGTGGCAAGGCCAACCCCAAGGCGGTGAACCAACTGGTCGCGCAAAAACTGGGCAGCTAACGGCCCGCGCGGCCCAACGCCTCCATCTCGGAAAACAATTTGCCCGCCCTTTCGGCGGGCACTTTTTCGACCATCCCCACCAGTGTTTGCCGGATCGGCGAGATGCCCGCAAAACCAAGGATCGACCGGCGCAACAGCTTGGTGCCCGGTTGGCCGAAATACCACCGGTAAAACACGCTCGGCATGCCCATGGTCACGACCAGCCGCGCGGATTTCCCCTTGAGGTGCCGAACCATGCCCTGATCGGACATCTCGAAGGCGAAATTTTCGCGAAAGCTTTGTTCGAACCACGCCCGCAACAGGGATGGCATTCCGCCCATCCAGAGCGGGAACAGAACCACGATATGATCGGCCCACAAAACGGCCTCTTGCGCGGCGCGTGCATAGTCGGGCACGTCATCTGACGCCCAAACCGCCTGCGACCGCAGAAAGGTGATGGGCAAGGTCGCCACGTCGATCCGGCGCAGCTCGTGCCCGGCCCCGATCGCGCCCTTGGCATAAGCCTCGGCCAGCCCATGGCAAAGGTGGGGGGCAGATGCATCAGGGTGACCCTGAACGATCAGAATACGCATGTCGTCCTCCTTTCTTTGCGTTCTGGATATCGCAAACGCCGCCGCGTGCCTTGATCCCGCGCAAAGAGCCTGTGCATAAACAGACAACAACGCTGTGACAGGATTTTTAAATGCAATTCGACGCCCCATTCATGTCTGCGCCCATGGACCTTGAGGAACAATGGCTGGACTATAACGGCCACCTGAACATGGCCTATTACAACGTGCTGTTTGATCGGGGTGTGGACCAGATCTGGGAACAGCTGGGATTTGGCCCCGGATACAAGACACGCACCAATCACACCACCTTTTCGGCGGAATTCCATGTCTGTTATCTGCGCGAGCTGCATATGGGTGCCAAGGTGCGTGCGTCGTTCCAGTTGCTGGACCACAACGACCGCAGCTTTCATTTCTATCAGGAACTGATTCACGAGGACGGATGGGTCTCGGCCACGGGCGAAGGTCTGGGGCTGCATATCGACATGTCCGGCCCGCGCGTCGCCGCCATGCCCGACGACATCATGGCACGGGTCGAGGCGTTGTTCGCGTCGCATCGCACCCTGCCCCGCCCCGCGCGCATTGGGCGCCAGATGGCCATTCGCCACAAGACCTGACCGCGCCGGTCGATGCGCGCCCGACACGGTTGCGAAAAAGCGGTGGGTCGGGGCGTGTCGGCACTGGACCGGACGCACCGGCCATGAGAACGTGCCCCCATGACCGAGATTGTGGATATTCTTCAGGAACGCAAAGAGCTTCCGCTCTTTCTGGAAAGGGACGGCCTGATCGGCATTGAACTGGGGGTCGCGGGTGGCTGGTATTCCAAACGCCTGCGGGAAACCGGCCTGTTCTCGGAGCTTTACGGCGTGGACCTTTACGGCGATCACCACGACACCAAGGAATATATCAGCGCGCTCAAGAATATCGGCATGGGCGCCAATTACTGGCTCTTGCGGATGAGCTTTGAAGACGCGCTGGATGCCTTTCCCGATGAGTATTTCGACTATGTCTATATCGACGGCTACGCCCATACCGGCGAAGAGCGGGGCAAAACCATGTATGACTGGTATGCCAAAGTCAAAACTGGTGGCATGATTGCCGGGCATGATTACCACAGCAAATGGCCACTGGTGCAGATTTCAGTGGATACCTTTGCCGACGCGCTGGGCCAGCCCGTGATGCGCACCGCCCTGTCCAAAAAACGCGATCCGCAGGACAAGTTCCCCTCATGGGCGCTGTTCAAGGAAAGCGCGGACCTGCCGGAATACCCCGACAGCCTGCGCGCGCTGCCCAAAAGATTGCGGGGCAAATAGTTTGAAAACACACAGGTTTTGGAAAACGTGACAACGCGATACGATTACAAGGTGATCCCGGCCCCGTCGAAGGGCAAGAAGGCTCGCGGCGTAAAGGGTCCCGAGGGCCGATTTGCCCATGCGCTGGAAGTGGCCATGAACGACATGGCAGCCGAAGGTTGGGAATACTTGCGCGCAGAAACCCTGCCGAATGAGGAACGGGTCGGCCTGACTGGCAGCCAGACCAGTTTCCGCACGGTGCTTGTCTTCCGCCGCCCAAATCTGGAAGACATCAGTGCCTTTGAACCGCGCCTACTGGAAGCGCCGGACCAGATCGCGGCAAACGCATCGGCAGAGGACCCTGTTGTTGCCGCGGACAGCCCATCTGAATCTGAACCAGAGCAGGATGCCCCCACACCGGATAAGGTCGATGCGGCTTTTGAGGACGCCACCCCAAACGCGAAAGAGTCCGAAGACGAGGCCGCCCCTTTGGTGCTGACCTCCAAAGCCCCGACCGGGGATGGCGCCGTCCCGGAAGATAAAACCGACCACGGCCCGGCCAGCGCCTTGCCATTTGCCCTAAGGGAACGGGCACAGAAGGTTGGAAGGCCTTCTGATCCGGATGACGCAACCACGCCAGACGGGGATCAGAGCGACAAACCCGCGCCCTGACCACGCGCGAAACTCTGGCTCAGGCGTCGATATCAAGCGCCAGCGCGTGAATGCGCCCGACCAGATCGGCCCCCAGCGCCTTGTGCACGGCGCGGTGGCGGGCGATCCGGTTCATCCCGGCAAAGGCATCGGCACGAATCCGCACATTGAAATGGCTTTCGCCCCCTTCCTGATAGCCGGCATGACCGCGATGTTTTTCACTGTCATCCTCGACATTCAGCTCTCTTGGGGCGAAGGCCGCACTCAGGCGATCATGAATTTCTTGTGTCACTGACATTTTTTTGGCTCCTGCCTCTTCAATCTGCTGACGGTTAGATTAAACTCTGCGCCTCGACTCGAAAAGGTGAGACCATGAGCAAAACAGATCCCTTCGGTTTTGATATGTCCGTGTCGTCGGCCAAGAAGAAAAATCCGCGTGGCCGGCGGGGCATGTCCGGGGCCAGCGAGACCTCGACCCGCGTGTGCGAACATGAAGGTTGCAACGAACCGGGCCAGTACCGCGCGCCCCGCGCACCCGACGTTCTGGATGAATACAAGTGGTTCTGCAAAGACCACGTGCGGGAATATAACCTGAAGTGGAACTTCTTCGACGGCAAGACCGAGGCGGAGATGAACGCTCAGAATTCCAAGGACAAGGTCTGGGAGCGCGAAACCAAGACCTTCACCGATCCCGAAGCCCGTGCTTGGGCGCGCTTGGGCATCGAGGACCCGCATCAGGTTCTGGGCGCGAACGCCACGCAGAACCCCGGCAAGAACGGCGGCGCATCCAAACGCCTGCCCCCGACCGAGCGCCGCGCGATCGAAATCCTTGAGGCCAAGGACAGCTGGACCAAGGCCGAAGTGCGCAAGGCCTACAAAAAGTTGATCAAGGTGCTGCACCCCGACATGAACGGTGGCGACCGCAGCCAGGAAGAACAGCTGCAAGAGGTTGTCTGGGCCTGGGACCAGATCAAGGAAAGCCGCAACTTCAAGTGATGTGAAAGGCCCCCGCGCGGGGGCCTTTTTCTTGGCAGGTCTTTGTGCCCGGACATGCGGGAAGTCGAAGACACCCTTTTTTTCTTGTCAGACGTTGCAGGCACTTCTAGCATTAAAGATGTTTTTAAAAGGATATTTTAATGCCGGACCTGCCCCGCGACTTTACCAGCCCCGCCCGCGTAGCCATTGGAACGCCCTACAGTGGAACCTTTGAGGTCCGCAGTGGCGCCATCGACAGTGATGCCATCGGGTTCGAGGCCGAGGCCGGTGTGACCTATCGCTTGCGCGTCAATGCAGGCACGTTTGATCAAAGCCGCAATCCGTTGTTCCGCGAAAACTGGGACAGAGACGGTCTGATTGATCGGCAGAATCCTTTTGGTCCGGAAGCAGATCAGGTTCTCTACGCCACGTCTGACAGCACCGGAACCGTCTTTGTAAATGTCGAATCCTACGGTCTCGGCAACGGCGATCATCCCTACACCGTCACCATTCAAGAGGTGCAGGGCGATCCATCCCCCTTTGCCACCAATGCACAGCCCCTTGCCATCGGACAAACCCTGAATCTGCGCAACGACTTTTACTTTGACGAGGAAATGTTTGCCGTCACCCTCGTGGGCGGTCAAAGGTACGAATTCCAGGCGACTGAGGTCGGGGTTTCGGTTTTTAACGAAATACGGCTTTTCCGGGAGTCTGGAGATGGCGCGGGTCTGGAATGGATCGTCGGCGAGACACCTTTTCAAACCGCGCACGACCGCATGTTGCTGGTCACGCCCCCCGAAGACGGGGAGTATTTTCTGCGGCTACAGGGCGGCAGCAGCCCCGGCGCCTACACCCTGACCTCAAGAGAGAGCGACGACCTGTCCGGCGGCCCTGACACCTCTGCCAGCATCACGGTGGGGAACAGCCAGACGGGATGGTTCGACGGTGCCAGTGATACTGATGCCTATGCGATAGACCTGCTGGCCGGGGTCCCCTATGACTTTGAATTGATTTCAGATTTCGGGATGTTGTTGCATCTGCTGGGGCCAGACGGGGAACTTATGGTACGTGGTGACACCAGCCTGACCACATCCGTGAACAGCGACGGCACCTACTATATCGCCCCCCAGGCGCGCTATGGATTTGCCAATTCGAACTTCGGACCGATTGAAGGCGCCTTTACCCTCACGGCCAGTTTCGGCGCGGACATTCCTGGCAATACCCAGACCGAAGAACAGCTGACCATTGGCACCCCCCTGACGGAAGAGCTGTTTCCGAACGATACCGACTGGTTCGGCATGTCGCTGGCCGCCGACACGTCATACCGGCTCAGCTATAGCAGGTCCGAGTCACGGGAAACGCGGCTGTCGCTGAACGACGCTTCGGGACAACCGTTGATCGCCTCAATGGGGGAACCTGCTCGTCCAATCTACTTTGCTTCGGGCGAAGGTGGCAACTTCTTCGCGGGCATCCAGTCGCTCGACCGGCAGGGCGGGACCTATACCCTGCGCATTGATCCCGTGACCGATATCGGCCAGAGCGTCGCGACCGCCGCCGAGATGCCGCTCAACACCGAACGCAGAAGCCACCTGTTCCATCAGGACGAAGACTGGTTCTCGGTGACCCCGGAGGGCGACAGCCTGATAATGGTGGAATACAACCGCGCCCACGGCGCCAAGCCGGAATTGCGCATCGGGGGGGGCCGGCTTGATCTGGACGGACAATCTTACGGGGGCATCGCGGCGACCGTCGTGTCCGAGGCAGACCCGTTCATCCTCGAAGTCAGCGACCGGGCCGGAAATGCCGCGAATTTCTATACCCTGCATGTCGCCCAACTGCGTGACGCAGGCACCGACGGGCGCGAGGCGCTGGTCGGAACCGACGGCAATGACACGCTCAGCGCGCTGGCCAACAATGACACGCTTCTGGGGGGCGATGGCAATGACAGCCTGTTTGCCGGACGCGGTGAAGACCTTTTGTTTGGCGGTCAGGGCGATGACGGGCTTTTCGGGGGGCTTGGCCATGACCGCCTGAACGGCGACAGGGGCAATGACCTTCTGGCTGGCCATGCAGGTGATGACAATCTGGTCGGAGGGCATGGAAACGACACGTTGGTCGGTGGAGCCGGCGACGATTTTCTAAACGGCGGCTATGCGCCGGATATCCTCTATGGCGGCGACGGGGCCGACCAGTTTTATCATGCGGCCCGGATGCGCGACAGCTCCGACTGGTCCCACGGTACCGACTGGATCGCCGACTACAGCGACATGGAAGGCGATGTTCTGGTCTTCCGTTCGGGCGCCGTGAGAGACGTACTCTTTGATTTACAGGATCTGGGGGCCGGTGACGCCAATACCGATGAATTGGTCATCTCCGTTCGCACAAACCTTGGCGATATCCGCGATGCCTTTGTGCTGGTCGATGGGGCGGGTTTGAACCAGTTGTTTTACAACCTTGGCGACGGTGTCGACACCTTGGGCGATGGTGTCGACACGCTGAACATCTTTCTGACGGTCTGACGCCTTGGCCCGCAGCCGTGTTATGCTGCCCGAAACACCAAGGACACGCCGTTGATGCAATGGCGTTTGCCGGTCGGTTTCGGCCCATCGTCAAAGATATGGCCCAGATGGCTACCGCAGCGGCGGCAATGGCATTCGGTGTGGACGCCCCAGATCGTACGGTCGGGCTTGGTACCGATGGCATTTTTCTGTGCCTTCCAAAAGCTGGGCCAGCCGGTGCCGCTGTCGTATTTGTGTTTGCTGGAATAGAGCGGAAGATCACAACCGCGGCAGTGATACATGCCGGGATCATAGACCTTGTCCAGCGGCGAAGATCCCGCGCGCTCGGTCCCTTCCTTACGCATCACCTTGTATTCCAACGGGGTCAGCATTGCGCGCCATTCCGCCTCGGTGCGGGTCACTTCAAACGCCTTTTGCGTGGCCCCGGACGGGCGCGCCGACAACAGAGCGCCCCCGATCAAAGCGGTGGCCCCGGTCAGAAAGACACGTCGTTGCATCATATTTCTCCTTATCCTTGGTCAAAAACTGGACATTTCCGGCGACCGCATCAACTCAACCCTCTGCACGACATCGCGAGGTTTGTGACATCGCAACGTCTTTTGCTCTTTCCCTTGTGGATGGTGGCGATATGGTGCAGGAGTTTGCGAAAGTTTATTCACCGGTCAAAGACCGGCGGCAAGAAGGATCGAGAAAATGGCGGACGGGCTGGTAGACATCAATGCAAAACCGACCGAGGACATTTCGGTACGCGAAGTGTTCGGCATTGATACGGACATGACGGTCAAAGGCTTTGCCGACCGCAGCGATCGCGTGCCCGAGATCGACCACACCTACAAGTTCGACCCTGACACCACGCTGGCCATTCTGGCTGGCTTTGCCCGCAACCGCCGCGTGATGGTGCAGGGCTATCACGGCACGGGCAAATCGACCCATATCGAACAGGTCGCCGCGCGCCTGAACTGGCCCGCCGTGCGCGTGAACCTCGACAGCCACATCAGCCGGATCGACCTGATCGGCAAGGACGCGATCAAGCTGAAAGACGGCAAGCAGGTCACAGAATTCCACGAAGGCATCCTGCCTTGGGCGCTGCGCAACCCGGTTGCAATCGTGTTCGACGAATATGACGCGGGCCGCGCTGACGTGATGTTCGTGATCCAGCGCGTTCTGGAAACCGACGGCAAGCTGACCCTTCTGGACCAGAACGAGATCATCACCCCGCACAAGTATTTCCGCCTGTTCGCCACCGCCAACACGGTTGGTCTGGGCGATACCACGGGCCTCTATCACGGCACCCAGCAGATCAACCAGGCGCAGATGGACCGCTGGTCGCTGGTCGCGACGCTGAACTACCTGTCGATCGACGCCGAAACCAACATCGTTCTGGCCAAGAACCCGCATTTCAACACCGAGGCAGGCCGCAAGACCGTCAAGCAGATGGTCACTGTCGCCGACCTGACCCGCACCGCCTTTATGAACGGGGATCTGTCGACCGTGATGTCGCCGCGGACCGTGATTTCCTGGGCCGAAAACGCGGAAATCTTCCGCAACGTGGGCTATGCCTTCCGCCTGACCTTCCTCAACAAATGTGACGAGCTGGAACGCCAGACCGTGGCCGAGTTCTATCAGCGCCTGTTCGACGAGGAACTGCCGGAAAGCGCGGCGAGCGCGGCGTTGCTGTAAGCAGGGCCGTTCTTTTCTGAAAGAGCAGGACACACAATAAGGCGGCGGCTCTGACGGGGCCGCCACTGGACTTTCCCGGCGGAACACGCAACGCTGAGGGTAGCAGAGGGTGACACTATGAAAAAACCATCCGACAACCCCGCCGATCCGTTCAAAAAGGCATTGGCCGAAGCGACCAAGGTGATGGCCGACAATCCGGAATTGTCGGTCACTTACACGGTCGATCCAGCGGGCGTGTCGGGGGAACAGGTGCGCCTGCCGCAGGTCAGCCGACGCATGACGCGGGACGAAGTGCTGCTGGCGCGGGGTACGGCGGATGCGCTGGCCTTGAACCTGAAATATCACGACAACGCGACCCACGCAAAATACGCGCCGCCGCAGGGCATGGCGCGTGATCTTTATGAAGCGATGGAAACCGCCCGTTGCGAGGCGATGGGCGCGCGCGACATGCCCGGCACAGCCGGAAACATCGACGCCAAGATCGAACACGAGGCACGCGGGCGCGGCTATGACAGTCTGACCAGTTCGTCAGAGGCCCCGCTGGCCGTCGCCGCCGGTTACCTGATCCGACATCTGGCGACGGGGCGTGACCTGCCCCCGGCCGCACGCAACGTGATGGAACTCTGGCAGGGCTATATCGAACAGCAGGCCGGTGACACGCTGGGCGACCTGAACGACCTTTTGGCCGACCAACAGGGCTTTGCCAAGTTTGCCCGCCAGATCATCGAGGATCTGGGCTATGGCGACCAACTGGGCGACGATCCCGATCAGGACGACGATCAGGAGGATGACGCCGAAGACGACGCCGAGGAACAGCCCGATCCGGATTCATCCGGCAACGAGGACAGCCAGGATGACGAGTCCGAGGCCAGCCCAGAACAGTCGCAGGACGAACAGCAGGACATGTCCGAGGCGCAGGTCTCGATGGACGAGATGGCCGAAGACGAAATGGGCGAAGACGTTGAGATGCCCGAGGGCGAGGCCCCTCTCGAGCCGCCCGCGCCCCAGCCGATCTCGGATGCTGATCCTGACTACAAGGCGTTCAACACCGCCCATGACGAAGAAATCGCCGCCGAAGATCTGGCCGAACCTGTCGAGCTGGAACGGTTGCGCGCCTATCTGGATCAACAGCTTGAGCCGCTGAAAGGCGCCGTCAGCCGTCTTGCCAACAAGTTGCAGCGCCGCCTTCAGGCCCAACAGAACCGCAGCTGGTCGTTCGACCAGGAAGAGGGCATTCTTGATGCCGGGCGTCTGGCCCGTGTTGTGGCCAACCCGACCACGCCCCTGTCGTTCAAGGTCGAACAGGATACCGAATTCCGCGACACGGTGGTCACGCTTTTGTTGGACAATTCAGGCTCGATGCGGGGGCGTCCGATCTCCATTGCCGCGATCTGTGCCGATGTTCTGGCGCGCACGTTGGAACGCTGCAACGTCAAGGTCGAGATCCTTGGCTTCACCACGCGCGCATGGAAAGGCGGGCTGAGCCGCGAAGACTGGCTGAACGAGGGCCGCCCACAACAACCAGGACGCCTGAACGACCTGCGTCACATCATCTATAAATCCGCCGATGCCCCTTGGCGACGCAGCCATCTCAACCTTGGTCTGATGATGAAAGAGGGCCTGTTGAAAGAAAACATCGACGGTGAGGCGCTGGAATGGGCCCACCGCCGGATGCTGGCGCGGCGTGAACAGCGCAAGATCCTGATGGTAATTTCGGACGGCGCGCCGGTGGATGACTCTACCCTGTCGGTCAACCCGGCCAATTACCTTGAAAAGCACTTGCGCGACGTGATCGCCATGGTCGAAAAACGCAAGCTGGTCGAGTTGCTGGCCATCGGGATCGGGCACGACGTGACGCGCTATTACGAACGAGCGGTCACGATCACGGATGTGGAACAACTGGCGGGGGCAATGACAGAACAACTGGCCAGCCTGTTTGACGCCGATCCCCGCAAGCGGGCAAGGGTTCTGGGCATGCGCAAGGTTGGCTAGGGCCGATTGGGGGCGCTGCCCCCAAACCCCCGGAGTATTTTTCCCAAGGTGAAGACAATCAGGCAGGTAGGAGGCAGTCCATGTTCCAGCAATTCAACGCCGCGTCGCAACCGGAACAGGGGCCTGCCCGCCTTGCCGCCTTGCGGGCGGAACTGGCGCACGCAGGGCTGGACGGTTTCCTCGTGCCGCGCGCCGATGCCCATCAGGGCGAATATGTGGCGCCCCGCGACGAACGGCTGGCATGGCTGACGGGGTTCACCGGATCGGCCGGTTTTTGCGCGGTGCTGGCGGATGTGGCCGGTGTCTTCGTGGACGGGCGCTATCGCGAGCAGGTGAAACTGCAGGTCGCAGATGTGTTTACCCCCGTGGACTGGCCTGAAAACACGCTGGCTGCGTGGCTGGCGGATCATGCAGCGGCAGGGGCACGGGTTGGGTTCGACCCGTGGCTGCACACGATTGACGAGATCGATCGCCTGACACACGCCCTGCAGGGCAAGGATATTGCGCTGGTGCCGGTCGCGAACCAGGTGGACCGCATCTGGGAGGACCAGCCCGACCCGCCGCGCGCGCCGGTCACGGCGCAACCCGTTGCGCTTGCCGGCGAGCCTCATGCCGACAAGCTGGCGCGTTTGGCCAAGGGGCTTCGCGACGCCGGGGACAGCGCCGCCGTGATCACCCTGCCCGATAGTCTGGCATGGCTGCTGAACATCCGGGGCACCGACATTCCGCGCAATCCGGTGACACATGGCTTTGCCATTCTGCACGCTGACGCCACGCTGGACCTTTTCATGGATCCGGTGAAATTCGAAACGCTGGAAGAGGATCATTTCGGCCCCGCGATCCGCGAACACGTGCCGGATCTGTTCCTGACCACCCTGCAGGGTTTGTCCGGCCCGGTTCTGGTCGATGCAGGCAGCGCGCCAGTGGCCGTCGCAGAGGCGCTTCAAGGCGCGAGCGTGGACATCCGCAAGGGCGCGGACCCCTGCGCCCTGCCCAAGGCATGCAAGAACGCCGCTGAAATTGCCGGCACGACCGAGGCACATCTGCGCGACGGCGCGGCAATGTGTACCTTCCTTGCATGGTTTGACCAGAACGCCGAGAGCGGGATCACCGAGATCGACGTGGTGACGCAGCTGGAAACCTGCCGCCGGGAGACGGGCCAGTTGCAGGATATCAGCTTTGACACAATCGCGGGCACAGGACCGCATGGCGCGGTGATCCATTACCGCGTGACCCACGACACCAACCGCACACTGGCCACAGGCGATCTGTTGGTGTTGGACAGCGGCGGACAGTACCGGGACGGCACCACCGACATCACCCGCACCCTGCCCGTGGGCGCGGTCGGGACCGAGGAAAAGGCCGCCTTTACCCGCGTGTTGCAGGGCATGATCGCGGTCTCGCAACTGCGGTGGCCACAGGGCCTCGCCGGACAACACCTTGAGGCGATCGGGCGTGTGCCACTTTGGTCGGCCGGGCAGGATTTCGATCACGGGCTGGGACACGGAGTCGGGGTTTACCTTTGTGTACATGAGGGCCCGCAACGGCTGAGCCGCCTGTCGGATGTGCCGCTGCGGCCCGGCATGATCCTCTCCAACGAACCCGGCTATTACCGGCCGGGCGCATTCGGGATCCGTCTGGAAAACCTTGTGCTGGTGGAAGAAGCTCCTGCTCTGCCCGCTGGAGATGCGCACCGCGTGATGTTGCAGTTCCGCACGCTGACCTGGGTGCCGATTGATCGGCGCCTGATCGACACGGCGCTTCTGACACAGGCCGAGCGCGACTGGATCGACGCCTACCATGCGACGTGTCGTCATCTTCTGGCACCAAGGGTGGAAAAAGACGTCGCAATCTGGTTGGATCGCGCAACGGCACCATTGTAATGTTACAAACAGGTGCAGTTGTGACATGACTCTGTCACATGTATCCAAGATATGATACGCCGGACCTGAAATTGGGGGATTAGACGATGACCAGCAAGATCACCATCCGCAAGGCGGACGGCAATTGGGTTGTGCGCGCAGGCGGCGCGACTTTGGGTGAAAGCGCGAATGCACTGGAACTGAGCGAAGGCGATCTGCCGCCCGTGATCTATTTTCCTCGTGAAGACATCGCCATGGCCTTTCTCGATGAAAGCGATCACCGTACCCATTGCCCGCACAAGGGCGATGCCAGCTATTTCTCGATCGTGACCAAATCGAAAACCATCGAGAACGCCGGCTGGAGCTATGAAGCGCCGATCGAAGACGTGGCGCGCATCAAGGATCACATTGCGTTCTATGTCAGTGACGAAGTGGCAGTCGAACGGGTCTGAGCGACCGGTCCCAAACGAAACAGTCAACAGGGCGTGCCGATGGCGCGCCCTTTTTTTCAGGAATGTTCCTCGGCCGCTGTGGCGGCAAGCGCCTTGTTATAGGCCTTGAGCGCATCCACATGGAACAGCGCCCCCCAAAGTTCCGGCGGTTGCCCCTCGCCCGCCAGCGTTACCACGGGGATGAACTGGACCCCGGCCTTGTCAAAGATCGGCATCGCTGCTTCCAGAGTCGCGTTGCCATCGACATAGATGCCGTCACTGATCATTTCCCAGCATTTTTCTTCCGATGCCGCGCGTTTGTGGTCTTTGGCCCGCATCACCGCGCCTACGTTGAACATCGACAGCAGATAGGCCTGCGGCCCCGCTGCAAGGTGCACGTTGCGCCGTTCAAGCTGGGTCAGGAAGAAGGACCGGTCCACCAGCCGCGATCCCAGCGCAGTCGAGATCGACACGCTGACCATCACCGCAAGCCCCGTCTGCCAGTCGCCGGTCAGTTCGAACACGATCAGCGTTGTGGAAATCGGCGCGCCCAGCACCGCCGCCGCCACTGCGCCCATCCCGGCCAAGGCATACAGCGTGATGGTTCCCGACACTTCGGGGAAGACGCTGGTCGCGATCAGGCCAAAAGCCAGACCGGTCAGCGCCCCGACCATCAGCGCGGGTGAAAACACGCCGCCACCCATGCGTCCTGCCATGGTGATTGACACGGCAATGACCTTGAGCACGGCAAAGACAATCGCCTCGTGCAGGACCAGTTGTCCTGTCAGCGCCGCCGAGGTGGTTTCGTATCCCACCCCGATGATATGCGGGAACCAAATCGCCAGCCCCCCGAGCATCGCGCCCGAAATCGCCGGCCGCAACCACCGCGGCATGCGGGAACGCGCGTGGATGACATTGGCCATGTCTTCGGCCCAGAAGATCGTCCACATCAGGGCCACCGCAACAAAGCCGCAGACGCCGCCCAGCATCAGGAAAGCGGGAAGTTCCTGATAGAATTGCAGGGCGCCTGACGTGGGCAGGTGGAACTCGGTCACATCCCCGAATTCCAACCGGTTGATGACCGTACCCGCCACGCTGGCAATGGTGATGGGCGCAAAGGCATGTACCGCGAAATGCCGCAACACCACCTCGAGCGCGAACAGCGCCCCTGCAATGGGCGCATTGAACGAGGCCGACACCGCCGCCGCGACCGCGCATCCCAACAGGTCGCGCCCCGTGATGCCATCGGCCTTGATCCGGTTGCTGACCCAGCTCGAAATCACGGCGGCCATGTGTACCACCGGCCCCTCGCGCCCCGACGACCCCCCGGAACTAAGCGTAATCAGCGAGGCAAAGGCCGATGCCACACCGGCGCGTTTCTCGACCCGGCCTTCATACAGCGCCGCCCCCTCGATCACGTCCGCGACCGAGCGGACGCGGCCATCCGGCGTAAACTTGTGCAGGATCAGACCCACGACCAGCCCGCCTACGATCGGGATCACTAAAAGCATGTACCAAGGCAGCGTTCCGGCAAAGCTGTGCAGCGTTGACAGGTCATCGGTGCCATAGAGCGTGGATTGCAGCCACATGATACCTTTGCGGAAAAACAGCGCGGCAAAGCCCGCCGCGATGCCGATCACAAGACTGATCAGCCAGAACTGGAACTGGCTTGGCCCCTTTTCGACCAGCACCTTCCAGCCGCCCTTGCAGGTATAGACCGCCTGTCGCAGGCTGTCGGCAATAAAGGTGCGGAACGAATTGTTCATTAGTACGGGGTCGCCAGATTGCTCTGCTTCCAGACTTAGACCGAATTGACCGCAGACTGCATCAGGAAATCGACATTTTCACCGTTCGGTGCGGAAATCGGGCGGCTAACTATCCAAAAGCGCCTTGGCGGCGGCGCGGGCGGCATCGGTGATGGTATCGCCCGACAGCATGCGCGCAATTTCATCCACGCGGTCTTCGGCATCCAGTGGCGTGACCGTTGACAGGGTTTGTTCCTGCACAACCTGCTTTGCAACGCGCCAGTGATGCGCGCCAAGGGCCGCGACCTGCGGGGAATGGGTCACCACAAGAACCTGCCCCTCGGCAGCCAGCGCGGCCAGTCGCCGCCCCACCGCATCCGCCGTGGCACCGCCGACACCCCGGTCGATTTCGTCAAAGATCATGGTCAGCCCGCTGACATCCGCCGTCAGGCAAACCTTGAGCGCCAGCAGGAACCGGCTGAGTTCACCGCCCGAGGCGATCTTGCCCAAGGGCCCGGCCGGTGCGCCGGGGTTGGTGGCCACGGTAAATTCCACGATGTCCTGCCCGTCAGGTCCGGGGTCGGTTTCGCTGATGCGCGTAGCAAACACTGCGCGCTCCATCTTGAGCGGGGCAAGCTCGGCCGAGACCTGCGCGTCCAGACGCTCTGCCGCCGCGCGCCGGTCCGTGGTCAAGGTGTCAGCCGCCGCCGCATAATCAGACTCGGCCTGTTTGAGCGCGGCCTGAAGTTCGGAAATGTGGCCTGCGCCCGCATCCAGCGCAGCCAGTTTTTCGCGCAGGTCATCGGCAAAGGGCCCAAGATCGTCCGGCGCCACACCGTGTTTGCGGGCAAGGCCACGAATGGCAAACAGGCGCTCTTCCACCATTTCGAGGTCATGCGGATTGAAATCGAGGTCGGCCAGACAGCGTTCCACCCCGTCTGCCGCCTCGGCCAGATCATTCATCGCCCGTTCAAGCGCGGCCATCGGCTCTTCCAGCCGCCCTTCGGTGCCGTCAAGTGCGCCTTCCAGCCAGCGCAGCGCATCCCCCATCGCGCCCTCGGCCCCGTCCAGCCCAAGGGCAGCATGGGCCCGCGCGATATCGCTGCGCACCTTCTCGGCGTTCTGCATCAGGCGGCGGCGCTGGTCCAATTCGGCCTCTTCGCCCGATTGCGGGTCCAGCTTGTCCAGTTCGCCGACCGCATGGCGCAGGAAGTCTTCTTCGGCCTGCACCTCGGCCAGGGCCGCCTCGGCGGCGGTCAGGTCCTTGCGGCGCGCGGCCAGCGCCTGCCAGGCGCCTCGCACCTTGGCCCGCCTGTCCGATAGCGCCCCAAACGCATCCAGAAGATCGCGGTGCCCCTTGGGGTTCAGCAGACCCCGATCGTCATGTTGTCCGTGCAGTTCCACCAATGTTTCGGACAGTCGGCGCAGCACCTCGCCCGAGCAACGCCGGTCATTGACCCAGGCCGTCTTGCGCCCATCGCGCCCGTTGACCCGACGCAGGAACAACTCCTCGCCGCCAGGCAAACCCGCCTCTTCAAGGATGGCATGGGCAGGATGCCCGTCAGGCAGATCGAACACGGCGACCACTTCGCCCTGATCGGCACCGCTGCGCACCAGTTCGGCGCGGCCCCGCCACCCCAGCACAAAGCCCAGCGAATCCAGAAGGATCGACTTGCCAGCGCCGGTTTCCCCGGTCAGTACGTTCAAACCCGGCTGGAACCCAAGTTCCAACCGGTCAATGATCAGCATGTCGCGGATATCAAGACTGCGCAGCATGGTCGGAGACTGAAGCGAAGAACACCACCACCGGGGCCCTTACAGCCACTTGCCCTGTACGGTTTGACGATAAACCTGTTTCAGCCAGCCGTCGCTGGCCGCTTCAAGTTCAAGCCCCCGTCCGGTCAACAGCTTGTAGCTGTCCTCGTACCATTCGGTCGACTGATAGTTATACCCCAGAATCGCGCCGGCAGTCTGCGCCTCAGCGGTCAGACCCAGCGACAGGTAGGCCTCGACCAGACGGTGCAGCGCCTCGGGCGTATGGGTCGTGGTCTGGAAATCCTCAACCACGACGCGGAAGCGGCTGATCGCGGCTGCATAGTGGTCACGGCGCAGGTAGTACCGACCGACTTCCATCTCTTTGCCTGCCAGATGGTCAAAAGCCAGATCGAATTTCAGCATCGCCGCGTTGGCATATTCACTGTCGGGATAGTTCTCGATCACCCCGCGCAGCGATTGCAGCGCCTGGAAGGTCAGCCCTTGGTCGCGGCCAACCTCGTCGATCTGGTCGTAATAACTCAGCGCCAGAAGGTATTGGGCATAAGCCGCATCATCATCCGCCGGATAGAAGTCGATATAGCGTTGCGCTGCGGCACGGCTTTCGGGATACATCTCGTCCGAGTGGAAGGCATAAGCCTGCATGATCAGCGCGCGCTGCGCCCACTCCGAATAGGGATACAGGCGTTCAATCTCGCCAAAGTAATAGGCCGCGTCTTCGCCCTTGTTGCGAGACAGTTCATATTCGCCACGCTCGAAGATCTGCTTTGCGGTGAACTGTTCCATGGCGATATCGCCACGACGCGCCTTGTCAGCCGTGCTCGACGCGCATCCCCCGAGCAATGCAACCAAAACCACTGCACCGATCAGCTTGAATCGCGATCCGCTGCCCGTCATGCTGCATAACCTCTTGTTCGACTTTTCAGGGACATGCCCTTTCTTATCACAAGCTGTTAGCACAGAAATTTCCCGTGCAAAACGCCTTTAGGCATTTTCGGGAAAAGGTTTCATGCGACTTCGGGGATTTCCGCCCAATGCACGCCTGCACCGGGCAGGATCGCGGCGGTTTCCGCGTTGCATTCCACCACGCGGAAGGCACCCGGCGTGGCAAAAACCTGCCGCAGAAGTTCATTGGTCAGCGAATGACCTGCCCGCGCACCGACATAGCGGCCCAAGATCGGCCCCCCTGCAAGATACAAATCGCCAAGCGCATCCAGCATCTTGTGACGCACGGCTTCGTCCTTGTGGCGCAGGCCACCGGGGCTCAGCACCTTGTCTCCGTCTACGACAACCGCGTTTTCCAGCGTGCCGCCAAGGGCCAGACCCTGTGCATGCATCGCATCTACATCGGCCTGACGGCAGAAGGTACGGCTGTCGCACAGTTCGCGCACGAAGCTGCCGTTGGACATCACTAGAGATTTGTCCTGCACGCCGATCGCGCGATCGGCAAAATCGATATGGAAATCAATCTGCATATGCGCCGACGGCAACAATGTCGCGCTGGCTTCGCCGCGCGTGACAGTCACTGGTTTCAGAATTTCTATGGCGCGCACAGGGGCATGCTGTTTCACCAGACCCGCCCGCAGGATACCGCGCACGAACTCGGCCGAGCTACCATCGAGAATCGGCACTTCGGGGCCGTCGATCTCGATCAGGGCATTGTGCACCCCGGTGCCCGCAAGTGCCGCCATCACGTGCTCGATGGTCGATACTGACACCCCCGCCCCGTTCACGATTCGCGTGCACAGCGCGGTTTGTTCCACCACGTCCCAACGCGCCGGCACCATGCGGTCTCCAAGAAGGATGTCCGTACGCTTGAACCAGATACCGTAATCCGCCGACGCGGGGTGAATGGTCATGCGAACAGGTTTGCCCGAATGCAGGCCCTGTCCCAAGAAACGAACGGATGTACGCAGAGTATTTTGCACGATGGTCCCCAAATGGCGCGGCCCTCTTAGGTTTCCGCAAGCATGAGGTAGACGCTTCGGTCGCGCATCACAATTCAAACATTGTAACGGTATGAAACATCTATGTAACGGTTTGGCAAAATACCGCTTAGAATCGTACAAGCGCCTGAAAACAAAAGAAAAGGCCGCTATTAAAGCGGCCTTTCAAGTGACGGATTATGACAAATTTAATTGGCTTGGCGGCGCAGGAATGCAGGAATCTCGATCCGTTCCTGATCTTCGTCCATTTCCGGTTCCGGCTGGACAGCCTGCATGCTGGGCTGCTGGCGCGCCTGTTGCGGCGCAGCAGCCGGACGAGCGGCCGGTTGCTCGGTGCCATGGCCGCCGGTCATGCGCCCGATCAGCGAATTCAGACCGAAACGCCCCCCGCGTTCCTCGCCATGGGCCTGCGGCTGGGCTGCAGGAGCCTGCGCCGGAGCTGCTGCGGCGGGGCGCTGCGGCGGCGCGGCCGGTGCTTTGGCCACCGCGGCTTGCAGACGGCCCAAGGCTTCTTGCGACGGGGTGCCCGGTGCAGGTGCCTTGGGTGCGACAAACGCCTCGACCTCGTCCTCCTCGTCGATCTGCTGCGGGGCGAACTCTTGAACCGGCGCCTGATAGACCGGCGCGGGCAGGTCATCCTCGGCCACTTCTTCCTCGAAGATGTCTTCCATCTGCTCCGAGGCCGCGGCGCGTTCCGCGTCCAGTGCCCCAAACAGGGACGGCTCGGGCGAAGTTTCGGCAGCAACGGCCGGCATTTCGACCGGTGTTTCCATCATGTCCTCGTCGACCGGATCGGCTTCGACCGTCGGTGCCAGTGGACGCGCCATCGGGCGGCGCGGGATCGGAATTTCGTTGTCCACGGCCAGTGCGTCGATGCCAGTGGCCACGACAGACACGCGCATCGCGCCTTGCAGGCTTTCGTCCAGGGTCGAGCCTACGATGATATTCGCGTCCGGATCCACCTCTTCGCGGATGCGGTTGGCGGCTTCGTCCAGTTCGAACAGGGTCAGGTCATGCCCGCCAGTGATGTTGATCAGAACGCCCTTGGCGCCGCGCAGCGAAATCTCGTCCAGCAGCGGGTTGGCAATCGCCTTCTCGGCGGCCTGCGTGGCGCGATCTTCGCCCTCGGATTCACCGGTGCCCATCATCGCCTTGCCCATCTCGTCCATCACGGCGCGCACATCGGCAAAGTCGAGGTTGATCAGGCCTGGCCGGACCATCAGATCGGTCACGCCCTTCACACCTTGATACAGCACGTCATCCGCCATCGAGAACGCCTCGGTGAAGGTCGTCTTCTCGTTGGCCAGACGGAACAGGTTCTGGTTCGGAATGATGATCAGCGTGTCCACAACCTTTTGCAGGGCTTCAACGCCATCTTCTGCCTGGCGCATCCGCTTGGCGCCTTCGAACTGGAACGGCTTGGTGACAACACCCACGGTGAGAACCCCCAGCTCCCGGGCGGCCTGCGCGATGATCGGGGCTGCGCCCGTGCCGGTGCCTCCGCCCATTCCGGCGGTGATAAAGCACATGTGCGATCCCGCCAGTTGATCGACGATCTGTTCAATGCTTTCCTCGGCAGCCGCCGCGCCCACGCTGGCCCGTGCCCCGGCACCCAGACCTTCGGTGACTTTCACACCAAGCTGGATACGTTGTTTCGCATCGCTTTGCTGCAGGGCCTGGGCATCCGTATTGGCCACAACGAACTCGACCCCCTCAAGGGCCTTGGCAATCATGTTGTTGACCGCGTTGCCACCGGCGCCGCCGACACCGAAAACGGTGATGCTGGGTTTCAGGTCCGATTGATCGGGCATAGTAAGATTCAAAGTCATAAGATCCGCCTGTCTTTTCCCCGCTATTACGGGCGCTTTTTCTGCTTATTCCCCTCTATTCTTACCGAAAGCAAGGGCAACCGTCACCACAAAAAGCACAAATCACCACGAAATATGGCGATTTGATTGGGTAAAACCCGCGAGATTTTGCCGATTTGCGCAGATATTGCGGATTTGGCAGTGCGTGCCACAAACGCACGAAAAGCGCCCCCGAAAGCCAAAGCCCGAAAGCGCCGGTATTGTTTTCCTCGGAAGACCACTGCCCGGCCTGTCCGCAGACCTTTCCACAGGTCCTTGTGGATAAGTTTAAAGCATCCCCATTCCGGCGTCACCCCTCAAAATGCGTCTGCGCGTGCCTTACCAGTTGTCCCGCAACCAGCGCACCGCGCGCTTGATCGACCGGACCGAGGACCGCTCGACCGGCAAGTCAAAGTCCCACCATTCGTCTTGCGGATGGGTGGCGTAAAGACACATGCCGACCGCGCTGGAAAAACCGGGGCCGGTGGCGGCCTGCGGCAGGCCATGCACCCGCATCGGGCGGCCCAGCCGGACCTGCTGGCCCAGAATCTTTGACGCCAGTCCATCCAGCCCGGGAATCTGGCTGCTGCCGCCGGTCAGGACAATTTGCTGGCTGGGCAGGCTGTCAAACCCTGCCGCGTCCAGACGGGCGCGCACCTCTTCCAGAATTTCTTCGACGCGTGGGCGCATGATCCCGATCAGTTCGGCCCGGCTGACCGTGCGGCGATCGTGTTCCCAGTCGCCGGTCTCGCCCTCAAGCTCGATCATGTCGCGGTCATCCATGCCCGTGGCCACGACCCCGCCATTGCGTGTCTTGATCCGTTCCGCCACTGCGGCCGGCACCTGCAGGCCCATGGAAATGTCGCTGGTGACGTGATCGCCCCCCATGCGCACCGTGTCGGCATAGATCATGTGTTTCTTCATGAAGATCGAAATGCCAGTGGCCCCACCCCCGATGTCGATACAGGCCGCACCCAGTTCCTGTTCATCCTCGACCAGAGACGCCATCCCCGACACATAGGCGGACGAGGCAATCCCTGCCAGTTCGAGGTCACAGCGTTTCACGCAATAGGCCAGGTTCTGTACCGCGGTCGCATCCACGGTCAGCATATGCATATCTGTCGACAGTTCCTGCCCCATCTGGCCGCGCGGATCGCTGAGGCCGGAACGATGGTCCAGCGCAAAGTTCACCGGCTGGGCATGCAGGACTTCGCGCCCCATGCCATAGTCGGGCACCTCGCATTCCGCCAGCACCCGGGCCACGTCGTTTTCGGTGACAACGTGGCCTTCCAGTTCGATCTTGCCGTCCAACCCATAAGAGCGCGGCGCCGCCCCCGAGAAACAGGCAATCACGTGATCGACACGGATTTTCGCCATCTTCTGCGCCGCCTGAATTGCGGTACGGATCGCGCGTTCTGTTTCCTGCATGGCTTCGATCTCGCCAAAGCGCACACCGCGCGACCGTGTGGTGGCCGCCCCGATGACACGGAACCCGGTCTGCCCCGCCATAGAGCCGACACCCTCCATGTCGATCTGCGCCTCGCTGCCGTCAAAGCGCAGCACGAGGCAGGAAATCTTGAACGTCCCCACATCAAGGACCGCAACAACACCCCGCTGCATGGCGGCTTTGCGCATGTTGCGCATGGCACGCTGTGACTCGTAAAGCTCGATCATCAGTCCCTCGTCTCTCCGTAAGGCAGCTGTCGGATACGCCACCACTCTTCTACTGCGCGTTCTGCAATGCGGATGGTCGGGCGGCTGTCGAGCCGCATATCCACCACCGCCAGATCCCGCGCCAACATCTCTTGCGCCTGGTTCAGGGCGATCACCCGCTCAAGCGCCTGCACCGCGCCTGTCTCGGGCAGCAGGATGCGCTGGTCGCGGTTCAGCACCACGTCCCACCGGCGTTCGCCCATACGTACAAGCCCACGGATGCGCGGCAAAAGCGGCCCAGCCGCCGCATAAAGCGCCAGCGCCTCGTCCACGCGCTCTTCTGCGCCCTGCCCTGCAATCAGCGGCAATTCCGCATGCAACTGGCGCGTCTGCGCCGTGGCCACCACAAAGCCTTCTCGGTCGACCAGCATCAGCCCCTCGCGCGTGCGCCACAGCACCACCGGATCGCGCTCGGTCACGGCGATCTGCATGATGCCACCAGGGCGGATGCGCACCGTAGCACCGGCCACAGCGGGCAATTCGACCACCCGCTCGCGGATGAGGTTCAGATCAAGGTCAAAAGAGCTGATCGGGAAATCAATCGGCACGATTTCGCGGATATCTTCGGCGATACCCGCGCTGGCCCCGTCAATGGCCATGACGTTGACCATGAACTCCGGGCGCGTCTGGATACTCGATTTCAAGTCGTTATAGGCGGCAGAGACCTGATCGCGTCGGTCTTGGTCGGAAAACCAGATCCCCGCGATAGCAAGGACAATCGCAAAGGGCAGGAACACCCGCAGCATCAGCCGGAACAACGGCGTCAACATCAGGCGCTCGAACCGATAGGCCCATTTCGACGGGGCCGGATCGCATTTGCCGTCTACCTGTTGCACGAGGCGTCCTCCACCATCCATGCACAGAACTCAGGAAAGGACAGCCCCGCATGGGCTGCCTGCTCCGGTGCCAGCGACGTCGGCGTCATGCCGGGCTGGGTGTTGGTTTCCAAGAGGATCAGACCATCCAGTCCGCGAGTGTCATCCCAGCGGAAATCGGTCCGACTCACACCGCGGCACCCCAGCGCCTGATGCGCACGCAGCGCATAGTCGAGGCAGGCCTCGGTGATCTCTTGCGGAACCTCTGCGGGGATCACGTGGCGTGATCCACCTTCCTTGTACTTGGCATCGTAGTCATACCAGCCATCGGTCAGGATATCGGTCACGTTCAGCGCCCGGTCCCCCATCACCGTGGTCGTCAGCTCGCGCCCCGGCGCATAGGTCTCGACCATGACTTGTTCGGGCATGTCGTCCGACAGTTGCGGCGGGCCGTTGGCAACCTCTTGCACGATATAGATACCGACGGACGAACCTTCATTGTTGGGTTTGACAACATAGGGCGGCGCCATCACGTGCCGGCCCATCACCTCGGCCTTGCAGCGGATGACACTCTCGACCACGGGCAGCCCCGCAGCCCTGTACACTTCCTTCGACCGCTGCTTGTCCATGGCCAGCGCCGAGGCCAGCACACCGGAATGGGTATAGGGCAGGCCCAGCCATTCCAGAATGCCCTGCACACAGCCATCTTCACCCCAGCGACCATGCAAGGCGTTAAAACACACATCTGGTTTGATTTCGTTCAGGCGCGCAACAAGGTCAGGCCCTGCATCGACCTCGACCACGTCATACCCTGCTTCCCGCAGCGCGGCAGCGCATTCACGCCCCGACGTCAGAGACACCTCGCGCTCTGCCGAGGCCCCGCCCATCAATACCGCCACTTTGGGGTTTGCCCTGCTCGACATACCCTTTGTGCCTCAATGTCCCGGACCGTTTTGGTCCTGTTTTTATTAGGTTTTCCGGCCCGTGATATGTGCCTGCAAGCCAGAAGTCAGTCTGCCGTCGGTTCTCCGACGCGCATGATTTCCCATTCTAGCGTTATTCCGCTGTTTTGGAAAACCCTTTTTCTGACTTCTTCACCCAGATTTTCCAGATCGGCCGCAGTGGCATCACCCGTGTTGATCATGAAATTCGAGTGCTTCTCGCTCATCTGCGCGCCGCCAACGCGTGCGCCACGCATCCCCGCGTCATCAATCAGCTTCCACGCCTTGAGATCATGCACGTCATCCGCCTGTCCGGTGCTTGAAAACCCGGCTGGATTGCGGAAGGTGCTGCCTGCGGTGCGGTCCTTGGTCGGTTGGGTCGCGTCACGTTTGGCCAGTTGGTCTTCCATGCGCCGCATCAACATCGCGGGATCACCCGATGGCCCCTCGAACGTAGCCTCGACAATCACCCAGCCCTCGGGCAAATCGGTCTGGCGATACCGGAAATTCAGATCCTCTGCCGTGATATCGACAATCTCGCCTGTGCGGGTCACCGCCTTGGCGCTGACGAACACATCCGCCACATAAGACCCGTAGCAGCCGGCATTCATCCGCACCGCACCGCCAATCGCACCCGGAATTGTGCGCAGAAAAGTCAGGTCGACACCGGCCTCGGCGGCCTTGCGCGCGACATGGGCATCCAGCGCCGCAACCCCTGCCGTAACACGACTGCCGTCCACCTCTATTCCGTTGAAGCCGCGTCCCATGCGGATCACCACCGCCCGCAGCCCGCCATCGCGCACGATCAGGTTGCTGCCCACCCCCATCGGAAACACGGTCATCCCCGGATCCAGATCACGCAGGAAATCGGCAAGGTCTTCTACATCCGCCGGCTGGAACAGCCAGTCCGCCGCCCCCCCGACGCGCAACCAGGTCAGGCCCGAAAGATCCCGGTTCGGGGTCAGTTTTCCGCGCACTTGGGGCATGTCATTCATCGGTCTTGTCCGCTCGGCTGGTGGTCTTTGGCCCCTTTTGCGCAAAGCCGCCCCGAAACACAAGCAGGCTCTAATCGGCGCGGCGGCCCAGTGTGCGGCGCACCCAGCGCCAAAGGTAGATCACCGGCCAACGCATCACCCACATTGCCATCAACAGAAACACCAGTGCCAGCCAGACCCCGTGTTCGTACCAGATCACCCCGATCAAGGGCACGCCGAGCGCGATCATGACATAGGCAAAGCGCCAGTGGTTGTCCTTGGACGGAAACATGCCGCGCAGGTTCACCGCCACCAGCCAGATCAATGCCAGCGTGACCGAAAGGCTCATTTCGGGATCTCCGGTTTTTCGCCACGGGCGCGCTTGTAGAAATAGCGCAGGGGGTTGCGGAACATCGACAAGAAAGCGAACAGCGCAGCCGCCCCGTACCACACACCGTGTTCCCACCAGATCACCCCGATCAGGCAGGGCGCAGCCAGCAACAGGGCAATACCCGGCACATATTGGTGCCGCATCGGCAGCATCGCCACAATGGCCGAGGCCAGCACCCAGAGACAACCAAGGATCAGGGACAGGCTCATGGATGCACCCCGATGTTCAAGGCCAGCGCCATCAGTGCCAGGCACAGACCCAAGACCGGCACCACCATGGGCACGCGGAACGGGGCGTCAGGCTCACGGCGTTTCAACACGATCAGCGACAGGTTCACGATCACGAACACGCCCAGCAGAATGGTCGAGGTCACCCCGGCCAAGAGACCGACATTCAGCAACAACGCCCCCGCCACCACGGCTCCGCCGACCAGCAAAGTGGCCAGAACCGGCGTACCTGTGCGGGGATGGGCATGGTGAAACACCTGCAAAGCGGGGCTGCGTTTGCCCAGACCATAAAGAACCCGGCTCGCCATGACGATCTGCGCCAGAACCCCGTTCAGCGCGGCAAAGACGGCGATGGTTGATAGGAACCGGCCCTGCCCGCCCATGCCCGCCTGCCAAACCAGTGCCAGCGGCTTTTCGCTCTGGGCCAGCGCCGAAAGGGGCACGGCGCGCACGGTGGCCCATGTCACCAGCGCATAGATCAGCGTGGTGATCACCAGCGAAATCAGGATCGCGCGCGGCAAGGTGCGTTCCGGCTCGGACACCTCTTCGGCCATGTTTACGATGTCCTCGAACCCGATAAAGGCAAAGAATGCCAGCGTCGCCCCGGCCCCGATCCCCGCCCAGAGCGGTGGCGCCATCGCGGTCCAGTCCACAGACACGGGTGCCCGCGTGCCGGCCCAGATCACCAGCGCAAGCCCCAGCAATTCAATCACGGTAAAGACCGCCGCCAACGCGAGGCTTTCCATGACGCCGAACACCGCCACACCGGTCAGTATCGCACCAATGCCGATTATGGCCCAGATAGCCGGCACGTCCAGCACCACGGTCAGGTATCCAACCCCGCCACGCAGCACCGCTGCCGCCGACACCGTGCCCGCCGCCACGATGGCCAACCCAACCAGAACGGCCAGCGCCTGCCTGCGCAGCGCGGTGCCCACATAAGCCGCCTCGCCCGCAGCTTCGGGAATGCGGGTGGCAAATTCGGAATAGCTCAGCGCCGTGGGCGCGGCGACCAGGCCGGCCAGCAGAAAGGCCACCGGCGCCCAGATACCGGCCTCTCCGGCGACGGCCCCGACCAGCACATAGATCCCGGCCCCAACCATCACGCCGACGCCATAGGCCGTCAAAAGACCCAAGCCGATCCGCCGTTTCAGGTGTTCCGCCATCTGGACCCGCACCTAAATTTTTCTGGAAGAATTTTCCCCATGTAGAATTTTCTAGAAAATTCTACGCCTACTGCAAGCGTTTCGGCAGATTATTGGCCCACGTGCTGATGGTGCCCGCCCCCAGACAGACCACGATATCGCCCGGTTGCGCCTCGGCGCGGACAAGCGCGACAACGTCATCCTCGGTATCCACGGCCACGGCGCGCCGGTGCCCGTGCGCGACAAGACCCGCGACCAGATCATCCCGCGACGCGCCCGGAATAGGGGCCTCACCGGCGGCAAACACCTCGGCAATGCCCACGACATCGGCCTCGTTGAAGCAGGAACAGAAATCCTCGAACAGCGACGAGAGACGGGTATAGCGGTGCGGCTGGTGCACGGCAATCACGCGCCCGTCACAGGCCTGCCGCGCCGCCTTCAGCACCGCGGCGATCTCGACCGGATGGTGCCCGTAATCGTCGATGACCGGCACGCCCTGCCATTCGCCGACCTTGGTAAAGCGCCGGTTCACCCCGCCAAAGGCGGCCAGCGCCTCGCGGATTTCGGAGCGCTTCATCCCCAGATGCCGCGCCACGGCCACCGCCGACAGCGCATTCGAGACGTTATGGTCCCCCGGCATTGGCAGGGTACAACCGTCGATCCGCGTGCCTTCGTTCTGCAACAGGATGTCGAAATGCGCGATCCCTGCCTTGTAGCTGAGGTTGACCGCACGCACATCGGCCTGCGTGTTGAAGCCAAAGGTCACGACGCGCCGGTCGGTGATCCGGCCGACAAGGGTCTGCACGTCAGGATCATCGGTACAGCACACGGCCAGCCCGTAAAACGGGATGTTCGACACGAAATCCAGAAACCCGCGATGCAGGTTTTCCTCGGTGCCCCAATGTTCCATATGCTCGGGGTCGATATTGGTCACAATCGCAATGGTGGCGGGCAGACGGTTGAAGGTGCCGTCGCTTTCATCGGCCTCAACCACCATCCATTCGCCCCCGCCCACGCGCGCGTTCGACCCGTATGCATGGATGATCCCGCCATTCACAACGGTCGGATCAAAGCGCCCGTGATCCAGCAGCGCCGCGACCATCGTGGTCGTGGTCGTCTTACCATGCGTACCCGCGACCGCGATGTTCGACTTAAGCCGCATCAGTTCGGCCAGCATCTCGGCGCGCCGCACCACCGGCAGGCCCCTCCGCCGCGCCTCGTCCAGCTCGGGATTGCCGGGCTTGATCGCGGACGAGATCACGACAACCTCGGCATCGGCAAGGTTCTCGGCCTTCTGCCCGACGAACAGGGTCGCGCCCTGCGCCACCAGCCGTTCGGTGATCTTGGATTCCTTGAGATCCGACCCCTGCACCACATACCCATGGTTCAGCAGCACCTCGGCAATCCCCGACATGCCGATCCCGCCGATGCCGACAAAATGGATGGGCCCCACGTCACCGGGAAGTTTGGTTGCTGCACTCATGGGTCTTGTTCCTTATTCTTCCTTGCTGGCCAGCCATTCGACCAGCCCAACCAGCTCTTCCGTGGCGTCCGGCTTGGCCACGGACAGCGCGGCCTGAACCATCTGGCTCGCGCCATCTGGGTTTTGTATCACCATCGCGATCTGCTCTGACAGGGTCTCGACGGTCAGTTTGCGTTCCGGGATCAGGATTGCCGCGCCCGCATCGACAAGAACGCGCGCATTGGCTGTCTGGTGATCGCCCGTGGCCGCCGCATAGGGGATCAGGATCGACGGGCGCCCAATCACGCTGATATCGGCGACCGAAGACGCCCCCGACCGCGAAATCACCAGCTGCGCCTCGCTCATCCGGGCAGGCACATCATGGAAAAAAGGCTGCACATCGGCGTTGATCCCGTGCTCGGCATAAAACGCCGTGACGCGGTCGAAATCCTCGTCGCGCGCCTGATGGCTGACACGCACATTGCGCAGGATCTCGGGCGGCAGCGCGGCAATCGCGCCCGGCACCGTGTCCGACAGGATGCGCGCCCCTTGCGAGCCACCGATCACGAGGATCGACATCGGGTAATCCCCCGGCGCGATATAGCCTGACGCGGCCCGTTCCAGAACCGCGCCGCGCACCGGGTTGCCCGTATGCACGCCCTCGATCCCCTCGGGCAGGGTGGTCGGCCATGTACCGCAGGCCACAACATCGACGCGGCTTGCGAATCTCTCGTTCACGCGACCCAGAATACCGTTCTGTTCATGGATCATGCGCGGCAGCTTCATCAGCCACGCCGCGCCCACCGCCGGAATGCTGGGATAACCGCCAAAGCCGACCACCACCTCGGGACGGTCCTTGCGAAATCCGCGCATCGTGGCCAGAACACCGCCCAGAATCTTGAACGGCACACCCATCTTGGCCAGGGCCCCGCCCCGCGCAAAGGTCGCACTGCTGACCTGTTCGATCTCGACCGTATGGGGAAACCCGCCGGTATAGCGCGCGCCGCGCGCATCAGTGGTCAGCTTGACCCGCCACCCCTTACGCAACATCGCCTCGGCCAGCGCCTGCGCCGGAAACATGTGTCCCCCGGTGCCACCTGCCGCAATCACCAGCAATGGTTTGTATGTCATCTCACGTGTCCCCGCAGAATGTCCCGGATATCGCCCTGGGGCCGGGTGCGGGTAAACGCCAAAAGCATGCCGACTGCAATACCACCTGCGATCAAAGACGACCCGCCATAGCTGACAAATGGCAGGGTCATGCCCTTGGCAGGCAACAGACGCACGGCCACGCCCATATTGATGATCGCCTGAACGCCGAAAATCGCGGCAAGACCGGTGCCGGCCAGCCGGATGAACGGATCACGTTCCCGCATCAGCCGGAAGAAAGACCGCAGCACCACGGTGGCATAAAGCGCGATCACGACCAGCACGAGAATCAGACCGTATTCCTCGGCCGCGACCGCGATGATGAAATCGGTATGCGCATCCGGCAAAGACCATTTGACCTGCCCCTCGCCGACCCCGACACCATACAGACCGCCGCTCTGGATCGCGTTGGTGGCATAGCCAAGCTGCGTGGTCGGGTCGATGGATCGGTCCAGAAACCCGTCGATGCGGCGGGCGAAGTGTTCGGAATTGGCATAGGCAAACTTGGCGATGGGAATGATCGACAGGAAAATCCCCCCGATCAGCATCATCGGCGCGCCCGACACGAAATACATCACGCACCAGGCAAACAGGATCAGGCTGGCCTGTCCGAAATCGGGCTGCATCGCCAGAATGAACACGATGGTGATCATCAAAAGGAAGGACCACATCCGCCCCGGCGGGCCGTTGATCTCTTCATTGGCCGCCATCAGCCAGGCCGCCGTCACGATAAACACCGGTTTGAGAAACTCTGACGGCTGGACCGAGGCAAAGCCCAGCGAGTACCAGCGCGTTGCCCCCTTGCCGAAGTCCGTACCCAGCACCGGCAAGCCGATCAGTGCGACGAATGCGGCCACAAAGGCCAGCACCGCAAGGCGGCGCACCGTTTGGGGGCTCATCATCGAAGTGATCAGCATCGCCACCAGCGCCATGCCGCCGAACACCGCCTGGCGCTGCACGTAGTGAAAGGCGGGAAACCCGTTTTTCTCGGCCAGTGGCGGCGAGGCCGCAAGCCCAAGCAAAATGCCCACCCCGAACAGGCTCAGGACAGCGGCCATCGACCACTTGTCCAGCGTCCGCCACCACTTTGGAAGAACCGGCTCGCCGTCCCGCACGGGGACCGAGCCATACACCATCTCTGTCATCGGAAACCGCCGATCTCTGCCTCAATACGCCCGTTTTCCGGGTCTGGAAGAAACACTAACACGAAGCCCGACTCTTGCAAAGCATGACATGCGCGGTGGCAACAATCCGCCCCTGCCCTTCATCTTGCCAAAAATACCTCCGGGGTGAATTGGCCGCAGGCCAAGAGGGGCAGCGCCCCGCACGCGCCCTCGCCCCTTGACCCGACGCCCGACATGGGGCACCCCGCCCCCATGCGCTATGACACGATCATCCTTGGCGCCGGGGCCGCCGGCATGATGTGCGCCGCCCATTCTGGCGGGCGCACCCTCGTGCTCGACCATGCCAAGGCACCGGGCGAGAAAATCCGCATTTCCGGCGGCGGGCGTTGCAATTTCACCAACCTCTATGCGGCGCCTGAAAACTTCCTGTCGCAGAACCCCCATTTCTGCAAATCGGCGCTCAAACGCTATACCCAGTGGGATTTCATCGACCTCGTTGCGCGCCACGGCATCGCCTATCACGAGAAAACGCTGGGACAGTTGTTCTGCGACCACTCGGCTCGGGACATCATCGCCCTGTTGCGCGCCGAGATGACGCGCGCAGGCGCCGAGCTTCGGCTTGAGACCGCGATCCTGCACGTCTCCCATAACGGCCACGCCTTCAGCGTCGAAACCGAATCCCACGGCAAGCGCCGCACGGTCACCGCGCAAAACCTCGTTCTGGCCACCGGCGGCAAATCCATCCCCAAGATGGGCGCGACCGGGCTGTCCTATGACATCGCCCGACAGTTCGGCCTTGCCATTCTGCCAACACGCGCGGGCCTTGTGCCCTTCACCTTTCCCGAGGGCCGGTTCAAACCGCTTGCGGGCACCGCCCTGCCCGTCCGCGCCAGCACCGGTGACACCCATTTTGACGAGGCGCTGCTTTTCACCCATCGCGGCCTTTCTGGCCCCGCCATGCTGCAGATCAGTTCTTACTGGGAAGAAAGCCAGCCCATTTCGGTCAATCTCCTGCCCGACAGCAATCCGTTCGACACGCTCAAGGCCAAGCGCAAGACCGATGGCCGCCGCCAGATCGGCACGGTTCTGGGTCAGCTTCTGCCGTCGCGGCTGGCCGATTTCCTGACCGCAGACTGGGCCCTTTCCGGCAACCTGGCCGACCAGTCCGACAAGGCGCTGCAAGACCTTGCCGCGCGCCTCACCGCATGGCAGATGACGCCCGCAGGGACCGAAGGCTATCGCACCGCCGAGGTCACGCTGGGCGGGATTGACACCGATGGCCTGTCGTCGAAAACGATGGAGGCGAAAACCGTGCCCGGCCTTTATGCTATCGGCGAAGCGGTCGACGTCACCGGCTGGCTGGGCGGGTACAATTTCCAATGGGCGTGGAGTTCGGGCTGGGCCGCAGGCACCGCCATCGCCGCCGGGCTCTAAGACCGGCACCAAAGCCGCCAGTGGCGCAGGTCAACCATCACCCGGACAAGGGCCAGCACTGCCAGACCACACAGAAGGGCCTTGGAGACAGGCTCCATCGTGCCCTCGATCTGCAGGGCATGCAGCACGCTGCCCGCCACTACCACCGTGACCAACCCGCCATGCCAGCGCCGCCACCCGCGCGGGGAACCCGATCCGCGCCGCTGCAACAGGGCCACGGCCGCCGCTGCAAACAACGCCCACATTGCCAACACGCCCCAGACCGAGAATGGCGTTGGCGACCGGAACAACAGCGCATCCACCACATCAGGCGGGCTGGTGATCCAGAGCGCAATCACGTGCACCAGCACCGCACCAACCAGCCCAAGCCCCAGCCAGCGATGCAGATTGCGCCCGCGCACCCTGCCAATGCCGGAAAGATGGCCCCCGATCAGCAGAGGCTGCACCACAAGCAGCACCAACGCCACCACCCCCGCCACACCGGCAAGGATATAGACCGGCCTGCGCCAAGCCAGCAGCGGACTTTGCAAGGCAAACCACAGTGCCACGCCCGCCGTCACGAAGACAGCCGCCGACATCAAAAACTTGCGGAATGCCACCGCCGACAAACCGCTCAGGCCGGTTCTAGGACGAAATGCGCCTCAAGCGTCTTGTCCTGCGCGCTGGCCATCACGGGGCGCAGGAACACGGTTTTGAACGTGCCGCTGTCATAGGCCAGATGCCCGTGGGGTTGGCCAAAGGCGGGCACGATCTGCGGCATTTCCAGCCGGAATTGCCCGTTGGCATCGGTCAGGGTCGCGCCGTGGCTGTGCGGGTCGCGTTCATGGCCCTCTGTAGTATGGGCCCAGATCTGGATGCGCTGGCCCGACAGCGGCTGACCATCTCCTGCGCGCCGGACCGTGCCGGTCATCCAGAACCCACCCCTGCCAATCCGGTCGACAATCGGCGCATCGGGCAGATAGTTGTTCGATCCCCCACGCATCGAGCGCGTCGGCGCAACGCCCTTGGCGCGGGCAGGCACCGGCAATCCCGACAGGCCGACGGCTGCCACTGAGGCACCCGACAGGATCAGGTGACGGCGGGTCAGAGAAAGCTTAGACATGTCAGATCTCCCTTGCGATGATGGCACTCCCCTCTCTCGGGGTTCTCAATAGCCTAGCACATCGCGCCCCGTTTCCGAGAGGCGTGACACGAGAAACCTTCTGAAATTGAAACACAGATGCGTGACAACGCGGGCACACGGCGGATCAGATGCAACCCGCCGCGCCCGTCGAAAATCTGCGCCACACAGGCCAGCCGCCCCTACTGGCCCAGCACCGCCATGACCTGTGCGGCAAAATCCTCGCCGCGCCGTTCAAAGCTGTCATACTGGTCAAAGCTCGCCGCGGCGGGGGCCAGAAGGACAGTCTCGCCTTCCGCTGCCTCGGCGGCGGCTTTGGCCACGGCCTCGGCCATCGTGGTGCACACCTCGGCTTCGACCCCTTTCAGCTGCATCGCGAAATTGGCCGCCTCGCGCCCGATGACATAGGCTTTGATGACGTCGCCCGCATTGGCCGCAAGGTCGCCCAGCCCGCCCTCTTTTTCCAGCCCACCACAGATCCAGCGGATACGCTTGAACGCCGACAGGGCCTTTTGTGCCGCGTCCACGTTGGTGGCCTTGCTGTCATTCACAAAGGTCACGCCGTCGGATTCAGCGATGATTTGCGAGCGGTGCGGCAGACCTGCGAAACTCTGGAACCCCTGTTCGATCACCCGCGGCGCCAGCCCCAGCGCGCGGCACACCGCATAAGCGGCACAGGCGTTCTGGTGGTTGTGCGCACCCGGCAGCCCCTTGATCGCGCGCAGGTCAATTGACCCCGCCTGCCGCCCCTTGCGGTATTCCGCAAGAAACCCTTTCTTCGCGAACACGTTCCAGCCCGGTCCGGTCAGTTTGCGCGCCACGGAAATATGCATCACCCGATCATCCGCCGGGCCCATCGACAGTTGGTTGGCCAGAAACGCGCCCTCCACCTCGTCAATGCCGATCACGGCCCGGTCAGGCCCGCCTTCGGAAAACAACCGGCGCTTGGCCGCGAAATAGCCCCCCATGCCACCGTGCCGGTCCAGATGGTCGGGCGACAGGTTGGTGAACACCGCGATATCCGGCGTCAGGCTGCGGGCAAGCTCGGTCTGATAGCTCGACAGTTCAAGCACCACGACATCCCCGTCCTCGGCCGGATCAAGGTCCAACACCCCGCGGCCGATATTGCCTGCAAGTTGCGTGCGCCGCCCCGCCTGATCCAGCACGTGATGGATCAGAGCCGAGGTCGTGGATTTCCCGTTCGATCCGGTGACCGCCACGACCTTGGGCAGGGTTTCGAAGTTGTCCCAATCGCGGGTCGAAAACGACCGGAAGAACAGCCCGATGTCGTTGTCGATCGGCACACCCGCCTCTAACGCCGCCGCCACCACGAGGTTGGGCACCGGGTACAGATGCGGAATGCCAGGGCTGACGATCAGGGTCGCTATGCCGTCAAACGCCCTCTGCCGGGTCAGATCGGCACAGGTAAACCCTTCGGTCTCAGCTTTTGCGCGCGCCGCCGGATTGTCGTCCCAGCAGATGGCCTCGGCCCCGCCTGCACGCAGTGCCCGCGCCGTGGCCAGCCCCGAGCGCCCCAGCCCCAATACCGCCACCTTGTGTTTGTCAAATCCTCTGACCGGGATCATCCGCCTGCCCCCTTGTTACGCTGAGATTATGGCTAAAGGATTAATGCGGGATTGGAAAGCGCCGCGCATACGCCCGCACAAAGCATACAATGCCCCGAAAAATCTTGTACAAAACAGACAAAGCCGCACCTTCCGGCACGGCCCTGTCGCAAAGGTGAATGCGGGATTAACGGACTTTCAGTGTCGCCAGTCCGATCATCGCGAGGATCAGCGAGATGATCCAGAACCGGATCACGATCTGCGGTTCGGACCAGCCCTTCTTTTCATAGTGGTGATGGATCGGTGCCATCAGGAACACGCGTTTACCCGTCCGCTTGAAATACAGCACCTGGATGATCACCGACAGGGCTTCGACCACGAACAGCCCACCCACGATGCCCAGCACCAGTTCGTGCTTGGTCGAGACCGCGATCGCCCCCAGCGCGCCACCCAGAGCAAGCGACCCGGTATCGCCCATGAACACGGCGGCGGGCGGTGCGTTGTACCACAGGAACCCAAGACCCCCACCCGCGATTCCGGCTATGAAAACAAGGATTTCACCGGTGCCCGGCACATAATGCAGGTCAAGGTAATCGGTAAAGTCGACTCGCCCCACAGCATAGGCGATGATGCCAAGCGTTCCGGCCGCGATCATCACTGGCATGATCGCCAGCCCGTCCAGCCCGTCGGTCAGGTTGACCGCATTAGCTGCGCCCACAATCACGATCATGGCAAAGGGAACATAGAAGAATCCGAGGTTCAGCAGCACATCCTTGAAGAACGGCAGCGCAAGTTGCATCTGCATGGACTCGGGCTGAAGGTAACTGGCCCACCACGCGGCGATACCAGCAATGATAAAGCCCAGAAGCAGGCGCATCTTGCTTGATACCCCGGCGGTATTCTGTTTCGACACCTTGGCATAATCATCCGCGAACCCGATCACCCCGTAGGTCATGGTCACGAACAACACCAGCCACACAAACCCATTGTCCAGCCGCGCCCAGAGCAGGGTCGAGGTCAGCAACGCCCCCACGATGAGCAACCCGCCCATGGTCGGGGTGCCGGCCTTGACGAAATGGCCCTCGGGGCCATCTTCACGGATCGGTTGGCCTTTGCCCTGACGGCGGCGCAGCACGTCGATCAGTGGGCGGCCGAACAGGAAGCCGAACACCAGCGCGGTCAGAAAGGCCCCTCCGGCGCGGAACGTGATATAGCGAAACAGGTTGAAAAAGTCCCCGCCATCCGACAGCTCGGTCAGCCAATAGAGCATTTATGCGTCCTCGTCTTTTGATTGCGGGGCGGGATGGCCCAGTTTGCGGATGGCGTCAACAACCTTTGCTAAACCCATCGACAAACTGCCCTTGGCAAGCACACAATCGCCGGCATCGACCAATCCATGCACGTTTGACGCGATTTCATCACTGGTCTTCACCCATCGTCCGCGTTTTTCCGGTGGCAGCGCCGCATAAAGGCTCTGCATGAGCGGGCCGATACAATGCACCGTGTCGATCGCGTCGAGCGCGGGATGCGTGGCAAGGGCCGCGTGCATCTCGGCTTCTTGGGCCCCGAGTTCCTTCATGTCCCCGACAAAGGCGATGCGTCGCCCCCGCCCGTGCCGCCCGATCCCGTCTACGGGACGCGCGGCGGCCAGCACTTCGAGTGCCGCCCACAGCGAGGTCGGGTTGGCATTGTAAGCGTCGTCAATGAGGTCGAGCGTCATCTCGACTTCGACCGGGTCAAGGTAAATGGTCTCGCGCGCGCCGCGCCCGGTAAAGGGCACCCAGCGCCCCAGATCGCCTGTGGCAATGGCCAGATCCGCACCCAGCGCCTGCACCGCGGCCAGCGCCCCGAGGGCGTTCATTGCAAAGTGGCGTCCAGCACTGTTGATCTTGAACACGAGGGGCTCTGCATCCACCGTGGCACGGGCCACCGTGGTATTGCCAGTCAGAGTGACCTGCCCGAGGGTCCAGTTCGGTGCACTTGTGCCAAAGGTGATGGTCTCGGCGGCTGTCTCGGCGGCCTTGGCCCGCAGGATATCGGCGGTTTCGACATCGGCAGGCAGCACGGCGACGCCGCCCGGTTCCAGCCCTTCAAGGATCGAGGCTTTCTCGACCGCGATCCCTGCCACGTTCTCGAAAGCTTCGAGGTGCACGGCGGCCACTGTGGTGATCATGGCCACATGCGGCCGCGCCATCCGCGCGAGCGGGGCAATTTCGCCGGGATGGTTCATGCCGATCTCGATCACGGCAAATTCGGTGTCTGAGGGCATCCGCGCCAGCGTCAAGGGTACGCCCCAGTGATTGTTATAGCTGGCGACGCTGGCATGGGTCTTGCCCTGCCCGCCCAGCATCGCGCGCAGCATTTCCTTGGTCGAAGTCTTGCCCACCGATCCGGTCACGGCCACCACACGCGCCCGCGTGCGGGCGCGCGCGGCCATACCCAGCTTTTCCAGTGCAGGCAGCACGTCATCGACCAGCAACAGCGGCGCATCCTCGGGCACGCCGTCGGGGATGTGGGACACAAGCGCGGCCCCAGCCCCTTTTTCCAGCGCCTGCGCCACGAAATCGTGCCCATCCCGAGCGGCGGACAGGGCGACAAACAGATCACCCGTTTCCAGCGTGCGGGTGTCGATGCTGACGCCGGTCACCTGCCAATCCCTCGTGGCGCGCCCGCCGGTAGCGGCAGCGGCTTCACTCGCGGTCCAAAGCGTCATGCCATTCCTCCGTCCAGAGCGGCCACGGCCACGCTGGCCTGTTCGCAGTCATCAAAGGGCAGAACGTCATCGCCGACGATCTGTCCGGTTTCGTGCCCTTTGCCCGCGATCAGCAGCGCATCGCCCGGTTGCAGCGCATCCACGGCGCGCAGGATCGCCTCGGCGCGGTCGCCAACCTCGGTCGCGTCGGGCGCTCCGTCCATGACGGCCGCCCGGATCGAGGCCGGATCTTCGCTGCGCGGGTTGTCATCGGTCACGAAGACCACATCGGCATTCTCGGCGGCGGCTTGCCCCATCAGGGGGCGCTTGCCCGCGTCACGGTCGCCCCCCGCACCGACAATGGCGATCAGGCGGCCCATCACATGCGGACGCATCGCCTGAAGCGCGGTTTTGACGGCATCCGGCGTGTGCGCGTAATCGACGAAGACGGCGGCCCCGTTGGCGCGGGTCGCGGCCAGTTGCATCCGCCCCCGCACCGTTTTGAGTTCCCGCAGCACCTCGAACACGCGTTCGGGTTCCGCGCCACAGGCAATCGCCATGCCGGCGGCCAGCAACACGTTTTCGGCCTGAAAGCCCCCGATGAGATTCAGGCGCGCCATGTAGGTCTTGCCCCGAAACGCGAACCGGATGTCCTGACCGGTCGCGTCGAACCTCTGGGCCTCGAGCAGGAGATCGGCGCCGGTGCGTCCGACACTCAGAACCTCTTGGCCACGCGCGCGGGCAATCGCCATCATGTCCACGCCACGGGCATCGTCGATGTTGATGACAGCTGTTCCGTCCTCGGGCAAGACGCGGGCAAACAACCCCGCCTTCGCATCGAAATAATCTTCAAAGCTTTCGTGGTAGTCCAAATGGTCCTGCGTGAAGTTCGTAAACCCCGCCGCGCGCAGTTGGACGCCGTCGAGACGCCGCTGTGCCAACCCATGGGACGAGGCCTCCATCGCGGCGCATTCGATCCCCGCCCCGGCGGCGGCGGCCAGCGTGCGGTGCAGTGTGATGGGTTCGGGCGTGGTGTGGTTCAGAGGGGCGGTGAAATCACCCTCGACACCGGTGGTGCCAAGGTTCACGGCCTTCAGCCCCAGTTCCTGCCAGATCATGCGCAGAAAGGTCGAGACCGAGGTTTTGCCATTGGTGCCTGTCACCGCCGCCACCAGCCCCGGTTGTTCGCCGAACCAAAGTGCAGCGGTATAGGCCAACGCCTGCCGCGGGTCTTCTGCGATGATTAGGGCCGCGTCGGACGCGGCCAGTTCGGCCTTGGCGATCTCGGCCCCTTCGGCATCGGTCAGGATGGCGGCGGCCCCCATGCGCAGGGCGTATTGGATGAATTCGCCGCCATGCACCCGCGTGCCCGGCAGAGCCGCGAACAGGAACCCGTCCTTGACCTCGCGACTGTCTACCGCAAGACCCGTGATCTCGGGGTCCTTGCCTCCGGCAGCGGTCAGTCCCAATTCATGAAGCGGTCGGTTCGGTGCTGCCATCTGCCCTGCCCTTTTCTGGCGTTAGTTCGAGGTCAGCGTTATATCAGCAAGGCGTCCGGGTTCAACGTCTGGCCGCAGGCCCAGAAGCGGGGCGATCCGTTCGATCATTTCCGCCGCAACAGGCACCGCCGTCCAGCCCGCCGTGCGGCGCGGCTTTTCACCCGAAGTCTCGACAGGTTCGTCCAGGGTGACAATCAGCACATATTTCGGATCATGCGCCGGGAACATCGAGGCGAAGGTAGCAATCACCTTGTCCTCGTAATACCCGCCACCGCGCTCCTTGGGCTTGTCTGCCGTTCCGGTTTTGCCGCCGACGGCATATCCGGGCACTTCGCCAAAACTGGCCGTGCCATCCGTCACCACCTGCCGCAGCATGTAGCGCGACTCGCGGGCTGCCTCTTCCGACATGACGCGGGCGCCTTTCTGGGGCGTGTCACGTTTCAACAGGGTCGGCACAACGCGCGTGCCGCCATTGGCAATCGCGGCATAGCCGGCGGCCAGATGCATCGGGCTGCTTGACAAGCCATGGCCATAGGACACGGTCATGGTCGACAGTTCGGACCAGTTCTTGGGCAACAACGGCGTGCCGCCCTTGGCCTCGACGATTTCCACCGGTGTGGGATCGAAGAAACCGAGATCGCGCAGGAAATCCTGCTGGCGTTTCGCACCGATGATCTGGGCAAGGCGCGCCGTCCCGATATTCGAGGACTTCACGATCACCTTGGTCAGGGTCAGCTGCGCGCCATAGTTGCGAAAATCGCGGATCTTGAACTTGCCCCAGCGCAGCGGCCCGGCGGTCTTGATCAGCGTGGACGGGTTGGCCAGGCCAAGATCCATCGCCTGTGCCGCCGTGAAAATCTTGAAGGTCGAGCCCAGCTCGTAAACCCCCTGCACCGCGCGATTGAACAACGGGCTGTCCGACGGATTGCCCTTGGTCGGCGGGCGCGGACGGTCGTTCGGATCGAAATCCGGCAGGCTGGCAAGGGCGAGGATTTCGCCGGTGTGCACATCCATTAGAACAGCCGCAGCGCCCTTGGCGTTGAGCAGCTTCATGCCGCCATAAAGCACGCGCTCCGTGGCATCCTGAACGGTCAGGTCCAGCGACAGGGTCAGTGCCTTGCCGCCATTGGCCGGATCGCGCAGCACGTCGTCGAAATACTTTTCGACCCCGGCCACCCCGATCAGCTCGGCCGCATGTACATCTTCCTTGCCAAAACTTGCTCCACCCAGAACATGCGCGGCAAGGCGGCCATTGGGATAAAGCCGCATATCGCGCGGGCCGAACAACAAGCCCGGATCGCCGATATCATGCACGGCCTGACGCTGCTCGGGGCTGATTTTCTTCTTGACCCACAGGAACTTGCGCTTGCCCGTGAAATCCTTGACCAGACGTTCCTCGTCCAGATCGGGGAAAATCGTGGCCAGTTCCTTGGCGACGCGTTCCTTGTCGATCATCAGCGGCGGCTGCGCATAAAGGGAATGGGTTTCAAGGTTGGTGGCAAGGATCCGGCCACGACGGTCCACGATGTCGGCACGCTGGGCCGTAATCGACGATCCGCTGGTTGCGGCGCGGGGTTCCATGGGTTCAGACACCGCCAACAACGCCATGCGCGCGCCTACAGTTACGAACAGGCCAAGGAACACCACCGCCATGAAAAACAAGCGGCTTTCGGCGCGGGCGCGGGCCTTATCCCGCATTTCTTCGTGCCGGCGGCGAATATTCTCGCGCTCGATCACGTCGGGATTCTGTCCCGAGTCGCGGGCGGGCAGGATGCGGGCCAAGGGACGCAGGGGCGTGCGGATCATGGGCGCGCCTCCGTATTGGCCACGTCGACAATCTCGTTCAGGTCAAACTCGGTCTGGCGCGGCGGAAAAGCCACCTGGTCGACCTTGCCAAACTGGTCGGGGCGCAGCGGCAAAAGTTGCAACCGATCGAAATTCAGCTCGGCCAGATCGCGCAGACGGTCGGGCCGGTTCAGATAGGCCCATTCGGCACGCAGCACCGACAGACGTTCATGCGCGGCTCCGATCTGGCGCTGCAAATCGGCCGTTTCCGAAATCATGTTCTGGGTCCGATAGTTTTCGCGGTAAGCCCAGACCGCCAGCCCGATCACAACAATCGCCGTCATCAACAGAACAATACTACGCATCAGCGCCGCCCCCCGGCCATCGGCATACCCAATTGTTTCCCTTCAATTTCCCCCGCAGGCGCATCGGTGCGCCGCGCGACACGCAGCTTGGCTGATCGGGAGCGCGGATTAAGCGCCAGTTCGTCCTCTTCCGGTCCGACCGCCTTGCGGGTGATCAGTTCGAATGCGGGTTTTTCCTGTGCGATCTCGGGTGCATAGCGGTTGACGTTGCCCGTCTTGCCCGCGCGGGCCTGCATGAACCGCTTGACCATGCGGTCCTCGATCGAATGAAACGTGACCACGGCCAAAAGGCCGCCCGGCTTCAAGGCACGTTCCGCCGCCTGCAAACCCCGGAATAGTTCGCCATATTCATCATTCACCGCAATCCGCAACGCCTGAAAGCTGCGGGTCGCCGGATGTGATTGGCCTGGTTTGGGGCGCGGCAGACAATCCTCTATCAGGCCTGCCAGTTCCAGCGTGGTCGTAATCGGGGCCTCGCTGCGCTTGCGCAGGATGGCCTTGGCGATACGGCGGCTGGCGCGTTCCTCGCCATAATGAAACAGGATATCGGCAATCTCGGCTTCGGTCGCGGTGTTGACGATGTCGGCCGCGCTCATCCCGTCCTGCGACATGCGCATGTCCAGCGGCCCGTCGCGGAGGAAAGAGAACCCGCGCTCGGCAAGGTCCAACTGCATCGAACTGACCCCGAGATCCAGAACCACCCCGTCCAGATCCTCGGCGAATTCGTCCATGCGGGAAAACACGCCTTGCACCATGCGGATGCGGTTGCCATACTCTCCGACCCAGCCTTCGGCCATTTTGAAGGCCAGCGGATCACGGTCGACGCCAATCACCTCGTCCGCACCTGCATCCAGCAGCGCACGGGTATAGCCGCCCGCCCCGAAAGTGCCGTCCAGCCATGTGCCCTTGATTGGTGCGCAGGTTTTCAGGATGGCATCAATCAGCACCGGGATATGAGGCTGATCTGCGGCCATCTTAATCCAGATCCCCGTCTAGATAGATCGAGGGGTCGGCGTCCGGGTCGAACCCGTCTTCGTCAAGCGCCTCAATCGAGGCGTCATAGGCTTCGGGTTGCCAGATCTCGAACGTGTCGCCCGAGGCGACAAAGCGCGCCATACCGTCCAGGCCGATCTTTTCACGAAGCTTGGCCGGTAGAACGATCCGGCCCGTGTCATCCACGACGATTTCGACCGATTGCGCCGAATAGAGGCGTTCCATCGCTTTACGCTTGGCCGAACCGCGGGGGAATTTGGAAATTTTCTCGTCAACCTCGTCCATCGCTTCGATGGTAAAGCCTTCGATATAATCGCGGGTCGCCCCGCCATAAACAAGGATCAGACGTGGCGGCAAACCCTCGGTCCACTCGGGGTCGCAGTCCTGGATCACACGACGAAAGGAGGCGGGGATGGACACCCTGCCCTTCGTATCGACCTTGTGGTCGCTTTCGCCTCTGAACCTGCGTGCCACTGCCAGCCCGGTCCTTCTTACCTGTCCCCTTGTCTGTTTCAGATCCCCTCAGACGGGAAACGGCGGTTTGATCTGCTGCCACTGATCAAACCGCCGCCCTCGTCCCGACTGTGCGGGGTGTCCAGCTGCGCGCGCCACCTGGGGGGATGTCTGCTCGCCCGCGCGCCGGATCTCTTGGTTCGATGAAAGCGGGGCCTGTATGAAACCTGACTTGGGATTTTCTGTGGGGTCTTTGTTGCCCCTTTAGTCTTTCCCGTCCTCATCGTGTGAATTAGGAATGACATGGGAATTCATGGGAAGCAACAGAATTTTTTGGGAAATCCAACAATATGTTGTTTAATCACCTTCTGAAAAACAAGATAAAGTGGGTAAATAGCGGGATCAATACCCAACATGTTGGAATTCAAACCGACATCGCACCGACATATAGTAGCCATTGGCGCGCCAAAAAAATTCCCCCGAAATCCCAGAGGTGGCACCTGAAGAGTGATTTTTTGCGACAATCCGGTCATCAACCTGGGAGTTCTGGTCGGATTTCAAGGGGAGTCTCCCTCTCTCCCCCGTGATTCGGCGCCTTTCCGCACAAAACGTCCCATAAATTCCCAGCGAGCCCATGATTTCCCATCAGACCCATCAAATCCCAACCCCGCCCGCACAAAAAAGGCCGCTGCGGAAGCGGCCCCTTGGAAACGACGTCTCGGTGTAAGGTCAGAGCATCCCGCGCTCTTCCAGAACCTTGCGGGCCACGCGGAAGCATTCCAGCGACTGCGGAACGCCACAATAAATGCCAACCACATGGATTATGGCGCGGATCTCTTCCTTGGTGACACCGTTGTTCAACGCCCCTTTGCAGTGGATTTCCCATTCGTGCATCTTGCCCAGCGCGCCGATCATGGCGAGGTTCATCATCGATCGGGTCTTGGCGTCGATCACGTCATCGCCCCAGCCGAACCCCCAGCACCAGGCGGTCATGGCCTCTTGAAACGGGCGGGTGAGCTCATCCGCCGCGGCGAGGTTCTTTTCCACGTATTCCGCGCCGAGGGTTCCCTTTCGCTGTTCCAACCCCTTCAGGAACAGGTCTTCGTCAAATAGGCTCATGTCTCGGGTCTCCGTTGGTTATGCTTTGTCCGGGGTCCAGTCGGCCAGAACCTCTTTCAAAGAGGCTTCGATCTGGCCACTGCAATAGGTGCCCATGTCGTCCCGCTCGAACGCGGCGCGCATGGCGGCAATCTGCGAAGAGTGCGCGATCAGGTCGGCCTGTTCGGCGACCCGAGGGGCGTGGAGTTTCAAAAGCGGGGCCAGTTGGGGCAGTTTGTCCGTCATCGTGAACCATAACGCTGCAGACACCAGATCGGCCAGCCCCGGCGCTTCGGTGCCGAGCAGGGTATCCGTGCCCTTCGCCTGATAACGCCGGGCGGTTTCCTCGTAGATCGCCATCCAGCGCGGCAGGCGATGCGCCGCGAAATCCGCCCAGCTGGGTTTGTCCCACATTTGCGCACCACAGGCGCGGGTGATCCCCTCAAGCACGTCGATACTATCGCCCAGCAGTTTTAGCGTCAGGGCCGCCTTTTGCGGGTCTTGCGGGATCAGGGCGTATTTCTGGCCCAGATAGGCCAGCACCGCAGGGGCCTGCGCCACCCAGAGATCTGCCCCGTGGTCGTGCAGGATCGGAGGCGCCATGAACGGCACGGGCTGTTCCGACAGCGGCGCAACCTTTAGGTCCACAAGGTCCTCGATCGGCGGCTCCTGCCATGTCGCCCCGACATAGGCCAACACATAGCGTACCAGATGCCCTCTGAACGGGATCGGCCAGTAATACAGTGTATATTCCGGCATCAGGCTTCCATCCGGTTGATAACGGTGACACCGGCGGGCTGCGCCCCGTCCATTTCACGCAAGGCCGCGCCCGCCTGCGAGAGAGGGATGGTGCGGGTCACCAGCGTGCTCAGGTCAAGCCGCCCGGCCGAGATCATGTCGAACAACGCCGGAAATCCGGTCGCCCCCAGCCCGCGCATTCCCAAAACGGTCAACTGGCGCCCATAGACAAGGTCGAGCAGTGGAAGGTCGACCATAGCATGAGTCCCGACAGGCATCCCCACCTGTACGTGCCGCCCGAGCTTGCGCAAAGACCGCAGCGAGTTCCCGAAGGTGGCCGTAATGCCCAGCGCATCCACCGACACATGCGCGCCGCCGCCGGTGATGTCGCGCACCGCGTCGCCCACATGGTCCAGACCGGATGCGTTCAGCGTGGCGTTGGCACCCATCGCGCGGGCCTGCACAAGGGCAGCATCGCTGATATCCACGGCCAGCACCCGCGCGCCCAGCGCGGCCGCGATCATCACGGCCGAGAGACCCACACCCCCTGCCCCATGCACCACGACCCATTCTCCGGGGCGCAGCGCCGCGCGATCGGTCAGCGCGCGCCACGCTGTCGTGACGCGACACCCCATGCCCGCGGCCTCTTCAAAGCTCAGAGGCTCGGGCAGTGCGACAAGGTTGAAATCAGCATGTGGAATGGCGACGGCCTCGGCAAAGGCGCCCCAGAACGTAAACCCGATCACCTGCTGGCTGTTGCAGATCGTGGCCTCGCCGGCCCGGCAATCAGGGCAATGTCCGCAACCAAGGATAAAGGGCGCCGTCACCCTGTCCCCCACCTTGAAACCACGACACTCGGGGCCAACCTCAATCACCTCACCGGCAAACTCGTGCCCCATGACATGCGGCAACACGACATCCGGATCGGCCCCTTTCCAGGCGTGGTGATCCGACCGACAGACCCCACAGGCGCGCACCGCCACCACTACGCCATCTTGCGGACACTCCGGCGCGGGCACCTCTTCGACGCTCAGGGGGGTGTCATAGGATGTCAGAACCGCAGCTTTCATAAGGCGCCTCGTGTGTTGAACCGTTCAAACACGATGGCAAACAGGATCGCTGGCCTGCGTCAAGCACAGATCACGTTTCCCATGCGGGCCGCACAAACGTTTTGGTGCCGCGCCTGCGAAATTCGGCGCGCTGGCCCTTGCGCTTCTGCCAAATTTCGACAGTCTGGACGGGTTCAGAACCGAAAGGGAGATGCGCCATGTGTAACTGTCAGGCGACGCAGCTGCTTGAGGATGACCGCGTCCGTGTCACGCGGTTTGATTTCCAGCCGGGCGAAGACACCGGATGGCATGTGCATCCCTTTGATTACGTCATCACCACGGTGACCGAGTGCCACCTACGCATCGAATTGCCGGATGGCACGGTCAGTGACACGCTGGTGCCAGCCGGCACGGCCTATCAACGGGTCAAGGGCACCGAGCACAATGTCATCAATGCGGGCACCGCACCGATGGCCTTTGTCGAGGTCGAGCTGAAATAACGCGCCATTGCCCGCTCATCCTGCGGTCTCTGCGTTACGATACACCACATTTTGGGGGTTCTGGGCAGAATCCATTTGCGCTGGCGGCGCGCTTGCCTATGGTCTGGGGCAGCGGGCAATCACGACAGCCCAAAGCAGGCCGGAGAGGCGGATGACCTTGCACATCATGAAACCACGCCCCATCATGATGCAGAGCGCACGCAAGACCGATTTGCGCACGCAATTCGGGGCGCTGGTTTATCGCATCCAGAACGGCAAGACCCAGATCCTGCTGATCACAAGCCGCAAGACCCGCCGCTGGATCATCCCGAAAGGCTGGCCGATGTCTGGGCTGACCCCTGCACAGGCCGCCGCGCGCGAGGCCTGGGAGGAAGCCGGCGTCAAAGGTATCACCCATGACATCGCGATCGGCTCTTTTTCTTACAGCAAGAAGATCAAAACCCGCGGCGGCGTCATGCCGATGCCTGTGATGACTATCGTCTACCCCGTGCAGGCGCGGAAGTTGTCGGCCAAATTCCCCGAGGAAGGGCAGCGCCGTCGCAAATGGTTCAGCCCCAAGAAAGCGGCGCTGAAAGTGCGAGAACCGGAACTTGCCTATCTGCTGCGCAATTTCGACGCCCGCCACCTGCGATAGGCGATCACGCTTGATCGGAAGGGGCGACAGACCTATCTTTGGTGGACTGACCCGAAACCTTCTGATGTTCATAGCCACATGATTCAGTACACGTTGAAATGCGCCAATGACCACCGCTTTGACAGCTGGTTCCAGTCCGGCGAAGCCTATGACAAGTTGAAAGCCGCAGGCATGATTGTCTGTTCGGTTTGCGGTGATACGCATGTGGAAAAGGCAATCATGGCGCCGCGCGTGCGCCCAGCCCGCAGCGCCGCCAAAATGCCTGCACCCCAGACCGATCAACCTGTTCCGGCAGCGCTGAGCGCGCCGAATTCCGAGTTGGAGAAGGCCGTCGCCGAACTCAGGAAACAGGTTGAAGCACATTCCGATTATGTGGGCGAAAACTTTGCCCGCGAGGCGCGCGCCATGCATGTCGGCGACGCCCCGGAGCGCGCGATCTATGGCGAGGCGAAACTCGACGAGGCCAAGGCCTTGATCGACGATGGCATTCCCGTCTCGCCCCTGCCCTTCCGCCCCGGACGCAAATCGAACTGATCCCCCGAAATATGGACAAGTCCCATGCATGTGGTCATTACAGGTGCAAACCGTGGCATCGGACAGGCGCTGGATGCCCGCTATCGCAGTGCGGGGCATGAGGTCACTGGCACCGCCCGTGCGGGCGGAGAGTTCTTGGCGCTGGATGTGACCCGCCCCGAAGACCACACCGCACTGGCCCATGCGCTGGACAGCCGCGCCGTGGATCTTTTGATTTGCAATGCCGGCGTCTATCTTGACAAACACCAGAGCCTTGCGGACGGGTATCCGGCCGAGATGTGGGCTGAGACGATGGCCACCAATGTGACTGGTGTTTTCATGACGATCCAGGCGCTGTTGCCAAACCTGCAAATGGCCAAAGCCCCGAAGATCGCGATTATCTCGTCGCAAATGGCGTCACAGGAACGGGCGCCGGGCGGGTCTTACATCTATCGCGCTTCCAAGGCGGCCGTGCTTAATCTGGGGCGCAACCTCGCCACGGATCTAGCCCATATCGGCATCGCGGTCGGCATCTATCATCCCGGCTGGGTGCAGACCGACATGGGCACGGACGCCGCCGAAATCACCGTCGACTCCAGCGCCGACGGATTGGTCGCGCGGTTTGCAGAACTGGATATGGCCTCGACCGGATGTTTCAAAACCTGGGACGGGCGCACGCACCCGTTCTAGCCCTCCCGCCCGGCAGCGCAGCCTGACGCCCACGCCCCCTTTCGGGCCGGGCCGCGCAGCGCGGGGCATAGGGAATTGCAGCAAGAAAAAGTCAGGGGCCAGGCGCCAGGCCCCGCCATGCAGGACCCGCTTTTGCAGCAGGTGGGACAACCGCGACATTTCGTGTCCCCGAGGCTGCTTTCGCGCCAAGCCCGCTTGCCAGTCGCGCCGCATCCGCGTAAACCGCCTGTCAATCAAAGGCCAAGGGAAAATCCATGCCCGTTCTCGTGATGAAATTCGGCGGCACATCGGTCGCCAACCTGGACCGGATCAAGCGCGCTGCCAAACGGATTGGCGTCGAAGTGGCCAAGGGCTATGACGTGATCGTCATTGTGTCTGCCATGTCGGGCAAGACCAATGAGTTGGTCGGCTGGGTAAATGAAACCTCGCCGCTGTTCGATGCCCGCGAATACGACGCAGTGGTTTCGTCAGGCGAGAATGTCACCGCCGGTCTGATGGCACTGACATTGCAAGAAATGGACGTGCCGGCGCGCAGCTGGCAGGGCTGGCAGGTTCCGGTCAAGACGACCTCGTCCCATGCTTCGGCGCGGATCGAAGAGATCCCGACCGACAATATCATGGAGAAATTCGGCGAAGGCATGCGCGTTGCCGTGGTGGCCGGGTTTCAGGGGATCAGCCCCGAAGGCCGTATCACCACGCTTGGCCGGGGGGGGTCGGACACCACCGCCGTGGCCTTTGCAGCCGCCTTTGGCGCGGAACGCTGTGACATCTACACAGATGTGGACGGCGTCTATACCACCGACCCGCGCGTCTCGGAAAAGGCGCGCAAACTGGACAAGATCGCCTTTGAAGAGATGCTGGAACTGGCCTCTCTCGGGGCCAAGGTTCTGCAAACGCGCTCGGTCGAACTGGCGATGCGCTACAAGGTGCGCCTTCGGGTGCTCAGCTCTTTCGAAGAACAATCCGACGAGGCAGGCACGCTCGTTTGCGATGAGGAGGAAATCATGGAATCCAATGTTGTTGCCGGTGTCGCCTTCAGCCGCGACGAAGCCAAGATGACCCTCATTTCGGTCGCTGACCGTCCGGGCATTGCCTCAATCATCTTTGGATGCCTGTCGGATGCGGGCGTAAATGTCGACATGATCGTGCAGAACATCTCGGAAGAGGGGCGCACCGACATGACCTTCTCGCTGCCGACCGATCAGGTGGGCCGCGCCGAGAAAGCGCTGGACGAGTTGAAAACTTCGGGCGGGTTGAACTTTGCCGAGCTCGACACCGAGATGGAAGTCGCCAAGGTGTCGGTGGTTGGCATCGGCATGCGCTCGCAGTCAGGTGTGGCTGCCAAGATGTTCAAGGTACTGTCAGACGAAGGCATCAACATCAAGGTGATCACCACCTCCGAGATCAAGATCTCGGTCCTGATCGACCGTAAATACATGGAACTGGCGGTGCAGGCCCTCCACGACGCGTTCGAACTGGAAAAATCCGCCTGATATGTTGCCGGCGGGGGCGGCGGACACAGGCCGCCCTGCCATCATCACCGGGGATGGCGTGACCGATGCCCATATTTCGGGCACTTTTTTTGCGGACACCGGACCTTTCTTACTCCCCTTCCCTACGCCAGCGTCTGGAGAGACATGAAGCTTCGTGTTGACCTGTCCGGATAATCGACGCGGCGCAGGCGCAACGTCGCCTTTGCGACACAAAATGTCGTATATTCAGCACCACTCGCGTTATTTTTGAGAGACTTTTCGCGACTCAATCCAGAGGTGTGCAACAATACAGTTTTGATTTTGACCGGACTGTGGTCTATTCCAAGTCCGAAGAATTTTGAGGATGCCCCGAAACATGGTGCAGGACACGCAATTCGAAAGCCGCAAACTGCTCGGTCGCCTGCGCGACACGCTGGCCGATGACTCGGCCGGTCAGGCGCGGCTGGACCGCATCACCCATCTGATCGCATCGTCGATGGGGACCGAGGTCTGTTCGATCTACCTGTTCCGCGATGAGGACACGCTTGAACTTTGTGCGACCGAGGGTCTCAAGGCCGCGTCGGTCCACCAGACACGCCTGCGCATTGGCGAAGGTCTCGTGGGGCGGGTCGCCCGCACCTCGCAGATCGTGAACACCGCCGATGCTCCGTCGGAACGCGGGTTCCGCTATATGCCGGAAACGGGCGAAGAGATTTATTCTTCGTTCTGTGGCATCCCGATCCAGCGTCTCGGCGAAAAGCTGGGGGTTCTGGTTGTCCAGTCGAAAGAGGCGCGGAATTTCTCGGCAGACGAGACCTATGCCCTCGAAGTGGTGGCAATGGTGCTGGCCGAAATGACCGAACTTGGCGCCTTTGTCGGTGACAACGCGGCCATGCAGGCGCGGCATCACCAGTCGGTACTGTTCCGAGGGTCCAGCGCGCAGGAAGGCGCCGCCGAGGGCCACGTCTGGCTGCATGAACCCCGCGTGGTGGTGACCAACCTTGTGGCCGATGATCCGGATGTCGAACTGAAACGCCTGACCGAGGCTGTGGATCAATTGCGTGTCGGCGTAGACAAGATGCTGGACGGGGCCGCGGGCGGCGACAAGGAACAGCTGAAGGTCCTCGAGGCCTACCGGATGTTTGCCAATTCCAAAGGCTGGATGCGGCGCATGGAACAGGACATCGCACAGGGCCTGTCTGCGGAAGCTGCCGTGGAAAAGGAACAAAGCACCGCACGCGCCCGTATGGAACAGGTAACTGATGCCTACCTGCGGGAACGGCTGCATGATCTGGACGACCTGTCCAATCGTCTGCTGCGCATCCTGACCGGACAAGGCCACGAAACCGGTGCGGAAATGCCGACGGACCCGATCCTGATCGCCCGCAATATCGGACCGGCCGAACTGCTGGAATACGGGCGGGGCCTCAAGGGGATCATTCTCGAAGAAGGTTCGGTCGGATCGCACGCCGCAATCGTGGCGCGGGCGCTGGCTATTCCTCTGGTGATCCATGCCGACCGGATCACCACCGAGGCCCTGAACGGCGATCATATCATGGTTGACGGGGATCAGGGGATTGTCCACCTGCGCCCGGATGAAACGGTCGTGACAGCCTTCCGCGACAAGATCGCCATGCAGGCACAGGCGCAGGAACGCTATGCCTCGATCCGCGACAAGAGCGCGACTTCGCGCGACGGGATCACCATTTCGCTGCACATGAATGCGGGCCTGATGGCCGACTTGCCCAGCCTTGAAAATTCTGGCGCGGAAGGGGTCGGACTGTTCCGGACCGAGTTGCAGTTTCTCGTGCGCAATCAGATGCCCAAACGGTCTGAACTGTCGGCGCTTTATGCGCGGGTCATGGACGCGGCCAAAGGCAAGCGGGTCGTGTTCCGCACGCTGGATATCGGATCGGACAAAGTGCTGCCTTACATGACGCCCGAGGACGAACCGAACCCGGCGCTTGGTTGGCGGGCGATACGGGTCGGGCTGGACAAGCCTGGCGTGATGCGGATGCAGTTGCAGGCGCTGCTGCGTGGGGCCAACGGGCGCCCCCTGTCGGTCATGTTCCCCTTTGTCGCGCAATACGAAGAATACACCCGCGCCGTGGCGGAAATGGAGAAAGCCAAGGAACGCGAACGCGTTCTGGGCCATCCCTTGCCCGAAACGCTGGAGTTGGGCGCGATGCTGGAAACGCCCTCGCTTGGGTTTGCACCGCAGAAATTCTTTGAAGAGGTCGGGTTCCTGTCGATTGGCGGCAATGACCTCAAGCAGTTCTTCTTTGCCGCAGATCGCGAAAATGAACGCGTGCGCCGCCGGTATGACACCTTGAATATCAGCTTCCTGACCTTCCTTGAAGGCATTGTGAACCGCTGTAACAGCACCAGAACACCGCTGAGTTTCTGCGGCGAAGACGCGGGCCGCCCGATCGAGGCGATCTGTCTGGCGGCGATGGGGTTGCGCAGCTTGTCGATGCGCCCGGCGTCGATCGGGCCGGTCAAAAGCCTGATCCGGCGCACCAACCTGACCGCCCTGCGACAGGTGATCGTTGAGGCCCGCGAACGTGGCGATCAATCGGTGCGCCCGGCCGTCATGGAATTCTTGCGCACGCAGGACCAGTAGGCTGCTTGGCTCTGGTAATCGCCGCTGGTTGGCCGCACAATGCGGGCAGGCAGTACGATAACAAGAGTCCGTTTACCCGAAATGAGCGACACCTCCCCTTCTTTTGCTGAGCCGCGTGTGCAGGGGCCGTTTGACGGTGTCCTGATGACAGGCGAGAACAAAACCCGCTTTCTACGCGAATTCGGCATTTACGATGCCACCGGCAGCGCCCTGCCCGACAGCGATATCGGCGGTCAGGAGCTAAGCACCTTTCCCGCCGAAAACCCGGACCTGCCATCGGACATCCATACGATCGAGGGGCCAACCTTGTTTGCAGGTCTGGTTCTGGAGCAGTTCGGGCATGTCCTGATGAATTCTCTTGGACGACTTTGGGCGGTGGACCGTCTGCCCGAAGATGTCACGCTGGTTTTTGTGCCAAAACGCCGTCCGGCCCCGCGCAATTACCCGTTTTTACGGATGGTGCTGGATATGCTGGGCATTCCAAACAAATTCGTCATCACAAAGGGGCCGATACGCCTTACCGAGGTATACACCGCCAGCGACCTGTTCGGAGAACGCTATCTGGGGCGCGGCGCGCCTGCCTATTTCGACTGGCTTGATCAACGCCTGCCCCCCACTGGTCCCGTCACAGAGGGGCGCAAGGTCTATCTTACTCGCACGGGATTGGGCGACAAGGCCGGTCGCTTTGCCTGCGAAGCCCATCTCCAAACCCTGCTGGCTGCGCAAGGCTATGAGATCGTTGCGCCAGAGTCCTTGGGGCTTCGCGACCAGATTTCGCTCTATCAGGACGCGGAACAGCTTGTGTTCTCTGAAAGCTCGGCTCTGCACCTTTACAGCATGGTGCGCCGCCCCGACCAGAAAGCGGCTGTCATCAAGCGCCGAGAGGAATTGCCGGTGCTGATCCAGACCCAGATGAACGACCGTCCGGGCACGCCGGTCACGGAACTGCATACACTGCGCCGGATTTTCTGGCCGCCGCTGCGCAGCGACCATTTGTCGATTTCCCTCTTGGATTTTCGCAAACTACGCGACCAGCTTGCTGCGGAAGGGTTCATCGACACCGACACGCCCTGGCACCTGCCCAGTTTCGAAGACGAGAAACAGTCGATGGAAGCTGGGCTTGAACCGGGTGAAAAACTGCTGAACCGTCAGGAACGCCGCGACTGGCTGCGCGCGCTGCGCAAGGCACGCGATGGCAAGGCGTGGTAAATCAGCCGGAGTAGCCGAACTGTTCAAAGTCACCCGCATAGAAATCCCGCACGAGGGCGCGGTCCTGATCCGTCCATGCAACCACAAGATCTTTTGATTTCTGGAAACGCAGCGCCGGTTCGGCAATTTTACGACCCGTCACCTCGGAGAGGCGTGCAAAGACTGACCCCAGACCGTCCTCGAGGCGGAAGACTTGGGTCTTTTCACCGATGAACTCCTGTTGGGGCCGCAGGTGGTTGTCGAACAGGAACGGATGCGCGGCATAGTGGTCAAAGGCAAAGCGCAGCCAGTCGGCGAATACCGATGGTTCGCTGTCCAGTTCCGGCGGGCGCGTGTTGCGACGCGAGCGTTCCTTGAGCCCCATGCGGAATTTGAACTCACTCTCGATCCGTCGGAACGGATCGCGGACAATGGCGAATTCATAGCGGAACATGTCTGCCGGAAAGATCCTGTCTATGGCCGACCGGTGCAAATGCTGTACCGAACAGCGCGTGAACCCAAGCGGGTCGCCATGAAAACCACGGTCAAACAGGAACTCCTGCCCGTGCCGCCGCAGTGTTTTTTCCACGCTGGTGCCGCCGCATTTCGGAATATGCGAGAAAAGCAGAAACGCGTGGTCAATCACGTAAACCGGCATCAGTTGGCCCTCTTAAGTTCTGCTGTCACCTTACGCATCCCGCCGGAAAGGGCAAACCGATGCGCATTCAGTCATCCGGGCGGGCCAGCGAGAAGATGTTGTCGACCACCGAGTAGTCACGATACCCCAGCCGTGCCAGAGGCCGGAAAGTGGTGACATCAAAAATACCGTCCCGGATACAGTCGTCGCGCATATGGATGCCGACCACCTGACCATGCACCACGAAATTGGCCTCGCCCTCGATCTGAAGGATTTGCGTGACCTTGCATTCCATGCTGGCCGGTGCGCCCGCGACACGGGGGCAGTCAATGACCTCGCACTCGGCCTTTGTCAGGCCCGCACGTTCAAATTCATCCACGTCCTTGTCAAAACCAGTGGTCGAGACGTTCATGGCATCCTTGGCGGCCTCTTCCACCACGTTGATGCAGAACACCCCCGACTCGCGAATATTGGCGACACTGTCCTTGGTGCCGTCCTGATCAGGTTTCACGCCGGTCGAGGCGAACATCACCTGCGGCGGGACATAGGCCGTGCCATTGAAAAACGAATAGGGCGCAAGATTCGCCACCCCCTTGCGATCCCTCGTCGACACCCACGCAATCGGGCGCGGCGTGATCAGCGCATTGAACGGGTTATGCGGCAACCCGTGGCCGTCTTCGGGGCGATAGAACATCCTGCTCTCCTATAGGTTTGCCCCAGAGGTAACGCCGTGCTAGGGCGGTTTCCACGAAAAAAAGACGGATGAGGCAGGCGGGTGTTCCAGCTGACTGTGGAAACGGACGCGGATTGGTGGGAGGTCGAGGCGCTCTATGACCTGTGCTTTGCGCCGGGCCGCGAGGCCTTGTCGTCCTATCGCCTGCGCGAAGGTGTGCCGCCGGTGGAAGGGCTGTCGCTGGTCGCCCGGGACGGCGCGGGTATTCTGGCCGGGGCCATCCGCTATTGGCCGGTCAAGGTGGGCGGACAGGATGCGCTGTTGCTGGGGCCTGTCGCCGTGCACCCCACCCGCCAGGGTGAAGGGCTGGGCGGGTATCTGATCCGCGAAAGCCTTGAGGTGGCCCGGACCCTTGGATGGGAGCGGGTCTTGCTTGTCGGCGACGCGCCCTATTATGCCCGTTTCGGGTTTGAAAAGCTGGAAGATGTGCACATGCCCCCGCCGACCAACCCGGATCGGGTGTTAGGCCAGGATTTGATCGAAGGCGCATGGACGGGCGTGAGCGGCGACGTGGTTTCCTGCGCCGGGTCTTGATCCGGCGCGTCCCAATCCCAATCTCTTAGGGCATGACACATGCCGAACTGATCTGGTCCGACGACCACCTGCCCCACGATACCGACACCGAACTGGCGCGGCTTGCAGCCCGATATCGCGCGGCGGGGGGCGTAGGCATCGAACTGCTGGGCCTGCTTGGCAACCAAGCGGAGAATCTGTTCGAGAGGCTGCCCCAACAGACACGGATGCATATCGATCGCGTGACGGATCAATCCCTGCGTCAGGCGATGAAAGCCGCCCATGAATCGCAGTCCGTCATCGGCGACCGCGTCGGTTGGCTGAACAGCGCCATGGCGGGCGCGCTGGGTGCTGCGGGCGGTCTGGGCGGCATCCCGACCGCACTGGCCGAATTGCCGGTAACGACCATGATCCTTTTGCGCGAAATCCAGAGCGAGGCCGTGCGCCTTGGGTTCGATCCCGCCTCTGAAAACGTGCAGTTCGACTGTATTCAGGTCTTTGGCTCTGCTGGGCCGCTAGCCCGCGATGATGGCACGGACATGTCCTTTGTTGGTGCGCGCATGGCGCTTGCCAGCGGGTCCATGCAGGCCCTGATCGCCAAGATCGTTCCCAAACTGTCGGTGGTGCTGGGCAAGAAGCTGGCCGCGCAATCAGTACCGGTGTTCGGCGCCGTGGCTGGGGCCGCCATCAACTATGCCTATGTCAGCTATTACCGCGAAATGTCCCATGTGCATTTCGGACTAAGGAAACTCTCGATCGACAGTGGCGAGGACCACTCGGCTCTTGTTGCCGACCTCAAGATGCGGATGAAAGCCTAGACCCCGCCGCAGACCCCCAGAATGAAAAAGGGCCTTCCGTTTGGAGGGCCCTTTTCCTTTATCAGTGTCCGCCAAGGATGCCGGTACGGACCGAATAGTCGACCGCGATCTCGTATTCGGGATCATCATCACTGTCGACCATCAGGTGTCCGGCGCGGCTCAGCAACTGGTGACAATCCCGGCTGAGGTGGCGCAGGATCAATGTCTTGCCCGCAGCCTCGTATTTCGCGGCCACGGCCTCGATCGCCTGCAGGGCAGACTGGTCGGCGACGCGGCTGCGCTGGAAGTCCACGATCACGTGATCGGGATCATTGGCGACGTCGAACAGTTCGGTGAAGCCTTCGGCAGAGCCAAAGAACAATGGCCCCTCGATCTCGTACACCTTGGCACCGGGATCGCTGGCCGAATCTCGGGTGATGGCGTGGATCCGGCGGGCGTTCTGCCACGCATAGGCCAGCGCCGAGACAATCACACCCACGACCACCGCGACCGCCAGGTCTTCCAGCACCGTGACCACGGTCACCAGCACAATCACAAACGCGTCCAGTCGCGGAACCTTGCGCATGATTTTGAACGAGTTCCACGCGAAAGTGCCGATCACCACCATGAACATCACGCCCACCAGCGCGGCCAGCGGGATCTGTTCAATCAGGGGCGACGCGGCGACGATAAAGATCAGCAAAAACAGCGCGGCGGCAATCCCAGCGATCCGCGTGCGCCCGCCCGATTTCACGTTGATCATCGACTGGCCGATCATGGCACAGCCGCCCATGCCCCCGAAGAAACCGGTGACCACATTGGCCGTGCCTTGCGCGATACATTCCTGCGAGGCCCCGCCCCGTTTGCCGGTCATTTCGCTGACAAGGTTGAGGGTCAGCAGCGATTCAATCAGACCAATGGCCGCCAGAATGACCGCATAGGGCAGAATGATATACAGCGTCTCAAGGTTGAACGGTGCGAGCAATGCAGGCGGATAGATGCCTTCGCCTTCACCGAACGGGATATGGAAGGACGGCAGACCACCCTTGATCGAGGCCATGTCGCCCACAGTCGGCACATTGATGCCAAACCCGATCACCACAAAAGCGGTGATCGCAATGCCCGCCAACGGCGCTGGTACGATGTTGGTCAGTTTGGGCAGGCCCCAGATCACCAGCATGGTCAGCCCCACAAGACCCAGCATCATGGCAAGCTGGGTTCCGGCCAGCCAGGCCTCGGGATTGGCGGGATCCTTGAACTGGGTGAGCTGCGCCAGGAAGATCACGATCGCCAGACCGTTCACAAAGCCCAGCATCACAGGGTGCGGCACAAGACGTATGAATTTGCCCCAATGCATGACCCCGGCAAAAATCTGCAAAATCCCCATCAGGATCACCGTGGCAAACAGGTATTCAACCCCGTGTTCTGCCACCAGCGCCACCATGACCACGGCCAGCGCGCCGGTCGCGCCCGAGATCATGCCGGGACGTCCCCCGATCAGGGCAGTGATAAGCCCGACCAGAAACGCCGCGTAAAGCCCGACCAGCGGGTGCACACCCGCGACAAAGGCAAAGGCCACCGCCTCGGGCACAAGGGCCAGCGCCACGGTCAGACCGGACAGGATTTCGGTTTTGATACGTCCCGCCGTAAAGCCTTCGTCCTGCATCACGGACAGGTTGGGCGGGGAAATATTCTTGGCCAGCAGGGCCAAAGCTGCGCGTCTCATGAAGTCAACCTGTGTTTGGAGGTGTCATTTCTTGTCCCCGCCCCTACCGGATATGGCCCTATGACACAATGCCCCCGGACGGATCTGCGGGGATTGGCGCCGGGTGTTGCCCAATATTGCTGCACTGCAACAACAGTGTTGCGGTCCGGCGGCGGACAGCCACGGGCACGCGCCCTGTCCCGCGCATAGGGCCATTCACACATTGAAGGTGCGGTATCGCTGTGGCTTAGTGCGGGCAACCACAGACGGAGACTGACATGACCGAAACCATGATTGCCGTGATTGGCGGCTCTGGCATTTACGAGATTGACGGGTTGGAAGACGCCCGCTGGATCGATGTTGACACCCCGTGGGGCACCCCGTCGGACCAGATCCTCACAGGGGCTTTGGACGGCGTGAAGATGGCCTTCCTGCCCCGCCACGGGCGCGGACACGTGCACACCCCGACCACCGTACCCTATCAGGCCAATATCGCAGCGCTGAAACAGATCGGGGTGACCGACGTGATCTCAGTGTCTGCGACGGGTTCCTTCCGCGAAGAAATGGCGCCGGGGGATTTCGTCATCGTGGACCAGTTCATTGACCGCACATTTGCACGAGAGAAATCCTTTTTCGGCCCAGGCCTCGTCGCCCATGTCAGCGTCGCGCATCCGACCTGCGAGCGGCTGTCCGACGCCGTTGCAAAGGCGGCCACGGATGCAGGGATCACATTCCACCGGGGCGGCACCTATCTGGCTATGGAAGGACCGCAATTCTCGACCCTCGCGGAATCCAAGATGTATCGCGACAGCTGGGGCTGCGACGTGATCGGCATGACCAACATGCCCGAGGCCAAGCTCGCCCGCGAGGCCGAGCTGTGTTACGCCTCGGTTGCGATGGTCACCGATTATGACAGCTGGCACCCCGACCACGGCGAGGTGGATGTGGCCGAAATCATCAAGGTGCTGATGGGCAATGCCGAAAAGGGCCGCGACCTGGTACGCCGGTTGCCGGCCCTTCTGGGATCGGACCGTGCCCCCTGCCCCTTTGGCTGTGACCGGGCCTTGGAGCACGCCATCCTGACAGCCCCTGACAAACGTGCGCCCGAGATGGTGGAAAAACTGTCGGGCATCGCCGGTCGCGTGCTGGGATGAGCCTTGATCTCTGGCTCGCTTTTATCGCGGCCTCGACCGTTCTTTTGATGATCCCCGGACCAACGATCCTTTTGGTGCTGTCCTATGCCCTGACACAGGGCCGGTCCGTGGCGCTGGCCACGGCGGCGGGCGTGGCTTTGGGGGATTTCGTAGCCATGACGGCCTCGCTGCTTGGGCTGGGGGCCTTGGTGCTGGCCTCTGCCACCGCCTTCAGCGTGCTCAAATGGGCGGGTGCAGTCTATCTGGTCTGGCTCGGGGTCCGGATGTTTCGCAGCGCAGCCCAGTGCGACACTCCCGATCTGCTTGAGGCCCGCGCCCTGCCCGCGCGCGGCGTGTTTGGCCATGCCGCGGCGGTGACGGCACTCAACCCCAAAAGCATCGGCTTTTTCATCGCCTTCGTGCCCCAGTTCGTCGATCCCGCCCGCGCCGTGCTGCCGCAATTCGCGGTCATGATTGCGACCTTCGTCGGGCTGGCGACCCTGAATGTGCTGATCTACGCGCTGGCGGCAGACAGGCTGCGGGCGCAGATTTCCCGTCCTGCGGTCCTGCGGGCAATGACACGGGCCGGAGGCCTGACCCTGATTGGCATGGGGGTTTTCACGGCAACCCTGCGGCGGGCGACCTGACACAAAAAAACGGCACCTAATCGGTGCCGTTTTCTTTCATGAAGTCGCGGATAAAGCGTCGGATTTCCCGGGCCGCGCTGGTGTCCATATCCTTGCATAAATCGACGAACGCATCGCGTTCGGCCTTGTCCAGCCGCAGCACCAGTTGGCTGTCTTTCTTTGCGGACTTTTTCTTGTCCTTCTTGTTCATTCTGTTCCGTCTAGACGTGAGTGGTTGATTTTTTGTGCAGCTAATGTATATACATGACATATACAAAAGATACACAACCATAAACGAGGCATACAGGGAAAGGAATGAGAAAATGAATCTGCTGACCGCAAAAACAATGCTTGTGCGTGACCGGATGGATTGGCACAAGCCGCATCTGAACTGGATGTCGGCCGCAATGTACCGTTTCCGCCGCCGTCGCAGCCAATAACCCACGATGATCAGGCCCCTGCGCGAGGGCTTGCGCCGGGGCGGAAATTTCGTCAAACGGGATCCGTGTTTTTCGAAAGGATCCCGTCATGATCAAGCGCAAGGACGTCAAGGATTACATCCGCACCATCGTGGACTTCCCTCACGAAGGGATTCTGTTTCGGGATGTGACAACACTGTTTGCCGACCCGCGCGGGTTTCGTATGGCGATAGACCAGATGCTGCATCCCTTTGCCGGCGAACAGATCGACAAGGTGGTCGGTCTCGAGGCGCGCGGCTTTATCCTTGGGGGCGCGATTGCACACCAGCTGTCGCTGGGGTTTGTGCCTATCCGCAAGAAGGGCAAGCTGCCCGGCACCACGATTTCACAAGACTACAAGCTGGAATATGGCGAGGCGATCGTGGAAATCCACGATGACGCGATTCAGCCGGGCGAGAAAATTCTTGTCGTCGACGATCTGCTGGCGACCGGTGGCACCGCCGAAGCAGGGATCAAGCTGATCGAACGTCTGGGTGGTGAGATTATTGCCTGTTCGTTTATCGTGGACCTGCCGGAACTGGGTGGCCGCAAGAAGCTGGAAGAAATGGGCATGAACGTCTCGGTTCTGTGTGAATTCGAGGGTCTGTAAATTTTTCCTCACGCGTAAACCGGTTGGTAACCTTGGCATGGCATCCAGACACTGCCGTTTGGGACCGGCGCTGCTTGCATGATCCACAGGATCACCGCCCTGTCCGCCCGCCGGACGGGGCGGTTTCATGTCTGTCGGTGTGTAGTGGTCACGACACCGGAAACAGGACGCCCGGATTCATGATCCCGTGCGGATCCAGCGCTGCCTTGATCGCGCGCATCGCGGTCAGCTTGCCCGGATCGCCATAGCGTGCCAGATCGCCGGTTTTCAGACGCCCCACCCCGTGCTCGGCGCTGAACGACCCGTCATATTCCGCTACGAGGTCATGCACGGCGCGTTTCACCGCGTCGCGCTGGTTGTCATACTCTGACCGGTCACGCCCCTGTGCCGGAAAAACATTATAATGCAGGTTGCCATCCCCGAGATGTCCGAAACAGTTGATGCGGTAATCGCCAAGGGCGGCAATCGCGCGCCCCGCCTGTCGGATAAACTCGGGCACGGATTGCAGGGGCAGCGCGATATCGTGGCTGCTGACCGAGCCGATCCGCTTGTTCGCCACGGGGATGTGTTCGCGCAGGGCCCAGAAATCGGCGCGCTGCTGGGCGCTTTGGGCAATCAGGCCATCGCTGACCAGCCCGTCTTCCAATGCGCTGGCGAAGATCGCTTCCAGTGCCTCTTCCGCGTTGCGGGACATGCCCAGTTCGATCAGAACCATCCATTCGGGGTGCTGGGCAAAGGGTTGGCGGATATCGGGCAAGGTCTCGGCGACGAAATCAAGCCCCTGCCGATGGATCAGTTCAAAGACGCTGACCGCCTCGCCGACCTGCGCGCGCGCCAGTGCAAGCAGGCGCAACGCCGCCTCGGGGCTGTCGACGACTATCAACGCCGTCCCGAGAGAGGCCGGACGCGGCGACAGTTTGAGTGCCGCAGCCGTGATGATGCCCAAAGTGCCCTCGGCGCCAATCATCAGCCCCCGCAGGTCATAACCGGTATTGTCCTTGTGCAGGCGGGTCAGGCCATTCCAGACCTCGCCATTGGGCAATACCGCTTCCAGCCCGAGACACAGGTTGCGCGTATTTCCATATCGCAGCACGTTCACGCCGCCTGCATTGCTGGCCAGGTTTCCGCCGATCTGGGCCGACCCTTCCGAGGCCAGCGACAGTGGAAACAGCCGGCCGACCTCTTCTGCGGCGGCCTGCACATCGGCCAGAATGGTACCAGCCTCGACCTCGATCACGTTTTCCAACGGGTAGACGGCCCGCACATGATTCATCTTTTCCAAGGACAGGATCAGCGGTGTCGGCCCGTCCGGCATCACTTGCCCGCCAACAAGGCCGGTGCCGCCGCCAAACGGCACCACGCCGACGCGGGCCGCGTGGCAGGCGCGCAGGATGGTGGACACCTCGGACGTGGCGCGCGGCATGGCCACATGCGCCGCGGCAGAACCTTGAAAGCGTCCGCGCGGTTCTTCCAGATAACGAGGCTCTGACGGGCGCAAACGCCCCTCTGGCAAGCGGGCTTGAAGATCGGCGAGGAAGGCAGGTGAAGCACTGTTCAAAGTCATGGTCACAGTCCTATCATGCCCGCCGGGTCTGTCCAGCGCCGCTATTGCGGGTCACGCAGGAAACGCGGGGCAAGGACATGGATCGTGGGCCGGTCGGGCAAGGTGCGCAGTGACACGATCATGTCGCTGTTGCCGTTGTTCACGACCTCATACACATCGGACATGCCGTTTACGAAGGCCTGCAGGGTCCAGCCTTCAAACCAGTGCATCGGGATCACGATCCTCGCCTCAACCTTGCGCAGGATGCGCATCATGGTCGGCAGGTCCAGTGTCATACCCCCGTCCACTGCTGCCATGACCACGTCCATGCGCCCGAGGGCGGCATATTGCGCAGGGTTGGGTTCGTGGTGCAGATGGCCCAGATGGGCAATGCAAAGGCCAGCCACCTCGAACACAAAGATCGAGTTTCCGTTTTCCTCGACACCGCCGAACCGGCGGATATCCGTGGGCACGTTGCGCACAAGCATGCTGCCCAGATCAAGATGGTGGTCTGCGGCCCCGCCAAACTCATCCCACCCGCGCAGAACGTGGGGGATGGCGGGATCGGGAAACTCGGTCCAGTGGGTGGCATGGGCGTGGTTCATGGTTACGACATCGGGCACGAAATCCACATTGCCGACAAACCCCGTGAAATCGGTCACGGCGGACAGCCCGTCATGACTCTGGATCAGGAAGGACGCATGCGCGATATAATGGATGCGCACATGGTGTTTCTCGATCGGATCGCGGAACGATGCCTGGTGCAAGTATTGCATCCCGGGCGCCTGAGCCAGCGCGATACAATGGCTTGGGCGACGGTCCTGCGCCCAGAGCGGCCCAGCAGCAAGGACCAGAACGAACAACCATCTCAGCATGTGCACCTCCCTCAATACCAAGAAAGTATAGCGTTACCCCCCAAGCCCACCAAGCGTGCCGTGTGGTGCGTCGGTCTGCCCCTCATCACTTTGCTGCGAACCGGGGGGCCGTGCAGAGATTTTAAGCTTGCCCTGCCAGGGTGCGCCCGCGCCGGTCATTGCGCAGGGCAGCATAAAGAACATGCGTGCGCCAGCGCCCGTTGATCTGAAGATAGCTTTGGGCAACGCCTTCGTATTTGAAGCCCGATTTTTCGAGCACGCCCCGCGAGGCGGCGTTTTCGGGCAGGCAGGCCGCCTCGATCCGGCTGAGGTCCATCTTGGCAAAGGCGTGATGCACAACCGCTTCGATGGTTTCGCGCATATAGCCCTGGCGGGTGAACGCCTTCCCGACCCAATAGCCCAGCGTACCCGACTGTGACGGGCCGCGCCGGATATTGTCCAGCGTGATTGCCCCCAACAGTACGTTGTCGGCGCGCCGGATCATGAACAGGGGCATGGCGGTGCCGCCTGCAATCGACCTCTGCGCCCAGTAGACCCGGTTGGTAAAGCTTTTGCGGGTCAGGTGATCCTTGGACCATGCAGGTTCCCAAGGCACCAGAAAATCGGCACTGGCGCTGCGCAGATAAGACCATTCGTTGAAATCCGAATGAACCGGCGGCCTGAGTGTCAGACGTTCGGTTTCAATCCGGACCTTGCGCCGCGTCAGCAGCATCAGGCGGCGCGCCGCTCTTGCAGCGCCTCAAGCGTGGGCGCCTCCTGCACCGGCCCATAAAGCGCGAGCGCCGAGCGCGCCGTGGCGGCCATGTGTTCGGCAAACTTGCGCACATCTGCATCGGTGACTGCGTCAATGCGTTCAACCGTTTCGCCAAGATCGGGGATGCGGCCCCAGATCGACAACATGCGCGCCTGACGTTCGGCACGGTTCGACGGGCTTTCCAGCCCCATCAGCAATCCGGCCTTCATCTGCATACGGGCCCGTGCGATTTCCTCGGCGGTCATGTCTTCGGCGGCGCGTTTCAACTCGTCAATCGTGATCGCGGCCAATTCGCCGATCTGGCTGCCGGACGTACCGGCATAAATCGTGGTCATGCCGGTGTCGGCATAGGCACCGGTCTGGGCATAGATCGTATAGCACAGGCCGCGTTTTTCGCGCACCTCCTGAAACAGGCGCGAGGACATACCCCCACCCAAGGCGGAAGTGTAGATCTGCGCGGTATAAATCTCGGGGTCTGCATAGGACGGGCTTTCGAACCCCAGCGCAAAATGCGCCTGCTCAAGGGTCTTCACCGTCCGGTATTCACCACCCTGGAACCGCGCCGGCTCATAGGCAATGTCCTGCCCGCCGGCCATATGGCCAAACAGGTCTTCGGCAAGGCGAATGATCTCGTCGTGGTCGATGCCGCCGGCAGCCGACAGGATCATCTGCTCCGGACGATAGTGTTCGGCTACGAACCCTGCCAGATCTTCACGGCTGAACCCGCGCACGCGGTCTTCGGCCCCAAGGATTGTGCGCCCGATCGGCTGATCGGGATAAGCGCGTTCCTGCAACCAGTCAAAGATCACGTCATCGGGTGTGTCCAGCGCCTGACCGATTTCCTGAAGGATCACGCCGCGTTCGACCTCGATCTCGGCAGGGTCAAAGACAGGATTCAGCACGATATCGGCAATCACATCCATCGCAAGGGACACGTCGCCTTTAAGCACACGCGCATAGAACGCGGTGACTTCGCGGCTGGTATAGGCGTTGATATAACCGCCCACATCTTCAATCGCCTCGGCGATCTGCAACGCGCTGCGACGGGTCGTACCCTTGAAGGCCATGTGTTCCAGAAAATGGGCGATGCCGTTCTGCGCGGGGCGTTCATGGCGCCCCCCTGCATCAACCCAGATACCAAGGGCTGCCGACTCGAGACCGGGCATATGCTCGGTCACGATGCGGAAGCCATTGGAGAGCGTGTGCTGTTTTGTTGTCAACGTGCGGCAATCCGGTCTTTGATCAGTGCTTTCAGGTGCTCAAGGTCATTGGGCACCTTGGTGACGCGCTCTGGTTTGTCCATCATGTCCTGCATATGCGGCGGCAGGCCCGGACGCTGGCCGATGGCGGCCTCTACTGCGTCGGGGAATTTTGCCGGATGGGCCGTGGCCAGAGTGATCATGGGGGTTTCGTTCAGATTTTCGTTGGCCACCTTTACCCCACAAGCGGAATGAGGGCAAAGGACTTCTCCGGTATGGGCAAAGCCCCACTGGATCGTGGCAACGGTTTCGTCCTCAGAAGTGCGGCCCGAGTCGAAGTGTTCTCTCAGGCTTTCCATGGCGCCCTGACTGATTGCGAAGGACCCATCTTTCAACTCGTCCATGAGCTGTGCCACGGCATTGCCGTCACGGCCATAGGCATCGAACAGCGCGCGCTCAAAGTTCGACGACACTTGGATGTCCATCGACGGGCTTATTGACGGCGTCACGCCTTCCTTGGTGTAGGCGGCGGTTTCCATCGTGCGGTGCAGGATATCGTTTTGGTTGGTTGCAATCACCAGACGGTCGATCGGCAGGCCCATCTTCTTGGCGATATAGCCCGCGAAGATGTCGCCAAAGTTGCCGGTGGGCACGGTGAAGCTGATCTTGCGCGTCGGCGCGCCAAGGCTGACCGCGGTCGTGAAATAATATACAACCTGCGCCAAGACCCGCGCCCAGTTGATCGAGTTCACGCCCGCGAGTTTCACTCCATCACGGAAGTCGAAATCGTTGAACATGTCCTTGAGCTTGGCCTGGCAATCGTCAAAGTCGCCGTCCAGCGCCAAAGCGTGCACATTGGCATCCGCCGGCGTGGTCATCTGTTTGCGTTGGATGTCCGACACGCGGCCATCGGGGAACAGGATGAACACGTCCACATTATCAAGTCCACGAAACGCCTCGATCGCGGCGGACCCGGTGTCACCCGAAGTGGCGCCAACGATGGTGACGCGGTCTCCGCGGCGGGCCAGCGAGAACTGGAACAGCTGCCCGATCAGCTGCATCGCAAAATCCTTGAAGGCCAGCGTCGGCCCGTGGAAAAGCTCCATCAGGAAATGGTTCGGCCCAAGCTGCACCAGCGGCGCGCGCGCATCATGGCGGAACCCCGCATAGGCGCGTGCGATGATGCCTTTGAATTCCTCGTCCGTGAACGCTTCGCCGACAAAAGGCTTCATCACGCGGAACGCCGCCTCTTCGTAGGACAGGCCCGCCAGTGCGGCAATCTCGTCCTGTGACATGGTCGGGATCGTTTCAGGGACGTAGAGGCCGCCATCGCGGGCAAGGCCGGTCAGCATGGCCTCTTCAAAGATGAGTTCCGGAGCGTTGCCGCGGGTCGAGATGTATTTCACAGGTCTCAGGCCTTTTTGGTTTTGCGCAGTCGGCGCAGGTAATAGAGCGTCATCGCCACCCAGACAATCGCCAGACCGTACCATGTGACGATATATTCAAGATGGTCGTTCGGAATCCCCGATGAGTCGACGGGCAAGGGCGTCACACTGGTGTCGTTTTCTGACATCTCGCGCAGGATCACCAGAACAGGTTCGGACCCGAGCGCCGCTGCCATGGTCGGCACGTCGCGGGCGAACCAGATATTTCCGTCCACATCATTTTCCGGAGTATAGCTGTCGACCTCATCGGGCCAGTGCAGGTTGCCCGTGATCGTGACCGGGCCGACATAACGCACCGCGTCCTTGTCCGGGATCGGGACAAACCCGCGATCAACCATGATGCGGCGTCCTTCGTCGGTGTCGAAGGCCGACACGATGCGATAGCCCGCGCCTACCTTTTTGACAGAGACCAGCAGATGCACCTCGTCTGAGGTAAGGGTGCCGCTCACCTCGACCGGCAGGAACCTGTCTGCCACCGGGTCCGGATCGGCGGGCAATGCCACGGGGGCATCCGAGATGCGGGCGTCGATGGCCGCGAGATAGGCTTCTTTCTCGGCCAGACGACGCACCTGCCAATTGCCCAGAGACACGAGGATCGCCGTGCCGACAATCCCGAACACCAAAGGCAAAATGTAACGCGACAAGGGTCAGATCCTCTCAAAAGAAAATCGCGGGGGAAATCCCCCGCGACATGTTTTACGCATCAGCGTTGCCGCTGTTCAACCGCGAAAGATCTAGGCGCCCCAGATATAGACGGCTGCAAACAGGAACAGCCAGACAACGTCCACAAAGTGCCAGTACCAAGCTGCCGCTTCAAAACCGACATGGTTCTGCTGTGTGAAATGACCGCGTTGCAGGCGGATCAGGCAGACCAGCAGGAAGATGGTGCCGACAATCACATGGAAGCCGTGGAAACCGGTCGCCATGAAGAAGTTGGCGCCGTAGATGTTGCCCGAGAAGCCGAACGAGGCGTGGGAGTATTCATAGGCTTGGAAACCGGTGAAGATCACGCCAAGGGCAATCGCGATGATCAGGCCCCATTTCATGTCTTCGCGGTTGTTTTCGTGCACAAGGGCGTGGTGCGCCCAGGTGGCTGCCATCCCCGAACACAGCAGGATCAGCGTGTTGATCAGCGGCAGGTGCCACGGGTCAAAAGTCTCGATACCAGCGGGCGGCCAGACACCGTCCACCATCGGGCTTTCGGGGCCCATCGGGTACATGGCGTGCTTGAAGAAGCTCCAGAACCAGGCCGCGAAGAACATGACCTCGGACATGATGAACAGGATAAAGCCATAGCGCAGGCCGATCTGCACCACGGGGGTGTGATCCACGCCATTGTTGCCTTCGGCAACGACGTCGGCCCACCAGCCGAACATGACATACAGGACCAGCACAAGGCCAATCAGGAACATCCATGGGCCGCTGTCGTGCATCCAGAGCACGGCGCCGAACAGCATGATGAATGCGCCGACCGAACCCAGAAAGGGCCACAGAGAGGGCGGCAGAATGTGGTAATCGTGGTTTTTAGCGTGCGCCATTTTGTTCTTTATCCCTCGTTGGAACGCTACTTAGTTCACTTCGGTTTCTGTTTCCTGCACCAATGAGGCCGTTTCCTCGGGCAGGTCGATTTCATGGAACGTGTAAGACAGGGTGATCACCTTGACGAACTTGGCGTCACGGTCCGACACGATTTCGGGGTCGACAAAGAAGGTCACGGGCATCGTGACCCGCTCACCGGGTTGCAGGATCTGCTCTTCAAAGCAGAAACAGTCGATCTTGGAGAAGAAGCCGCCCGCCTCGTAGGGGGCTACGTTATAGCTGGCCGAACCGGCCACGGGGCGGTCGGTCGGGTTATAGGCTTCATAAAAGGCAAGGCCGGTTTCGCCGATGCGCAACTCCATCTCACGCTGCATCGGTTTGAACTGCCACGGGAAATCACGTTCTTTGCTGGCGTCAAAGCGGACCTTGATCGTCTGATCCAGGATCACGTCCGAGCTTTCTTCTGCCACGTTGGTGATTCCGCTGAAACCGGTCACCCGGCAGAACCAGTCATAGAAAGGAACCGATGCCCAAGCCAGAGCGCCCATCATGAGGACGACGCCCACGGTTTGTGCTACGGTCTTGGTCTTAGGGTCCATCGCCATCAGTTCTGAATCCTCGCATTTTCAGGTTCGTAATCACCGCGCGTGACCTTGACCACCGTCAGGCCAAACACGATACCGATAAAGACAACCAGCGTCAGCGCCACGCCCAGATTGCGGCCGAACCGGCGTCCATGAAGTTCGTGATCTTCGCGAAAGCTCATCTTACCACCCTCCTAGGCCATAGCGGGCCAGCGTGGCCTCGGCCAGGATCGCGCCATAGTGCAGGAACAGATACATAAGCGAGAGCGCAAAGAAGGATTTCTCGCGCTTGTAACCATCTGCCTCGGATACCTCTTCATCGCGGCGCCAGATCGAGATGGCCCCAGCTACGAACAGGGCGTTCAGGATCAGCGCCACGGTCAGATAGATCGGTCCGCCGACACCCGTGAAAGCCATGCCAATCGCCACGGCCGCCAGAAGAAGCGTGTAAACAAGAATGTGATTGCGGGTCGAACGACGCCCGTTGGTCACGTGCAGCATCGGCACGCCCGCGTCCTTGTAATCCGACTTCATGAACAGGCACAGCGCCCAGAAATGCGGGGGTGTCCACATGAACGTCAGCGTGAACATCAGGATCGATTCAATCGACACACCGCCCGTGGCGACGGCCCAGCCGATCATCGGAGGAAACGCGCCCGCTGCGCCACCGATCACGATGTTCTGCGGGGTCCAGCGTTTCAGCCACATCGTGTAGATCACCACGTAGAAGAAAATGGTGAACGCCAGCAGCAGCCCCGCAAAGATATTCGCGGCCAGCGCCAGCATGACACAGGAGAAGACCGAAAGCGTAATACCGACCGCAAAGGCCTCGTCCCGCGTGACCTTGCCAGCGGGGATCGGGCGCGCTTGCGTCCGTTTCATAACCGCGTCGATATCCGCGTCGTACCACATGTTCAGCGCGCCAGAGGCACCACCGCCCACGGCAATGAACAGGATCGACGCAAATGCCACCATCGGGTGCACGTCTACGGGCGCGGCCAGAAGGCCGACCATGGCCGTGAACACAACCAGCGACATGACGCGCGGTTTCAGCAGCGCGAAATAGTCACCGAAGCCGGCTTCCTGCGTCTTGAACTGCGTATTGATGCTTGCGTCGCTCATGCTTTTCCCCTTGGTCGGGGGCGCCCCGCAGAACGCCCCTGCCCGTCAGTTCTTATTCGGCCGAAGCCAGTTGCAAATGCGCCGGCAGGGTCGAAGGATCGCCTGCGTACTCTTCGATCGCGCCCTTCAGCCATTCGTCATAGGCCTCTTGCGAGACAACCTTGACGGTGATCGGCATGTAGGCGTGGTCCTTGCCGCAAAGCTCGGAACACTGGCCGAAGTAAATACCTTCACGCTCGGCGTTGAACCACAGTTGTGCGATACGGCCGGGCACGGCGTCCTGTTTCACGCCAAAGGCCGGAATGGTCCAAGAATGGATCACGTCGGCGGCGGTGACGTTCATGACAACGGTCTTGCCCACCGGCACGACAACCTGCGTATCGGTTGCCAACAGGTATTCATCGCTGGCATAGCCGTAGTCGGCCAGTTCGTCCTTGGCGAGCATGAAGCTCTCGAACTCGAATTCGTGATCCGAATATTCATAACCCCAGTACCACTGATAGCCGGTGACCTTGATGTGGATGTCGCCCTCGGGGATTTCCTGCTGGTTGAACAGAACCGGCAGCGAGAATGCACCGATGAACACCAGGATGATGATCGGGACAACGGTCCATGCGATCTCGATCGGTGTGTTATGGGTAAAGGTAGCGGGTTCCGGGTTCGCGCGACGGTTATAGCGCACGATGATGATCGCCATCAGGGCCATTACGAACAGAACGATGGCGGTGATGATGATCAGAATCATCTGATCCAGGTTCTGAAGCTGGCGGGCCAGCTCGGTTGCGGGCGGCTGGAAGCCCATCAAGCCGTCGACCGGCTTGCCCACGGTCTCGACATCTTGGGCCAGCGCCGGAAGGGCTGTGAATGTGGCCATGAGCGCCAGGACTTTCGAAAGAATTCTCATAGTTCACCCTGATAGGTTGCGTTTTGTGTCTCGTTTCATGCGAAAAACCGGCATAGCACCGGAATCCCGCTGTTGTGCTACAGCTAGAATGCATATTCTATCTGCCAAATAAAGAAGTCAGCCCGCGTCAAACGGACGCTTTTTTTGACTTAGATCAAATTCGGAAGGGAAAATCCATATGACTCATATCAAATTCTCGCCTTTCGAGACGTCACTTGACCCCGAAAAGGCGCTGTCCCTGTTGCGCGAGGCGACGGACGGGGCTGATGACGGGGAACTTTTCCTCGAAAGGCGCCGGTCCGAAGCGTTGGTTTATGATGACGGGCGACTCAAAACCGCCTCTTATGATGCGTCGGAAGGGTTCGGGCTGCGGGCCGTGCGCGGCGAGGTGTCGGGCTATGCCCATGCCACCGAGATTTCCGAAGCGGCCCTGCGCCGCGCCATGGAAACAACGCGTCTGGCCGTGGGCGACGGCGGCGGCACCCTGGCCGCGCCCCCCACTCCCACGAACCGGCGTCTTTATACAGATGCCGACCCGATTGCCGGTGCCGCTTTTCCCGTCAAGATCGATACGTTGCGCCAGATCGACAATTTCGCGCGCGATCTCGACTCACGGGTCGTGCAGGTCTCGGCCACGCTGGCAGCCTCGCATCAAGAGGTGGTGATTCTGCGGCCCGACGGCGTTCAGGTCGCGGACACCCGGCCTATGACGCGGGTTAATGTGTCGGTCATCGTTGAACAGAATGGCCGCCGCGAATCCGGTAGCGCGGGTGGCGGCGGGCGGATCGGCCTTGGCGGGCTGCTTGATTCTGCCGACTGGCAGGCCAAAACCCGCGAGGCGCTGCGCATTGCCCTTGTCAACCTCGACGCTGTCCCCGCCCCGGCGGGCGCCATGGAGGTCGTGCTTGGCCCCGGCTGGCCCGGTATTCTACTGCACGAGGCCGTGGGCCACGGGCTGGAAGGGGACTTCAACCGCAAGGGCAGTTCCAAATTCTCGGGCCATATCGGGCAGCAAGTCGCCTCAAGGGGCGTCACCGTGGTGGATGATGGCACAATCCCCGACCGGCGCGGCTCGATCACCGTGGATGATGAAGGCACGCCATCAGGGCGCAATGTGCTGATCGAAGACGGGATATTGGTGGGATACATGCAGGACCGGCAGAATGCCCGCCTGATGGGCGTGGCCCCCACTGGTAACGGGCGCCGCGAGAGTTATGCCCACCCGCCGATGCCCCGCATGACCAACACCTACATGGAAGGTGGCGACGCCACCCCCGAAGACCTGATCTCCTCGCTCAAGGACGGAATCTATGCGGTGGGTTTCGGCGGTGGGCAGGTCGACATCACCAACGGCAAATTCGTCTTTTCCTGCACCGAGGCTTACCGCGTCCAGAACGGGAAGATCGGCGCGCCGGTCAAAGGCGCAACCCTGATCGGCGACGGCGCCACGGCGATGAAGCAGATCCGGGGATTGGGCAATGACATGGCGTTGGATCCCGGCATGGGCAATTGCGGCAAGGCGGGCCAGTGGGTGCCCGTTGGCGTGGGCCAGCCTCATGTTCTTATGGACGGGCTGACCGTGGGCGGATCGGCCACTTAAGTCAGCTTGCATGGTATTAGAGCGGAGGGGCGCGCGGGACATCCGGGCGTCTTTCGCATTTTAAGAACTATTGAAAATGATTTGAGCAAGTTCACCGCTTGTTAACGCTTTGACGGGTAAAGCTTGTCCTGCAAGCAGGCGGAGCCACGGATGACCGAAGTCAACATTTCTTCCACTCACCCCCAACTCCCACCCACCACGGAAGAACAACGGGTTTCGTGGCTCCGTCTTTTGCGCTCTCGTCGGGTCGGGGTTTCGACCTTTTTCAGGTTGATGGGCGAACACGGCTGCGCTGAACGCGCGCTCGAGGCTCTGCCAGAGATCGCCAAGGCCGCCGGAGTTGACAACTATACTGTATGTCCCGAAGGCGTTGTTGCTGCCGAACTCAAGGCCGGGCGCGCGCAAGGCGCACAGTTGATCGCCATGTCTGATCCCGACTATCCCAAAGCGCTCAAAGATATTGCAGACGCCCCGCCCCTGATTTGGGCTTTGGGCAATCCCGACCTGTTCGCGCGGCCCGCGCTGGCCATGGTGGGCGCACGAAATGCGTCTTCGCTGGGTACCCGCATGGCGCGTGGTCTGGCGCGCGACCTTGGTGAAGCAGGGTTCGTCGTCGTCTCCGGCCTTGCCCGTGGCGTGGACACCGCCGCCCATGGCGCGGCAATGAAAACGGGCACGATTGCCGTGTTCGGCGGAGGGGTTGACGTCACCTATCCAGCCGAAAACACAACGCTCGCCTGCAAGATTGCGGAAACCGGCGTGATCCTCTCGGAACAGCCCATTGGCACCGTGCCGCAAGCCCGGCACTTCCCCGCCCGTAATCGCATCATTTCCGGCTTGTCACGCGCCGTGATCGTGGTCGAGGCCGCGGCGCGGTCCGGCAGCCTGATCACCGCGCGCGACGCGCTGGACCAGGGACGCGAGGTTCTGGCCGTGCCTGGCCACCCGTTCGATGCCCGCGCTTCGGGTTGCAACATGCTGATCCGCGATGGCGCCACGCTGGTGCGTGGTGCCGAAGACGTGATCGAAGTGATGGGCGCAGCCGAGGCTCTGGTGGTGCAGGACCCGCCGGTCACGGAACAGGTTGAAATGCCCCTGCCCGCGCAGGAACCACACCAACCGCAGCGGACATTGCGCGAAACTTCGGACCTACACATGCAGATCCTGAACCGGCTTGGTCCGGCCCCTCTGGCAGAGGATCAGTTGATCCGAGATCTGTCTGCCCCTGCGAATCGTGTGACACCTGTTTTGGTTGATCTTGAGCTTGAAGGCCGGATCCAGCGGCAGGCTGGCGGCCTTTTGTCAAAAATCTGATCCGCGCGCCCAATCGGGGACATTCTGCTATAGCCGCGCCGAGTAATCCGTCGTGACACGTGCCCTGTTTTTCCTGGCCCGGATCTATAAAGCGCACTCACTAGATTTTTCCCATAAACGCCCGCATTCGCTCCAACGCAAACGCCCGCGACAACCGTGGTATTCGCGTGACCAATGGGCACGCATTGACATTGACCTCTTTCAAACCACATCTTTCGCCGCCATATACGGGCCTGCGAGTCGAGAGGAAAATGGATGCCAGTAGTCGTTGTCGAGTCCCCAGCCAAAGCAAAAACAATCAATAAATACCTGGGATCGGACTATACCGTTCTGGCTTCTTACGGACATGTGCGCGACCTGCCCCCCAAGGATGGCAGCGTCGACACCGACCAGGATTTCGAAATGAAATGGGAGGTCGGCACGGACTCGCGCAAACATGTCAAAGCGATTGCCGACGCGCTGAAAGAAGACAACAACCTGATCCTCGCAACCGACCCCGACCGCGAAGGCGAGGCGATCAGCTGGCACCTTGAAGAGGCGCTGCGCAAACGCCGCGCGATCAAGAAAGACACGCCCGTGTCGCGTGTCGTGTTCAATGCGATCACCAAATCCGCCGTGACCGAGGCGATGCAGAACCCGCGCGATATCGACCAGCCGCTGGTCGACGCCTATCTGGCGCGCCGGGCGCTGGACTATCTGGTGGGCTTCAACCTGTCGCCGGTGCTGTGGCGCAAACTGCCCGGTGCACGCTCGGCCGGACGGGTTCAATCGGTCTGCCTGCGCCTGATCGTCGAACGCGAGATGGAAATCGAGGCGTTTAACGCCCGCGAATACTGGAGCGTCAAAGCGCTCTTGGCGACCCCGCGTGGTCAGGAATACGAGGCGCGCCTGACGGTGCTGGGCGGGCAAAAACTCGACAAGTACGATCTTGCCAACAGCACCGCCGCAGAATTGGCCGTGCAAGCCATCACCTCGCGCGACCTCAAGATCGCCAAGGTCGAGGCCAAGCCGGCCAGCCGCAACCCCGCCGCGCCCTTCATGACCTCGACACTGCAACAGGAGGCCAGCCGCAAATTCGGCATGGGCGCACGCCAGTGCATGAGCACGGCACAGCGCCTGTATGAGGCGGGCTACATCACCTATATGCGGACCGACGGGATCGACATGGCCCCCGAGGCTGTGGCGGCTGCGCGCGACGCGATCGCTGACCGATACGGCGCGGAATACGTTCCCGAAAAACCCCGTATTTACAAGAACAAGGCAAAGAACGCTCAGGAAGCGCACGAATGTATCCGCCCGACCGATATGAAGCTGGCGGCTGAAGATCTGAAAGTCACCGAATCCGATCAGCGCAAGCTTTATGACCTGATCTGGAAACGTACGCTAGCCTGTCAGATGGAAGGCGCCCGGATGGAGCGCACCACCGTTGACATCAGCAGTGATGACGGACAGGTCGGGCTGCGCGCCACCGGCCAGGTCGTTCTGTTTGACGGGTTTATGCGAGTCTACGAGGAAGGCCGCGACGATGTCGTGGACGACGATGACAAGCGCCTGCCCCAGATCATGGAAGGCGAAAAGGCAGACAAGCGCACGATCACACCCGAGCAGCACTTCACCCAGCCCCCGCCGCGGTATACCGAAGCAACGTTGGTCAAGAAGATGGAAGAACTGGGCATCGGGCGGCCCTCGACCTATGCCAGCGTGATCACTACCATCCAGGACCGCGAATATGTGCGGAAAGAGAAAAACCGCCTGTTCCCCGAGGACAAGGGCCGGATCGTCACGATCTTCCTGCTGAATTTCTTCCGCCAGTATGTCGGCTATGAGTTCACCGCCAATCTTGAGGAAGAGCTTGACGACGTGTCGGCAGGCAACCGCGATTACAAGAACGTGCTGGCACGGTTCTGGAAGGACTTTTCCAAGGCCATCTCGGAGACCTCGGAGCTGCGCATCACCGAGGTACTGGATGTACTGGACGAAGCCCTTGCCCCACAGCTGTACCCCCCGCGCGACGACGGCAGCGATCCGCGCGTCTGCCCGAAATGCGGCACCGGGCAGTTGCATCTGAAAACCTCGCGCACCGGTGGCTTTGTCGGCTGCGGCAATTATCCCGAATGCACCTATACCCGTCCCATCGCGGGTGAAGGCGCCGATGGCGACGAACGTGTGCTGGGCGAGGATCAGGGCGACGAAATCTGGCTCAAGGCGGGCCGGTTTGGACCTTATGTTCAGCGTGGTGAACCCACGCCCGAGAACAAGAAACCGCCTCGCGCGTCGCTGCCGCGCGGCTGGAACAAGGATGACATGGACCTTGATAAGGCCCTGACCCTGCTCAGCCTGCCGCGCGAGATCGGCGAACACCCCGAAGGCGGCATGATTTCCTCGAATTTCGGGCGCTTTGGACCTTATGTGATGCACCAACTGCCCGACGAGGCAAAGCCCGTCTATGCCAACCTCAAAGACCCCAACGACGTGTTCGAAATCGGCATGAACCACGCGGTCGAACTACTGACGGAAAAGCGCAACAATCCGGGGCGCCGGGGTGGTCGTGCGGCGGCAAAGCCACTCAAGGAACTGGGAGAGCATCCCGAAAGCGGTGGCGCGATCAACGTGATGGACGGGCGCTATGGCCCTTATGTCAAATGGGAAAAGGTGAACGCCACCATCCCCAAGGACATCAAGGCCGAAGATGTGACCATGGAACAGGCGGTGGAATGGATAGCCGAAAAGGCCGCCAAGAAAAGCCCCAAACGCAAGGCGCCAGCCAAGAAGAAACCGGCGGCCAAGAAAAAGCCTGCCGCCAAGAAGTAGGTCGCCGATCACCGCCAATTACTAGAAGCGCCGGACGAAAGCCCGGCGCTTTTTTGCTGGGACACACCTCATCAAGCAGTCGTGATTTGAAGCCCGCCGCAAGACAGATCATGGTCCGGCCGAACGAGCAGAACAGGAGCAAAAAATGACCCTCAAAAAGCTTCATCGACGCAATATCTTGCTGGCCATGCCCGCCCTCGCGCTGTCACCGCTGACCGTAGCGGCGGAAACGGCCCCCCCAGCCGAAGACCGCGAAACCGCGCCGCGCAACCTGTCTTCGTTCCGGGCGCAGGACTGGCGCGACCATTTCGATGATCTGGGCCTTGCTACCATCGTGGCCGACACCACCTCGCGCGCGCTGCATTTCTGGAGCGGCGACGGCAGCGATTACCGGATTTTCCCGAGTTCCGTGCCGATCTCCGAAGACCTGACCAAGCGCGGCTATACCAAGATCGTGCGCAAGCGCGTTGGCCCGGACTGGACGCCGACCCCCAGCATGATCGAACGCAATCCCGACCTGAAATACATGCCCCCCGGCCCCGACAACCCGCTGGGCACCCATGCCATGTATCTGAGTTGGCCCGCCTACCTGATCCACGGCACCCATGACACGCGCAAGATCGGACGACGCAGTTCGGATGGCTGTATCGGGCTTTATAACGAAGCGATTGCCGAACTGTACGAGATCACCCCGATCGGAACGCAGGTGCGCTTGATCTGACCGGCCGGGGGACCGTGGCTACGTATGGTCTCCCGTAGAACTACGGCCCGGGCCCGTGTTCATTGACTCCTTGGTGACGCACCGTCAAAACAGGTCCGAATTTGGATTCTAGGGAGAGTTCCATGAACAAAGTCTATGCGAATGCCACCGAGGCACTCGACGGGCTGCTGAAGGATGGATTGTTCATCGCCTCGGGCGGTTTCGGTCTGTGCGGCATCCCCGAGTTGCTTCTCGAAGCGATCAAGCAATCGGGTGTAAAGGATCTGACCTTTGCCTCGAACAACGCGGGCGTTGACGATTTCGGCATCGGTATCCTGCTGCAAACCAAGCAGGTGAAGAAGATGATTTCGTCCTATGTGGGCGAAAACGCGGAATTCATGCGCCAGTACCTGTCGGGTGAGCTGGAACTGGAATTCAACCCCCAGGGCACTCTGGCCGAGCGTATGCGCGCCGGCGGTGCAGGTATCCCCGGTTTCTTCACCAAGACTGGCGTGGGCACCGTGATTGCCGAAGGCAAGATGGAAAAGCAGTTCCCCACCGGCCCGGACGGCGCCATGGAAGACTATATCATGGAGGAAGGCATCTTTGCCGACCTCGCCATCGTCAAGGCCTGGAAGGCCGACGCGACCGGTAACCTCGTGTTCCGCAAGACCGCGCGCAACTTCAATGCACCTGCCGCAACCTGTGGCAAGATCTGCGTGGCCGAAGTCGAAGAGATCGTGCCGACCGGGTCGCTGGACCCCGACTCGATCCACCTGCCGGGCATCTATGTGCACCGCATCATCCAGGGCGACCACGAAAAGCGCATCGAACAGCGCACCGTCCGCAAGAAGGAGGAAGCATAATGCCTTGGGATCGTAACCAAATGGCCGCACGCGCGGCACAGGAACTTCAGGACGGCTGGTATGTGAACCTCGGGATCGGGATTCCGACCCTTGTGTCGAACTATATCCCCGAGGGCGTCGAAGTGACCCTGCAATCGGAAAACGGCATGCTGGGCATGGGCCCCTTCCCTTATGAGGGCGAAGAAGATGCCGACCTGATCAACGCGGGCAAGCAGACCATCACCGAACTGCCCCAGACCGCCTATTTCGACAGCGCGCAATCCTTCGCAATGATCCGCGGTGGCAAAATCGCCATGGCGATTCTGGGTGCGATGGAAGTGGCCGAGAACGGCGACCTTGCCAACTGGATGATCCCGGGCAAGCTGGTCAAGGGCATGGGCGGCGCGATGGATCTTGTCGCCGGTGTGGGCCGCGTGGTGGTCGTCATGGATCACACCAACAAGCACGGCGACTCGAAGGTGCTCAAGGAATGCACCCTGCCGTTGACCGGCAAGGGCGTTGTCGATCGCATCATCACCAACCTTGGTGTGATGGACGTGGTTGAAGGTGGCCTGAAATTGGTCGAACTGGCCGATGGCGTGACCGAGGAAGAGTTCCGCGCCGCAACCGAGGCGACCTTGGTCTAAGCCAGTTTTGCGAAGAACATGGCAGAGGGCGCGGAGATTTCTTCGCGCCCTTTTGCTTGGCGCGTTGCGGCTCACATGACGCCTGCCAAGGCCGTATCTGGGTGCAGTTGCGGCCGGTGCATCCTGAGCAGGCTGCGCGCCGTCTGCCCCTTGCCCTGCCGGATCATCGCGGCGGCCAGTGCCAGTTCCACGAGATCCCGCTGCGCCTTGCTGCCGCCGAGGCGGGCATGGTCCTGCATCACCGACACCAACCTGTTTTCCGCCTCGGCCCAGCGGCGGTTCGCCAGATCGCCAAAGGCCAGGGCAAGATCCTGCACAATGTCGCCCGCCGGTCCAGCGGCGGCCTCGGCAATCCGGTGCAATGCTGCGGTATCGCCCGCCATGGCATGGGCCAGCGCCGCGTGTGCATCGGCAAAGCCCAGCCCCGGCGCCGGAAAATACTCCAGCGCATAGCGGCTGACCGCGTGCCAGCGCTCTGCCGAAACCTCGACCCCGGCCAGTTCTGCGCGGAACAGGATCGCCGCCGTATCTGTCATCACGTTCAAGGGCGGACCCTTGGTGCCCGAGGCGATATTGTTGTCGACCTGCGCCCACATGGCCCCCAGATCACCTGCCTCCAGTGCCCATAGCGCCTGATGCCAGGAGTTGTGGCAATACATCAGACCGTCCTCGGGATAGGTCTTCATCCACTCATCCAGATAGGCGCGACCCGCGCCGGTTTCCCCGTTCTCGTAATAAAGATGTGCCAGAATATGGGACGTATTCGCGCTACGCGGATTGCCTGCGCGCGCCTTTTCAAGGCTCTGTTCCGCAGGGCCCAATTGCCCGACTTCCAGTTGCGCAAACCCGTGCTGGGTCTGGAACCACCAGTCATCGGCGCAATAGGGCAAAAGCCCGGTGGTAAAGGCCAGTTGTTCGGCCTCGCGACCGGGGGCCCCGCTGAACCCGATCAGGCCAAAGACGCCACAACAGGATTGCGCCACCATGGCATCCCTTGGCCATTGGCGCAGATGCGCGCGGGCGGCTTCAAGGGCCGCAGCCCCTTTGCCGGACAACATCAGGTCAAAGAAATGCACTTGGCTGCGTTCACGCGCCGAATGGTGGGCGACCCGGTCGCGAGCCTGCGCCAGCGCCGCGACAGCCCCGTCCTTGTTGCCGCACACCTGATGGTATCGCGCCAGCCCCACATGCCCGAGAGCCAACCCATCATCCAGTTCAGTCACCGTCTGAAACGCCTCAGTTACCCCGCCGTCATAGGCCAGAAACGCATTCACCGCCTGAACATAAGCCTCTTTGGCCGAATCAGATGTTGTGCTCAGGTCCAGTCCGAAAGCGTCCTTCATGCCCAATCCCTCCTGCATGTGCAGGGGAAGTCTCGCATGTTCGGGCCAATCCGACAAATCCGGCCGGTCTGGCCCGCTTCTTACCTTGCTACGCGGCGGGATTTACTGCGCCGTCCAGCCCCCGTCGACGGGGATCGACGTGCCTGTGATGTTGTGGGCCACGGGATTGCACAGCCACAGCGCCAGCGCGCCAATCTCGGACGGGTCCGAGGTACGTTGCGAGGGCTGTTTCTCAGACAGAAGTTCGGCAATGCCTGCATCGCGATCGCCACCGTGTGCGGCAGCGCGGGCTTCGATCTGGGGTTCGATGATCGCGGTTTCCGTCCAGCCGGGGCAGATACAGTTGACGGTGACACCGCCCGCAGATTTGCTGCCCTTGTTGGCGTATTCCAACGCGGCGACGCGGCTGAGGCCCACAAGCCCGAACTTGGCCGCGCAATAGGGGGCCTTTTCCTTGGACGCGACAAGCCCGTGCACCGAGGCGATATTTATGACGCGGCCATAGCCCCGCTCGGCCATGGCGGGCATGGATTTCTGCATGGTGTGAAACGCCGCCGACAGGTTGATCGCAAGGATCGCGTCCCATTTCTCAGCCGGCATCTCGGCCAAGGATGCCGTGTGCTGGATGCCCGCATTGTTGACAAGGATATCCGCGCCGCCCCAACCCTCGATTTCGGACATCATCGTGTCAATCGCCACCGGATCGCGCAGATCTCCGGCAAAGAACCGCGCCTCGGGGGCCCCGACCTCTTCCAGATGCCGGCAGGTCGCGGCGGCTTCCTCTTCGGTGGCAAGGCCATGCACTGCGATACGTGCCCCGGCCTTGGCCAGCTCTTTGGCGATGGCGAGGCCAATCCCCTGCACCGATCCCGTGACAAGGGCGGTTTTTCCTGTCAAGTCCGTCATTTACATCTCCTCCAGTGTCTTACGCAGCTCGGTTTTCAGAACCTTGCCATAGTTGTTCTTGGGCAGTTCGTGCAGGGCGAAATAGGCCTTGGGCCGCTTGAAGCGGGCAATATGGTCAAGGCAATGGGCATCCAGAGCCGCCGGATCCAAAGTGCCGCGACAGACGACAAAGGCGACCACATCCTCGCCCCATTCCAGATGCGGGCGGCCCACGACCGACACCTCGACAACGTCCGGATGTAGCAACAGCGCCTCTTCCACCTCGCGGGGATAGATATTGGTTCCGCCGGAAATAATCAGGTCTTTCGAGCGGTCCTTGAGGGTCAGGTATCCGTCCGCGCTCAGTGTGCCCATGTCGCCCGTCATCAGCCAGCCATCGCGGATCGTCTTGGCGCTGGCCTCGGGGTTGTTCCAGTAGCCCGGCATCACGGCATCGCCGCGCGCCATAATCTCGCCCACGGTTCCCGCCGGTTGCGGAACGCCGTTTTCGTCGCCGATGGCCAGTTCGACCACCGACTGCGCCCGCCCGACCGAAGCCAGCCGCGCCTGCCAGTCGGGATGGTTTCGATCCGCCACATCCCCGCGCGACAACGCGGTGATGCACATCGGGCATTCGCCCTGCCCGTAGATTTGCACGAAAATGGGTCCGAAATGCGCGACCGCCTCGGTGATATCGGCCACATACATCGGACCACCGCCATAAACGATGGTGCGCAGTCCGGCGCCGTCCTGTCCGGTCTGCTTGGCCACCTCGGTCATACGTTTGACCATGGTCGGTGCACAGAACATATGCACGCGCCCGTGATGGCGGGCGAGGTCAAAGATCTCGGCCTCGTCAAACCCACCCGACGCGGGCAGGACGTGGCGCGCGCCCTTCAAAACATGCATCAGGTTATAGATTCCGGCCCCGTGACTCATCGGGGCGGCATAAAGCGCGGTATCGTCCGGCGTGACCTCGTCCACATCCGCAAAATAGCTGAGCGCCATGGCGTGCAGCATCCGGTTGGTGATCATGACCCCTTTGGGCCGTCCAGTCGTGCCCGAGGTGTAGAACAGCCAACTGAGGTCATCGGCGCTGCGTGGGACAATCCCGTGCGCAGGCGGGGTCGCCAATATCCCCTGCCACCCCTCAGAGGTCACATCCAGACACGGCACCTCACTGACGGCGGACAGCCCCTCATGCAGCCCTTTTGAGGTAAAACACAAGCTGGCGCCGGCGTTGTCGAGAATCCATGCGGCCTCGCGCCCGTGCAGTTTGGCGTTGATCGGCACAACCACGCCGCCCGCGGCCCAGACCCCGTATTGCGCCACAAGATATTCCGGCACGTTTTTCATGAACAGCCCGACCCGGTCGCCGGGGCCGATCCCCTGCCCGACGAGCCAAGCAGCCACGCGCAAAGCCCGTTCATGGAACGCGCCATAAGTGGCGGTGCGTTCCTTGCCCAGAAAAATCGCGTCCCGTTCCGGTGTCACAGCAGCCACCCGCTCTAACCACAATGCCAGATTCATGGCGTCCCCCCTCATGTCTTTGCTGGCCTCGAAGTAATCCTCCGTCCTGCAATTTGACAATTCGTAGAAATACTCGGGGGTCTTGGCCTTTGGCGCGGCGCGGTGCATGTTGGGCGCATGGAACTTGACGCTATCGCCTTTGAACATGCGCCAATCGGATTGGCCGTGTTGGAAAACCGGATCATCCGCCGTTGCAACAACGCCTTTGGCGAAATGTTTCACGAAGACCCCCTGAAATGCGCCGGAGTATCGCTTGGGGAGTTTTATGCCTCGGAAGAGGATTTTCATTCCATCGGAGAACGCGGCCTTGCCGCGATGCGGGAAACAGGACGCTACAACGACGAACGCGTCATGAAACGCCGTGACGGATCGCTGTTCTGGTGTCGTGTGCGGGGCCAGTCCTTGACGCCCGAAAACCCGTTCCAACGCGGGATCTGGTCCTTTGCGGACCTGTCCGACGAACGCCCGATCGTGGAACTGACCCAGCGCGAACGCGAGGTGGCCATCCTGACCTGCCGGGGGCTGACCAGCAAGGAAATCGGGCTGGAACTCTCGCTATCCTATCGCACCGTCGAAGAATACCGCGCCCGTCTGTTGCGCAAATTCGGGGCACGCAAGCTGGCTGAACTTGTTGCGAAACTGTCCGGTATGCCGTTGTGACAAAAAAGGCGGGCAAAGCCCGTTTTTTCCCCGCGCATTTTGCGCTAACAATACCCAAATTCCCTGTCATCCCTGCGCTTTTCACCGCAGATTGTTTGACCTATAAGGCGACGCAGGGGAAACCAATAAAGACTCAAACCGCGCGACACTCGCGCCGCAGAGGGTAAAAACATGAGCCACAATGACCACGACAACAACGTTGCCTTCATCAAGGCATTGGCAGAACTTCTGCGTGAAAACGACCTGACCGAGCTTGAGGTCAGCCGGGAATTTGCCAAGGACAACAGTCTGAACGTCCGCGTGAGCCGCCAGATGCAGGTCGCCACCACGGTCGTGGCCCCCGCCGCAGAGCCGGTTGCCGCTGCGCCCGCCGCGGCCCCTGCTGCCGCCGCACCGGCCGCCGCACCCGCTGCCACCGACGATCCCGCGAGCCATCCGGGCGCGGTGACATCGCCCATGGTCGGCACCGTTTATCTGCAAGCCGAACCCGGCGCGCCGTCCTTTGTGTCGGTCGGGGCCACCGTTTCGGAAGGCGACACGCTCTTGATCGTGGAAGCGATGAAAACAATGAACCACATCCCCGCGCCCAAGCCCGGCACCGTAAAGCGTATTCTGGTGGGCGACGGCGATACTGTCGAGTTTGGTGCACCCTTGGTCATCATCGAATAAGGCGCTGACATGTTTGATAAAATCCTCATCGCCAACCGCGGAGAAATCGCCCTGCGCGTGATCCGTGCGTGCCGCGAGATGGGCATTCCATCGGTCGCGGTGCACTCGACCGCAGACGCCGACGCCATGCATGTGCGCATGGCGGACGAGGCGGTCTGCATCGGCCCGCCCCCCGGCACGGACAGCTATCTCAACATGGCTGCGATTATTGCGGCCTGTGAAATCACTGGCGCACAGGCCATCCACCCCGGCTATGGGTTCCTGTCAGAAAATGCCAACTTCGTGCAGATCATCGAAGACCACGGCCTGACCTTCATCGGCCCGACTGCCGAACATATCCGCATCATGGGCGACAAGATCACCGCAAAGGACACGATGATCAAACTGGGCGTGCCGTGCGTGCCCGGTTCGGACGGGGGTGTGCCAGACCTTGAGACCGCCAAGAAACTTGGCGATGAGATGGGCTATCCCGTCATAATCAAGGCCACGGCGGGTGGCGGCGGCAAAGGCATGAAAGTGGCCGAAACCGCAGCCGACATGGAAAAAGCGTTCATGACCGCGCGGGCCGAAGGCAAGGCCAACTTCGGCAACGACGAGGTCTATATCGAGAAATACCTGACCACGCCGCGCCATATCGAGATCCAGGTCTTTGGCGACGGCAAGGGCAACGCGGTGCATCTGGGCGAACGTGATTGTTCGCTGCAACGTCGCCACCAGAAAGTGTTCGAAGAGGCCCCCGGCCCCTCGATCACCCCCGAAGAACGCGCCCGGATCGGCAAGATCTGTGCCGATGCCATGGCCGATATCAACTATATCGGCGCGGGCACGATCGAGTTCCTTTATGAAAACGGCGAGTTCTATTTCATCGAGATGAACACCCGTCTTCAGGTGGAACATCCGGTGACCGAATCGATCTTTGGCGTCGACCTCGTGCGCGAACAGATCCGCGTCGCAGCAGGTCAGCCCCTGTCCTTCACGCAGGACGACCTACAGATCAACGGCCACGCCATTGAAGTGCGCATCAACGCCGAGCGCCTGCCCAACTTCTCGCCCTGCCCGGGCAAGATCACGGCCTATCACGCGCCCGGTGGTCTGGGTGTGCGGATGGATTCGGCGCTGTATCAGGGGTATTCGATCCCGCCTTTCTACGACTCGCTGATTGGCAAGCTGATCGTACACGGCCGTGACCGCCCCGAGGCTCTGTCCCGTCTGCAACGCGCACTGGGGGAGCTGATCGTGGATGGTATCGACACCACCGTACCTCTGTTCCATGCGCTTCTGGGCGAGGAAGACATCCATACAGGGGATTACAACATCCACTGGCTGGAACACTGGTTGGAAACCAACATGGCCAATGGCTGATGCCGCAGGGCATGTCATCTGAAACGGGGGCGCTGACCCCCGCCCTTCTGATGCACGCCTATTCCGTTGGGGTTTTCCCAATGTCCGAACATCGCGACGACCCGGAAATTTTCTGGGTCGACCCGCATCGGCGGGGCATCTTCCCGCTTGATCGCTTTCACGTATCGCGATCCCTTGCCAAGGCCATCCGCAGGCAACCGTTCCGGATCACGCTGAACACCGCGTTTGCCGATGTGGTCGCGGGCTGTGCCGACCGCGACGAAACCTGGATCAATGCGGAAATTCGTGACCTTTATCAACGGCTTCACGAACTGGGCCACGCCCATGCCATCGAACTCTGGGATCAGGATAGACTGGTCGGCGGGGTCTATGGCGTGACGCTGGGCGCGGCATTTTTCGGGGAAAGCATGTTTTCGCGTCGCACCAACGCGTCAAAGATCGCGCTGGCCTATCTCATTACGCATCTGCGCAACTGCGGATTTACCCTGTTCGACACGCAATTCATCACGCCGCATCTGGCATCGCTGGGGGCGCAGGAAATCAGCCGCGCGGCCTATCACACGCTCTTGGCGGATGCGACCCGGAAGAATGCGGATTTCAGCGCCTGTCAGTTGCCTTCGGCAGAAGACGCCGCCTTGCAGCGCAGCACCCAAATATCATAGCGCGCATGGTCCAGCGCGTTCAGCGCGGGTGACGAGGCGACCATCCACCCTTGGAACACAGGGTCCAGCGTGCTCTCACGGCCCTCCTGAATGGTCAGAAAGGCATAGGCCTCACCGGTGGCGTTGTCCTCGGGGTGGCGGCACTGCCCGAGATCAACCCGCAACGACCCGAACATGATGCTATAACCGTTATCCAGTTCGAAATCGACGACATCGCCGGTCAGCTTGTCCAGACCGCGCAGTTGCGCGCCCGTCCCGGTCACCGCCGGTTCATAGACTTCGGACTGAACCGTGCCCAGCTCCTGCTGCAACGAAAAGAGTTCGATCTCCTGATCGGGGGGAACAATCACGATCTGTGGATCCGACTCGGGATCCAACGTTTCAACCGTGATGGTCTGCGCCGCCGCTGGCGCGGCCAACATCCCCACCAGACAAGCGGCGCGAAACATTATTCCTCACCCCCGCTGGTGACGAATTTCATCAGCAGACCGACCAGACTGACCGAGCTTTGCGTGTCTTCGATCTCGGCCCCCGCCTCAAGGTTGAACGGCGATCCACCGGGCAGGATTTCGACAAAATTACCCCCCAACAGCCCCTCGGACGAGATCACCACGGCGCTGTCATCGGGCAGTTCAATCCCGTTCAGCACCGAAAACTCGGTGTCTGCGCGAAAGGTCTGGGGGTTCAGCGAAATATCCGTGACCGTTCCGATCTTGACCCCGGCAAGGCGCACATCCGTGCCCACCGAAACCCCTTCAAGCGACCGGAAAGACGCGGTCAGCGGATAGCCATCCGACCCGCTCGACAGGCCCGCGACCTGCCCTGCATAAACAAGAAACCCAATGGCGACGGCAACCACGCCCGCGCCAACGGCAACTTCGGTCTTAACCGCCGACATGATGCAACTCCGCGTTTATTCGGGCACCCAGGCTTCATAATCCTGGCGTTCTTTAACATCGCCCTTGCGCAACGATCCCGAGGGGGCATAGGCCATGACCGTGCCGGTCAGGTTCTCCTGATGGGGTTTTTCCCAATCTTTGTGGACCAAGGGCTTCTGCGAAGGAATCTCGTCAAAGGTGCGGTGCAGCCACCCGTGCCAGTCTGCAGAAATCCGACTGGCCTCGGCCTCACCATTGAACATGACCCAGCGTTTGCTGTCGTCCTTGTTGTGGTAATAGACGTTGCCCTGTTCATCCTCGCCCACCTTGATGCCCTTGCGGCGGGTATAGAGCCGCGTGTTCAGGGTGGCGCCATTCCACCAGGTGAAAAAGCTGTTGATTCCGCTCAGAATACCCATGGGTGCCTCCGCAATTGCTGCGAATTATATGCCCTACCCTGTGACAAAGGTCCAGTGGCGCAATGGCGGCATCCGCGCGCAGGAGCATTTCCTGCCGACGCGCCCCAAAAAGAAAACCTGCGACCGGGGCCGCAGGCTTGCCAAAATCACGAAACAGGGATGCCCCTAGCCGACATTGGCCGGCTCGGCCTCGGCTTCGCCGTGGATCATCAGCGGGTTCGCTTCCGATGTCACGGCCTCTTCGTTCACGACAACTTCGGTGACACTGTCCAGCCCCGGCAACTCGAACATCGTGTCCAGCAAAATGTCTTCCAAGATCGAGCGCAAGCCACGCGCACCGGTCTTGCGTTCGATAGCGCGTTTCGCAATGGCACTCAGCGCATCGTCGGTGAAGGTCAGCTTGGTGTCCTCCAGTTCGAACAGACGCTGGTATTGCTTGACCAAAGCGTTCTTCGGCTGGGTCAGGATCGTCACCAGCGCGTCCTCGTCCAGATCCTCGAGCGTCGCCAGAACCGGCAGTCGACCCACGAATTCCGGGATCAGCCCGAACTTCAACAGGTCTTCAGGCTCCAGATCCTTGAAGATCTCGCCGACACCACGGTCATCATTGTCGCGTACATCCGCGCCAAAGCCCATTGCCGAGCCCTTGCCACGTTGCGCGATGATGCGATCCAGACCGGCAAAGGCCCCGCCACAAATGAACAGGATATTCGTGGTGTCCACCTGCAGGAATTCCTGCTGGGGATGCTTCCGCCCGCCCTGCGGCGGCACCGATGCCACGGTGCCTTCCATAAGTTTCAGCAACGCCTGCTGCACGCCCTCGCCCGACACGTCGCGGGTGATCGAGGGATTCTCGGACTTGCGGGTGATCTTGTCGACCTCGTCGATATAGACGATGCCACGCTGCGCGCGTTCGACATTGTATTCCGACGCCTGCAACAGCTTGAGAATGATGTTCTCAACATCTTCGCCCACATACCCCGCCTCGGTCAGCGTGGTGGCATCGGCCATGGTAAAGGGCACATCCAGGATGCGCGCCAGCGTCTGCGCCAGCAGGGTCTTGCCACAGCCGGTCGGCCCGATCAGCAGGATGTTGGATTTCGCCAACTCGATATCGCCGGCTTTCTGGGCATGGTTCAGGCGTTTGTAGTGGTTGTGCACCGCCACCGACAGCACGCGCTTAGCCACAGCCTGTCCGATCACGTAATCGTCCAGCACGTTGCAGATTTCCTGCGGCGTCGGCACCCCTTCCGAAGCTTTCAGCCCCGATGCCTTGGTCTCTTCCCGGATGATATCCATGCACAGTTCGACACATTCGTCGCAAATGAACACGGTCGGGCCAGCAATCAGTTTCCGCACCTCGTGCTGGCTTTTGCCACAGAAGCTGCAGTAAAGGGTGTTTTTGCTGTCGCCAGAATTGCTCGCCATATCCTACCTTTCAGGCCCCGAATGCGTTTTCGGGGGAAAAATGTCCGTCAAAGCCCCGTTCGCGACTCAGCTTAGGCCAGCCACAATCCGAGTACAATGTCGAAAAACGCCCCGTTGCGGATGCCCCGGAGCGCCTCATGTCTTAGCTCTCGTCCGCGTCCGGCTTGCTGCGGGCTTCCACGATCTCGTCGATCAGGCCCCAGTCCTTGGCCTCTTCCGGCGACATGAAATTGTCGCGTTCAAGACCGCTCTCGACCTCTTCATAGGTCCGGCCGGTGTGCTTGACATAAATCTCGTTCAACCGCTTTTTGAGCTTCAGGGTCTCTTCGGCGTGGATCATTATATCCGTCGCCTGCCCCTGATACCCACCCGAAGGCTGGTGCACCATGACGCGGCTGTTGGGCAGCGAGAACCGCATCCCGGCCTCGCCCGCGGTCAGCAACAACGATCCCATCGACGCCGCCTGACCGATCACAAGGGTCGATACCTTGGGCCGGATATATTGCATCGTGTCATAGATCGACAGACCCGAGGTCACCACCCCGCCGGGGCTGTTGATATACATCGAAATTTCTTTCGACGGGTTCTCGGCCTCGAGGTGCAGAAGCTGCGCCACGATCAGGCTCGACATGCCGTCATGTACCGGGCCGTTCAGGAAAATGATGCGCTCTTTCAGAAGGCGCGAGAAAATGTCGTATGCGCGTTCGCCTCGGCTGGTCTGTTCGACCACCATGGGAACCAGAGTGTTCATATATGTCTCGAAAGGGTCTTTCATATCCGCCTGCCTGTTGTTCGCGTCGGTGCGGGTCCACGGCCCACATCAAGAGTCTTAGTGCCGCCCCGTGGGGGCTGCAAGGGCAGGCGGTAAATTTCGGGTGACCAGCGCCCGCCAGCGACCACACGCCCTGTCTTTTTCTTGGGAAAAGTACCTCGGGGGTTTGGGGGCAGCGCCCCCAATTCTGCAGGGGCCGGGCGTTGCTCCGACTTCACCGACAAAAAAGGGCCGCCCCGAAAGGCGGCCCCAAACTCAGGGGCTGGGTGTCAATCCCGGACGGGTTCAGCCGAACATGTCGCTGGTGATGCCCGCATACCAACCGATCGACTCTTCATAAGTCGCTTTGCGCAGGTCCGCGCCTTCCCCGGTTTGCGAGATGAACCCATCCACCTTGGCGATCTTCTCGTCCGTGGCCTGATAGGTCGCGCCCACCTTGATGCCGTCATTGGTGTCGATCAGCGACCAGCAGGTGTTCGAGAACTTGGCCGGGAACACTTTGGATCCGGTCAGCGCGCCACGGATCGCCATGGCGGCAACCTTGGCCTGACTGTTCGCCGAGAAGCCCGACTTGGGCATATCGCCCTGGTTGGTGGCGTCGCCCAGCACGTGGATGTCCGGATCGATCCGCGACTCCATGGTGTGGCCCGAAACCGGCGCCCAGTTACCTTCGGTGATGCCTGCCATTTCACAGATCTTGCCCGCTTTCATGGCGGGGATCACGTTACAGGCGTCGACCTTGGTGACTTCGCCGTCGATGGTCACGGTCATCTCGTCGGCATTCACCTCGACATTGCCGCCCCCGAATTCCGGGCCGATCCAGTCGATCATGCCGTCATAATGGGTGGCCCAGCCTTCCTGGAACAGCGCCATCTTAGAGAATTTCGGCTTGGGATCTGCCACGATGATCTTGGCCGTCGGGTTCTTTTCCTTGAGCAGGTGCGCCACCATCGAGACACGCTCATAGGGTCCGGGAGGGCAGCGATAGGGGTTCGGTGGGGCAACCATGGCAAAGGTGCCGCCTTCGGGCATGGATTCGATCTGCGCCTTAAGCAGTTCGGTCTGCGAGCCCGCCTTATAGGCGTGGGGCATCTTGTTCTGTGCGCTGACATCCCAGCCGGACACGGCACCATCCACGAAATCAATACCTGGCGACAGGACCAGCTTGTCATAGGGCAGCGTTGCGCCGCCTGCCAGCGATACGGTCTTGGCGTCGCGATCAATCCCGATGGCCCAGTCATGCACCACGTTCACACCCTGCGTCGCCAACCCGCCATAGCTGTGCGCGAGGCTCTGGATGTCGCGGAAGCCACCGATGTAAAGGTTCGAGAAGAAACAGGTATAATAGGTGCGGCTCGGCTCGACCAAGGTCACATCAATTGCGCCTTTCGACCCGTTGGCGATATAGCGCGCAGCGGTGGCCCCGCCGGCCCCGCCACCGATGACGACCACACGCGGTTTGCCCGCGCCCATGACCATCGGTGCCGACAGCGATGCCGCGACTGCGGCCCCTGCCCCGATAAAGCCTCGTCTATTCAATTTCATAGATCTTCCTCCCTTGATCCAAGATAAGAGCCCTCACTCCAATCCTTCAAAATATGCTGCAAGTGCCGCGATCTCCTCATCCGAGAGGCGGCCCGCCATCATCTGCATCACCGGATGGGGACGCAGTTTCGATTTATAGGCATGCATGGCGATCACAAAATCCTCTTGCGGCCATGACGTGATGGACGGAATGCCATCGTCGCCACCGTCGGTCTGGTGACAGGTGGTACATTCCGAAGACAGGTATTCGCCGTAATCGGGATCGCCCTCGATATTCAACACGGCCTGCGACAACACCACTTCCGGGGTCGCCGTGGGCGCGGCTTCGGGGATGTTCTGCGGGTTGTCCGAGAAGATCCGCAAATAGGCCAGAATGTCCGCGCGGTCCTGCGGGTCTTTCAGACCGGCAAAGTTCATTCGTGTGCGCGACACCAGCGCCTTGGGGTTTTCCAGATAGGCGTTCAGCGTTTCCAGCGTCCATGTCAGGCCGTCATTGCCCATCATGGCCATGTCTTGCGAATAGCGGAACCCGTCATGCAGACCCGCGCGCCGCCCGAAAATCCCGTTCAGATGCGGGCCTACACGGTCTTCGGCGCCCTGTCCGACCTGGTGACAGGCCTGACATTTCTTGAACACTTGCGCACCCTTCTTGGCATCGCCAAACGCCTCGTTCGAGGCAATCAAGGCCCCACCAGCATTTTCGGGTGCGGGTGCAGTTTCAGGTGCCGCTGCGGCGACCTCGACCTCGGGTTTCGCTGCCAGTTCCGCCTCTAACGCGGCAATCTTGTCCTGCAAGGCGGCAATCTCGGCGGTCTTTTCCTCGCCAAGCGTGCGGATCTCGTCAACCTGCGCTTCGGCAAGGTCACTGTTTTCCTGTAGCTGGGCCACCTTGGCGGTCAGGGCTTCGAATTCGCCATCGCGATAGTCCCGTGCTGTCCAGCCATAAGTCACGCCCAAGACCAGACCCACCGCACCCACGAGGGGCATGACAAGGCTATTGGGTTTCGACATATCACTCCTCCCGAGTGCGCACAGCAAAACTCCCCCCCGCTGCGCGACAATGCAATCCTATGATAGTTTGCACAAAAGGCGACCCTTTTCAGGGCCGCCTCCGGCAATTATTTCTTCGCGACCACGGTCACTTAATTCTGAAAGGTTTTCAGGTATTCGGTGACGGCGGCGATGTCTTTTTCCTTTTTCAGACCGGCAAAGGACATCTTGGTTTTCTTCAAATATGCCTTGGGCTTGGTCAGGAAGGCTGCCATTTCTTCCGGTGTCCAGGTTGCGCCGGTTTCACCCAGCTCTTTCATGGCCTTGGAATATTTGAAACCTTCGACGGCACCCACCGATGCGCCGACGATCCCATTGAGGACCGGACCGGTCTTGTTCTGGGCGCCATCACCTACCTGGTGGCAGGCCTTGCACTTCTTAAAGACCTTTTCGCCTTTCTTGGCCAGCTCTTCGTCGATGACCATGGCGACGACGGTTTCTTCAACCGGCGCTTCCTCGGCGGGGGCGGCTGCCTCTTCAACCGGTGCGGCTGCTTCTTCTGCAGGCGCGGCGGCTTCCTCGGCCCCTTCCTCTTCCGGTGTCACATCCAGAACCGCGGCGCGCATGGTGATTTCCACCTTGTCCTTACAGTTGGACATGCAGGGCTCGGCCTTCCAGAAATGCGCTTCGGCGGTGTCGCGGTCATCAATGATGAACCCGCCCGCGTTCGGCAGTTCCACTTCTAGAAAGTTCTCGTTCGACAAGACGAATTCGTCATCCACAAGATCGTTCGAGTACAGGATATACGCTACGATTGCATAGACATCATCCGGCGACAGGGTTTGAGCCGCGCCAAACGGCATCGAGCGGTTCACATAGTCCCAAGTGGTCGACAGGTAAGGCCAGTAAGAGCCCACGGTCTTGAGCGGGTCTTCGTGGTCCAGCGTGTCCATGCCACCGGCCAGTTTCGGCCAGTTGTCGACACCTTCGGCAAAGTCGCCGTGGCAGATGGCACAGTGTTCGGCAAAGACTTCTTCGCCGGTAAACACGTCACCCGACCCCACGGGCAGACCCGTGCCATCCGGCGCCACGTCCAAATCCCAGGCCGCGACCTCGTCGGGGGTGGCCGGACGGCCGAGACCGTATTTTTCGGCCAGGGCTGGGGCTGCGATCAGGGTCGAAGCCAGCGCGGTGCCCGCGATAAGATTAAGAAACTTCGACATTTTCTGCCTCCCCGTTTGCCTTGACCCACCAGGTCTGGATGCAGTTGTTGTGATAGATCGAATTCAGACCGCGCACTTCACGCAGTTCCGCCTTGGTCGGCTGGACATATCCGCTCGAGTCGCGCGCACGTGACTGCAGGAACATCTCTTCACCGTTCCAGTTGATGTCCAGGTAGAAGCGCGTCAGCGCCTTGTCCGTGCCCGGCGCGCCCAGACGGGCCTCTTGCCAGGTGATCCCGCCATCCAGCGACACGTCGACACCGGTGATCGACCCCCGACCGGACCATGCCAGACCAGTCACGACCAGCGGGCCGGGGCCGTGCTTGATCGGCGACTGCGGGCTGGGCGAGGTGACGACCGATTTGGCGTCCATGACCCACGTCCACTTGCGCGATGTGCCATCTTCCAGCGTGTCAGTGTACTTCGAGGTTTCCTCACGCGATTCAATGGCTTGGTTGGTCACTTCGATGCGACGCAGCCACTTGACCCACATGTTGCCTTCCCAACCCGGAACCACAAGGCGCACAGGATAGCCGTGCTCTTTGCGCAGAGCTTCGCCGTTGGCCTTGAACGCCACCAGAACATCGTCCAGCGCCTTTTCCATCGGGATCGAACGGCCGTTCGAGGACGCATCCGCGCCTTCGACATAGACCCACTTGTCCTTGAGGTCGCCCGCCGCGTCCAGACCTGCCTCTTCCAGCAGGGTGCGCAGGCTGACGCCCGAGTATTCCATGTTGTGGATCATGCCATGGGTGAACTGGGCGCCGTTCAGCTGCGCACCGGCCCATTCCATACCCGTGTTCGCCGCGCATTCGCAGAAATACACGTGGTTTTCACGCGGGAACCGCTCGAGATCTTCGTAGGTGAACACCAGCGGGGTGTCGACCAGACCATTGATCATCAGGCGATAGTCTTCCTTGCGCAGTTCGATCGCGCCCGAGTGATGGCGTTCAAACGCACAGCCCTGCGGGGTGATCGTACCATCCAGCGCGTGGATCGGCGTAAAGTTGATCGACGAAATCGTGTCGGCGGTCAGCCATTCCACGTTGCGACGCACCACATCCGATTCAAATTCGATCGGCAGACCATAGGGGGTCGCATCAACGCCCTCTCCGGTTGCAGACGCCCATTCCTGGACTTCGGTGATCAGCGGGTCTCCCGCTGCTTTGGCTACGCTGGCGCCGGCAACCGTGCCTCCGGCCGCAACTGCGCCCTTCAGGAACGCGCGGCGCGAGGGTTTGCCGTTGAAGCTCATTGTCATCTGGCTATGCCTCCTCTTGATCCTCTTGCCCGGCTGGCGCCCGCCAGCCGGAATTCCGTTTAACTTCAGGCCTCTGGCTTATGCGCCGTCGACTTTCACATTCTCATGGGGTTCCACCGAAACCGTACCCTTGCGGCGGATATAGTCTTCGACCACATCCCAGATCTGCGGCCCTTCGGTGCCTTCGTTGACCGACGCCCAGCCCGCGACCATGTAGGTTTTGGCCGGGTCGATGGCTTCGCCCGTTTTGAGCAGGGTCATGTCGCTGATGCGTTCGCCCTGCGGCTTCGAAACGTCGATGCGATAGCCCATGCCGCCAATGCGGACCATGTCGCCGCCCTGCTGGTAATAGGGGTCGGTGTTGAACAGGTTATCGCCCACGTCTTCGAGGATGACATGGATGAATTCACCCGTCATTTCAGTGCGGTACGCCTGACCATAGGTCATCGACGTCACGTTCCAGATATCCTCGCGAGTGATGTTCTGACCCGGCAGGATCGACGGACCCCAACGCACGCCCGGCGACATCGAAATGTCGGCTTCGCGCTCTTCGATCAGGGCCTGACAGATCAGGTCGTCCCAAGTGCCGTTAAAGTTGCCGCGACGATAGAGCAGGCTGTCGGTCTGGCCGATCACTTCTTCCAGCTTGTCCTTATAAGGCGCGCGCTGCTCGTCGATCAGTTGGGTGATTTCCGCCTTGGGCGCAATCACGTCCGAGAAGATCGGGATAAGCTTGTGACGGAAGCCCATCATCTTGCCGTCGCGGATGTCCAGATCGACGCGGCTGACGAACTTGCCGTTCGAGCCCGAGGCGACCACGATGGTTTCACCCACCAGAACCGGCTCGGGCAGCGCGTCATGGGTGTGACCCGACAGGATCACGTCGATGCCCCTGACGCGGCCGGCCATTTTCTTGTCCACGTCGAAGCCGTTATGCGACAACACGACAACGCATTCCGCCCCCATGCTGCGGACTTCATCGACCATGGCCTGCATGTTCTCGTCACGGATGCCGAAGGAGTACTCGGGGAACATCCAGCGCGGGTTCGCAATCGGCATATAGGGGAAGGCCTGCCCGATCACGGCGACGTTCACGCCACCACGCTCGAAGAATTTGTACGGCTTGAACAGCTCGGCGGGTTCGTCCCACTCGGCGTCAAAGATGTTCTGGCCCAGCGCCGCAAACGGCAGGTTCTCGACCAACTCGTTGATGCGGTCGGTGCCCAGCGTGAATTCCCAGTGAAAGGTCATGGCGTCGGGTTTCAGCGCGTTCATGACGTTGACCACGTCCTGCCCTTCTGTGTGATAGCAGGTGTAAGAGCCGTGCCAGGTGTCGCCGCCATCCAGCAGCAGCGCATCCGGGCGGTCGGCGCGGATTGCGTCGATCACTGTGGCGACACGGTCCATCCCCCCGACGCGGCCATAGGTTTTGGCCAGCGACGTAAAGTCGTTATAGGTCAGCGCATAGGCAGACGGGCTGCCATCGGCGATGCCGTACAGCTTGCGGAAATCGGCGCCGGTGATGTGGGGCACTTGGCCATAGGCGTCGCCTACGCCCAGGTTGATCTCAGGCTCGCGGAAATAGATCGGCTTGAGCTGCGCGTGAATGTCGGTGATGTGGATCAACGAGACATTGCCGTAGGTGTCGAATTGCAGCAGGTCATCCTGGGTCAGCGATTGCTGAGCGGCCAGACGGGCCCAGTTGCCGAAACCCGAAGCGCCAACCATGGCCGATGCAGCCATGGAGACCTGGAGGAAATCGCGACGAGAGATCATAGACGAGACGCCTTTCTAACATGTTTTTCACACACACTTTATATTCGCATGTGTGAATTTATTTAATCATATAAAAGCCCGCCCCGGTAAACCGAAGCGGGCCTTGTCAGGTTAGTTGCGGACGGACGGTGCTTCGACCGACAGACCGTTGCCGCGCGAAGCGACATAAAGTTCCAGCGCGATGAACTCGTCCGAACCCGGTTTGTAGGTTTCGGCGCGAGTGTCACGCACACAGCCTTTGAAGCGACCATGCGCGGTCGTCAGCTTGGCGTTTTTCAGTCGGTAGACCGGGAAGCCATTGATGTGGCCTTGGCTAAGATGGTCCGACCGGATGTTGTTGCCATAGTTTTCTTCGTGGCAGGACGCACAGCTCAGATCCAGCTGACCGGTGCGGGTATAGTAAAGCTCTTTACCCAGTTCCCAGGTCGCTTGTGCAGGGCCATCAATGGCCACGTTGACCGGCATACCGCGCGAAGGAACCGAGATCAGAGCTTCCATGCGCGCCATTTGCGCACCGGATTTCTTCCACGGCTCGGCGCCCATGCCATCGGTCAGGCAGTCGTTGATCTGCATTTCCATGGTATAGACTTTTTCCTTGCTGTCGTTCCACTTGGGATAGACAGCGCGCACACCAACCATGCTTTCCTCGACATCGCCGTGGCAGCTCTGGCAGGATTTGCCCTTGGTGCCCATCTCGGTGGTCCAGTCGTCCATGGCCTGTTCTACAAAGATCATGGCCGGGTTGTCGAAATCGTCGGCCTGCATGATCTGGGTTTCGTCCGAACGCATGTGCCAGCCCGAGATGACTTCGTCGAGCGCATCAGAAAGATGCTCGGGTGCCGGTGCTTTGGTGACCATTTCGATCTCGCCGTTAACGATCAGAACATCGTCATCCGCATCGGCCATTGCGAACATCGGGGCCGAGATCGCCAGTGCGGCAATCGCAGTCATTGCCTTGAATTTCATCGCGTTTCCTCCCTTGTAACCACCTTGCCCCCGCGACAGGGACAAGGCAGATTTTTTGGTGGGTGCACCGGCCTATCAGCCGATTGCGACTTTCTTGGCAGTGTCGTAGACCGACCCGTCGTCATCGTACCAGGTGAACTTGAACTCACCGGCTTCGGGCACGGTGGCCTCGAATTCGATATAGGGGTTGGTCGAGATCGCCGGCTCCAGGGTGACGTCAACAACAGAGGCGCCGTTGAATTCACAAGTGAAGCGGTTGATGATCGAACGCGGGATGAGGTTGCCCTCTTTGTCCTTGCGCTGACCGGATTCCATTTTGTGCGAAATCAGGGTCTTGATGACGATGGCCTCACCAGCAGCAGCTGTTTTCGGGACCTTGACGCGGGGTTTTACACCAGATGCCATGTTTCTGTTCTCCTCTGATTAGCCGCCGCAGCCGCCGATGGTCACTTTGACGGTCGACGATGCTTTTGCGAAGGAACCATCTGCCATTTTGGCGATGGCAACGACATCTTGCGTACCAGCCAGGCGGATACGGGTCGATGCGGCTTGGGTGGCGGCCAGTTCACCAAAGTTGAACTGTGCCACACCGGGGGTCGGGTTACCCGCTGCCAGCAGCAGGATCGACACGGCGCCGGGTGCCGAGACACCAATCGGAACGGTGTTGCCGTTTTCGGCGATTTCCGGTGCGGTCAGCTCGATGCCGCCCTCGGCCATGTCGGCACCACCGGTAAATGCTGCGATCGCCTCGTCGGCGGCAGCCAGCACGCGGAAGGGAAGTACGGTCAGCGCCGCTGCCCCTGCCCCGAGTGCCAGAGTTTCACGTCTCGTGAAGTCCATCTCTGTTCTCCTTGATAATTTACTTGCGCGCCCCTGTTACTCTTCTTTCAGAGTAGACAGGAAAGCGACCACGTCTTCGATTTGTTGTGCGCTCAGAAGCGGATCCAACGGACCTTCTGCGGCTTTGCCGGTATAGGCGTTGCCCGGGCGGGTGAACCCGTCCACGACATAATAGGCCGGCATGACGGTGCCCTCGTAAGTGGCCTTGGCGTTGGACAGGATACCACGCAGCTCGGCTTCGTTCCAGCGATCCGCGACGCCGTCAAGCGACGGGCCGACATTGCCGTGGAACGGGGCTTCGCTGAGGGCAGTGATCTGGTGACAGGCGACGCAGTTGCCAAGCGATTTGGTCGTCATGACCTTGGCGCCGTTGGCCGCGTCCCCCGGTGCACCGGACAGCGACGCCTCAACGGCGCCATCTTCGGTATATACCACGTCCGCAGGCGCGACGGGCCCGGCGATTGCAGCGCCGGCAGCCAGTGTTGCCGCCAGTGTCAGTGTCGAAAGCTTCATGTTTCCTCCCTTGGCTACCATCTCTTCCTGGGTAAGCTCGGTATACCGTAGGCTACCGCAGGGGCAGAACGCAACATCAAATTCATTAACATGAATGATTGAGTATGTTTTGCCGCAGGCCGCAGGGCTTTTCACTTATTTTCCAAAGGAAAAGCCCTGCGCAACAATTGTTCAAGCCGCCTTACTCGAATCACTTAATCGGTTTTTCCGTCCGACCGCTCGCGAATCATGCGGGCGTGATAACGCTGAAAGTCTTCTTCAGACTGGTCAAGATACCGTTCTTCCGCGATCCACGTCATCAGGTCATAGGTCGTGCCCGGCATGAACGCACCCGGCATCACCCCCACAGCCTGACGGATGGCCGGGGTGTCGAAATCGACCTCGGGCGGCATGAAGATCATGGTCGGGGTGAACATCACCCCCCATTTGCGGGCCGCCGCGCGCTCTTCCATGGCCTCGCCATCGGTGTCGACCATCTCGTTTGCGCCATGCAGGTCAAGCTGCACGGGGTAATAGGTCTCGGTCAGGTGTTTCTGAACACGCGGGTCCAGAAAGGCGCGCTCGTGCATGTCCTTGCAGTAAATGCAGCCGCGCTGTTCGACGATGATCAACAGCCGCTTGCCTTCGGATTTGGCGTCCTCGTAATCCTCTTGCAGGTCCTTGAAGGTATCGCGGAACCATGCGGTCTTATGCAGCCCATCATCCCCAAGTTCCGCCGCCCAGACCGGCAGGGCCACCATCGCGGCGGCAAGTGTCGCAATAATTTTTCTCATTGGTCTTTCCTCCCTGTGTGTTCCCATCCTAGCCCAGACCGCTCAGCCCGGGCGCATAGCGTAGCATCAGATCGGCAATGCGGTTCACGCTGTCCGTAGCGATCAGGAACGCAAAGACCAGCAGCATCACACCCATCACCTTTTCGACATACGGCATGTATTTGCGGTTGCGCTGCATCCAGCGCAGGAACGGCTTGGCAAACAGGGCGGCAATGATGAAGGGTGCCGTCATGCCCAGCCCGTAAACCAGCAGCAAAAGCGCCCCGCGCCAGATATCGCCCATGCCGCTGGCCACCATCAGGATCGACGCCAGCGCCGGGCCGACACAGGGCGTCCAGCCAAAACCAAAGGCCAGCCCCATCAGGTAGGCGCCCAGCACCGTGGTCGGTTCGGCCGTGCTCTCGATCTTGGCTTCGCGATACAGCAGCGGAATTTTCAGAACGCCAAGGAAATGAAGGCCGAACAGCGCCAGCAACCCCGCCGCGACATAGGACAACGGATCACGGAACTGGGCAAAGGCCTGCCCCAACGCGGTGGCCCCCATCCCCAGCAGTACAAAGATGGTCGTCACCCCGAGGGCAAAGAAAACCGCCGACAAAACAAGACGTTTCTGTGCCCCAGGGGCAATATCGCCATCCCCATGCAATTCAGACATGGAAATTCCGGCCATGTAGCATAAGTAGAACGGCACCATGGGAAGGATGCATGGTGTGAGAAAAGAAAGCAGCCCAGCCAAGGCGGCTCCTGCAAAGGAAATCTCGAGCATCAGCGCCCTTCCTTGATTTATGCACATATTCATATTACGTTGTGCGTCATACTGTCATCAACGGGGGGCTGCATGCAAGCGCGCTCTTTCTTGTCGGCACTGGCCGTCACTGTTTTCACCACCCTGCCCGCCTGGGCAGCCGAACTGGTGATCGTGGAACAGGCCGGGTGCTACACCTGCAAGCTTTGGAACGAAGAGATCGGACCCATCTATCCAAAGACCGAAGCAGGCCAGTTCGCCCCTTTGCGGCGCGAAAACCTGCGCGCGAAACCCGATGATCTGACATATGCCCGGCGTGTGAACTTCACGCCGACCTTTATCCTGATCGAGGACGGACAAGAGATCGCCCGCCTCGAGGGCTATCCGGGCGAAGACTTCTTCTGGTGGCATATCGAGAAAATGCTTGCCGAAAAGGCAGGCTTTCAAGGTGCGACACGGTAACGTTTCGTCCCTTTCGGTGCGGTAAAGGTTTTCTTATGGCAGGGTTTGGTGTAACCGGCGCCCGAAACCTGTCCAAAACACTAGACTATGCCGGGACAGGGAACGCGGTTCTGAGTGGTCCTTCGCCATCAGACCGTAGGCAACGCCCTCCAATGCACAACGCATGCGGGGCGCGCAACACTGACGAGGGGAAAGACCATGGCGCTTCCGGTATTCTCGGACGACATCAGCGAAGAAGAAATGGACCGTATGGTGGTCAACGCCACCAATGCCTCCAACTTCCTCAAGGCCATCAGCCACGAGGGCCGATTGATGATCCTGTGTCATCTGGTCAGCGGTGAAAAATCCGTGACCGAGCTTGAAGACCTACTGTCCGCCCGACAAGCCGCTGTATCGCAACAACTTTCCCGCCTGCGCCTCGAAGGTCTGGTGGTGCCGCGCCGCGAAGGCAAAACCATATATTACCGATTGGCGGATCACCGTCCGCGCCGTATACTGGAAGTGGTCTACGATCTCTTCTGCAGCGACGACGAATAACTCCGTCCGGCGTCCGCACCCGATGTCGTGACCCGCACCGGTCAGGCATCAGGGAGGCTCCGGTTCATGCTGGCATTGCTCGAAACACTCTTGGACAGGATCGGCGACAATAATCTTGTCGCCCTTTTCGGCATGCTTGGGGGAATCGTCCTTGGCCTTGCAGCACGCCTTGGCCGGTTCTGTACGCTGGGCGCCATCGAAGACCTTCTATATGGCGGCAGCGATCTGCGGATGCGCATGTGGGCCCTTGCGATCGGCGGGGCCATCGTCGGCAGTTTTGCCCTGATCGGCACCGGATTTCTCGAGGCGGAAACCTCGTTCTATTTCTCGATCCGCTGGATGCCCGTAGCCTCTATCATCGGCGGGCTGATGTTCGGCTATGGTATGGCACTGGCCGGAAACTGCGGCTATGGCGCGATTGCGCGTCTTGGCGGCGGGGACCTGCGCAGCTTTGTGATCGTGCTGGTGATGGGCGTATCGGCCTATGTGGTGCTGGCAGGCCCCCTTGCCCCGTTGCGCAATTGGCTGTTCCCGCAAATCGACGTCACCGCCCCGGTCCCGCCCGGCATCGCCCACCACATCGGCAACTGGACTGGACTGGCCGCCGCCCCTGTGGGCATGACCATCGGTGCGCTTATCATGATCGCCGCGCTGTGGTCGTCAGAAATGCGGAAAGACGTCAAGGCAATCTTCTGGGCCCTCATGGTGGCCGCCGCCATCGTCTCGGGCTGGGCCGGAAGCCAGTGGGTCGCCACCAACGGATTTGACGGAGTGCAGCTTGTCTCGCACAGCTTCTCGGCGCCCGTCGGCGAATCCATCCTGTTTGCCATGAACGGCTCGGTGCGGCCCCTGTCCTTTGCGGTCGGATCGGTCGCCGGGGTCTGGCTTGGGGCTTTCATCGGCTCGATGATGAAAGGCCATTTCCGGTGGGAGGCCTGCGAAGACCCGCGCGAGCTGCGCCGCCAGATCTTCGGTGCAATCATCATGGGGGCCGGGGCCATTCTCGCCATCGGCTGCACCGTGGGTCAGGGGATCACGGCCTTTTCGCTGCTGGCAATCTCGGCGCCAGTCACGTTTCTCGCGATCTTTGCCGGCGCGGCCATCGGTCTGCGCCAGTTGATCGAAGGGTTCCAGCCTGCGGAATAAGGCGCGTCCTACGCCCCTAGTCCTGTGCTGCCCCAATATAGGCCAGAAGATCCGCCACCGGACGGCTAACTTTCAAACTGCCGCCTTCCGGCAATTTGACCCGCGTGGTCGGCCCCTCGAAAAAGAACCCATAGACCGGCATCGGACTGCCATGCGCAACCAAGGGGTCACGCCCGTCGATCCGTTCGGCCACGCGCTGGGTGGGGAACAGCCCCGCGTTGCGTCGCGCAAGGGCTGTCAGGTCAGTGGGCTTGATCGTCAGCACGCCCGCCATCGGCCCGGCGCCGTCCAGATCGACTCCATGACATGTCGCACAGTGTTCCGCGTAATACGCACCACCCCGCGCTACATCCGCTGCCCAGCCCGTATCGGCCGCAAGGCCCAGGGCCGCCAGGATGACAACATGCTTCATGTCCACCTCCTCTGATTGGTTCAGCCAGAGACCTGAAGGGACTCGAGATAGTCCACCACCGCCTCAAGTCGGGCATCGGCCATTGCGCCCGTGCCCATCATCTCTGAAAACTCGGGCATTGCACCGCTGAAATGATCGCCTCGCCCCTTGCCCGCGATGGCCTCGGTCACGCGCAAGCGCGGGTAGGTGCCACCGTTCTCGACCGTCAACACGGTCAAATCTGGAGGCAATTTCAACAGCTTACCCGCAAAATCTCCATCACCCTTGCCGCCAGGGCCGTGGCACATGGCGCAGTGTTCGTTATAGATCGCCTGACCGGACACCCCGATCTGCGCACAGGCGGTCATGATGCCAATCGCCCCGAAAACCGCTGCACCCCATATCAACCGCATATCCTGTTCCCCGACTTGTTCCGTCCGACCCTGCCAAAAATCCGCCGGGTCTTCCTTGACCCGTGTCATATGAGGATGACAATCCCGCAACACCGCGCCATTGTCGAGACATTACATCGACGGAGGAGCATATGAGCCTGACACCGCAGGACGCACAACAGTTTCTGGAAGACAATTTTGCCCCTTGGGTCAAAGCGTTAGATCTGACCATCACCGATATCTCGCCCCAAGGCGCGACCCTGACCATGCCGATCACCCCCGATCTGGCACGCGTGGGCGGCATTATCTCGGGACAGGCGCTGGCCGCGATGGCCGACACCAGCATGGTATTTGCGGCCTTTGGACATTTGCAGGCCGCTCGCCCCGTGGCCACCACCAATCTCGACACGCAATTCCTGCGCCCCGGCGTCGGCGACATGATCCGCTGTGACGCCGAAATCGTGCGCGCGGGCAAGGCGCTGATCTTCTGCAAGGCCACGATGACGGCGCTGCCTTCTGACAAAGTCGTGGCCACGGCGACAGCAACTTTCTTTGTACCATAAGGATTTAGCATGTCTGCAACGACCACATATGCCAGTGTGATGCTGGCCGCAGGGATTGGTATCCCGGTGCTTGCGGCGCTGAATGCCGCCCTTGGACAACGGCTTGGCGCGCCAGTGGCGGCGGGCACGATCCTGTTTTGCGTGGCCCTGCTCTGCACGGTGGTCGTGCTGCTGCTGACCGGGGGCGCCACCCATCTGCACAAGGCCGCAGACGCCCCGAAACACCTGTTTCTCGCCGGGGTCCTTGTGGCCTTTTATGTGCTGTCGATCACCTTTGTGGCGCCGAAGTTCGGGGTTGGGAATGCAGTCTTTTTCGTATTGCTGGGGCAGTTGATATCGGCCGCAGCAATCGACCATTTCGGATTGTTCGGTGCGCAAATTTCACCGCTGTCCCTGACACGCGCGGGCGGGATCGGGCTGATGGCGGCGGGGGTCTGGCTGACCCAACAGGCATAAGTGAAAACCGGAAAATTGTTCGATTTGTACAAGCCTGCGAGGCTAGATGTCTGGTTTGTACAAAATTTTGCCTGTTATGTGACAGGGGTCAGTGCACCGTTTTCCATCCGCAACACCCGATCCATGCGCGCCGCTAGGTCAAGGTTGTGGGTCGCAATCAGCGCGGCCAGCCCGGTGTCCCGCACCAGCGACATCAGCGCGCCGAACACCTGATCCGAGGTGTCCGGGTCAAGGTTGCCCGTCGGTTCATCCGCCAGCAGCACGCGCGGCGCATTGGCCAGCGCCCGACAAAAGGCAACCCGCTGTTGTTCGCCCCCAGACAGCGCCGCCGGACGGTGATCGGCCCGCTCTCCCACGCCCACGCCTGTCAGCAAGCCTTGCGCGCGGGCCACGGCGTCGGCCCGTGCCGTGCCATTGGCCAACTGTGGCAGAACGATGTTTTCCAGCGCCGTGAATTCGGGCAGCAGATGGTGGAATTGATAGACAAAGCCCACGTCCTGCCGCCGCGCAATGGTGCGCCGCCGGTCGGATTTGCCGTCCAGCCGCGCGCCGCCGATTTCAACCGTGCCCGCATCGGGGGAATCCAGCAGCCCTGCAATATGCAAAAGCGTCGATTTCCCCGCGCCCGACGGCGCGACCAGCGCCACGACCTCGCCCGCCTGCAGGGTCAGGTCGACCCCGCGCAGGACATTCACTTCGCTCGGCAACCCCTTGTTATAGCGCTTCTCTATCCCTTCAAGGCGCAACACCACATCATTCATATCGCAACGCCTCGACCGGGTTCATGCGCGCCGCCCGACGCGCTGGAAAAATGGTGACAACGAAAGACAGCCCCAACGACAGGGCCACCGCGCTGAGCACATCCGCCGCCTCGAGCTTGGCCGGCAGGTGATAGATTCCACGGATCGACGGATCCCAGACCCCGCCCCCCATCGCCATGTTCACGAAAGAAAAGATCGGGTCGATATAGATCGCGAACAGGCACCCGAGCGTCACCCCGAGCACCGTGCCAATCAGACCGGTGAAAGCCCCACAGATGAAAAACACCCGCAACACCGTGCCCTCGGTCAGCCCCATGGTGCGCAGGATGCCGATGTCGCGCCCCTTGTTCTTGACCAGCATGATCAGGCCCGACACGATGTTCATCGCGGCGATGAGAACAAGGATCGACATGATGATGAACATCACGTTGTCCTCGACCTCGAGTGCGCGCAGGAACCCGCCCGACGCATCCCGCCACGTCCAGACCAGCGCCCGGTCTCCGGCAGCGCGGATCAGGTCAAGCACGATTTCGTCCACCGCCTCCGGCGTTTCAACCATCACTTCAATTTCATCCGCTACCCCCTCGCGTCCAAAGAAGTTCTGCGCTTCGGCAAAGGGCAGGTAGACGCGGGTATTGTCGATATCAAAGCGCCCCGCCGAGAAAATATAGACCACCTCGAAGGCGCTGATGCGGGGAGAGGTTCCAAAGGCGGTTTTCACCCCGTTGGGCGAAATGATCTTGATCCGGTCGCCCACCATCGCGCCAAGGCTCTGGGCGACGCCCGCTCCGATTGCGATGCCGTCATCAAATCGCTCCAGATCGCCACGCCCTGTCTCGGGGTCCGCAATCCGGGGCAGTTGTGAAAGGTTTTCGGCGCTCATGCCGAACACCTGCACGCCTGCATTGCGGCTGCGCAGGTTGGCCATGACCTGCCCTTTGATCAGCGGTGCCGCGCGGGTCACGCCGGGAACGGCGCGCAGGGCCGTGGCCATCTCGTCGTAATTGTCGATGGTGCGGGTCAGGCGCCCGGTCTCGTCCACCACACCGGATTGATACACTGTCACATGTGCGTTCGCCCCGAGGATCGTATCCACGAATTCGGCCCGGAACCCCGAGCGCACGGCCAGCGTCGCGATCAGGGCAAACACCGCCAGCGTGATCCCGATCAGGCTGATCCACGTCATCACACTGACGCCGCCCTCGGCGCGGCGGGCGCGCAAATAGCGCCACGCGATCATCCATTCGAACGGGGCAAAAGGGGGAGGTGTGCCTGCCATGACTGCTCCGGCTTGGTGTTTGCGGCCAACCTATTGGGCGGCGCTCAGAGGGTCAAGCAGCGCCGCGTGAGCAGGCGCGACGGCGGACTCACAGGAACGTGACAGTGTCGTGATGAACCAAATTTTGCCGCGCTTCGTAAAGACAGCATTCCAACGGAGGAGTAAACCAATGCCAACCATCACCGACGTCGCCGTGGGCGACAGCAATTTTTCGATCCTCGTCTCGGCGCTGCAATATGTGGACAGCGCCCTACCGGGGTCGAACCTCGTCGCAACCCTGGCGGATGAAAGCGGATCCTTCACGGTCTTCGCCCCCACCAACGCGGCGTTTGGCCAACTGGCGGCGGATCTGGGATTCATGGGCGACACGTCGGATGCAGATGCCGTGACAACCTTTATCGTCGGCGCCCTACCCGCCGAAACGATTCGCGACGTGCTTCTTTATCACGTCGCGTCAGGCGCGCTGGACGCGGCGGCCGTGGCGCAGGCGGGCACCGTCATGCCGCTGGGCGGCGGGACGATCACCTTTGACAACCCGACCCTTGTCGACGCCGAGCCCGACCTGATCGACCCCTCGCTGATCGCCACTGACGTGATGGCCGACAACGGCATCGTGCATGTGATTGACCGCGTGCTGCTGCCCGCGGACCTGCCCGGCAATGACGCACCTTCGATCGTCGAGATCGTCGCGGCGTCTGGCATGGCAGGCAGCTTTGACATGAACGGCAGCGACTTCGACATTCTGCATACGGCGGTGTCTGCCGCCGGTCTGGGCAGCGCGCTGGCCGACAGCAATGCCGACCTGACCGTCTTTGCCCCGAATGACGACGCCTTCCTGTCGCTGGCGCAGACCCTCGGCTATGCCGGCATGGACGAGGCAGGCGCAACCGACGTGATCCTGCGCGCCCTGTCGCTGTTCAGCGGGGGCGGAGATCCCCTGCCCCTGCTGTCGCAGGTGCTTTTGTACCATGTCGCCGGAGAGTCGCTGCAAGCCAGCCAGGTGCTTTCGTCCGACATGATCACGACCCTGCAGTCGGGCATGCTGAGCGTGAACGGCGCCAGCCTTGGCGATGCCGACCCCGACCTGCCGGATCCGGGCATCATTGCCACCGACATTCAAGCCAGTAACGGTATCGTGCACGTGATCGATGGCGTGTTGATCCCGGCTGACCTTCTGGTCTCGGACGGATCAAATGACGTGGACTTGGTCTTTGGCGGGGACGAGGACAACGCCGTCAATCTGGGCGCGGACAATGACCTTGCCGATCTGGGCGGGGGCAACAACGTGCTGCTGGCGGGCGACGGGAATGATGTCGGCATGACTGGCGGCGGGGATGACCTGTTGCTGGGCCGCGAGGGCATGGACACGCTGCGCTCGGGCGACGGGGCCGACACGGTCGCGGGCGGAGATGGCGATGACATGATCTATTCCGGCAGCACGGAGGCGGACCTGCGCGACGTCATCTTTGGCGGGGCCGGCAATGACATGATCGACTCGGGCGCGGGCAATGACCTTGTCTATGGCGAAGCGGGCCATGACACCATCTTCGGCGGCTCCGGCTCGGACGAGCTGGTGGGCCAGGCCGGGGATGACTTCCTGACTGGCGGTTCGCTGTCGGATGCGCTGTTTGGCGGCGACGGGGACGACTTCCTGCACGGGGCCTGGGGCTTTGACCGCCTGAATGGCGGTGATGGGGCGGACCGGTTCTATCACACGGCCCATGCCGACCACGCCACCGACTGGATCCAGGACTTCTCGCATGCCGAGGGCGACTATCTCCAGTTCCAGCTTTCGGGCGTTACCGCGGACGATTTTGTCGTGCATTTCAACGACGCTGTGTCACCGGGTGGTCAAGCCGCAGGCAACGACGCGATCCAGGAAGCCTTTGTCGACTATAACGGTCACATCCTGTTCGCGCTGGTTGATGGGGCCGACAACAGTTCGATCATGGTGCGCACGCAGGACGGCATGTTCGACCTGCTGGCCTGATCTGGTGCCAACACGACAAATGAAAAGGGGCGCTTGCAGGCGCCCCTTCTTTTTCTTGGTCAAAATACCTCCGCCGTAGGCACACCGCAGGGCCCGAAGGGGCCTGCAAACCCTGCGCGCGCCACAGGCGCGCACAATCGGATCACGCCTTAAAGGCCGTGCACCCGATGGTTTTCGTAGATCGCGGCAATCTTGGCCACCGCCTGTTCGGGGGGCATCTCTTCGCTTTCACCTGTGCGGCGGCACGTCAGTTCCACAACCCCGTTCTTGAGGCCCCGGGGCCCTACGGTGATGCGCCAGGGCAGACCGATCAGATCCATCGTGGCGAATTTGGCCCCGGCGCGTTCCTTGCGGTCGTCGTAAAGCGGCTCGAGGCCCAGCGCGGTCAGCGACTTGTACAGCGCCTCACAGGCGGCATCCGCCTCGCCGTCGCCTTGTTTCAGGTTCACGATCCCGCAATGGAACGGGGTCACACCCTCGGGCCAAATAATACCTTTGTCGTCATGGCTGGCCTCGATGATGGCCCCCAAAAGGCGCGACACGCCAATGCCGTGGCTGCCCATATGCACAGGCGTTTTCTTGCCGTCCGGCCCCTGCACCTCTGCCCCCAGCGCCTCGGAATATTTAGTGCCGAAATAGAAGATCTGGCCCACTTCGATGCCGCGGGCCACGCGGCGGCGTTCTTCGGGCACCTCGTTGAACAGGGCCTCGTCATGGGTTTCGTCCGTGCGCGCGTATTTCGAGGTAAACTCTTCCAGCACGCCCGCGCATTGCTCAACGCTGTCATAGTCGATCTCGCGGTCACCAAAGCTGAGGTCAGTGACGGCGCTGTCATAGAAGACTTCGGATTCACCCGTGTCGGCCAGCACGAGGAATTCGTGGGTGTCATCCCCGCCGATGGGGCCGGAATCGGCCCGCATCGGAATGGCTTGCAGGCCCATGCGTTCGTAGGTGCGCAGATAGCTGACCAAGTGACGGTTATAGGCGTGCAGCGCATCTTCCTTGGTGAGGTCGAAGTTATAGCCGTCTTTCATATAGAATTCGCGGCCCCGCATCACGCCAAACCGCGGGCGGATCTCGTCGCGGAACTTCCACTGGATCTGGTAAAGCGTCAGCGGCAGGTCCTTGTAGGACGACACGTGGCTGCGGAAGATGTCCGTGACCATTTCCTCGGCGGTCGGCGTATAGAGCATGTCGCGGCCGTGACGGTCCTGCATGCGCAGCATTTCCTGACCGTAATCGTCATAGCGACCGGATTCGCGCCAAAGGTCCGCGCCCTGCAGGATCGGCATCTGGATCGGGATATGACCGGCGCGCATCTGTTCTTCGTGCACGATGTTCTCGATCTTGCGCAGCACCTTGAAGCCCAGCGGCAGCCAGGAATAGATGCCGGCGGATTGCTGTTTGATCATGCCGGCGCGCAGCATGTAGCGGTGGCTGACGATCTGCGCCTCGGCAGGCGTTTCTTTCAGAACGGGCAGGAAATAGCGGGACAGGCGCATTTTGGCTCTCTTCGGCAAAAAGGTCGGTGTTGGCCTTCCGTTTATGGCTTTGCGCGACGCCAGACAAGGGCGGACAGGATTTTCTGGAAAATCCTGTGGCGGGCAGATTTTTACGGGAAATCTGCGCCCCTCATCCGTCCGGACGCATCAGCGCCTCGTAGTTTGCGTCGTCAAAGGGGATGGCCCGGCCCGTCTTTGGATCAAACAGGCTGCGGGTGACCGTGGTCAGGCGCCCGGTATAGACATGAATGCCGTTACAGGGCGTGGCGCTGGTGCAGGTCACCGCGTGAATCGCACTGGGGCCGATGGACAGGGCATCCCCTGCCCCCAGCACCACCTCGGCGCTTTTCTGCAACCCGCCATCCGGGGCGCGTTCGAAAAAGTCATTGCGTTCCTGCCCGCGGAACACGCCGATCACCGCCGACATCTGGTGGTCATGGGGCGGCACGGTCATGCCGGGCGTGAAGTGGCAATACCAGATCGACACAGTGTCATCCTCGAACAGGATCAGATCCTCGCCGAAATCGGGGATCGCGGCAGCCATCAGATCACTGTCGGACACGGCCTCGTCCATCAGGCGGCGCAGCGCCTTCGGGGCGTCCTCTTGCAGGGCGGCATGGCGCAACGCGTCGACGAACCCGTCCAGATCAAAGCTTTCATTCATGGCGTTTCTCCCGCAAGTGACCGCTGGTTACGCAGGATCAGAGCACGGGCTGCGGCATCTGTCCATTCCCCTTGCATGACGCCGCCCCATGGGCAACAAGAGGAGGCAACAACCGGGCAGGACGCGGGAGACAGACGCATGACCATCAATCAACAGATGAAATACTGGGGCATTTTCGCCGTGGTCTTCGTGCTGTCGCTGTGGTTTCTCGGCGATATCATGTTGCCTTATGTGCTTGGCGGGGCGATTGCTTATTTCCTTGACCCGGTCGCCGACCGGCTGGAAGGGATGGGCCTGTCGCGGGTCATGTCGACAGTCATCATTACCCTGTTCTGGATCCTGATCTTTCTTGTCGGCACGCTGGCCGTATTGCCCGTACTGATCGAGCAGACCATTTCCCTGTTCAACATCATGCCCGAGCTGATGCGCGATCTGCGCAGTTTCATCTCGCAGCGTTTCCCCGATCTGCTGAACGAAAACTCGGTGATGCATCAGACCCTGTCTTCGATCGGCGACGTGGTAAAGGAAAAGGGTGGTGCGCTGCTGCAAGGCGTGCTGAGTTCGGCGGCGTCGCTGGTCAATGTGGTCATGCTGATGGTGATCGTGCCGGTGGTGGCGTTTTACCTGCTGCTGGACTGGGACAAGATGGTGGCGCGGGTCGACGACCTGTTGCCGCGCGAACATGCGCCGGTGGTCCGCCGGTTGGCCTCGGAGATCGACAAGACGCTGGCCTCGTTCGTGCGCGGCATGGGATCCGTCTGTCTGATCCTTGGTACTTACTACGCCGTATCGCTGATGATGGTGGGGCTGAATTTCGGGCTGGCCGTGGGGTTCTTTGCCGGTGCGGTGACCTTCATCCCCTATCTCGGGGCGCTGATCGGCGGGGTACTGGCGATCGGGCTGGGTCTGTTCCAGTTTTGGGGTGACTGGGTGTCGCTGGGCCTTGTCGCCGCTATCTTTGTGATTGGACAGGTGGCTGAGGGAAATTTCCTGACCCCCAAGCTGGTCGGCAATTCGGTCGGGTTGCATCCCGTCTGGCTGTTGTTCGCACTGTCGGTGTTTGGCGCACTGTTCGGCTTTGTCGGGATGCTGGTCGCGGTGCCCGTGGCGGCGGTGCTGGGCGTGCTGGCGCGGTTCTTTATCGGGCAATATACCCGGTCTTATCTTTACACCGGCGACCAGTCCCTGAGGGATGATTGAGGCCCCGGAAATGCCTGAACAACTCAGCCTGACCCTGCCCGTGCGCCCTGCATTGGGGCGCGATGATTTCTTTGTCAGCCCCGCCAATGTGATGGCCTTGGGGCTGATTGACGCCTGGCCCGGCTGGCCCGGGGGCAAATTGCTGCTGGTGGGCCCCAAAGGGTCGGGCAAGACCCATCTGGCCCATGTCTGGGCCGCCCAGAGCGGTGCGCGCGTGATCGCGGCGCGAGACCTTGCAGAGGCGGATGTGCCCAATCTGGCACAAGGCCCCGTCGCGGTGGAAAATGTGCCCGAGATCGTCGGCGACGGCGCGGCGCAGAAGGCGCTGTTCCATCTGCACAACCTGACGCTGGCCGAGGGGCACAGCCTGTTGCTGACAGGGGCAGGCGAACCGGCGCATTGGGGGCTTGACCTGCCCGACCTCAAAAGCCGGATGCAGGGCACGACCGTGGCCGCCCTGGAACAGCCCGACGACATGTTGCTCAGCGTCATCATGGCCAAGCAGTTCGCCGACCGCCAGTTGACGCCCCACCCCGACACGATCCCTTATCTTGTCAAGAACATGGATCGGTCTTTCGAAAGCGCGCGCCGGATTGTCGAGGCGCTGGACCGCGCGTCGCTGGCCGAGCAACGTCCGATCACGCGGGCTCTGGCCAAGCGCGTTCTGGGGTTGTGAACTCAACCGTGGGCGGCTGGACTTCCTGAAAAAACAATCGGATACTGTCACCATCCTGTTACCCCCAGATGGCATTTGGATTGGTATGACTTACGCAGACTTTCTGAAATCCGACTTTCCCGCCCCCGTTGACATGCCCGCTCTGGACCTGACCGGGCCGGACCGGTTCTATAACCGCGAACTTAGCTGGCTGGGTTTCAACTGGCGCGTTCTGGAAGAAACCGAAAATGCACGCGTGCCCCTGCTTGAGCGGCTGCGCTTTCTGTCGATTTCGGCCACCAACCTTGACGAGTTCTATACCGTGCGGGTCGCCGGACTGCGCGAACTTGTGCGGGAACACAACACGACCCCCGCGCAGGATGGCCTGACCCCCGCCGAACAACTGGTCCTGATCAACGAGGACGCCCGCAACCTGCTTCAGAAACAACAGGAAATGTATGGATCCCTGCGCGCCGAGATGGAGCAGGAAGGCATCGTGATCCTTGACCACACCTTGGTCACCGAAGACGACAAGGTGTTCCTGTCCGACGTGTTCCTGAACAAGGTGTTCCCGGTCCTGTCGCCGCTGGCCATTGATCCGGCCCACCCTTTCCCCTTTATCCCGAACCTCGGCTATTCTCTGGCACTAGAGCTGGAGCGGAACAAAACAAAATCCTCGCTCAAGGCGCTGTTGCCGATCCCGCACCAGATCGACCGCTTCACCTTCCTGCCCTCGGAAGATGGCCGCATCCGCGCGCTACCGCTGGAAGAGCTGCTTCTGTTGCATCTGGACAGCCTGTTCCCCGGCTACAAGGCCAAGGGACATTGTTCGTTCCGCGTGCTGCGCGACAGCGATCTCGAGGTCGAGGACGAGGCCGAAGACCTTGTGCGCGAATTCGAGGTGGCATTGAAACGCCGCCGTCGCGGCGAAGTCGTGCGCATGAAGATTTCGGCGGATGCGCCCAAGGCGCTGAAAAAGCTGATCATGGAAGAATTACACGTCACCGAGGACGAGGTGGTCGAGATCGACGGCATGATCGGGCTGGCCGATCTGAGCGAGTTGGTGCTGGACGAACGGCCGGACCTTCTATGGCCCTCGTTCACGCCACGCGTGCCGGAACGGGTACAGGATTTCGACGGCGATATGTTCGCAGCGATCCGCCAGAAAGATATGCTGCTGCACCATCCTTATGAAACCTTCGACATGGTGGTGCGCTTCCTGCATCAGGCCGCGCGCGATCCGAACGTGGTGGCAATCAAGCAGACCCTTTATCGGACCTCGAAGAATTCCCCCATTGTCGAGGCCCTGTGCGAGGCGGCCGAAGACGGCAAATCGGTCACCGCGCTGGTTGAACTCAAGGCGCGTTTTGACGAGGCCGCCAACATCCAGCAATCGCGCCGCCTTGAACGGTCGGGCGCGCATGTGGTGTATGGATTTACCGACTGGAAAACCCACGCCAAGATTTCGACCGTCGTCCGGCGGGAAGGCGACCAGCTTGTCACCTATACCCACTATGGGACCGGCAACTATCACCCGATTACGGCCAAGATTTACACCGATCTCAGCTTTTTCACCTGTGACACCGATCTGGGCCGCGATGCGACCAAGGTGTTCAACTATCTGTCGGGATACGTGCGACCCGAAAAGCTGGACAATCTCGCAATCTCGCCGCATTCGCTGAAATCACGCCTGATCGAGATGATCGAAAAGGAAATCGAACACGCCAAGGCGGGCAAACCGGCCGAAATCTGGGCCAAGATGAATTCCCTGATCGAACCTGAGGTGATCGACGCGCTGTATGCCGCAAGCCAGGCCGGGGTAAAAATCAGCCTTGTGATCCGGGGCATCTGCGGCCTGCGCCCGGGCGTGAAGGGATTGTCGGAAAACATCCGTGTAAAATCCATCGTGGGCCGGTTTCTGGAACATTCCCGCATCGTCTGTTTCGGCAATGGCGAAGGACTGCCCTCTAAAAAGGCCAAGGTCTATATCTCGTCAGCCGACTGGATGGGGCGCAACCTGAACCGGCGCATTGAAACGCTTGTCGAGATCAAGAACACCACCGTGAAGGCGCAGATCGTCAGCCAGGTCATGGCGGCGAATCTGGCCGATGTGGCGCAAAGCTGGGTCATGAATGCCGATGGCAGCTTTGATCGCGCCGAGATCCCCGAAGGTGAATTCGCGTTCAATTGCCACAGGTTCTTCATGGAGAACCCTTCCCTGTCTGGCCGCGGCTCGGCCGGGGCGTCGGATGTGCCCAAACTGACCCATACCGAAGATTGACCCCGCCGACGTGCTGTCGCACATTGGGCGCAAGACCAGCTTGGGAAGACAGATGGACGGGAATACCGAGCCTGCACAGGACTGGGGGCCGTTTGGGCGGCCTCTTTTCAACGACCCATCCGCGCGCGCCCTGTCGCGGGTCGGCGTGGTGGATGTGGGGTCGAACTCGGTCCGTCTTGTGGTGTTTGACGGTGCGGCACGCAGCCCCGCCTATTTCTACAACGAAAAGATCATGTGCGCGCTTGGCGCGGGGCTGTCCGAGACCGGGCGCCTGAACCCCGAAGGGCGCGTGCGCGCCCTGAAGGCCATTCGCCGGTTTCAGGAAATCGCCCGCCAGATCTGTGACGGGGCGCTGAGCGCCGTGGCCACGGCGGCAGTCCGCGAAGCCGAGGACGGGCCGGATTTCTGCAACGAGGTTCTGCGCCAGACCGGGCTGAAAATCCACGTGATCGACGGTCAGGAAGAGGCGCGCCTGTCCGCGCAGGGCGTGTTGCTGGGCTGGCCGGGATCTTACGGGCTGGTCTGTGATATTGGCGGCTCGTCCATGGAGCTGGCCGAGATCGGCAACGACACGGTGGGCAAACGCGTGACCTCGGCGCTGGGGCCGTTGAAGCTGCGCGATCTGAAAGGCGGCAAAAAGGGTCGCCGCGCCTATATCAACGAGGTGCTGGACGATCTGAAGGACACGATGGGCAGCCAGCGCAACCGGTTGTTTCTTGTCGGTGGTTCTTGGCGGGCCATTGCGCGGATCGACATGGAGCGGCGCGGTTATCCGCTGCACGTTTTGCACGAATACCGGATGACCGCGAAATCCATAAACGCGACCGCCCGCTATATCGAGGAAAGCGATCTGGAAGAGTTGCGCCAGCGCAGCGGCGTGTCCGCCAACCGTATGGCGCTGGTGCCTTATGCGATTGACGTGTTGAAAGGCGTGATCCGACGGTTCAAACCCCATGATATCGCGGTGAGTTCCTATGGTATTCGCGAGGGGCTGCTTTACGAACAGATGCCTCCCGCCCTGCGCAAACGCGACCCGCTGGTCGAGGCGGCCCGCTTTGCCGAGGCCAAGGACGCACGCCTGCCAGGGTTTGGCAAGACGCTGTATGATTTCGTGGGACCACTGTTTTCCGGCTGGAAACCCGAAAAGAAACGACTGGTAAAGGCGGCCTGCCTGCTACACGATGTCAGTTGGCGCGCGCATCCCGATTATCGTGCCGAGGTATGTTTCGACAATGCCACCCGCGCCAACCTGGGCGGCCTGCGCCACTCGGAACGGGTGTTCCTTGGGATGGCGCTGTTGCACCGCTATCGCAACAAGCGCGAGGGCACGCGGTTTGAAAACCTCTATGCGCTGATCGACGAAAAGGCCCAGCTCGAGGCCGAGATTCTGGGCAAGGCGATGCGGTTTGGGGCGATGCTCTGGCTCGACAAGGGGGCCGACATCGGCAAGCTGGACTGGCGGCCCAAGAAGCGCGAACTGACTCTGACCATACCTCCTTCGGCGCAAGCCCTTTTCGGCGAGGTCGCCGAGGCGCGGTTGCAGTCTCTTGCGGGATCGTTGCAGGCCGAGGTGCGCGTCAAGATCAAGACATAGGACATAAATGGGTCTTGGGGCACATGCCCGAGATCAGATCTCGGTCTCTTCCGAGTTGAGTTCGTCGTCGGCCTTGCGGCGGATGATGATATCACCGTTTGGCAGCATCTCGGGCGGATGATAGGCGCTCCAGTCTTCGACCTGCTCCATCAAATCGCTGAGGGCGGGGCCCATCTCGGCGGCAAAATCGCGCAGCGCAGGTTCGGCCTCTTCCATCCATTTGCGAAATTCGCCGATCGCAGGTTCCATCTCTTTTTGCAGCCCTTCAAAGAACAAGAGCATTCCCTGTTCCATAAGGCTGAGGCCCTCCTCTTGGGCAGGAGGGGAGACAGGCTCTTCCGCCCGGACCGGCGCGGCAAGAATGGCCACCAGCAACGCGGCCGCCAGCGCAAAACTCTGGATGATCGACAATTTCTTCATGCGGCTCATCTAGGAAGCCTGAATGAAGATTTAAAGGTCCAGATCCAAAGTCACGGGAAAATGGTCCGACGCCATGAGCAAAGCTTCGCGCAAAGCGGGCACGGACCAGCAATCCACATCATCGAACGGATGCCAGATACGCCAGCGCGGAGTCCGGGACCGAAGGTCTTCGGACACCATGACATAGTCCAGCAGCGCCTGAAGATAGCGTTTCTGTTTCGGCAGGAAAAACCGCGAAGTCGTCGCCGTGGCCCCAAGCCGAGCGCCAAGGGCGCGGCGGGCATGAGGATCATAGAGGCCCAGCGGCCCCTCTTCGCCCATCACGATCTCGACCGAGGACCGCCCGAACAGGTTTTCATATTCATCCAGGCCCGGACCGTCGTTCAGATCCCCCAGCACGATGAGAGAGTCGCCCGCCGTCAGGTGACTCTCGATGCGCTGGCGCAGCCAGATCGCCTGGGCCAGTTGCTTGCGCCGGTTGGCAATCGAGAGGCGCATGACCTCGTCCCGCGAGCGCGCACCATGCGGAGCCTTGGATTTCAAATGCACCCCGATCAGACGCAGGGCTGCGCCGCTTTGCGTGGTCACAGCCAGTTCCAGGGGCGGCTTGGAAAACCGCACCATGTCTTCGGTGGCGTCGATATCAAGGTCGATACGGAACACCCCGTCAAAGCGCGGCGCATCGCCCGCGCCCTTCTTGCCGGTCTCGGGGCCTTGCGGGTCATGCTGCACCGACAAGACATCCGGATCATAAAGCAGCGCGATTTCCTGTTGCGTGTCATTGGCAAAGCCAATGACGGCCTTGCGCGTGCGCAAACCGAAGGCGGCAGCGAAGTTTTCAAGCGCGGTGACCGCGCATCGCTTGCTGTTCTGGTCCGGGGCCTCGATCACCATCACGGCATCGGCATCCATCGCGGTAAAGACAATGCCCAACGCCTCGATCTGCTGGGCGCGGGTCACGTCTTGTCGACCGGACCATCCATCGTCCATCAACAGGTGATCCGTCGTGTCAAAAAGTGTGTTGAACCATTCCACGTTATACGTGGCGATCCGCATCAGGCTGCAGCCCCGTTGATCTCGTCCCAGGCACGATTGATGTCGATCATGCGTTTTTCGGCAAGACGGATCGCCTCTTCCGGGACGCCGCGTGCGATCATCGCGTCGGGGTGGGTTTCCCGTACCAGCCGACGCCAGACCTTGCGGATATCGGCCACAGGCATGTCCTGCGGCACACCCAGAATGGTGTAGGGGTCATGCTCGGAATTGGGAACAAAACGGGCGCGCAGGGCCTTGAACTCAGCCTCGGTCATACCGAAAATCTCGCCCACCCGTGACAGGAAGATGTCCTCGTTATCGTGATATTCCCCGTCGGCCAGCGCAATGTGGAACAGCCCCTCCATGAGGTCGCAGAAACAGACGTGATCCTGCTGGAACAGGCCCTTGATGCGATAGGCGTATTCCTCGAACCCGGCCACATCCTGGCGGGCCAGATTGAACACGCGGGCCGCTTCCTTTTCGTCGGTGCGCGCGATCTGGAACACCTCGCGAAAGGCGGTCACCTCGTCGCGGGTCACGAGGCCGTCGGCCTTGGCCATCTTCGCCCCGAGCGCGATCACGGCGATAGCAAAGGCCACGGACCGCTCCGGCGGGGCGCGCAGCTTGTCAAAAACCGTAGAGAGGCTTTCGCCCTGCGTCAGCGCGGAAACGGCGGCATGTATGCGGGTCCAGATCGACATGGGGCCAGTTTACCCTGCAGGCGCGGCATTGTCAGTGCTGCATCACAGAATTTTCTGCATCAGCACAAGATCCATCCAGCGGTCGAATTTCCGCCCGACCTCGGGCAGGCGCGCAACATGGGCATAGCCCAGTGCGGTATGAAAGGCGATGCCGTCCGTGTTCTCTCCGGCGATCCCGGCGATCAGGGCGTGCACGCCGTTATCCGCGGCAGCAGCCTCGACCCGCTGCATCAGCGCGCGCCCTGCCCCCTTGCCACGGGCCGCATCGGACAGGTGGATCGTGTGTTCCATCGTGTGCGCATAGCCGACACCGCCGCGAAACTGGCTATAGGTGGCAAAGCCGACGACTTGCCCGTCCAGCTCTGCCACGAAAAACCGTCCCGACCGCGCGGCGATCAGGGTGCGAATCTCGGCAAGCGGCTTTTCCTCGGAATTGAAAGTGCTGACGCCTTCGCGGATTTCCCGGTTCCAGATCTCGGCAATGGCCGGGGCATCGTGCGGCTCTGCGCGGCGCAGTTGCATCATGCCAGCACCCGCACCCCGTGCGGTGTCTCGAACGTGGCGCGCATTTCGTGTGCGCCCTCGACAAAGACGACACGCGGATCGCCCAGCGGCACCACGCGGCGCAACCAGTCAGCCTTGGGGTGGGCGATTTCGAACCGTGTGAGGCGGCAGCCCGACGGTGGCAGGCTTTGCCCCGGAATGTCGGCCACCTGCCATTCGATCACGGCGGGGAAGGCCCCGTCACAGGGCAGGATACCCGTCGCGGGCACCGCCATCAGCCAGCGCAGATCCCCGCGTTGCAGGGCCACGGGATCGCCCGCGCCGTCGGGCAGATCATGCAAGGCCGCCTGCATGTCATGCACCCGGCAGATCCAGTTGGAAATGCGCGGTGCCCCGGCAAAGCGGTCAAGGTCGAACCAGCGCGGATAAGCCAGCGCGGGTGCCTTGGGATCAATCGCGATCGCCTCGAGGTACAATCCGTCCCCCAGCCCCAAAAGCCGATTGTAGGTTCCGAAATGAGCATGGTGCCCGCCCGGCCCCATTTTAACGCCCAAAGCGTCCTCGACATGTGCAACAGCGGCCTCAAGAGTCTCTCCTGCGACGGCAAGGTGATCAAACTGCATACAAATCCCCAAATATTGGTATTGTCTGAAAAGGCAGACGCCCCATCTAGGTTACAATGACGTCAGACTTCAGGGAATAACATGCTAACAGCAGCAATCGATCGATTTTTCAAGCACGAGGCCGCGGGCGGCATTATGTTGATGATGGCGGCGGTGCTGGCCATGATCGTGGCCAACTCGCCTCTTGCCTCCGGATATAATTTCCTTCTCGACACGCAGGGTACCATCACAATGAATGGCAAGGGCATTGAAAAGCCCATGGTCCTGTGGATCAACGACGGGCTTATGGCCGTGTTCTTTTTCCTGATCGGCCTTGAACTGAAACGGGAATTTCTTGAGGGCAAGCTCAAGAACCCGCGGGATGTCATCTTGCCGGGTGCGGCCGCCGTGGGCGGCATGGCGCTTCCGGCGCTGATTTTTGCCTATCTGAACTGGGACAGCCCGGAAACGCTGTCTGGCTGGGCGATTCCGGCTGCGACCGACATTGCCTTTGCGCTGGGTATCCTTGCGCTTGTGGGCGCGCGGGCGCCAGCCTCGCTCAAGGTGTTCCTGCTGACCCTCGCAATCCTCGACGATATCGGCGCGATCATCATCATCGCCCTGTTCTATACGGCGGACCTCAAGGTGAACTTCCTGGTCATGGCCATCGCACCGCTAATCGTGCTGTTCCTGATGAACCGTGCCCGCATCCACCGCACCGCGCCCTTCGTGCTGGTCGGGATCGTGCTCTGGGTTCTGGTGCTGAAATCGGGCGTGCACGCGACGCTGGCCGGTGTGGTGCTGGCGTTCTTCATCCCGCTTTATGACAAGTGGGGCAAATCCCCGCTGCACCGGATCGAACACGGGCTGGAACCCTATGTGTATTTCTTCATCGTACCGGTCTTTGCCTTTGCAAACGCAGGCGTGGTGCTGGGGGATATCTCGCTCGAGGCGTTGGCACAGCCGCTGCCGCTGGGGATTATCCTTGGCCTTGTTCTGGGCAAACAGATCGGCGTGTTCGGCTTTACATGGGTCATCGTCAAGTCCGGTGTCGCCCGCCTGCCCCACGGGGTGAACTGGATGCACATCTATGGTGTCGCCTGTCTGGCCGGGATCGGCTTTACCATGTCGCTGTTCATCGGCGGGCTGAGCTTTGCAAGCCCCGAGCTGATGAACCAGGTGCGTTTGGGCGTACTGGGTGGCTCGGCCATATCGGGGATCCTTGGCTATACGCTTTTGCGGATGGCGGGCAGCCCGCAAGAGGTCGATCCCGAAAGCGAAGACGAGGACGAGGCCGCGCAAACCGCATAAGCGGCGCGCCAATCTCTCTAAACCAAAAAACGCGGCCCGACGGGGCCGCGTTTCTTTTTGTCTGCTGCCATGCGCGGCAGGAAAAGAGTAGGTCAGGCCCGCGCTTCGCCGATCAACTTCAGGATATCCTGCGCAGCTTCGGGAATGTTTGTGCCGGGTCCGAAGATCGCCTTGACCCCTGCCTTCTTGAGGAAATCATAGTCCTGCTGCGGGATCACACCGCCACAGATCACGATGATGTCCTCGGCATCCTTGGCCTTCAGAGCCTCGATCAGTTGCGGGGCCAGCGTCTTGTGACCGGCCGCCTGCGACGAGATACCGACCACGTGCACGTCGTTGTCGACGGCATCCTGTGCGGCCTCGTCCGGGGTCTGGAACAGCGGGCCCACGTCCACGTCAAAGCCGATATCGGCGAAGGCGGTCGCAATGACCTTGGCGCCACGGTCGTGCCCGTCCTGCCCCATCTTGACCACCAGCATCCGCGGGCGGCGGCCTTCTGCCTCGGCAAAGTCCTCGACCGATTTCTGGATGGCGGCAAAGCCTTCGTCGCCTTCATAGGCGGCGCCATAGACCCCGGCCAGCGTTTTGACCTCGGCGCGGTGACGGCCGAATTCTTTTTCCATAGCCATGCTGATTTCCCCGACTGATGCCCGTGCCCGCGCTGCCTCGACAGCGGCGGCCAGCAGGTTGCCCCCCTCTTTGGCCACACGTGTCAGCTCGGTCAGGGCTGCCTCGCAGGCCGCGTTGTCGCGCGTCGCGCGGATTTGTTCCAAACGGGCAATCTGGCTCTCGCGGACCGCCTGGTTGTCGACCTCGAGAATGTCGATCGGGTCTTCCTTGTCCTTGCGGTACTTGTTGACGCCGACGATCACCTCTTCGCCACGGTCGATCATGGCCTGACGGGTAGCGGCAGATTCTTCGATGCGCAGCTTTGGCATGCCCGAGGCCACGGCCTTGGTCATACCCCCCATTTCCTCGACCTCTTCCATAAGCGCCCAGGCTTTTTGGATCAGGTCATCGGTCAGTGCCTCGACATAGTAAGACCCCGCCAGCGGGTCGACCACGTTGGTCACACCGGTTTCTTCCTGTAGGATCAGCTGGGTGTTGCGGGCGATGCGGGCCGAGAAATCGGTCGGCAGCGCAATCGCTTCGTCCAGCGCGTTGGTATGCAGCGACTGGGTGCCGCCCAGAACCGCGCTCATCGCCTCGTAGGCGGTGCGGATCACGTTGTTATAGGGATCCTGTTCCTGCAGCGACACACCCGAGGTCTGGCAGTGGGTGCGCAGCATTTTCGACCGTTCGTTCTTGGCGCCGAACTCGGTCATCACACGGTGCCACAGGGTACGTGCCGCGCGCAGCTTGGCCGCTTCCATGAAGAAGTTCATGCCGATCGCAAAGAAGAACGACAGGCGGCCTGCGAACTTGTCAACATCCATGCCCGCGTTCATCGCGGCGCGCACGTATTCCCGGCCGTCTGCCAGCGTATAGGCCAGTTCCTGAACAAGGTTCGCCCCGGCCTCTTGCATGTGATAGCCCGAGATCGAGATCGAGTTGAATTTCGGCATCTCGTTCGAGGTGTACTCGATGATGTCCGAGATGATCCGCATCGACGGTTCCGGCGGATAGATGTAGGTGTTGCGCACCATGAACTCTTTCAGAATGTCGTTCTGAATGGTGCCCGCCAGCAATGCCTTGTCGTGTCCCTGCTCTTCACCTGCCACGATAAAGTTTGCCAGGATCGGGATCACCGCACCGTTCATGGTCATCGAGACCGACACCTTGTCGAGCGGAATACCGTCGAACAGGATTTTCATGTCCTCGATGCTGTCGATGGCCACACCGGCCTTACCGACATCGCCCACCACGCGCGGGTGATCCGAGTCATAGCCACGGTGTGTGGCAAGGTCGAACGCCACCGACACGCCCTGCTGACCGGCGGCCAGATTGCGGCGGTAAAACGCGTTGGATTCCTCGGCGGTCGAGAAACCTGCATATTGGCGGATCGTCCAGGGACGGCCTGCATACATGGTGGCCTTCACGCCACGGGTGAAGGGGCCAAACCCGGGCAACGATCCCATGTGGTCAAGGTCATCGGTGTCTTCCGCCGTATAGAGCGGCTTGACGTCGATGCCTTCCAGCGTTTTCCAGGTCAAATCCTCGAGCGGGCGACCGCGGAGTTCCTTTTCCGCAAGCGCCGACCAGTCTTCTTTCTTGGTCATATCCTTGTCCTCTTCTCGGGCCGCCCTTGCAAAGAAAGGGGTCCGTTTTCTCTATGATTTAGCCGGAGCAGCCCTATATTGGATCGTAACAGGAGATCCCAGATGCACCGTCTAGTGTTTGTTTTGATTGCTTTTCTCGGAAGCGCCGCGATGGCGGCGGATGCCGCGGCCCCCGAGGACGCACTGTTCGTGGATGGCACCACGGTCACGCTCGAGCAATACCACTGGCTGAAACGACCGGTGGTAGTTTTCGCCGATAGCCCCAATGATCCGCGGTTCATCCAGCAGATGGACCTGCTCAGGGCACGGCCCGACATGCTGGAAACCCGCGATGTTGTGGTGCTGACTGATACCGACCCGTCCGCCCGCAGTGCGCTACGTGAAAAACTGCGCCCGCGCGGGTTCATGATGGTTCTGATCGGCAAAGATGGCATCGTGTACCTGCGCAAACCCGCCCCTTGGGACGTTCGCGAGATCACGCGCTCCATCGACAAAATGCCCTTGCGCCAACAGGAAGTACGCGATCGGCGCGACGCACCGATCCGGTAAGATGCGCGCAGCGGAAAGGTCGGGGTGCTGCCCCGCCCTGCCCGTTGATATGCGCGCATCTGCATGGTCTTACTCGAATTCCATGATGACGTCGTCCACGGCCAGGCTGTCGCCCGGACCCGCGTTGATCTTGGTCACCACGGTGGTTTTCTCGGCGCGCAGGATGTTTTCCATCTTCATCGCCTCGACGGTGCAGAGCGCCTGACCTTCCTGAACTTCGTCGCCCACTTCCACGTCGACTTTGACGATCAGACCCGGCATCGGGCAGAGCAGCATTTTCGAGGTATCCGGCGGCAGTTTTTCCGGCATCAGCTGGGCCAGTTCGGCCTGACGCGGCGACCGGACATGTACCTTGAGATCGGCACCGCGGCTGCGGATGCGGAACCCGCCCGAGATCTTGCCCACTTTGAGCACAAGCGTTTCGCCATTGACCGACAGGGTGGCCAGCTGATCGCCCGGCGTCCAGTCCGAGGTCACGCGGATCTTGGTGCCATCCGCGAATTTGACGGTTGAGCCTTTCTTGTCCGCCTTGATCTTGACCGCGTATTCTTCGCCCTGAAGGGTGACGACCCATTTCTTGCCGACCACACGTTCGTGGTTGTCCATCCGGCCCGACACACGGGCGCGACGGATTTCGGCGACGCGATGCATGGCAGCCGACGCAGCCGCGATCTTGCGCAGCGTATCACCGGGCAAGGTCACACCCTCGAACCCTTCGGGATATTCTTCTTCGATAAAGGCCGTGGTCATGTCACCGCTGATGAACTTCGGGTGGTCCATCACCGCGCTCACGAAAGGCAGGTTGTGACCGATACCTTCCAGTTCGAACCCGTCCAGCGCGTTGCGCATGGCTTCGATCGCTTCTTCACGGGTCGGGGCCCATGTACACAGCTTGGCGATCATCGGGTCATAGTACATCGAGATCTCGCCGCCTTCATAGACGCCGGTGTCGTTGCGCACGGCAAAATCCTTGCCTTCCAGCGCCTTGTCGGCCCATTTGTCATTGTCCTGCATCGGACCGGCGGCGATCTCTGCCGGCGGGCGATAGCGGGTCAGGCGACCAATCGAGGGCAGGAAGTTGCGATAGGGATCTTCCGCGTACACGCGGTTTTCGATCGCCCAGCCGTTGATGCCCACGTCGTCCTGCGTGATCGACAGCGGCTCGCCATTGGCGACGCGGATCATCTGTTCCACAAGGTCCACACCGGTGATCAGCTCGGTCACGGGGTGTTCCACCTGAAGGCGGGTGTTCATTTCGAGGAAGTAGAAATTCTTGTCGCCATCAACGATGAATTCCACGGTCCCGGCCGAGGTATAGCCCACGGCCTTGGCCAGCGCGACCGACTGTTCGCCCATCGCCTTGCGGGTGGCTTCATCAAGGAAGGGCGACGGCGCCTCTTCCACAACCTTCTGGTTACGGCGCTGGATCGAGCATTCGCGCTCGTTCAGGTAGATTCCATTACCATGCGCGTCGCAGAGAACCTGAATTTCGATGTGGCGCGGCTGCGTCACGAATTTCTCGATAAAGATCCGGTCATCACCAAAGCTGTTGGCAGCTTCGTTCTTGGACGATTGGAAACCTTCGCGGGCTTCCTGGTCGTTCCATGCGATCCGCATACCCTTGCCGCCGCCGCCGGCCGACGCCTTGATCATCACCGGATAGCCGATCTCGTTCGAGATTTTCACGGCTTCGTCCGCGTCTTCGATCAGGCCCATATAACCGGGCACGGTCGACACGTTTGCGTCCTGTGCGATTTTCTTCGAGGTGATTTTGTCACCCATTGCTTCAATCGCACCTTTGGGGGGGCCTACGAAAGCAACGCCAGCTTCTTCCAGAGCTTCGGCAAACTTCGAGTTTTCCGAAAGGAAGCCATAGCCGGGGTGCACGGCCTGTGCGCCGGTCTGCTTGATTGCATCCATGACCTTGTCGATCACGATGTAGGACTGGTTCGCAGGGGGCGGGCCGATATGCACGGCTTCGTCCGCCATTTGCACGTGCAGCGCCTGCTTGTCCGCGTCCGAATAAATCGCGACGGTCTTGATACCCATCTTGCGGGCGGTCTTGATCACACGGCAGGCGATCTCGCCCCGGTTGGCAATCAGGATCTTATCGAACATTTGATGTCCTTTCTGGTTCTTGGCCCGCGGTGTCCCGCAGGCACGTGGATACGAAAAAAGCCACCCGTGCCGCGCGGGCACGAATGGCTTTTGTTTCACGGTGCGGACGCAGGGACGCGCCCGCCGCAACAGGTTGGAGGGTCGGGTTAGTTACACCGTCCCGGGTTTTCCTTGCAGAAGATGACGTTGGCCGCGCTGCCAACGACCGCGCCGACAAACGGGTTGCCGTCCACGACCACGGCTGTGGCCGCACCGGCGCCTGCCCCGATGAGGGCTTGTTCGTTGAAATTGTCACCACAGGCCGCAAGCCCAGCAAAGGCCGCGCCACAAAGGGCAAGTTTGAGTGTTCGCATGACTGGTCGCCTCGGTTTTGAGTGTTTTTATCACCCTGAGGTGTGACCATATTCCCACGGAAGGAAAAGACTTGGCCTTCAGCGACAGTATTTTCGGCAAAACCCCGCGCATCGCTGCGGCTTTCCGGCATTTCGGTAGAAAAAAGGGATGATCCGGTGGGGACACCGGACCATCCACAAGGGGAAGGGTAACGGAAAATACTGTTACAGGTGCGGACCCTGGTCTGCCCGCAGCCACAATGACTATCGGCAGCCGACACTGATGCCGCAACATCAGAAAGGACGGCCCCGTCGAAATGGGCCGCTTCCCGCGCAAATCCTTGTGTGATCGGCAGAATCATGCCCACTCCCCATCATCATCAAAGGCATCGGGGAAGGATGCGCGCGCCACGGCCTCGTCAATCACCAGCAGCGCCTCGTAATCCTCGGGATCGAACGTTTCGGGATCGGCGGGCACCACTTCGCGCCCGAACAGCCAGCTCAGGCGGCCTGCATCCAGATTGCCCCGTTCAAAGGGCTGGTCGCCGAAATGTTCCCAAAGCGCCTTCATGAAACCAGCATCGGCACGACGGTCGGCCGGTCGCCGGTCGCGATAGCGTTCACGGCGCGTGATCGGCGTAACCCCCTTGGGGTTGGCGCGACGGATAACGAATTGGAAATCTGTGCCGGTCAGGCGTCCGGGGAACCCACGGTGTTTCAGCATGCCGCGCCCTCCTGCTGCAGAAGGGGGCTGTGCCAAAGGGGGGCGGACCGTGTGGCCCGCCCGGCCCCAAAGGGCGAATTACTTGTATTTGCCGGTATAGACCGGTTCTTGCGAGATCGGCTCGGGCTCGACCACGACGTATTCTTCAACCGGCGCTGTGTCGGCGCAAGCTGCGACGAGAGCAACCAATCCAACGGCCAGCAAAGCTTTGATGCTGTGCGACATGTCTTTCTCCAGTTCTTGTGCGCAGGGTATTTTTTCCCTGCCTGCCTCATGAGTTTATGCATGGCACCCCGAAGGGTACCGAGGCCAAGAATAGTAGATTCAGACGTAAAAATATATAGATAGCGGCCCAAGCTCATGTGTTGTGGCAACAAAGCCGCAATTGCAGGTTGCCCGCCCCCATGATGCGCAAGATATAGTGGTGCCATCAGAAACCCTCCCAGATACAGGACCCGTTTTCGATGCGGTACGCTTCGAAATACTGGGTTGCAACCGAGGAAATGACCCCGAAGTCGGTTTCCCGGTCCGACAGGGAAATGATGACCTGATCGACCTCTTCGCCGCTTTTGGCCAGCGCCGGAAGCGCCTCGGTGACACAAAGCACATCGAAATCAAGCGAGACCATGTCAAAGGTCACGCCCTCTTGTCCGATGATCGGCATCACAAAGCGGAAACGGGCCACGCGGCTTTCGTCCTGCCGTGTTTCGAACAGCATTTCCTGCAGGTAGAGCTCATAGCCAGAGGGCACGGCCGGGGACTCCTCCCTATCCCCGGCCATGGCCGCGCCCGATTGGGCCCCTCCTATCGCGGCGAATGCAATAAACGCGAAGGCACAAAACTTTCTGGAAAAGTTTGCCTTGGAAAGAGACATCGAAATGCGATCAGCCATGCCACACCTCACGATGCGCGGCATAGGCGCTCCAGCGGGCGCGGCAGGAGGGATCGGCCAACAAGCCTGCGATCTTCTCTTCGACTCGGGCGCGGGGAAAGCGCCCGTCGATGCTGCCACCGGCGGTGACGTGCAGCGCGCCATCCTGCGCGGTGACGGACACCACGGGCGAAAAGCCCCGCACGCCTTGCAGGCGGCGCCACATGTCCTGGCGGACCTGCTGGGCCATGCGCAGGCGCGACCCTGACGGCAGTACCGTGCCCGCTGACACGTCAAACCGCACGGGCAGACGCCGCGCCACGGTCAGCGTGTCGTTGTCGCGCAGGATATGCCAGCGGTTGCGGGTCACGCGGGGGCGTCCTCGTCCTTGGTGTCAAATTCGGCGGGGCTGATGATCTCGATCAGCTCCATATCGTCGGAATGGCGGACCTCGCGGTGTTTGATGCCCGGAGGCTGCAGCACGCAGGAGCCTTCCCGAAGGATATGCTCGCCCTGCCCTTCATACTCAAAAACCACCCAGCCCTTGGTCACATAGACCAACTGGAAATCCAGTTCGTGGCTGTGCCACGCACCGGGGCTTTCCATACCCGGCACCGCCCGGATCACATGCGCACCGAACTTGCCCTGTGTGGCCTCGGCAATGCCAAGCTGGCGGTATTCAAAGAACGGGCGCAGGCCCGCCCCTTCGAATTTGCCGTCATCAGCATGGGCAATGGTGAACGCCTGGTTTTTCCAGAGTTGGGTCATGCGGTCTCCGTCGGGCGGGTTTGAAACCTGCCTGTGTGGGAATGGGGCGGGCACGCTGCCCGCCCGATCCAAGGTCTTTTACAACGGAATGTTGTCGTGCTTTTTCCACGGCATTTTCTGCGACTTGTTGCGCAGCATGGCGAATGCGCGGGAAACCCGTTTGCGGGTCGAATGCGGCATGATCACCTCGTCGATGAAACCACGCTCGGCGGCCACGAAGGGGTTCGCAAAGCGATCTTCGTATTCCTGCGTGTGCGCGGCGATCTTGTCGGCATCGCCGAGATCCGAACGGTGCAGGATTTCCACGGCCCCTTTGGCCCCCATCACGGCAACCTCGGAGGTCGGCCAGGCATAGTTCACGTCAGCGCCAAGGTGCTTGGAAGCCATCACCACGTAGGCACCACCATAGGCCTTGCGGGTAATCACGGTGACTTTCGGTACGGTCGCTTCGCCATAGGCAAACAGCAGCTTCGCGCCGTGCTTGATGACGCCGTCATATTCCTGCTTGGTGCCCGGCAGGAAGCCCGGCACGTCGACGAGGGTCAGGATCGGTATTTCAAACGCGTCACAGAAGCGCACAAAACGCGCGCCCTTGCGGGCCGAGTCGATGTCCAGAACGCCTGCCAGAACCATCGGCTGGTTGGCGACAACGCCCACTGTCTGACCCTCAAGGCGGATAAATCCGGTGACGATGTTACCTGCGAAATCTTCCTGAATTTCGTAGAAGTCGCCCTCGTCCGCGATCTTGGTGATCAGCTCTTTCATATCGTAGGGCTGGTTCGGGTTCTCGGGCACCAGCGTGTCCAGCGAGGATTCGATCCGGTCCACGTCGTCAAAGAACGGACGCACGGGGGGCTTTTCCCGGTTGTTCAGCGGCAGGAAGTCGACAAGGCGGCGGACTTCTGCCAGCGCCTCGACATCGTTCTCAAACGCGCCGTCCGCGACAGAGGATTTCTTGGTGTGGGTGGTCGCACCGCCCAGTTCCTCTGCGGTGACGTGTTCGTTGGTCACGGTTTTCACCACGTCGGGGCCGGTCACGAACATGTAGGACGAATCTTTCACCATGAAGATGAAGTCGGTCATCGCGGGCGAATAGACGGCACCACCGGCGCACGGCCCCATGATGAGCGAGATCTGCGGCACCACGCCCGAGGCCATGATGTTGCGTTCGAACACTTCGCCATACCCGGCCAACGAGTCGACGCCTTCCTGAATCCGGGCCCCGCCCGAGTCGTTGATGCCGATCACGGGTGCCCCGTTCTGCATCGCCATGTCCATGATCTTGCAGATCTTCTGTGCGTGGGTGGCCGAAACCGACCCACCCAAAACCGTGAAGTCCTGCGAGAACACATAGACCATGCGGCCGTTGATGGTGCCCCAGCCGGTCACCACGCCGTCACCGGCGGGCTTTTGCTCCTGCATGCCGAAATCGGTGCAGCGGTGGGTCTTGAACATGTCGTATTCTTCGAAGCTGCCTTCGTCGAGCAGCAGTTCGATCCGCTCGCGCGCTGTCAGCTTGCCCTTGGCGTGCTGGCTGTCGATGCGTTTCTGGCCACCACCCAGACGGGCGACTTCGCGGCGTTCTTCCAGTTCCTGGAGGATGTCTTTCATGATAGGTCCCCTTAAATTTGGGCCGACCTTAGAGATTGTGCCCCCGCGTTCAAAGTAGAATCCGGCAAATTTGCAAATTTTGGAAAATACATCCGGTGAAAATTGCAAATTAGCTAATTAACCTATGAGGTACTTTCCTTCTCCGCGCCTCGCTCCTAGGTTCTTGGCATGTCTGATCTGCCACGCGGACGGTTCTTGAACCGGCAGTCCCCACCTCACGTACTGACCCTGACCCTGCTTGCGGGGCTTTCGGCATTGAGCATGAACATTTTCCTGCCCTCCCTGCCGCGCATGACCGAGTATTTCCAGACGGATTACCAGATCATGCAACTGTCCGTTGCGGTCTATCTCGGGGTCAATGCCGTGATGCAGATCCTTGTCGGGCCGATCTCGGACAAGATCGGGCGGCGACCGGTAATCCTCTGGGGGGTGGCCCTGTTCCTGCTGGCGACGCTGGGCTGCATCTATGCGCCCAATGCCGCTCTGTTCCTCATGTTCCGCATGATGCAGGCGGTGGTGGTGGTCGCCATGGTCCTGAGTCGCGCGGTGATCCGCGACATGGTTCCGCAGGATCAGGCTGCCTCGATGATTGGCTATGTGACCATGGGCATGACCGTGGTGCCGATGATCGGCCCCGCCATCGGCGGTTTTCTGGATGAGAGCTTTGGCTGGCAGGCCAATTTCTGGATGCTGTTCGGCGCGGGCACACTTATCCTTGCCCTGACCTATGCCGATCTTGGGGAAACCGGATCGCAAAGCGGGTTGTCGCTTGGTCGGCAGTTCCGCGAATACCCCGAACTTCTGACCAGCCCGCGCTTCTGGGGCTATTCGCTGGCCTCGGGCCTGTCCTCGGGGGCATTCTTTGCCTATCTCGGGGGGGCGCCTTTCGTGGCGACCGAGCTGTTCGGCATGCCGCCCTCGCAGATGGGCCTTTATTTCGGGGCTCCGGCCCTTGGCTATTTCTTCGGCAACTTCCTGTCGGGGCGGTATTCCAGCCGCTTTGGTGTGAACCGCATGGTCAACTGGGGCTGCTGGGTGAATGCCTTTGGCGTGAGCCTGTCGATGCTGTTGTTCCTGATGGGACAGGGCAGCGCCGAGGTCTTTTTCGGGCTGATGACCTTTGTCGGGATCGGCAACGGGATGAGCATCCCCAACGCCACCGCAGGCGCCCTGTCAGTGCGCCCGCATCTGGCTGGAACGGCCTCGGGGCTGTCCGGCGCGATCATGATCGGCGGCGGCGCGGGCCTCTCGGCGCTGGCGGGTGCGCTTCTGACGCCCGAAGGCGGGGCCTATCCGCTCTTGTGGATCATGCTTCTGACCTCAATCGGCGGCGTGGTGGCGATCCAGCTGGTGATCCGTCGCGAGACCCACCTCGGCCTTTGACCTCCGCCCGAGCGCCGCGAGGCCACGCCCAACATTTGGCAGGGGCGCAAACCCCGAAGATGGCGGGAGCGCTCCTGCGCCACAAACCGCGTGACGCGGGGAATTTGCAAATGTATGTTTGCAAGAGCAAACCCCGCGAACGGACCCGACTGTCATGGCCACCCAGAAACTTTATGCCGGCGCCAAGCTGCGCGAGATCCGCACGCGCCTGTCGCTGACACAGAAAGAATTCGCCACCAAGCTGGGCGTGTCGCTGCCCTATCTCAACCAGATGGAAAACAACAACCGCCCGGTCTCGACCACGGTGGTTCTGGCGCTGGCACAGGAATTCGGTCTGGACGTCACCGAACTCAGCACAGGCGACAGTGAACGCCTTGTCAGTGACATGCGCGAGGCGATGGCCGACCCTGTTCTGGCCGACAGCACCGCGCCGCTGGCCGATCTGCGCCTGACGGCATCGAACGCACCGGCCTTTGCACGCGCCTTTCTGGAACTGCACCGCGCCTATCGGCAAACCCACGAACGGCTGGCATCGCTGGACGAGGCACTGGGGCGTGAAGATGTGCAGATGCAGCCCAGCCCCTGGGACGAGGTGCGCGATTTCTTCCACTACTGCGACAACTATATCGACGCCGTGGACCATGCCGCCGAGCATTTTGCGACCCGCGCCAAATCCGAGGGCGGTATTCGCAACGCGGCGATTCATGCCCTGAACGGCAAGAGCATTGCAGTGGAAATCGTCGACCGCGACCGCCTGCGCCACTTTGACCCCGAAACCGGCACGCTGTTTCTTTCGGGGCGGGCGACACCGGAAACCCAGACCTTCCAGATGCTTTTGCAGGTGGCGCTGATCCTGTCGGACAAGCTGTTGGAGGCCACGCTTGACCTGGCCCGGTTCCAGACCGACGCCGCCCGCGCCATCGCCAAGATCGGGCTGGCCAACTATTTTGCCGGGGCCGCGATGATGCCCTATGAAACCTTCCTGACCGCCGCACGTGAAACACGCCACGACCTTGAGGTGCTGGCCAACCGCTTTGGGGCCTCGATCGAACAGGTTGCACACCGCCTGTCGACGCTGCAACGCCCCGGCGCCAAGGGCATTCCGTTTTTCTTTGTCCGCGTCGATCAGGCCGGCACGATCACCAAGCGCCACTCGGCGACGCGGTTGCAATTCGCGCGGTTCGGCGGGGCCTGCCCGCTGTGGAACGTACATCAGGCCTTTGAAACACCCGGTCGGTTCCTGCGGCAACTGGCCGAAACACCAGACGGGGTGCGGTATTTCAGCCTTGCACGGGACGTGTCGAAAACCGGCGGGCATTACGGCGCGCCGGTGCGCCGCTATGCCATCGCGCTGGGGTGCGAGATCCGCCATGCCGACGCGCTGGTCTATGCTGACCACATGGACATGTCGACCGCCGAAGCCTTTGAGCCTATTGGTATTTCCTGCCGGATTTGCGAACGCACCGATTGCCACCAAAGATCGGTGCCACCGCTGGAACGGCGCCTGACCATCAAGGAAAACGAACGCGGCGTCCTGCCTTACGAGGTCGGCTGATCCATGCGGATGCTGATCCGTGTGTGCCTTGTGCTGGCAGCGCTTGGCCTTGGCACGATTGCGCTGGGGAACCTGGCCGAACGCTGGGTGATCTACCCGTTTGACGGCACGGAAACTTCCCCCGGCACGCTGGGCCTTGAGAGCATCACGGTCGAGAGGTTTGCGCTGGACGGCGAGAGTCTGGTTGTCTGGACAGCGCCGCCCGCGCCGGGCCAGCCGGTGATTTTCTATCTACACGGAAACGCGGGCAACCTTGCGCTGCGCGCGGGGCGGTTTGGCCGCTTCCTGGAGCGGGGCTATGGCCTCTTGGCGATGGGGTATCGCGGGTCTTCGGGCAGCACGGGCACCCCGTCCGAGGCCGCGCTGATTGCCGATGCGCTGGCCGTCTATCGCGACACGCGTGCACCCGTGGTGGTATATGGCGAAAGCCTTGGCACAGCGGTGGCGGTGGCCTTTGTTGCCGCGCTGGCGGGAGATCGGCCCGCGGCCGTGGTGCTCGAGGCCCCGTTCACGTCGATTCCCGACCTTGCCGAGCATCACTACCCCGGCACCCGCGACCTTGCCGCGCGACTCGAGAACACATGGCGCAGCCTTGATCGGGCGGGTGCCCTGACAATGCCGCTGCTGGTCCTGCACGGGGATGCGGATACGCTCATCCCCATAGAACAGGGGCGGCAGATATTCTCTGCCGCCCCGTCATCCGATAAGGACATGATCACCGTCAAAGGCGCAGGACATACGGACCTTTGGCGGTCCGACATCCTGCCCCGCCTCTGGCGGTTCGTCGATCAGTTTGCCTTGAGATAGGCGTAGATCTCGTCTTTGAGGGCACCGCGACGCTTGCGCAGGTCCACTTCGGCCAGTTCTTCGCGCGGGGCGACATTGGTCTCGGCCAGGTGTACCTTGCGGTTCAGTTCGTGGTACTCTTCGGCCATCTTGGCGAAATGCGCGTCCGAGACTTTCAGGTCGTGCATTTTTTCAACGAATTCCGGGAATTCTTCGGCGAGTTCATGGGGGACGTGGGACATCTGTCTGCGCTCCTGTTTTTCTTGTTCCGTAAATTTGTAACGTCCGCCCGTTCGGCCCGACTTTGACCGGGATCAAACAACTGCGGAAATTTTAGGCTGACGACGCCTTTAGACTGATTGGCAGGGCGGCGCAAGTTGGATAGGGCGTGTCCGGTCCTAGCGTTGGGCGGTCTGCCAGTCGGGGTGGAACCATGGCGCGTCATTGGCGGGGGCCAGCATCCCCTTGCCAAGGATATGGTCCGCAGCCTTTTCCCCCGTCATGATCGACGGCCCGTTCAGGTTGCCGTTGGTGATGCGTGGAAAAATCGAGCTGTCTGCCACGCGCAACCCGTCAACCCCGATCACGCGACACTCGGGATCCACTACGGCATGCGGGTCATCCCCTGCCCCCATGCGGCAGGTTCCACAGGGATGATAGGCGCTTTCGACATGCTCGCGGATAAACCCGTCCAGGTCTTCGTCCGACTGGCAGGCGTCGCCGGGCTGGATTTCGTGTTTGAAATAGGGCTTAAACGCCTCTTGCGCGAAGATCTCGCGCGTCAGGCGGATACAGGTGCGAAAGTCTTCCCAGTCCTGTTCGTGGGACATGTAGTTGAACAGAATGTTCGGATCATCCTTTGGATCGGCACTGGCCAGCGTTACCTCGCCGCGCGAAGGACTGCGCATCGGGCCGACATGGGCCTGAAAGCCATGCCCCTCGGCCGCGGCCTGCCCGTCATAGCGCACGGCAATTGGCAAGAAGTGGTACTGGATATCGGGATATTTCACCCCCGCCCGCGAGCGGATGAACCCCGCGCTTTCAAACTGGTTCGATGCACCCAACCCCGTCTTGGTGAACAACCACTGCGCCCCGATCAGCCCCTTGCCGATCAGGTTCCAGTATTTGAACAGGGTGATGGGCTGTTTGCAGGCAACCTGCAGGTAAAGCTCCAGATGGTCCTGCAGGTTCTTGCCCACGCCGGGACGGTCCGCGATCACCTCGATCCCATGGTTGGCCAGTTCTGCGGCCGGACCGATTCCGGACAGCATCAACAGCTTGGGGGAATTCAGCGACGACGCCGACAGGATCACTTCGCGTGTGGCGCGGATCACCTCGACCTTGCCGCCGCGTTCGATCTCGACCCCGACAGCGCGCCCGTTCTCGATCACGACCTTGCGGGCCAGCCCACGCACGAGGTCACAATTGTCGCGCTTCAAAGCGGGCCGCATATAGGCATTAGCCGATGACCAGCGGCGCCCCTTGTAGACCGTCATCTCCATCGGGCCAAAGCCTTCTTGCTGCTGCCCGTTATAGTCGGAGGTCACGGGATATCCCGCCTGCCGCCCCGCCTCGACAAAGGCGGTGTGCAGGGGATTGTCGCGGGGGCCACGGGTGATGTGCAGCGGGCCATCCTGGCCGCGCCAGTCAGGGTCGCCGCCCTGCCCGCTGTCATGCCAGGTTTCCATGCGCTTGAAATAGGGCAAGACGTCGGCATAGGCCCAGCCCGCTGCGCCGGACTCGGCCCAGTGTTCATAGTCTCCCGCGTGGCCACGTACATAGACCATACCGTTGATCGAGCTGGACCCACCGATCACCTTACCACGCGGCGTCACAAGGCGACGACCGCCGAGATGCGGTTCCGGTTGGGTCTTGAGGCCCCAGTCATACAGTTTCATGTTCATCGGATAGCTCAGCGCCGCTGGCATCTGGATGAACGGACCGGCGTCCGAACCGCCATATTCGATCACCAAGACCGACCGCCCCGCCTCGGATAGGCGATAGGCCAGCGCACATCCCGCCGATCCGGCCCCGACAATCACGTAATCCGCTTGCATGTCATTCTTCCCCAAAACGGGCGTTCTTAAAACGCCGCTTCGACATCGCCCATGCGCACATAGACGGATTTGACCTGGCTATAGTGCTGGATCGCCTCTTTCGAGTTCTCGCGTCCCACACCCGAGGCTTTGACCCCGCCAAACGGCGCCTCGACCGGCGCATCGTTGTAGGAGTTGATGAAACAGCTTCCCGCCCTCAGCTTGCCGATCACGCGGTGCGCGCGGCTGATATCTCGGGTGAACACACCGGCGGACAGGCCGAATTCCGTGTCATTGGCGCGCGCAATGACCTCGGCCTCGTCGTCGAAATCCAGCACGGCCATGACAGGTCCGAAGATTTCCTCGCGTGCGATGGTCATGTTGTCGGTCACGTCGGCGAACACGGTGGGTTCAAGCCAGAACCCGTCTTTGTCCAGTTGACCGCCGCCACAGACAAGGCGCGCACCCTCGGCCGTGCCCCTGGCGATATAGGATTTCACAATCTCCATCTGGCGTTCCGACACCATCGGCCCGAAATTCGTGGCCTCGTCAAGCGGATCGCCCAGAATCGCGCCCTGCACGCGTTCGGCGAGCCGGGCCAGAAATGCCTCTTTGATACCTTTCTGCACGAACACGCGGGTGCCGTTGGAACAGACCTGCCCCGTGGAATAAAAGTTGCCGTTGATCGCACCCGACACGGCATTGTCGAGATCGGCATCGTCGAAAATGACCAGAGGCGACTTGCCCCCCAGTTCCATCGTGACGTGTTTCATGCCCGCCGCCGCGGCGGTATACACCTTTTTACCGGTCGTGACCGAGCCGGTCAGCGATACCTTGTCGACGCGCGGATCCGAGACCAGCGCGCTGCCGACCTCGCCCATGCCCTGCACCACGTTATAGAGCCCCGCAGGAAGCCCCGCCTCATGCAGGATTTCTGCGACTTTCAAAGCACAAAGCGGCGTGGTCTCGGACGGTTTGAAAATCATGGCATTGCCGCAGGCCAGCGCGGGCGCGCCTTTCCAGCAGGCGATCTGGGTCGGGTAGTTCCACGCCCCGATCCCGACGCACACCCCCAGCGGTTCCCGCACCGTGTAAACCCAGTCTTCGCCCAGCGGGATATGTTCGCCGGTCAACGTCGCTGCCAGACCGCCGAAATACTCCAGCGCGTCCGCACCCGAGGTCGCATCCGCCACAAGTGTTTCCTGCAACGGCTTGCCAGTGTCATAGGTTTCAAGCACCGAAAGCTCATGGTTGCGGCTGCGCATGATGTCGGCAGCCCGACGCAGGATCCGGCCCCGCTCGGTTCCGGTCATCGCGGCCCACTCGACCTGAGCCGCTCGGGCCGCGGTGATCGCCTGCTCGATGATCTGCGGTGTCGCGGCATGCACCGTGGCAATCTGTGCGCCGGTCGCCGGATAGATCACGGGAATCGGCGTGCCGTTCGTGTCTTCGACATAGTGGCCATTGATGAAATGGCTGGCCTTGGGGTGTGTATCCATCTTCGCGCTCCGTCCGGTGGTGGGGGCGGGTCCAGTTTTCTGGATCCTCCATGCCCCGGACACCAACCGTAGCACCAATTTCCAGCATGAAAAATCCAAATCTTAAATGATCGTATAATTTTTTGTTTGAATGTTCGGCACAAATACCTGTTGCGGGGGTACATGTGGCTTGCCACTATACCGGTCATGGGCAGAAAACGAATTCGCGACATCCGGCATGAAGAGCTGATCGACGCAACGATCACGGCAGTGCACAAACGTGGCTATGCCGCTGTTACGATGACGGAAATCGCACAGGAAATCGGCGCGACAGCGGCCAGCATCAATTACTATTTCGGGTCCAAGGAAAACCTGATGGAGGCGACCATGCGGCGTCTTCTGAAGATGTTGAAGGCGGCGATGCTGGACCGGTATGCCGTGTCCCAGACGCCAAAGGATCGCCTGATCGCGGTGCTCGATGCCAACTTCGATGACCGGTTCTTCACGGTAGAACACTGCAATTTCTGGATGCAGTTCTGGTCCAGCGCGCCCTATACCGCGTCGCTGGCGCGCTTGCACCGGATCAACCGGTCGCGCGTGACCAGCCATTTCCGGGCCGAGTTGAAATCGCTGCTCCCCGATCCCGAACGGAGGGACACCGTGCGCGATGCGCTGCAGTGTTACATGGACGGTGTCTGGCTTGAAGCGGCGCAGTCGAAAGGACCACTGAACGCCGAAAAGGCGCGGCGCAATGCGCGCTATGTGGCCGATCTTTTGCTGAAAGACGTGTAGGGGACGCGGCCGAAACACCGGCCGCGCCCTGTTGGCTTATTTCAGGTCAAAGCGATCCGCTTCCATGACCTTGACCCAGGCGGCGGTAAAGTCGCCAAGGAATTTTTCCTGCGCATCGTCCTGAGCATAGACTTCGGCAAGGGCCCGCAGTTGCGAGTTCGAGCCAAACACCAGATCGACACGGGTGCCGGTCCACTTGACGTCGCCGGTGGCACGGTCGCGGGCCTCGTAGACGCCTTCCACATCCGACGCGGACCAGGCAACACCCATATCCGTGATATTGGTGAAGAAGTCGTTGCTCAGCGTTCCAGGGCGGTCGGTCAGAACACCGTGGGCGGTGCCACCGTGGTTGGTGTCCATCACGCGCAGACCACCCACCAGCACCGTCATTTCCGGCGCGGTCAGGGTCAGCAGCTGGGCCTTGTCGACCAGAAGCTCCTCGGGCGAGATGGTAAAGGCCGTGCGCGCATAGTTGCGGAACCCGTCAGCTTCGGGCTCGAGCACGCCATAGCTTTCGACATCGGTCTGGTCCTGCGTGGCATCAGTGCGGCCCGGCGTGAACGGCACGGTGATGTCGTGCCCGGCTGCCTTGGCCGCCTGTTCAATGCCAACACCGCCAGCCAGAACGATCAGATCCGCCATCGAGATCTTCTTGCCCCCGCTTGCGGCGGCGTTGAAATCACTCTGGATGCCTTCCAGCACACCAAGAACGCGGGCCAGTTGCTCGGGCTGGTTCGCGGCCCAGCCACGCGCCGGTTCAAGACGGATGCGCGCGCCATTGGCCCCACCACGCTTGTCCGAGCCACGGAAGGTCGAGGCCGAGGCCCATGCAGTCGACACCATCTCGCGGACAGTCAGGTCCGAGGCCGCGATGCGGGTCTTGAGGTCGGCAATATCTGCGTCCTCCACCAGCGGATGATCCACGGCTGGGACGTTGTCCTGCCACAGCAGTTCTTCCGTCGGGGCCTCTTCCCCCAGATACAGGGACCGCGGGCCCATGTCGCGGTGGGTCAGCTTGAACCATGCGCGGGCAAAGGCATCGGCAAACTCTTCCGGGTTTTCATGGAATCGCCGCGAGATCGGGCCATAGATCGGATCCATGCGCATCGCCATGTCGGCGGTGGTCATCATGGTCTTGACCTTCTTCGACGGGTCATGCGCGTCGGGGGCCATGTCCTCTTCCTTGACGCCGACCGGTTCCCAGATCCATGCGCCCGCAGGCGACTTGGTCAGGTTCCAGTCGTAGCCGAACAGGAGGTCGAAATAGCCGTTGTCCCATTGGGTCGGGTTCGCCGTCCATGCGCCTTCGATCCCCGAAGTGGTAGTGTCTCCGCCTTTGCCCGTGCCATGCGCGTTGATCCAGCCAAAGCCCATCTCTTCGATGCCCGCAGCCTCGGGCTCGGGGCCGACCAACGCGGGATCTCCGGCGCCATGAGCCTTGCCAAAGGTGTGGCCACCCGCGACCAGCGCAACGGTTTCTTCGTCATTCATCGCCATGCGGGCAAAGGTTTCGCGGATGTCGCGGCCCGAAGCCAGAATATCGGGCTGCCCGTCGGGGCCTTCGGGGTTCACATAGATCAGGCCCATCTGTACGGCGGCCAGCGGATTTTCCAGATCGCGTTCGCCCGAATAGCGGCTGTTGGGGTTTTCGGTCGGCGCAAGCCATTCGGTTTCAGCGCCCCAATAGACGTCTTCCTCGGGTTCCCACACATCGGCGCGACCACCTGCAAAACCAAAGGTCTTGCCGCCCATCGATTCTATGGCGCAGTTGCCGGCGAGGATCATCAGGTCGGCCCAACTGATCTGGTTGCCGTATTTCTTTTTGATCGGCCACAGCAGGCGGCGGGCTTTGTCGAGGTTGCCGTTGTCCGGCCACGAGTTCAGCGGCGCAAAACGCTGTTGGCCAGTGCCGCCACCGCCACGGCCGTCTGCCACGCGGTAGGTGCCCGCACTGTGCCATGCCATCCGGATGAAAAAACCGCCATAGTGGCCGTAATCCGCAGGCCACCAATCCTGGCTGTCAGTCATCAGCGCATAGAGGTCTTCTTTCAGCGCCTTGAGGTCAAGCTTCTTGAACTCTTCGGCATAATCGAACCCCTGCCCCATCGGATCCGATTTCTCGGAATTCTGATGCAGGATCTTCAGGTTCAGCTGGTTCGGCCACCAGTCACTGTTGGATCGCATGCTGACATTCGTCGCGCCATGCATCACCGGGCATTTGCCGATATTGTTTCCGTCCATTTTACACTCCCTTTGTCGCTGATTGTCTTTCGACGCTTCCTGCATGGGGGCGTAGCCAGACCCAATGTCCGGCCCGCTCCGATGCGTCTCCGAGATGAGCCTAACAAAGGATTTTGATAATCCAAAGTTGCATTTTCTGATTGTCGTGATAACCAAAAACTATGACAAACCTGACCCTCCGACAGATGCGCTATTTCGAGGCTCTGACCCGCCATCAACACTTTGGCCGCGCAGCCGAGGCCTGTGCCATCTCGCAACCGGCCCTTTCCGTGCAAATCAAAGAAATGGAAGAAGAATTGGGCCTGCCGCTGTTTGAACGCGGCGCGCGGCAGGTGCGGCTGACCGCAATCGGGGAAGAAGTGGCTGCACGAGTACAAGCCGTGTTGCGATCGGTCGAAGAGTTGGATGATTTTGCCCGATCCAGCCGTGACGGGCTGGCGGGGCGCCTGCGGCTTGGGGTGATTCCCACCATCGCGCCTTACCTTTTGCCACGCCTGATCGGGCACCTGACCTATCACTACCCTCAGCTGGACCTGCAAGTGCGCGAAACCCAGACCTCGAAACTACTCGACGCGTTGGGGGCGGGGCGGCTGGACGCGGCCATTCTGGCCCTGCCCGTATCGGAACCCGCGTTCGTGGAAACCCCATTGTTTGACGAGGCTTTCGTGCTTGTGCGCCCCGAGGCGGACGCGGACAAGCCGACGCCAGATGCCAGCAGCCTACGGGAAATGCGGCTATTGCTTCTGGAAGAGGGGCATTGCTTTCGCGATCAGGCCCTCTCTTTCTGCAATATCCAATCCGCCCTGCCCCGTGAAAGCCTTGACGGAAGCTCGCTGACCACGCTTGTGCAAATGGTCGGCGCAGGCATGGGGGTGACCCTTATCCCGGAAATGGCGGTGCCTGTTGAAACCCGCTCGGCGCCCGTCGCGGTTGCCCGGTTTCCCGCCCCCCAGCCCAGCCGAACCATCGGCATGATCTGGCGGCGCAGCAACCCGATGTCGGACCGCCTGAAACCCGTGGCCGAGATTGTCCGGGCAGTTTGTCAGGGCAATGCACCGGACATGCCTGCCAACCGCACTGCCTGACAACAGGACCAGAAGGCGTCCCGCCATCGGTTTTCTGAACGTGCGGATAAATTCATCACGGGAATGAAGCGCATTCCGTTTCACCCGGAAACATCTCATTTTTCTTGATTATTCGGTCAAACTGCGGATTATTGTCGCAGTACTATTTTTTGTTTCAGTCAAGACATTTTCGGGAGACGGGCATGTTGCGCCCAAGGAAGAGCGTAAATCTGCTGCGCGCGGCGCTGTGGTCGGCGTGCCTTGCGATACCCATCATGATCGGTGGGCTTGCCATTTCTGCGCCCTCCCAAGACAGCCCCCTGAACGCCCCTTACGAGCCGATCACCTTTTCCGGCGAAGAAACCTTGCGCGATTTCGTGGCGCGCCACCTCAATGATCCCGACCTCTGGCCCACCGTGCTCAGGATCAATCAGGTGCCGTCGCCTGCCGACCTGACGCCGGGCATGATCGTGCAAATGCCTGTGCAACAGGTGGCCTTTGCCGACAACGCGCTTCTGGCGTCGCTGACCGCGATCCAGAAAGCCACCGCCGAGGGCGCGCGTCTGTTTGCGCCCGAACAGATCGGGGCCGCCTTTGAAAACCGCGAGACCGCCATTTTTCACAGGGGCGAAGGGGCCTGGCAAGAGGTTGTGGTTCATGCCGAAGTGGCCACCGAACACGCCAACGAGGCCTTTGACATCTCGGTCCAGCAACGTGACCGGTCTGCCGAGGCGTTGATCACCGACATTCATGGCAATGTGGAAGGGCGCGACCCGACCGAAGCGGCCTGGAGTGACCGCGCGTTGCGCGATATCCTCGTGGAGTTTGAACGTGTGCGGACATTGTCAAACTCGACCACGCAGGTGACCTTTCGCGATCTTAGCCGGTTGCGGCTGAACCCCAATTCCAACGCGACGATCCAGCGGATGCGCTCGGATCCGCTGACTGGCAAGGAAGTGACGAAGGTCAGCCTTGCAAGCGGGGATTTCTATGCGCTGCTGAACCAGCTTTCGGATCAGGATAGCTTTGAGATCGACGTTCCGGGCATCAAGACAACCACCGAGTCCAATGATTTCTGGATCAAGAACGATGACCAGAACGCCCGCTTCGTGAATTACGACGCTGCGGCGTTGGATATTCAGGCCGGCACGCAGAATGTGAGCCTCGGGCGGGACGAAGGCGTCGTGATCACGCCGGACGGTCAGGCCCTCAAGACCGAGGCGCTGGACCGTCCGACCCTGACCGCCCCCTTGGGCAATGCCAAGGTCTTTGGCAGCAACGTTCCGCTGGGCTGGCGCCCGCATGACGGCGCGGCGGGGTATTGGCTGGAACTGGCCTCGGATCGCGGGTTCAACCAGATGGTCGTCTCAGAATGGGGCATCAGCGGCACCGCCTTCCGTGCCGAGAACCTTGCTCCGGGGGCCTATTTCTGGCGCGTGGCGGCACTGGACAAGCTGGGCCTTCCCGGAAAGTGGAGCGAAACCGGCGCGTTCGAACTGCGCATTGACACTACGCCGCCTTTCCTTGCCCTGTTTGCACCGCCGGATGCGATCACCGTGGAAACCCCCGAGATCGAGGTGCTGGGTGCCTCGGAAAAGGATGCGTTGCTGCAACTGAACGGACAGGATGTCACGATCGGGGTCGATGGTAGCTTTATTGTGCCGCTGACCCTGCAACCGGGGACGAATACCCTGTTGCTGGAAGCGGTGGATGCCGCTGGCAACACCAGCACCAAGACCCAGACCATCACCTACCGACCGGGCGAAACCGCCACGATTACGCTGGATGCGGGTCTGCCTCGCGACGGCGATATTCTGGTGACCCGCAATGCTGAGTTGACCGTTCTTGCGCGCACCAGCGCGGATGACGGGCGCAGCGTGGTCGTGACAGATATGCAGGGCACCGAAGTTGTCCGCACCGAGGTTGTTGACGGCGGGCAGATCGGGTTCCTGATCGCAGCGGTCGAGACCATACAAAGCTATGACCTCGCCATCCTCTCCGACAGCGGCAAGGAACTCGGGCGTGGCACATTCGCCGTACAGCGCGACCAGACCCCACCCGTTGTTGCGCTTGATGCGCCCCCGCCTCGATCCTCTTTCAAAGAAACGCTCGATCTTGCCGGCACAGTCACCGGGGCGGTGTCGCTTGAGGTGGATGGGCGCGACGAGGCCTTGAGCGATGGCCGTTTTACCCTGTCGCTGCCCCTGGCGCCGGGGCGCAACCGGTTTGCACTTCGGGCTTTGGACGCGGCGGGGAATGTCGGTCTCTTGGCGGTGGAAACCGTGCTGGACCTTGATCCGCCGGAAATCGTGAGTGTGTCGCTTGACCGGCCCGAGGGTGACACCGGCCCGATCGAAATCTCGGTCGAGGCGCGCGACATATCGGGGCTGCGGCAGGCGGCGCAGTTCATCGTGATGGTCGGCGACGCGGAACGCGAAGGATATCTCAGATGCGACAGCGCGGCGGGACTGTGCCGCGCCACCCTGCCGGCAGAGCCGGGCGAGGTGGAGCTGGTCGAGGTCATCCTTCAGGACTATGCAGGAAACGAGGCGATCTGGTGATGACGGCAACTTTGAAACGCAAGCGCATGGGGCGCCTGACCCTTGGTCTCTGCACGGTTCTTGCCCTGCCCGCGCCGCTGGTCGCGCAAAACAGGGCCGCCCCGCCCGATGAAGGGTTGCTGGTGGTCTATGGCCGTCTTGCGCCGACGCGCGAAGGTGATATCGACTACCGCGAACAGATTTTTTTCAGCGTGCCCAAGGATCTGCGCGACCGGATCTATGTGCGGGTCTTCGACCCCGAGATGAGCGGCGCGCATGATTTCCGCTATGGCGGGCATGGCGACACCGAAACGGTGTTCCGTATCTATGGCGGCGACTCTGCATTTACCGGCGTTGAACGCCCGGTCGCAGTGGCGGATGGCGCCCGCCCCGGCCCGGTGCGCAATCATACCCTGCGTGACCCCGGCCCCGGCAAGCAATTGCGCGAAGAGGTGTTCCGCGCCGATGCCAAGACCGATGGCACATGGGTTTCGCTGGGCGCAGTGCGGGCACGTCAGGGCGAAGTGATCGGCGACAGAGCATGGTTCCGTCTGGACGTTCTGGGCACCGGCGGCAATGACGGCAACGGTTTCAACGTCGATGTCAGTCTTGCGCGCGACCGCCATAAGGCGCCGGACGGCCTTGAAATGATGACCTATCAGCCCACGATCCGCTGGCCCGGCGGACCGGCCGGTACGCGGGTCGAGCTTTGGAACCCCGACAAGACGCCGATCACCGTGCAGAATTTCGACGGGGCTGCCGCCGACCTGCGTCTGAACCAGATGTATTCGGACATCACGCTGCCTGCCTCGGGCCAGAACACATGGGCCTCGCAAGCCATCGAGACGGACGAAGACCTGCTGGCCGTAACCCTGCGCGGGGGCTTTGAAACCCCCAATGACATCACCCTCAGCGCCTTTGATCCATCCGGTGCGGCGCTGGCTTTCCTGCTGCCACCCCGCGCGGTCATGGCCCCCGAACGCCCCGTGGCCGCGCCGCGCGCCCGTGCCCTTGCCGATTGTTCCTCGGTCGCCTTTGATGCCAGTGTCGAAGGCGCCGATCCGCGCCTTAGCTATCAATGGGATTTCGGCGATGGCAGCACCTCGGACGAGCCGGTCATCGTCTACAGCTATGGCGCGCCGGGCCGCCCCACCGCTCGTCTGCGCGTTCTGGAGCCCGGCACACGGGCCGCTCGCGGGGCCGAGGGGTTTGTCCCCGTGCACCTGAGGGTCGCGCCGCGCGCTGTAGCCGGTCAGGCCATCACGGTGGCCCCGGGTGAGATGATCCCCTTTGACGGCAGCGGCTCGGTGCCCTCCGATTCGCCGATCACGCGCTATCTCTGGACCTTCGGAGACGGCAGCACCGCCCCCGTGGCCGAGATCGAAAAGGCCTATGACACCCCCGGCATTTACCGCGCCCTGTTGCGAGTGTCGGACGACAGCGACCACCCCTGCAACTTTGGCATCGCCACCCGCATGGTCACGGTCAATGCCGCCCCCGTCGCCGAGGCGGGCACCGACCAGACCTCGGTCGTGGGTGCGGCGATCCGGCTGAGCGGGCGGGCCAGCTATGACGTGGATGGCACCATCCAGCGCTACTCGTGGGATATGGGCGACGGCACGGTGATCGAGGGGCCGAATGTGTCCTATGCCTATCAGGTGCCTGGCACCTTTACGGCCCGCCTGACCGTCACAGATGACAGCGGTGTCGCGAACCAGACCACCAGCGACAGCGTCAGGGTCCGCATCAACGCCCCGCCCCGTCCGGACGCAGTGGTACCGACTGAACCGGTCGCGGTGGGCGAAGCGGTATCTCTGGACGGCAGCGGATCGGTTGACGATGACGGCACGATCATCAGCTATCTTTGGGATTTTGGCGATGGCGCGATGGGCGAAGGCCAGACCGTCGAATATGCCTGGGCCAGCCCCGGCGTCTATGATGTGACCCTGACGGTGATGGATGATTCCGCCACCGCCAGCGCAATCCAGACCATCAGCGTTCCGGTGATCGTCAATACCCGCCCCGTGGCCGAAGCCGGCGCGGACCAGTTCGTCACCACGTCGGAAGTGACCTTCGATGGCACAGCGTCGCGCGATATTGACGGCAAGATTCTGACCTATCTGTGGGAATTCGGCGATGGCCGCACAGGACAGGGGCCGCGCCCGACCCACAGCTATCGCCACCCCGGCACCTACGAGGTGGCTCTGACTGTCACCGATGACAGCGGCGCGCCGCAAAGTTCGCACCGTGACACGATGCAGGTCACCGTGAACGCCAGCCCGATCGCCGATGCAGGCCCCGCCCTGACCGTGGCCCCGGGCGAGGAATTCGTGCTGGATGCGGGTGCCTCGGTGGATCCCGACGGCCTGATCGCCCGCTATGACTGGCGCTTCCCCGATGGCACAACTGACACCGGCCCGCGTCTTGCCCGCAGTTTCGAGGCGCCGGGCGTCTACCGGATCGGGTTGTCGGTGACGGATGATTTCCGCGGTGGCGGGGCCTCGGACGACTCTGAGGTGTTTATCACGGTGAACGCTGCGCCCACCGCCGTGGCGGGGCCGGACCGGCTGATCGCGCCGGATGAAACCATCCGCTTTGACGCGCGGCGTTCGCATGATGCGGATGGGCGCATCGGGATCTATCGCTGGGAGTTCGATGATCTGAGTCACGCCTTGGAAGGCGCGGTGATCGACCGCGCCTGGCCGACCTCGGGCATCTATACCGCCCGCCTGACGGTCGAGGACGACAGCGGCGTCGCCAATGCGACCGACTTTGACGAAGTGACGATCCGCGTGAACCACACCCCCGTGGCCGAAGCCGGCCCCGAGATCGACACCGACCGCCTGCAGATCACCCTTGATGGTGGTGGGTCCAGCGATGCCGATGGAGACGCGCTGGCCTATAGATGGGATTTCGGCGACGGCTCGCCCCCTGTAATGGGGCGGGAGGTCACCCATATCTTCCCCAAAGCAGGGCGCTATCCGGTCACGCTTTGGGTGGATGACGGCACGCAACTGGCCAATGCGGGGGCGGTAGATGCAACCACGGTCACGATCAACGCGCGCCCCATTGCCGATGCAGGTGGCAACCGCGAGGTTTGTTCGGGGCAATCCGTACTGTTTGACGGGTCGGGATCTTCGGATGCGGACGGGGATCTTTTGGCCTTTGCCTGGGATTTCGGCGATGGCGACACTGCCGAGATCGTGAACCCGACCAAGACCTATGAACGGCCCGGCACCTATGCCGTGACCCTGCAGGTCAATGACGAAAGCGGATCCGAGCGCGGCACCGATCTGGATCGCGTGGCCATCGTGGTGAACGAAGGCCCGATTGCCGACGCTGGGCCCGACCGGACCGTCTGCATCCATCAGGAAGTGCGTCTTGACGGCAGCGCCTCGACCGACGCGGACGGGTCGGTGAACGCCTATGAGTGGACCTTTGGCGATGGCAGCCGCGCCAGTGGCGCGCAGCCGGTCAAGGCCTTTGACCGGATCGGCACCCAGATCGTCACCCTGACCATCACCGGCGAAGCCATCGGCCAGTGCAGCCCCGTCGATACCGACACGATGCAGGTCACGGTTCTGCCCGCCAAGACGCAATACATCGACGCGCCGGCCCGCGCCCCAGCCGCAAAACCGGTTACATTTGCGGCTGTTCTCGGGGATGAGCCCGGCACGGGTGATCCCACCGAATACACCTGGCGGTTCTCTGATGGTGGCACGGCCACAGGGGCCGAGGTGTCGCATGTCTTTGCCGAACCCGGTGTCTATTTTGCCGAGCTTGAAACCTCGCTGGACGGTGGAGAGCAGGATTGCGGCAACCTCTTCAGTCGTCACAAGATCATCGTGAACGCCGCGCCCGAACCCGTGATGACGGTCGCCGAACAGGTGGCCATGGATACGCTGGTGTCGTTCGATGCCAGCCCGTCACGCGATGCGGATGGGGCGATCATGGCCTTTGACTGGGATTTCGGCGATGGCACAACCGCCTCGGGCGTGACCGCCCAACACCGGTTTGACCGCCCCGGCGTCTATGATGTGACCCTGCGCGTCAGCGACGATGCAGGCACCGGCAACAGCAGCCAGTCTGTGACGCGACAGATCACCGTCAACCCCGCCCCGCTGGCCGGGCTGGCCACACCGCCCGCGATCTGCCCGGGCATTCCGCGCGACTGGGCCATCGAGGTCGCGGACAGCACCACTGTGAACTGGGCATTCGGCGACGGGCAGAGCCTGAACGGGGCCGCGGTATCCCACAGCTTTGCCCAGCCAGGCCTGTATCCCGTGACCGTTACGGCGGATGACGGGAAGGGTCTGGCCAATTCGATCCGCAGCGCCGAAACCTATGTACGCGTGAACGCGGCGCCGTTGGCCGATGCCGGAGCCGACCGCACGGTCTGTCCGGGGGCGGAAACCGCCTTTTCCGCCGTAGGCAGCGATCTGGACGGCGATATCACCAGCTGGGTCTGGGAATTCTCGGACGGGGTCACGCTGGAGGGGCCTGACGTAAAGCGCGTGTTTGACGAAAGTGGCACGATAGACGTGACACTGACCGTCACCGATGACAGCGGAAGCGCCTGCGCCGCCGGTCAGGACAGCGCCCGCATTCTGGTCAATGCCCCGCCCGTGGTCGATGCAGGCCCGGACCGCGAAACCCCCGTGGGTGCGGCCCATGATGTGCTGCGCTTTGATGCCAGCACGGCCAGCGACCCGGACGGACAGGCGGTGCAGGTCAGCTGGGCCTTTGGCGATCAATCGTCGACCAACAGCACGATTGCCCGCCATCGTTATGGGGCGCCCGGCACCTATACGGTGACGGTCACGGCGCGCGACACAACCGGCCTTGCCTGCGGTGTGGCCACTGACAGCGCCACGGTTGTGGCCACGGCCCGGGACGAGTAAGCGCGAATGCGGTTTCCCCTCACGCTCAAGTTCTTCCTGTTCGCGGCGCTTGTGGCGATTGTGCCCCTTGCCCTTGTCGGGGAAAACCTCGTGCGGATTGCGCGGGACGAATTGAAAAGCGCCGCCAACGAAGACCTGACCGGCGTTGCCGCCCAGATCAGGGACCAGTTCGACGGGTTTTACGAAGGGCGCTGGCTGGCACCGCTGTCGGTGATCCGCAGCGGCGTGGACAATCCCGAACTGGATGTCTCGCAGAAGGTATCCCTACTGACCGAGGGGATGGAACAATTGCCCGGCGTGGTGGCCCTGCAACTGAGCGTCGAAGGCGCGGACCTGCCGCTGATGGTGACTGATCAGGCGTTTTCCGCGCGACTTCAGGAACAGGGGCTGGACCCTCTAGAGATGCTGCGCGCGCCGGGGGCACTTGTCACCAATATCGCTGGCACGGGGCAATATGGTCGCCCTCTGATTTCGCAGGTGGACGCCACGGGCGACTGGATCGCAACGCTTGCTCTGCCGATGGAAAGCCGGATCGCGGGGCGCAAGCTGACACTGGTCGCGCGGATTGATCTTGCCGCCCTGCGCGACACGCTAGAGGCGCATCCGTTCCGGCAACGCGGCGAGATCACAGTGGTCGATCATGCCGGGCGTACATCGCTGGTCGACAGGCCCGAGGTCATCAATGATCGCGCGATCGTGGCCTCGGCCATGCCGTTGATCGTGGCGGGGGCGCGCGCCGATGCGCTGGAAAGCTATGTCCGACCGGACGGGATGCAAATGCTTGGCGCCTATGCCTTTCCCGACTGGTTTCCATGGGCGATCGTGACCGAACTGTCCGAGGAAAACGCCTATGCTGTCATCCACGAAATGATGCAAAGCATTCTGATTGTCGGGGCGTTCGGCTTTGCCGCAGCCTCGGCGGCGGCGCTGATCTTTTCGCGGGGGCTGACAGGACCGATCCTCAAGATCGGGCGGGTGGCCGACCGGATCGGCCAGGGCGACTTTGCTGCCCGCGTCGCCGATGTGCGGTCGCGCGATGAAATCGGCGACCTGTCCAAGCGGATCAACATCATGGCCGGAGAACTGGGCGAACGGCTGGAACTGATGAAATTCGTCAGCCACGAAACCGTGTCCGCCATTCAGGCCCGCGAAGGCGAAACCATGTCGCGCGGCGGGGAACGGCGCGCGGTGACGATGCTGTTCAGCGATATCCGCGGCTATACCGCCTTTTCCGAAACCGTGTCGCCGGAAGAGGTGATCCAGGTTCTGAACCAGTATTTCGAGGTACAGGCCGAGATCGTCGAACGCCATGGCGGTGACATCGACAAATTCGTGGGCGATGAATTGATGGCGATGTTCACCGGCGACGAAAAGGAACAGCGCGCCGTGTCCTGCGCTGTCGAGATCGAAAAGGCCCTGGCCGCCTTCATGCAAAGCCAACAGGCCAGCGCCGCACTGGAGGTCGGGATCGGCATGGCCTCGGGCGAGGTGGTTCTGGGCGCCATGGGCGCGCGCGATCGCATGGATTATACCGTGCTCGGGTCCACCGTGAACCTTGCCGCTCGCCTGTGCAGCCAAGCGGGGCCGGGGCAGGTTCTGTTGGAAGAGGATACCCGCGCGGCACTTGGGGACGGGGCGACCCAGTTCGAGATCACCCCTCTGCCCCCGGTCAGCCTGAAGGGGATCAGCAAACCCGTCCCGATCTTTGCCGCCCGCGGACTGGCCGGAGCGCCCGCAACAGACACCCCAGCCAAAGCCGTTTAGGCCTTGGCAGCGATCACGATTACCTCGACAAGGAAGTCCGGCGTGGCCAACTTGGATTCGCCAGTGGCACGCGCGGGCGCACAGCCTTCGGGTACCCAGGCATCCCAGACACCATTCATTTCGTCAAAATCGGCCATGTCGGCCATCCAGATCGTGGCCTGAAGAATGCGGGTCTTGTCGCTGCCCGCCTCGGCCAGAAGCGCGTCGACCTTGTCCAGACAATCCTGCGTCTGTTGCGCCACCGACGCGCCAGCGGTGCCGACCTGACCGGCCAGATAAATCGTGTCGCCATGCACGACCATCTGGCTCATGCGTTGGTTCGTGTGTTTGCGGATAATGTCAGCCATGTGTGCCTCGCAGTTTAAGCTGTGTCTTCCATCCTGCTACGCGGCCTTGGGAGGCCGGACAAGCCCTAAGGTGCAGCAAACAGGCAGCCCATGTCAGGGCGCGCGCCCTGCACCCCGGCAAGCCGCAACATGTGCCAGGCCAGCGCCACGTTGCTTGAGAGAACCGGAATGCCCAAACGCGCCTCGATCGCGGGCAATACGCGCAGAACCCGGAGGTTCGTGCAGGCGATCACAAGCGCCTCGCACCGGCTTTGCGCCGCCACCGACAGGGCGGCGTTCAGGATAGAGTCTGCCCTGATACGCGCAACAACCCGGTCGTCACTTTCCTCGAAACTGCCGAAGGCAACAATGTCAAACCCCGCATCGCTCAGCCGGTTCCGCATCTGTTGCGAAACTTCGGGCACATAGGGCGTAACAAAGCCCAGCCGCCGCACCCCGAGATGCCGTCCCGCCGCGATCATCGCCGCCAGCGGATCGGTCACCCCGGCGTTGGGCAGCACGGTTTGCACGGCACGGGCGACGCGGTCAGATCCGATCACCGTCGCCGCCGAGGTGCAGGCATAGCCGATCACGTCATAGGAAGGCGCCGAAGGCAGCATGCGCACCGCATCGGGCAGGTCGGCCTCCATTCGGGCCAGCGTATCGGGACGAATCTCGTTCGCCATGCGGATGCGGCTGTGATGCAGGGCCACGCCGTCCAGCGCCATGAGGCGGGCTAACTCGGCCTCGAGCGTTTCATCTTCTTGCAACAGCACCACGCCAAAACTCGCCCGTGTGCCGATCCCCTGATCCGTTTCAAATGACAGTTTCATCGGACCTCCTTCAGATCACGGGCAGTTCCGGCACGGCGCGCGTGGTCAGCAACTCGGCCCCGTCGGCGCGCAAGACGATGTTTTCCTCGTGCACCATGATCCGCCCGTCGCCATAGCTAAGGGACGGCTCAAGCGTCAGCACCATGTTTTCCTGAAGGGCCGTGTTGTCAAATGCCGCGAGCGAGGGCCATTCCGTCAGTTGCATGCCCAGACCGTGCCCCAGACGCCCCACATCGCCACCCTGGTCGTCCATCCTGTCAATCACGCTTTGCATGACGTGAAACAGGTCGGCGCAACGCGCACCGGGGCGGGCCGCAGCAAGACCGGCCTCGGTCGCGCGCCAGAGCGTGTGATAGGCGCGGCGCGACGCGTCATCGGCCCTGCCAATCGCAAAGTTCCGGTCAAAATCGCAGAAATACCCGTCCCATGTCGCGCCCGTGTCCAACATCATGATGTCCCCTTTTTGCAGGGGCCGGGCCGTGGGCGGCGAGATTACATCGTGATAGCCGCCCTTGTCGGCCCCGCCGACAAGATAGGGCACGTCATCCGCCCCCAGTTCCAGCGCCTTGCGCCTGAAGGCGCGGAACGTGTCCTCGAAAGCTTGCCCTTCATGCACAATCTCGGGCAAGGCGGCGAAACTGGCCGACCCGATCCCGCAGATATGGCGCAGCTTGGCGATCTCGGCTTCGGATTTCACCATGCGCAAGGCGCGGATGATGTCGGTGCTATCCCGAATATCCAGCCCCGCAAGCAGGCCCAGCAGTCGTTCATAGTCGCCAAGCGGCATCCGCAGGCTGGTTTCGTGGCCCTTGGGTACGCCGATCGAAGCGCCCCGCGCCGCGAGGGGCCCGAGCAAGTCGACCAGCAGGGACAAACCGTCATCGGCGGGAGACGGGGCGCTCCAGGTCCGAATATCGTCGATCCATGTCTGGCGCATCAGGGCCGCGCCGATCTCGGGGATCACGGCTACAGGTTTGCCTTCGACAGGCACGAACAGGAACCAAGGGCGGGTCGGGCTTTGCCAGAACAGAGTGTGAAACCCGCTGAAATACCGCACCTCGCTTTCGCGCGTCAGCAAAAGCCCCTCAAGCCCCTGTTGCGCCATGAGCGCCTGAGCCCGCGCGGTGCGAGCGGCAAATTCCGCGTCGGGAAAGCCGCGCTCAGGCGCGGGGCTCACGCGGCCTCTCCGGCCATGATACGCGCAAAGATCTCGGGGTCTGTCACGCCTTCGGACCCGATCAACAAGATGCGCGAGGTTGCATCCAACCCCAGTCTGACCGACAAGCCCGCGTCACAGCGCGCGGCAAGCAAGGCCGCCAGCCCCGCTACCGCGCTTTCGCCCGCCTCAAGCGCCGGATCGCTGCTTTGGGGAAGGGCCAGAAGGCGCACGGTGGGGGCCACGATGCTGTCCGGGATCGTGACGAAATCCTGTGCTTCCTCGGCAAGGATCTCCCACGCCATCTCCGATGGCTCACCACAGGACAGACCTGCCATGATGGTTTCCTCTGCGATCTCGACAGCGGTTGGCGCATGGGCCTGCGCGCTTTCGAAAAGACAGGCGGCGCGGTCCGGCTCTACCACCACGACGCGTGGCGCGTCATCCTTCCAATACTGGCGAAGCGCCGCCGCGACCGACGCAGCCAGCCCCCCGACACCACCTTGCAAAAAGACATGAGTCGGTACGGCATCCAGCGCCTCGCAAGCTTCGAAGGTCATCACGCCATAGCCCGCCATGACGTCGCGGGGCGGCTCGGAATACCCCTCCCACGACGTGTCCGAGACCACGAACCATCCCTGTGCGGCGGCCTCTTCCCGGGCGACGGCGACCGAGTCATCGTAATCTCCGTCGATGCGAATGACCTCGGCGCCCAGATCGCGCATGGCCTGGGCGCGGCCTTCGCTGACCTCTGCATGGATATAGATGCGGCAGGGAGCACACACGTTGCGGCACCCCCATGCCAGCGACCGCCCATGATTGCCATCCGTGGCCGAGACCAGCGTGATGGCGCGACAGGCTTCGGCATATTTGCCAGCGCGGATATCGGCCAGCGCGATGTCCCGCCCAAGGCGCGCAGACAGTTCGCGTTGCAAGACCCGCATCGCGGCGTAGGCGCCACCAAGAGCCTTGAAACTGCCCAAGCCAAAGCGCGGGCCTTCGTGTTTATACTCAATGCGGGCTACCTTGGCCTGTTTGGCCAGTGCCTCCAAAGACACAAGCGGCGTCGGCGCATAGCCGGGCCAAGCCGTGATCTCGGCCTGCGCGCGGGCGAAATCCTCGGGGGACAGAACCTGCCATGCGGCTTTGCCATCGCGGGGTGCGCCGGGGGCATATCCCAACCGGGCGTTGCGGAACTCTTGCATCATCCTGCATCCTTTCTGTGGGGCAGACGGTCGCGCACCAGTTGCACCCAGAACTCGGCCCCGATGGGCAGAAGGGCATCGTTGAAATCGTAATCTGACGAATGCAGCGGCTGGCCATTGGCGCCCTCTTCGCCATTGCCCATCAACAGGAAACACCCCGGCACGGCTGCGGTGAATTGCGCGAAATCTTCGGAAAAGCTCATCGCGGGGCGCTCGCGCCAGACATCACATCGCGCCGCCACGCCTGCGCGATAGACCGCTTCGGTCGGGGTTTCGGCATTGAAGGTTTCAACAAAATCCGTCTGGAAAGCGACATCGATCGACACACCGTGCGCCGTAGCCAGCCCCGCCGCGATCTGGCGCATGAAGCCTTCTACAGCAGCACGCTGCTCCGGCGCGCGGGCGCGCACATCGCCCTTGATGACCGCCTGCCCCGGCAGCACGTTGCGCTGCCCGTTGGTGGTGAATTCGGTCGGGGACACCACAACGCCTGCATCAGGCGGCAGCTTGCGCGAAACAATCGTTTGCAGGGCAAGAACCAATTCCGCGCCCACGGTCAGCGCCTCGGCCCCGACATGCGGCATCGAAGAATGCCCGCCCCGCCCGTCAATCGTGAAGGTGAACAGGCTTTCGCTGCTGCAAATCATGCCGGTGCGCGACGACACCTGCCCCAGCGGCGCGCCGGGCAGGTTGTGAATGGCATAGACCTCGTCCACCTCGAACCGCTGCAACACCCCTTCGTCAATCATTGCGCGGGCACCGCCGCCATGCTCTTCGTCCGGTTGGAAAAGGAACACGACCGTGCCGTCAAAATCTCCTTCACGGGTCAGCCGTTCCGCCGCCCCCAAAAGCATGGTCGTGTGTCCGTCATGACCGCAGGCATGCATGACGCCCGGCGCGGTCGAGACGTAGTCATGCGTCGAGGTTTCGGAAATGGCCAGCGCATCCATATCGGCCCGTAACCCGATGGCGCGGTTGCCCGCCCCCCGCCGGAGAACGCCTACAACGCCCGCGCCTTCATGTACCTCGATCCCAAGCGCCCGCAAACGCTTGGCGACAACTTGTTTGGTGCGGTGTTCCTGAAACCCCAATTCGGGATGACGGTGCAAATCGTGGCGCAACGCCACAAGATTTTCGACAAAGTCAGACATGATCCCTCGTGCTTATGCTAACTGAGATCGTATCCGGTCGGAATGCGGAAAGTCGTATCAATTTTGAGATTTTCGACTAAATTTGTCTCCCAAACAGAATTTTGAGAGAAATTTCAGACATGGATGAGACAGACCGCGCTATTCTCAAGCTGGTACAGGGCAATGCCCGCCTGACCGCGGACGCCATAAGCGCCGAGGTTGGCCTGTCCGCCCCGGCTGTGCAAAAAAGGTTGCAGAAACTGCGCAAGAGCGGCGCCATTGAACGGGAAATCGCCGTTTTGAACCCCGGCATGATGGGCAGCCCCATGACCATCATCACCGAAGTGCTTCTGGAAAGGGAAAGCCGCGCGCAACTGGATGCGTTCAAGCGTCGGATGCGCAGCGCGCCCTGTGTGCAGCAGTGTTACTACACCACAGGAGAAAGCGATTTCGTACTGATCCTGACGGTGCGGGATATCCACGAATACGAAAAATTTACCCAGACCTATTTCTTTGACAACAGCAATATCAGTCGGTTCAAGACTGCGGTGGTGATGGATCGGGTCAAGGTGTCGCTAGACGTGATCTAGGGCCGGATGGGTCCACCCCCTGCTAAAAGAAAGAGAGCGCCGGAACCGGCGCTCTTTTCAACTTTCTGGTGGGCCTTACCCTTCGGCGGGTGCCTCGGGTTCAGGATCGTTTTTGGTGCCCTTGACCCATTCCCGCGCTCCTTGCAGCAGCACGTAAAGCACCGGTACGAGGATCACGCCCAGAACCGTCGCCGCCAGCATCCCGCCAAACACGGCTACACCGATGGCCTGCTGGCTGGCCGCACCGGCACCGCTTGCCACGACCAGAGGCACCACGCCCAAAAGGAAAGACAAGGCGGTCATCATCACGGCACGGAATCGCTGGCCTGCGGCCTCGGTCGCGGCTTCGCGGATGCTCATCCCGCTGGCGCGCCGTTCCATGGCGAACTCGACAATCAGGATGGCGTTTTTCGAGGCAAGGCCGATCAGCATGATCATCCCGATCTGGGTATAAAGGTTCACATCCCCGCCCCAGACTGCCACAGCGGCCAGGGCCCCGAACAACGCCACAGTCACCGAAAGAAGAATGCCGACTGGCATGGTCCAGCTCTCATATTGCGCCACAAGGAACAGGTAGCCGAAAGTTACCGCCATGATCAGGATCGCCACAACAAGGCCGCCTGCCGATTGCTGCTGCTGGGCGGTGCCGGTCCATTCAAACCCATAGCCCGGCGGCAGCGCATTGGCGGCCTCTTCTTCCAGCACGCGGATTGCATCCCCCGTGGACAGCCCTTCGGCAGGCACGGCGGTCACGGTGGCCGACCGGAACATGTTATAGCGGTTCAGCGCGACCGGTCCCAACTCGTTGCGCATGGTGATCAAGGTTCCGAGCGGCACCATTTCCCCGCTCTTTGAGCGAACATAGAGGTTGCCAATGTCATCGACCTTGTCGCGATATTCGCCATCGGCCTGGATCATCACGCGGTAAACCCGCCCGAACAGGTTGAAGTCGTTGACATAGAACGACCCCATATAGGCCTGCAGGGTCTGGAACACGTCCGACACTGCCACATTCAATGACTTGGCCTTTTCGCGGTCCAGATCGATATAGACCTTGGGAACGTTGGCACGGAAGGTCGAATAGGCCTGGGACAGTTCCTCGCGCTGGTTGGCGGCATAGACCAGCCCGCCAAGCGCGGCGGAGAGTTCCTGCGCCGTGCCACCGCCGGTCTGCTGCACCTTCATCTCGACCCCGGCGGACATGCCAAGGCCCGAAATGGGTGGCGGGTTGAAGGCTATCACGTTGGCCGAAATCTCCTGATTGGCGATGGCATAGATATTCGCCAGCACACCATCCGCGCTGAGCTCGGGCGTGTCACGTTCGTCCCACGGGGTCAGGTTGGCGATGATCATGGCACCGTTTGATCCGCCCCCGTTCAACAGGCTGAACCCGTTAACGTTCACGGTGTTGGCGACGCCGGGAATAGCCTGAATCTGTTCCTCAAGACGCTTGGTCACGGCTTCGGTTCGCTCCAGAGAGGCCGCGTCGGGCAGTTGCACGTCGATGAACAGGTACCCGTTATCCTCCAGCGGGATGAACCCGGCTGGCAGGGACTTGAACAGGGTTCCTGAGCCCAGGAAAATCGCGGCCAGCACCGCCACCGCGATCAGCGGCACGCGCACCAGCCGTTTTACGATTCCGACATAGCCGCCGCGTACCCCGTCGATGCCCATTTCGAACGTCGCCAGAATACCCTTTGGCCCGCCTTCGCGCGGCTTGAGGATCAAAGAACAGAGTGCCGGCGACAGCGTCAGCGCGTTGATCGACGAAATCACAACAGCGGTCGAAATGGTGATCGCGAATTGCGAATACAGCCGCCCCGTGATCCCCGGCATAAAGGTGACCGGCACGAATACCGCCAGCAACACCAGCGTCGTCGCAATCACCGGGCCGGTGATCTGGCCCATGGCCTTGCGGGTGGCGTCGGCGGCGCTGAGGCCTTCTTCCGCAATCAGGCGTTCGACGTTTTCCACCACCACGATGGCGTCATCCACCACGATGCCGATGGCCAGAACCAGCGCGAAAAGCGAAATTGTGTTCAGCGACATGCCAAAGGCCAGTAGGAAGGCGAAAGTCCCGATCAGCGACACCGGAATGGCAATCGCCGGAATGACGGTAGCCCGCACATTCCCAAGGAAAATGAACACCACAGCGATCACAAGGACAAAGGTCTGCATCAGCGTGGTGATCACGTCTTTCAACGACTGGTTCACAAAGCGGGTGGAATCGAAGGGGATGTCATAGATCACGTCATCGGGAAAGGCCCGTGCAAGGCGCTCCAGTTCGGCATTGACCCCTTCGGCCACGGCAAGGGCGTTGGCCCCCGGTGCCTGATAGATGGCCAGAACCGTCGCCGGATTGCCGGAGTATCGGCCCGAGGCGTTATAGTAATTCGCCCCCAGTTCGACCCGTGCAACATCCTTGATCCGTACGATGCTGCCTGCATCGCCCGTGCGCAGCACGATATCCTCGAATTCGTCTACCGTGGTCAGGCGGCCCTTGGATTTGATGGTATACTGAAACTGTTGCCCCGCAGGGATTGGCGGCGTGCCGATCTGGCCCGCCGACACCTCGAGGTTCTGTTCGCGGATGGCGTTGATCAGGTCCGCCGGCACAAGGCCCAGTCCCGCCATGCGGTTCGGATCCATCCACATCCGCATCGAATATTCGAAATTGGTCATGACGTCGGCCTTGCCGACCCCGTTCACACGGGCCAACGCATCGCGCAGGTTGATGTTGGTATAGTTCGACAGGAACACCTCGTCATAGGTGCCGTTCGGCGAAGACAGCGTGACCAGCATCAGCATGTTGGTCGAGGATTTCTGGGTGACAACACCGGACGCCGTCACCTCGGTAGGCAGCGAGGCGATCGCCTGCGCCACGCGGTTCTGCACGTTGACCGAGGCGATGTCGGGATCCGTGCCCACCTCAAAAGTCACCGACAACCCGTAAGACCCCGTATCGGTGCTGTCGGATGACATATAGATCATGTCATCCACCCCGTTGACCTGCGCCTCAATCGGCGCGGCGACCGTGTTTTCAACCGTTTCCGAGTTGGCACCGGTATAATTCGCACTGACGTTCACGACCGGCGGTGTGATTTCGGGGAACTGTTCCACCGGCAGGGCCGTAAAGCCGATGATCCCCATGATGGTCAGAACGATCGAGATCACGAAAGACGTCTTGGGACGTGCAATGAAGACTGAGGAAAACACGGGCGCTTACTCCTCTGCCGGGGTGCCGGCGAGCACGGCATCGACCGAAACGCCCGGACGCACGCGTTGCAGCCCCTCGACAATCACGGACTCGCCCTCGCGCATGCCTTCTTTCACCACGACAGCGGTGCCGACCTGCCGCCCCAGTGTCACGTAACGCTGCTCGACGGTCTGTTGCTGGCCTACGACCAGCACGAAATCACCACGCTGATCCCGCTGTACGGCGGCCTGCGGGATCATCAGCACCTCAACCGGCTGGCTGGCCTCGACCCGCACATTCAGGAAGGATCCGTCAATGATCATCCCGCGCTTGTTCTCGAACTCGGCCCGCAGGGAAATGGTGCCGGTGGTGGGATCAACCCGGTTGTCGGCAAAAACCACGCGCCCGGCCTCGTCCAGTTCGGTGCCATTCGGCAGGATCACATAGACATTGGGCGTGTCATCATTGTTGGCCACCCCTTCAACCGAGGTCTCCAGCTCTTGCCGGATCGAGATCAGCTGTCTTTCGGTCAGCGAGAATTCGACATAGATCGGTGCGGTCCGCACGAGATTGATCAGAGGGCCGGAATTTGGCCCCACCAGTTCGCCGACACTCACATTGGTACGCCCGACACGACCCTCGAACGGGGCCACGACCTCGGTATATTTCAGATCAAGCTCGGCCAGGTCAATCGCGGCCTCGGCAATTGACACCTGCGCCTCGGCTACCTTGTAATTCGCCTCGGCCACATCGCGGTCGGCCTCGGTGCCGACCTCGCGTTCGAACAGTTCCTGTTTTCGGTCAAGGTCGACCTGCGCAAGATCAAGATTGGCCTTGGCCTGGAACAGATCGGCCTGACGCGCGGCGAGGGTGGCCTCGTAGGTGTCGGGCTCGATCTTGTAAAGCACATCGCCCGGCTGGACCGGTTCACCGTCCTGCACCAACACCTCTTCGACAAAACCGCTGACCCGCGCAAGGATATCGACCTTGTCGATCGCTTCCCCCTTGCCGATGAAAGTGATGTCCTGAGTCATTTCATCCATATAGGCCGCCGCCACCGACACTTTGGGCGCGGGCGCCTCTTGGGTATGACCCGGAAGCGCGACAAAGGCGGTGGTGGCGCAGGCGGCCAGAAAGGTGCGAAAGGTCTGATGTGCCATAAGAATCTTTCCTGAGACGGACAAATCACGAGGAATCCCGCTCGGTCCGGTGAGAGAAATTTACGGCAATAGAAACATGACAGCGTCAAGCTGACAACGGCGGAATGACGGGCCGTGCCAGAGTTATCGTAAATGCGGACCCCCTCTAGGAGAGTCCGCCTCCTTCTTAAAAGGAAACCCGTTCATCTGCGCCCAGACAGAGTTACGTCCCTTCTGGCCCAAAGGTTTACACGAACGCCTGCAGCCCGGTCTGTGCGCGGCCCAGGATGAGGGCGTGCACGTCGTGGGTGCCTTCGTAGGTGTTCACGGTCTCGAGGT